>DASPST010000065.1:0-232364 GCA_035623795.1 Terriglobales bacterium
CGATTCGCGCCCACGCCAGTAACGGCTCAGAAGCCAATGCCGTGGTGAACCAGTTCAACGCCTTGAGCCAGTCCGACGCCCAGGACCTGCTCAACTTTCTCCGCTCGCTCTAAACCCTCACCCCGTGGATCGCGGGGGGCCCGAGAGGCCCTCCGTGATCTCCGAAACAACCCAGTCGAATGGTCTCTCGCAAATTCTGCCCGGCCCTGGTCCTACGTCCTGGGTACTTGGATGCTCCACAAATGCCCATTGAGCCGGGCCCACGGGTTTCAAGGTGCGGCCCGCAGGACGTTTTTTCTGCGGAAGAACCTGCCAGCAACACGCCACATAGGCTTCCGAGTTCCCGCCGGCAGATTTTATTGCCTACATCGTGTTGGACCTGACGAGGTGACTTGCCCATAGCAGTCTTCGACCCAAAAGTAATTGTCTTTTCTAACTTGCATTCGCGGATAGCATTACTCCAGGGAGTTCCGGAGCGGCACCTAAGACGCCGAATCCGCCGAGAAGTTCCTGGCCAGGTAATCGATGCGTGGACTTCCCATCGCCGTGTACATTCCGAGCGCTGACACCCCCTCTCCGACGAATGCTCACCGACTAACTTCGACGACCCCCTGTAATCTTCCGAGTAACTGGACCACAAACTGAACCTTCGGCATATCGACAAGGCGCGGTAGACTCCAACCATAATTGAATCATTACCTTTTGGGGGTTGAAATGTTGCGAATCACAAGTCTGTCTGTGGTTTCAGCTTTCTGTTTCATAGGCCTCATCGGTCCTCTGCAGGCCGAGAACCGCGTGCTGGCTGAGGTGCGTTTTGTCGCCCACAACAAGGCCGAAAAGAACGCCGGTGTTTGGGTTGACGGACAGTACGTGGGTTACGTGAAAGAGTTGAATGGAGACAGGAAAATGCTCCTGCTCGCGGGACGGCATGAGATCGTGGTGCGCCAGGCCTGGTACCAGGACGCTGTCCAGCAGCTGCTGCTGGAGCCGGGCCGTGTCTACGAAATCAGGCTTGCTCTCACCCGGGACACCCGTATCCCGCCTTCAGGCGCGATGGGGGAGTTGAAAATCTCTGCCAATCCCGATCGGGCCGCGGTGTTTGTGGACGACCAGTTTGTCGGACACGTGAACGAGTTTGACGGGATGGGAAAAGCTCTGCTGCTTACGCCCGGACAACACCGGGTCCGCGTCGCCCTCCCGGGATACTTGCCTTTTCAAACCGTGGTGGATCTGCGTCCCTCGCAAAAACTCAAGATCGAAACGGAGCTGGTGAAGGGCAGCATCACCGACGCAGGCGCGCTGGTCAGCCAGAAGTACTAAGCGGAGGTCAGAGGTTCGGTTTGAGCGGTACCGTCTGCCGCCCAGAGGGCGCCTGAAAACACATCGGGCAGCCGTAGAGCTCTGAAAGTGGCACTAGCTATCATTCCGCCCTGGCTTGAAAAGCTGACATCTTCGGATGTCTCCCACAGTCATGTCGCGGCTTGGTGGGGCGCGATCGTTGCCACGATTGCTCTGGGCTGGAACATCCTACGCGACCTTCATTTGCAAGGACCTCTGACGGTAGAGGGGATGTACCAGGTGGACAGCCTGGAGCCTTCCTTGCCGCCTGTGCTCACGGTCCGAGTGACCAACGTCGGCTCGAAGCCGATCCTGGTTCAGGGCATCGCCATCGAGCTCAAGAAAGGTTCTGCACCCAGCCACCACTTCTTCCCTTGTGAAATTCCGAAGATGCTGGCCCGAGGCAAGTTTTTCTTGCAAGTGCTGGATCGAACCGGCTGGCTCCCGGCCAGCACCGAGAAGTTGTACGCGTGGGATTCCAATGGGAGACACTGGTACATGGCCAGGAAGGAATTTCGTCGGCTAGTCGATGAACACCATCGATTTGTCGCGCGGAAGTCTAGTGGAAGTCGTTGGTCACCACAACCCTCGCCAAGCCCATCTCAGAGGGCTCAGTAACATCGGTTTCCAGCGCAAAGCTGAGCCGGCGCTTCCTTGTCCAGTTCATGCGCGCACTCCTGAGGGCTTGATCGAGGCCTTGATTTCTCGCGCTCAGCTCGCGGGGGTCAAGGGCAACAGATGCCCTGTCGCGGGCCAGAGACTGACATTTGGCCATCTTTAGCTTATGGCACTTCGTTCCATGTCAGAGCGAGGAGTAGTCCGCATCGCGATAGTCCTTTCGGCACGTTGCCCTCTCTTCCGGGCGCGATAGTCTCAATTGGCAATCAGTCGAGGGGATCACGGTGTATACACGCTCCACCCCCTTCCGATCGGCTCGCCTCGCAGGCCGATCAAGGCGAAAGTTCGCAACCTCGTACGCGATGGTGTCCCTGGCGTTCCTGCTTGGCTGTGGAGGCCAATCCGTGACCAGCCCGGAGGCAACCAAAGCCGGTTACTTCAGCACGGAGCCCGCGCATGCCACCTATCTTCCTCGCTCGGATGCCTACTGCTCGTCGGCGGTCAAGCCCAATTCGTGGGAACCACGGCCGGACAATGATCAGGCAAACCACACCGTCGCTTCTCCGCCCTATAACTGGTCGCTTGAGAACTATTGGACGCTTTGGCGTGATAAGCGCGCGAAGGTTACGGGCAACTTCACCGGCACCACGACGGAGATCATCCAGTGGGCTGCTTGCAAATGGGGCATCGACGAAGACACGATTCGCGCCGACGCCGTCATCGAATCGTACTGGCACATGAGCACGCTGGGAGATGTATGCGGGCCCGTGGGCGAGGCTTCCTACGGTCTGATGCAGATCAAGAACGAAGACTGCACCGGCACTGTCATTCATGGCGGTTATCCCGACACGATGCAGTCCACAGCGTTGAACGTCGACTGGTACGCCGCCCACATCCGGTCCTGCTACGATGGCGACTTTTACGACGGTGGGAACTGGCTTTACTTAGGCCAGACCGTCGACCAGATCGCCGCACAACACGGATGGGACTACGTTTTCTGGGGGTGCATCGGCTTCCATTACTCGGGCAACTGGCAGCCCGGCCAGCCCTACCAGTTGCAGGTACAGGAGATTCTGAAGAACCGGACCTGGGAGAGCTCGGGCTTTTAGCCTGGCGCCATCCGGGCGGGCGAGGTTTTGTGGTTTGCTTCCAACGTTGTCCTCCCTAAAGTGCCGCTGTCAGTGCGGCACGGCTTTAGGCCATCCGGGGAGGCCAAGTTGCTTGGCCCGGTTCCGCGTTCGAGCAAGTCTTCCACCTTTCCATCGCAGCGATCTAAGCGGGCTGATCATCGCAACGCGCGAAGCAGGATTCGCGGCATGGTGGTCTGGGTCTGATTTCTGGTTGCCGCCTTTAATACAGGACTTGGTTCTCACCTGCTTGGGCGATCAGCTTTTGGAAATGATCCACAATCTTGTCACGCCGAGCCATGAGCGCCTGAACCTCCTGTTTATTGAGAAAGCCTTTGGTTTTTGCTGCCAGTTCATTGCCGTCGAGTGCCTTCAGTTTGGTGAACAGCTGCCGGTCGCATTGCACCAAATCCTTTGTGCTCTGGAGATCCTTGTAAAGTCGAAATGCCCGGCTGAAATCAATCCTGTAGATTTTCCAGTCCTCGCCAATTAGGACGTTGGTGAGATTAGGATCAGTGTCATAGACCAATTGGTCCAACACTCGAACTCTATACATCTGTTTATTCCAACTATCGGGATCGGGCACGGGTATTTTCTGTTTGACACGGTCGGCCTCGTCCATTTTCACCGGCAGCCACCAGCCGAACGAGCCCATTTTCCCCTCATATTTTCGTTGCACGTAGACTGGCACCATGTCATCTAGGCCCAGCATGGCCGCGAGTTCGTAGGCGGCGATGTTGTACCTGTAGGAATCGACGAAGTTCACTTCGGTGCGCCCGTTGGCCATCTGCTTTAGCATGGCGCTTTCGTCGATGGGCTGGAAGTGAGCATCATGGGTGATTGTCCCGTCTGTCAAGGTAAGCCGGAGTGTATTGGTAATGCCTTTGTGAGCTGGCGCGCTTTTGATTACCTTGGCAGTCAAAAGAAATTGTTTGATCTGTTCTTTCGTCAGGACCGGTTCATCCGCGGCGGCGGCCACAAGGCCAGCGGACAACAAGCCCACAAGGATGAAGCAGCTCAACTTGCCCGGTGGCATAGGCGACATCGGAATAGCCTCCAAATGTGCGCACAAATCTACCCCGACTCAATTCGCGGCCGCAATCCCCTTGATGTGGCGGCTTAGCACATGGTGTTGCCTGCGTAGTTGTTTGACAGCAGAGAATTTCGGAACTGATTACACGTGCGGATAGGTGTGCATTGAGTCTTCAGCATCAAAACGAATTTGAGCAGACACCGGAATCGGAGGCGGCGGTGGCACCGCTGGGTTCGCGGTCGCGGTTACAGCGCTGTCCGCTTCATTTTTGTCGGCCAGTTCATCGCCGCATCATCATCGACATCGACGCCGATGCCTTGCCGATGTATGCCAGGGGGAAATCAAGCCCGGGCAACTGAGGAAAGCAGGTTCGTGGCGGCGCGCTGGCCGCTAGCGATGGCGCCGTGCACCGTCCCGTTGTGTCCCCTGCAGTCGGTCGCTTCTCCTGCAAAAAATAAGGTGTTTTCCACTGCTGCAGCCAGTCTGCACCCGGCTTCCACTCCTCCGACACGAGGGTAGCTGTAGGCACCACGGCAATAAGGGTCGGACTGCCAGTCGTGCACAAAGGACTCTTGTAGCAAGTCCTGCAAGGTTTCCAGGGACACTCCGAAGATACGGTGCAAGACCTCCAATCCACGCCCCGTGATGGTTGCCCTTCCGAGGCCGGAGAGCCGATCAGCACGCGGTCCGCCGGACCAACCAGTCAGCGAGGCGGTTTGGGCAGACACAGACGACCACCACGTCGGGAACAATTCTTCTGGAGACGAGAGCAGACTCATGTCCGGCATGGGCGATCGCACCAGCTTAGGGTCTGCCCAGAAGCAATGGCGGAAACACAGGACAAGCCGGACCGCCGCCCCCATCTCCAACTGCTTGAGGGCCAGCGCCTGTTCGGCCAGTTCTGGTCGAAAGCGGACGGCGCCGAGGGCTCCAGGCGGTGCCTGCAGAACACCCAAAGGCAGAGCAACAACCGCAGCGTCTGCGTGAATGCTGAGCTCCTGCTGCTGTTCGGGCGATTCGCTCGCCACCTCCACCGTGCCGGGACTCCATGCGATCTCGGTAACAACGGTGTTCAGCCGCAGCGTGAGCAGGTCAGGCCTGGTGGCGGCCACCAGTGCTCGAACCAGACCTTCATATCCATTGCGGAAACGGAAGCCGCGGTGTCCTTGGATTTCCTGGTCGCTGCGATGCCATCGCGCGAGCGCAAGAGCGCTGATGCGGCTCGCGTCGCATGCGTGAAAGCTCTCTACAAATGCGGCCGCTTCCATCCTCGTATACCGAGGTAGGTCCCCACAAGCCTGTTCCAGGAAATCGTAGAATGATTGATCTGGTGCAGACTCATCAATCCTGCGGAAGATACTGTCGATCTGATCCCAGGAGCCGGTCACGGGTGCCAGCCGCGCTTGTTCGAGACGCCAGCGGTTTCCCGAGAGTTCGTGAGTCTGCAGTTCGGCACGCTCCACAATCTGCCACACCTCCTGCGGTAGACCGTGGATGAATTCTGCCCCCAGTTCGACCGGCGCGTGTGTCAGAGAGGGATGTATGGTCCAGATGCGTCCACCCACACGGCTGCGCGCTTCGAGAATGGTGACTCGAAGACCTGCTTCGCAGAGCGCCTGCGCGCATGCGAGTCCAGCGACCCCAGCTCCGAGCACCACCACCTCAGTAATCGGTTTGGACATGCTTTACCCGCGACCTAAGAAGTCAGTTCTCGATGCAGTGTCTTGCCTAGAATACCTCTTCCAAGGTTCAGTGTCCGAGGTTGGACATCGGGAAACTGGGGTGGGGGCGGTATGGATTGGCCTGTCAGGCCGATAAACCCGCCGAGCCTGCCAGAAATGGAGCGGGCCGGAAGGTGGCGCTGCTCGCTTACTCCAGAATCCGCCGCATATGGAGCATATTCGCGCCCAGGAGGGTTTTTGCGCAGCAAAGGTTGCGGCGACGCCCGGTTCTTGGTGAACTGACGATCAGGCCGCCAGCCCGCTCTCACCCACCTGACTGCGTGACAGCAGTCACAGCGGAGCCAATCAGGTTGGACTATGGTCGGCATCAGTACCTGAGATGACACGGACCATTCGGATTTGTTGTCTGGGTACTTCGTCACCGGCGAAACC
The DNA here is from genome assembly GCA_035623795.1 of Terriglobales bacterium. GTDB lineage: Bacteria > Acidobacteriota > Terriglobia > Terriglobales > Acidobacteriaceae > DASPST01. Next base: position 6,231 of record DASPST010000065.1, read on the forward strand.
TTGCTTGTAGTTTGGGAGAAAAGCTGTCGATTGAGATATGCGCAAGCTCCTGGAAGTCGAAGAGGCAAAAGCACTGATGAGTGCAGCGATGGATTGGTCGCTGTTTACGTGGCTCTGGGAGAAGAAAGGCGTGCGCGAGACCGCGGATAAAGCTAACGCCGTTCTGGACCGGCTGAACCGGAAGATCAAAGCCGCTTGGCGCCAGGATTTGACAGCTGCTTACCAGCAGTTGGTGGCGGAATCCAATGGCCGGGGCCAGAAGCGGCGACCCACCGACCCGCCTCCCCAGGCGATTGAGCCTGAACTCAAGCTGTTGGCCCGGAAAGTGAAGGATGCGGATGATGAGGCGCATCGAGCCAGGATGGATGCTGAGGCGACGTTCGACGAGGCAGACAGACAATTAAGCGTCCGCCTGGCGCGGGAAGGATGCCAGAAAGCGATTCGGTCCTGGGAGCTGCACGAGAAGGCGATTCGAAAGGCAGAGGCCGCCTTGGACGCGAGCCAGAGCTCCCTGCACCCGTAGTCTACATATCCTCCGACCGGGCACAGAGGCGGAATCAGCGGGCGTACAATGCTGGTTTTAAACGGGGAGGAAACACCGACGGAGGAGACTTTTGGAAACAGATACCCGCGGGGACAAAATGCAGAAAATACGAATCGAACAGCATACCTTCATGGGGACTGTTTGGGTTGGCGCCTGGCTTTTCACCATCGGATTTCTACACCTGGGTCTTTGGAAAGGCGTCCTCGCGATCGTGCTGTGGCCGTACTTTATGGGTCTCCACTTCAGCTCGCTGGCGCGGTGAGAGCGCTTGCTGGAAGTGGGGGATGACAGTACTCGTGGCTGCGGCACTGCCGGGTGCCAGCCTGGTGTCTTGCATAACCGCAACCTTAGCCAGCGCGCTTGACTACTGGAGGAAGCGTGGGGTGGCCTTGTAGATGATTCTTACTTTTGAGCATGGAGCGGTTCGAGAACTGCGACTGAACCGGCCGCCAGTGAACGCGCTGTCCCCCGAGCTGATCGCAGCACTCTTGCAGGCGGTGGAAACGGCTCCGCACGACGGGGCACGCGCCCTGGTGCTCTCAGGCTCGCCGGGTATGTTCTCAGCGGGACTCGACGTACCGGTCCTACTCAAGCTTGACCGTCTGTCCATGGATGCCGTTTGGCGAGACTTCTATGCGCTGATGAGCGCTCTGGCTTCCTCGCCCATTCCGCTGGCAGCTGCCATCACCGGACACGCTCCCGCGGGCGGAACCGTGCTGGCGCTCTTCTGCGACTGGCGCGTCGCGGCGGACGGAGATGCAAAGATCGGTCTCAGCGAGGTGCAAGTGGGTTTGCCGCTACCGCCGCTGATTCTATCCGCTCTGCGGCGCCTCGTCGGCCCTCGCCAGGCCGAGCGCTTGGCCGTGACCGGTCTGCTGGTATCGCCAGCGGAAGCAGCAAAGTTGGGGTTGGTGGACGAGGTCGTCCCCGCGGAACGAGTTCTGGAACGGGCGTTGAACTGGTGCCAGGATCTGCTCGCACTTCCCCGGGCGGCCATGGATCTGACGCGAAGACAAGCTCGGGCCGACCTGGTCAGGGAATTTGCCCGAGATATCGCTCAAGAGTTGGTCGAGGTTAGCTCCTGGTGGTGGCGCCAAGAAACCCAGGCTGCCCTGCACGGGATGGTGGAACAGTTGGCGAAAAAGAAGAAGGCGTGAAAAAAACAGCATGCTGATTCACCGCAGACGCATAATGCCGGGCGCCGCCGCACTCGGGCCCGCTAGGCTTGCTGAGGTTGAGTGCTGACTATCGGACGACTCCCGGCCAACTTTCCTTATACTCCAATTCGGGTTCGAGTCTCAGTGATGTGGCTTTGCAAGCCTTCGCTTTGCAACCGGCTTCTGACCTAAGCGATAAAGTTTTGCCGGAGTGGCGGGAAATGGTGCTCAAACCCAACCCCGCGACCGAAAGAGCTGCTGTTCTCCGTCGACTGTTTTCTTCTCAGGCTTCACTTAGCCTTGGATTTCGGCTTTTCCGCTGGGGCAATCTGGACCTCAATGGCGGGGGCTTTATCGGACTGGGTCATGTCGACTGAGATGATGTTGAGATCGCCGTTAGCGTCGCGGCCTTGAATCGTACGGGTTTCACGGGTTCCGGAAGAGGACGGGGTCGTAGCGTCGGTCGAAACGACCTTGATTTGCAGACTGGCGCTTGGGTCGCCGGGGTTTACCTGCTCGACCTGGCGGTGCGTGGTCTGGGCGCCGCCGGGAGTGCCTCGGCGAGCCGTGGTGACGCGCTGGACCAGATGCAGGCTGCCGTCTGGGGCTGACCCGGGAACATCGGTCGAGTAAGTTTCGACGGTGGTCCGCTTTTCTCCGGAAGCAACTTGCGATTCTTTGCCAAGGGTTCGTGAAACTTCGACAAGCTGGCCATCAGAACCAGGGCGGGAGACGCGTTCGTCGGTGACGCGGTCCTTGCCTTCGTGGGTGATGGTGCCTTGGCGAACCTCTCCGACGCGCCAGGTACCATCGGCATCCGGAAGCAGAGTCGATTTGCGAAACTGAATGGCGTCATCAGCGGTGTGTACCTGACGCTCCTGGACCTTCATGGCAGGAGCCAGACCGCCGTTGACACCCGGCAGGAAGACAGCGGTGGTGGTTTCCTCCACGTTCGGGCTAGTCTTTTTTGTGTCCTGGACCTCTCGCTGCACAAGCTGAAGACTTCCGTTGGCGTCGGGATTGAAGGTGGAGCGAACGAGTTTGACGGCGCCCCCAGGGAGATCCTGCTTTTCTTCTTCCGTCACCTGAAACAGAACTTTCTCGCCGCTGGCATTGCGGGTGAAGGTGCGTGAGGTGGTGCGAAGAGTTGTGTCGTTCAGCTTTAAGGATTCGGTCTCGATGTCCTGGTAAGGCTGGAAACTTCCGGAGCGGAGGACCTCGACGGATCGTTTGTCGACGGTGCGATTGCCGTTTTGCGAGTGGCTCTCCACGGTGCGGCTGCGGCTTTGGGTGGTTGAGTCCTCGGATTCGGAGGTAGCTGTCCAGGATTTGCTCGCGCTGGGGGCGTCGGGCGTTTGGGCCTGACTGGCGATGGTAAGAAGGAAGAGGGCGAAGGGGAACAGGATTAGGACACTTCGTGCCGGGGCAGTGAGGCACTGCTTCAAGCATGCTGCCCGCGCAGGTCGCATAGGTTATTGTCCGCCGGGAGCGATGCGAATGTCCAGGGAAGGGGTCTCGGCTGTGCCTTTGTGAGCCTCTCCGGGGTGCCGCCCAGTGGGGATTCAATTCCTGGGCGGCTTGGCCTGCGACTTCACCCAAGTCTTTCTGCACTGTAAAAGCGTTGGTCGCCCGAATAGCCTCTTGATAGGATATTGGCTTCTTTTCTCGTCATCGAAATCTACGGCGACTGCTTTCGCGGAACGGCTCGGGTGACCCATGAAGTTTCTCGTAACCGGCGGCCTCGGCTTCATTGGCCAGCGCGTAGTGCACAATCTCCTGGCCCGTGGGGTGGCGACGGTTTCGGCGGATTCCTCCCCGGACACGCAGGCCATCGCCGATTTGCGTGCCGCAGCCGCTGGCGCCACCGAATTCGATGCCGTGGCCATGGACGTCAGCGATTTTCGCGACGTGATGGCCGTCTTCAAGAAGCATCCCGACGTCTCTCATGCCATCCACCTTGCCTACGTGATGGGGCCGGTCGTGGACGACAATACTTCGCTTTCCACGCGCGTCAACATCCTCGGTATGACCAACATGTTTGAGGCCGCGCTCCATCGTGGGTTCGTACGGCTGGTCTTCACCAGCAGCGAGACGGTGTACGGTCCATCGCAGGCGCCCTATGGCGACCGCCCTGTCAGGGAGGATGATTTCTGTGATCCCGCGACTCACACCTTCACCTATGCCGTTATGAAGCTGCTTAACGAACACATGGGTCGCAGGTATGCGGAGCGGCTGGGTGCGAACATTGTCTGCACGCGGCCACCCGTGGTTTTCGGCCATGGCCGCAAGCGCAGTGCGGTCATGTGGGCCGAGCACTTCGCCTCCAAGCCCGCGGTCGGCGAGCCGGTCACACTGCCTTTCGGCCCGCAGACGCGCGACACCTGGATTTATAAGGATGACTGCGCGGAGCAGCTCGTGCGTCTGGCGCTCAAGCCAAAGCTCGCACACTTTGCGTACAATAGCGGCGGCCAGTCGATCACGGCCGCCGGTCTGGCCGCGATTGTGAAGAAGTGGCTTCCCGATGCGCGCATTGATTTCGACAGCAGCGGCCGTGGCACCCCTCTGATTGACAACCAGGACGGCATGCGCCTGATTCGCGAAATAGATTTCGCTCCACGCCCCCTTGAGGAAGGGGTTCGGGCTCACATCAACGAAGCACGCTCGGCTGCCGGCCTGCCGGCCGTCTGAGCCGCATTGCAGAACCATGAACCCATTCACCAGCACCGTTGTCGGCAGTTATCCGCGCAACACAAGCGTCGCCGATACCATGAAGAAGCCGACGCTTTCCCGCTCTGAGATCGACGACCTGATCCGCTGGGCGGCGCGCGACCAGGCTGATCTCGGCCTCGATGTCATCAGCGATGGCGAGGGCTATCGGGAAAACATGTACTATTTTTACCAGAAGCGTCTCGACGGCGTGACGTTCGAGAGCATGCTCAAGCAAAGCTTCGGTACAGCGGGCTTTGCCATTGAGTGCGCGCGGGTTGTCGACGAAATCAAGAACCCGCGCTTCGAACTCGCGCGCAACTGGCGGCTGGCGCGCGACGCCGCACCGGCGGGCTGCCGCGTGAAGCAAACCGTCACCGGTCCCCACGTCCTCACCCGCTTCAGCGTCAACCAACGACCTGATCTTTATCCGGACGAGCCGTCGCTCTGCCGCGCCTACGCCAAGGTTCTCGCCGACGAACTGGGCGAAGTCATCGCCGCCGGCTGTGACTATATTCAATTCGACGAGCCCATGTGGACCGAGTCGCCCGAAGACTGCGTCTGGTCCGCTGAAATCCTCAATGAGCTCATCGCCTCCCTCCCCAAGGTTCGGGTCGCTCTCCACGTCTGTGGCGGCAATCCGCGTCGCAAGCGGGTTTATTTCACCAGGTACACGGATCTCGTAGCCGGGTTTCGCACCGTCCATATCGATGAAGTGCTGCTCGAGCATTGCACGCTCGGCTACGACCTCATGGATTTGTGGAAACAGTGGGACTTCAAAGGCGATCTCGCGCTCGGCGTCATCGATCAGCGGAGTGACGTTATGGAAACGCCCGCGATCGTCCGCCAGCGCTTAGAGCCCGCGCTTGAACATTTTCCTCCGCAGCGACTCCTGCTGACCAGTGAATGTGGCTTCGGCCACGTTCCGCTCGATATCACGCGCAAGAAACTCCGCGTGCTCGCCGAAACCTGCCGTGAACTTCGCGGGCTCTCCATCAGCGACAGGTGAACGGCCAGGCTGCTATGCGGAAAACCGAACCGGGGCGCAGGGATGCCGTGCAGCCGGCGGCGTTACCGAGACCTCCAGCCAACCCCCAAGGAAGACGCAGCCGGTTCAACCGGCGCACTCACTTGTAGGATCCGGCAATGATTGTCTGGTTGGGACTGTAGGAGAGCGGTACAGGTCGGTACCCTCGAAGGGCAAAGTACAGAACGTACACATGGCACAACAGAGGCACAAGGAAAGCGTATCGGATTGTGCTCCTGTCAGAGATGTAGCCCATCAACGCGGGGATGATGGCGGCACCAATGATCGACATGATCAGGAAGGACGAGCCCAGCTTGGTATAGGCGCCCAGATGCTTCACGCTGAGAGCGAAGATGGTAGGGAACATGATCGAATGGAAGAAGCCGAGTAGAACGATCGCCCAAATCTGGGCCGGTCCCCGGCCCAACAGGACCACGGAAAGGCAGGTCAACGCCGAGACCCCGAAAATGGAAAGCAAGGTGGGAGCCGGGACCTTCTTCATGATCGCTGAACCGGCAAATCGTCCGATCATGAATCCGAACCAGTGCGCCTTGAGGTAAGTGGCTGCGATCTTCGCGGGCATATCCGGGGTGTTGAACTGGGCGAAACGGATGATGAAACTGGCGACGCCGACCTGCGCGCCAACGTAGAAGAACTGCGCCACCACACCTTTCACCAGGTGCTTGTGAGGCCACAGACCGCGCAAGCCTTTTCTCTTTACGTCTTCCAAGTCCTCTCCGCCCTCTTCCTGTATCTCCGGAAGATGGGCGAAGTAAATGAGTGCCGCAACCGCCAAGAAAAGACAGGTGATCACGAGATAGGGCATCTTCACAGAATTGGCTTGGATCGCCCGATAGGCCCCGCGTTCCACCGAGGTCATGGCAGCGGTTTGGGAATGCGACAACCCCGAGAGAATGAAAGCCGCTCCGATGATGGGAGTGACGAAGGCGCCCACGGCATTGAACGATTGGGCGAGGTTCAGCCGACGCTCCGAGCTTTCCGGAGGCCCAAGAGTGGTCACATACGGATTGGCGGCGACTTCCAGGACACTCTGCCCGCAGGCCATGACAAACAGGGCGAAGAGAAAAAAGCCATACAGGCGGATCGAGGCCGCAGGAACGAAAAGAATGCTGCCCGTGGCGCAAGTGAGCAGCCCAATCAGGATGCCCTTTTTGTAACCGATCCTCTCCATCAACCAGCCTGCGGGCAAGGCGGCGACCAGGTATCCCACGAAGAATGCGGTCTGAATGAGAGACGATTTGAAGTCGGAAAGACCGAAGGCTTCTTTGAAATGCGGAATCAAAACGTCGTTCAGATTGACGCCCAGGGCCCACAGGAAGAAGAGACTCGTGATCAGCATCAGCGGCCAGCGATAGCGTCGTTCTGTGATGGGTACAGGCTGGTTGGTCATAGCGTTTCAGGTTAAGGCGCGATCAAGATGGACATAGCCGCCGTCTACAAACAAGTGCTGGCCCGTGGTGTGTCCCGCCTTAGCGGACAACAGGAAGACCACAGTGGCCGCGATCTCCTCCGGCTCAGTCATTCGCCTGCCCAGCGGGATCTTGGCGACGAGAGCCTTGAGCTTTTCCTCCGGGTTGGGAAAACTGTTCAACCAGCTCTCATAAAGCGGAGTCATGACCTCTGCGGGCACCACAGCGTTGACCCGTATCCCGTAGGGGAGCAGTTCGGCGGCCCACTCCCGCGTCAGGCCGAGGATGGCTCCCTTGGATGCGACGTAGCCGGAGGTGTGGCCCTGTCCGGTGACTGCGGTCTTGGAACTGATGTTCACGATCGCTCCGCCGGACTGTTTCAAGTGCGGCAGGGCGAAATGCGCCATGGCGTAGTAGTGGAGAAGGTTGCGCTCCAGCGAATGCACGAACTCCTGGGGACTGCCGTGTTCCAGACCTATCTTGTCGTTGACTCCCGCGTTGTTAACCAGGGCATCGATGCGCGCGCAGGAGTCCACGGTGCGGGACACGATGGCCCGGCAATTCTCGGGCGAGGCAAGATCCATGGTGAAGAAGCGGGCAGCCAGCCCGGCATGGCGAAGCTCGGCCTCGAGCCGGTGACAGGCTTCGGCATCCCGGTCGGCGACGACGGGAAGGGCGCCCTCCTCGGCGCAGCTCCTGGTGATGGCTCGACCAATGCCCTTGGCCCCGCCCGTGATCAGCACCACTTTGTTTCGAAGTTCGAGGTCCATGGTCAGCCGCGGAGATTCATGAACCCGCCGTCGAGGGGATAGTCGACACCCGTAATGAAGGAGGCTTCGTCCGAGCTAAGGAACAGAGCCAGAGCGGCCACTTCCTCGGGCGTGGCCATGCGGCCGAGGGGCTGGGCTTTTTCCAGCGCGGCAAACATTTCCTGCTCTCTTCCGGGATAGTTGAGCTTGAGAAATCCATCTACGAAGGGCGTATGCACCCGCGCGGGAGAAATGCAATTGCAGCGGATGCCGAAAGCCAAGTAGTCCTTGGCCACCGAATAGGTCATGGCGACGACTGCTCCTTTACTCATGGAATAGGCGAAGCGATCCTTCAGCCCGGCGGTCGCCGCAATCGAGGCCAGGTTGAGGATGACCCCGCCGCCCTCCGTCTTCATGTGGCTTACCGAAGCTTGCATGCAGTGGTACATCCCCTTGACATTGACGGAGTAGATTCTTTCGAAATCCGGTTCTGTCGTGTTTTCCAAGTTGCCAACGTGGGAGATGCCGGCGTTATTGACCAGGACGTGCGTGCGCCCTTCCTGGAACACCTGGCCGAAGGCAGCGCGCACGCTTGCCGAATCGGAGACGTCGCAGGCCACGGCTTTGGCGTTGCCGCCATTCTGGGCAATGTCGTGAGCAACCGCTTCTGCCGCGCTCTGCTCGATGTCAAGCAGGCGAACGCAGGCTCCACTCTGGGCGAATCTCTTGGCGATCGCGAGTCCGATCCCGCTGCCCGCCCCCGTAATCACCGCCCGCTTACCGTCAAGGCGGAACGGATCTCCCGAGTTGCCCGAGTCTTTCAGGACATGCCTCCTTTTCAGAGCCTCCCATCCCGCGCTGACGCGGGTGGTCAAGAGGCTCTCCCCAAGCCAAGCGCTACTACCTGGCCTGTACCGCCTGAAGTCCTTCCAGGACTGACAGAGCCTTCTGGGCATCAACGTCCTGAGGGTCCAGCTTCAGTGCCGTGTGCAACTCTTTCTCGGCCTCTTCGATCCTGCCCGTTCGACCGTAAAAGAGTCCCAGGTTCCGGTGCAGGTGGGCGCCCTGGGGGCAGTTGCCGCAGAGTTGGATTGCTTCCGTCATCAGTTCTATCGCCTGAGGCCAGTTCTGAGCATTGGCCGCCTGCAAGGCGAAGTTTCCCAGTTCCTGGACCCGGTCCGTGATCTGCTGATTCTTCTGCAGGGCATCGAAGCGATCCTGATACTTCTGCGCCTCCGGGTCCCCCAGCTTCTTGAGAGCCCTGGCCAGACTGTAAAGCGCCTGGGAGTGGTCGGGATCGGCTTCGAGCGCCAGTTTCCAGTGTTCCACCGCGCCAGGGGCGTTTCCTTCGCGTTCCAGGTTTTGCCCCAGGAGGAATTGGGCGTCCGCGTTGCCGGGTTGAAGCTGGACGAGCTTTCCCAGAAGCTGCGACGAGCGTTCCACGGCGCCGAGTTGACGCTCCGTGAGAGCCAGGAAATAGAGGGCTTCGGCGGACTCCGGCTTGAGTCGCAGTGCGGTCTCGAACTCCGGTTGTGCGTCCGCATACTTGCCGGTCTCGTAGTAGAAGCGGCCGAGATTGGCATGCGCGGCCGCGAGCTTGGGATCGAGGCGCAGTGCTTCGGAAAATTCCTGCAACCCAGCGCTGCGATCATAGTTGTCCACCAGGGCGATGCCCAGGTTCAGGTGCGCCTGCGCCGAATGCGGATCAAGGGCTAGCGCTCTTCGAAAGCTGCCCACGGCGTCGGAGTTCCTTCCGGTCTTAGCCTGGACCATGCCCAGGGCGGAATAGGCGTCCGCATAAGCCGGGTCGATCTGGATGGCATTGCGAAGCTGCTGCTCGGCGTCAGCCAAGGCCCCTTTGCGTGCCAGCAAGAGCCCAAGGTTGACATAGGCCTTGGCGTATTTTGGGTCCAGCCGTATCGCCTCTTGAAGCCAGCGAACAGCGTCCGCGTCGTTGCCGCGTTCGCTGTAGACGATCGCCAGGTTGCCCGCAGCTTCGGCGTAGTTGGCATCGACAGCGAGCGCTTTTTTGAAGCGCCGTTCTGCTTCGTCGAGGTCACCCCCTTTTAGGGCCAGCAGCCCGAGCTGGTTCTGGGCATCGGCGAAGCTGTCGTCCAGGGCAACGGCCCTCTGCAGTTCCTTGCGTTCGGTGGCCACATCGCCCATCTGGTCCAGAGCCAGTGACAGGTTGTAATGAAGTCTGGGATCGTTGGGGTGAGCCTGAAGCGCCTTTCGGTAGCCTTCGGCGGCGGCTTGTGCATGGCCCGCGGACAGATCGTGGTTGGCCTGATCCGTCCATGCGGCAATGACTGCTTCTTGATTGGCCTGAGCGACCAGAGCCGCAGCTTGGGCTCGTTCCTGACGCGCCGCCGCCTGGTTTCCGGTTTGTTCCAGCAATGCTGCCCGTTCCTGATGAAGTTGGGGATCGAGCGGATTGAGCCGTTCTGCCACCTGCAACTGGCTGAGTGCTTCCCCATTCCTTCCCGCACCAGCCAGCAAGGTGCCCAACCGCTGCCGGGCCTGAGCATCCTTGGGATCCAGACTTACCGCCTTGCGGAGTGCATCCGTTGCCGCCTGTGTCTGTCCCAGACCCTCATGGGCCAAGCCCATAAGATAGAAGCCTTGTGTGCTGCCGGGATCGCGGGCGACACATTCCTCGAGGACGGGGAGCGCCTCCGCGTAGTTTTTCCGAGACAACAACGACCGCGCGAGTTCGATGCGGGCGTCATTCAGGTCTGGATCCAGGCGCAGGGCCTCGCGAAAATGAGCGGCGGCGGATTCCTGGTCGGAGGATTGATTGCGTCGGGCATAAAGCTGGCCAAGGCGAAACTGTGGATCGGCGGCATCCGGCTGGGACGCGATCAAGACCTCCAAAATGGCCAGGCCTTCTGCCCAATCGCCATTTTGCGCATAGGCCAAGGCGAGGGCTGCCTGAACCGATTCAGACTGGCTGGAGGAGAGCTTCTGCCGGTTGGCTTCCTCCAGACAGGCGAGGGCTGCCTGCGGATGACCCTCTGCCAGCAAGACCTGGCTCAACTGGAGGACGGCGGGAGTGAAACTGGAGTCACTGTTCAGAGCGGCGCGAAATTCCGCACCGGCCGCAGCGAGCTTACCTTCCTCCCGCAGGAGCGAGCCCAACGCGAAGTGAGAACTGACGGAATTGGGTTTGAGCCGGATGGCTGTCTGCAACTCCCGTTTCGCGTCCGTGCGTTCTCCCTGTCTTAGCAACGCGAGGGCCAGATTATAGTGAGGTTCCCAGTCCGCGGCGGAGAGTCGAATCGCGTTCTCTAGCGCAGGAATGGCACACGACACCTGGTTGGCCTGCGCATACAGGACTCCCAGGGTATTCCAGGCACCGGCGGTCGGGTGATCGTGGAGGCTTTCGAGCAAACCCGCGATCTTTTCTGAGGGTTGCTTAAGGCAGGAATCGGGCATTTTGGATGCGGGGGTCACCGCCTGAGCCGAGGGCGTGTGTGGCGAGGCTGCCGCGAATATGCTGACCAGCGTCATCAGCCCACCCAGCCTCCAGAGTGCGCACATCCTCCCAACCACCCACATCCTGAAGCCTCCCGGCGGTCCGCTGGGCGCCGCCGGCTTGCGCATCCCTGACATTCGTTGCGCAGTGCTCATGGGCGCCGCCCAGACAGAACCCGGTAGAGAGTTTAGCTCCAGGAGGGGGAATCCGACCGTCTGGCCTGAAAGAACTCGGATATATCGGTGTAAGGCAGCCTTGCAGGGCGAACCATCATGCCGGAACTGGCACGGGTACGGTTGACCCTGACCGCAACCGAGCCAGGCCGGTATCCACCCCGTAATCCTGCCTCAAAAGTAAAGTTTGAGCGCGAACTGCAACTGCCGGGCTGTGTTATAGGTGCTGGTTACGACTCCAAAGTTAGGATTGTCCACATTGGTGACAGGGACGTTCCAAACTGGAGTGTTGAAGGCATTGAACATGTCGAAGCGGAACTCCAAACGCCATCGCTCAGTGAACGGAAACTCACGGGCAACGGCCAAATCCACGTTCTTGTAGGAATCGGAGCGCAACGAGTCCCGCCCGAGATCACCGAAGGTAAAGGGATCGGGCAACGCAAAGGATGCCTGGTTGATCCACTGCGCGGGGGACTTGTTGGATGGGTAAGGGGATCCGATGAGATTCAACCGCTCATACCCGTATCCGTTGCCATAGTTGTAGTTGCCGGTATTCGCAATGTCCTTGGCCGTGCCGACGTCAAACGGAATTCCCGAGCTCAAGGATACAACCCCGCGGATGTCCCAGCCGCCGATCAGGGCATTGACCACGCGATTGTCCGAGGTGAACTTCTGTCCGCGACCGAAGGGAAGTTTGTAGACCCAGGAGGCCGAGAAGATGTTCCGCAAATCGGTCGCTGCTGGTCCCTTATCTGCCTTCAGATTATAGGGATTTTGAATGGAACAGCCTTCAACGCCGTACCAGCCGGTGCAGCCCAGATCCAAGGTTTTGGACCAGGTGTAGGAAACCAGGTAGGTTAGGTTTCGCTGCATCCGACCATTCATCGAAACCTGCAGCGCATTGTAGCTGCTCCAGCCGACACTGCGGTCATAGGCCGTGGCACCAATGTAAGGGTAGGGTGCACGGGGCTGGGTCGGCCCGGGACCTGGGGTCAAGGCGACGTTGTAGGCGCCTCCAATGTCCAGTTTACGCCCGCCGGCTCCCACGTAGTTCGCGGTCAACACGGAGCTCTGTGTGACTTGCTGTTGGACACCGAAGTTCCACATATCCGCATACGGTCGCTTCAAATACGGGTCGGCGAACCAGGTGGACTGGGTGAAGGGCGTGGGGGCAGGCATCGGTGAAGTGCTCCCGAGATGGAGCGGATCATTGGCCGGCGCGGTTGGAGTGCCGGTCAGAGGGTTCAGGTTGCTGGCACCGAGTTGACCAATATCGGGCCAGGTGCCTTCGTAGTTCTGGCCGGTCTGGGTGATGGCCGCCCAGTTGTCGTAGAAGCGTCCGTAGCCACCACGCAACACGGTCCTGGGCAGTATCTGATACGCCATGCCGACGCGAGGTTGGATGTTGTACAAGTCATTGTGGTAGATGGCATTGTTGGAAAGCGGTGTGACAACCACGTTCGCCGGTAAGGTTCCCCCGGGAATGCAGGGCGCCGGACTGGTGAGGCAGGAGGGAGCAAGGCGGGCCAGAATGTAGGTCCCGTTATTGAAATTCATGTCACCCACAAAGTTGTTATTGTGACCGTTGTCACCATAGATCGGCATGAGCGTTAGGTCGTACCTTAGGCCGACATTCACGCTGAGCTTGCTGGTTGCCTTCCATTGGTCCATCACGTAGAACCCGTCCACCCAGCCACCGTGTTCAGTTTCAACAACGTTCCGGCGCGCGGCCGAAACCGGCACGCCCAGCAGGAAGGACGCGAGCGAATTTCCGCCGGTCAGGTCCACTGCGTTCGCTGTGTTTCCGGCAGCGAATATTACATTGGAGTTTAGGTAAAGGGCGTTCGAGTTGTTGGATGCGAAATTGGCGCCCGCCTTCAGCGTGTGATGGCGAAAGCTCTTGGTGAAATCTCCCCCGTACTCCCAAATGTTCGACACCCGGGTGTCGTCGACCTGGGCAGCGCCGTGTGCACTGGGATTCGGGTTCCCAATGTAGGACTGAACCACCACCTCGGGAATCATGGAAATTCCACCAATAAAGTTGCCGGCGAAGTTGGGAGCAAAGACCTCGGTTCCGAAACTGGGAGGAGCCGTGGTGTAATTCGATCCCTGATCGATGCTGATATCTGTGCGCGCGAAGTGCGCTGCCATCAGGGTACTGCTGTTGAAGGTGTGGATGTAGTTGACCCCGACGTTGTAACCACGCGTGGTCTGGTCATGGACAAAGCCAACGAAGCCGCCAGAGCCGCTGACCGGCTGGTAAAAGCCCGTGTATCGAGCCCAAATGCTGTCATGGTCGCCGAAGCGATGATCCAGCCGCACGTTCCATTCATCCTGGCGAGTAATCACCGGGGACTGGTCCAACCCGTTGAAATTAGGGTTGCCCGTGAGGTTAGGGGCCGGATACACCGTCTGGGCGTACTTCAGCATGTTCGGGTCGATCATGGTGCTCGGCATCTTGTTGCAGGGTATGCCTGCGGGCTGAATGTTGTTGACCGGCGTCAAAGGATTGCCGGAAGCGTCGCACATGAAAGGCTGATTGCTGAATCCACTAGGAGAAGCGGCGTTGGCAACGACGCTGAAGGGGTTATAGATCTGTCCAGCAATGCCAGTAAGATCGCCAGTCAATTGCTGCGTCGTGGGCGTGTTGTAGAAGTTGGCCGAGGCGGTATGGTTCCGGAACCCCTCATAGCTGAGGTAGAAAAAGGTCTTCGGCTCGCCGCTGTGCTTTGGTATCCAAACCGGACCACCGAATGCCGCACCGAACTGGTTCTGCTCGAAGGGCGTGACCTTCGTGAGAAACGGGTTGCGAGCATCGAACGCCGTGTTGCGGAGAAATTCCCATGCCGCGCCGCGGTACTGGGTCGTCCCTGACTTCGTCGCCACGTTAATGACTCCGCCCATCACGCCGCCAAAGGACGCGTCGTCATTGTGAGACTGGACTTTGAATTCTGTAATATCGTCCACGATCGGGGCCACGCCGTAGGTACTGCCGAAGGAGCCTTGATCGTTCACCCCATCGAGCAGGAACAGGTTGCTCCGGTTGGTCTGGCCGTTGACTGCCGGATAAGAGAAAGTGCCGATGGGATTCGACCAGACCCCACCGCTGGTGGCGGAATTCTGCGACACATTCACCGTGCTGACACCCGGGGTAAGGTTCAGCAGTTGGGTGAAGTTCCGGCCGTTCAGGGGCAAGTCGTTCACTTGGTCCTGCACGATGACTTCCCCGAGCTCCGAAGTGGTGGTCTCCAGGGTGGCAGCGTTCGCCTGCACCTGAACGGTCTCCTGCGCCGAACCCGGAGTCATGGTTGTATCGAACGTGGCAGTCTGATTTACTGCCAGGCTAATGTTGGTCTGAACTTGCGTGCGAAAACCGGTCTTACTGACTTTGAGGTCATAGTCGCCTGGCTGTACTTGCGGGATGACATAGGCGCCTACGCTGTTGCTGGTGGTAGTGCGGTCCAGGCTGGTTGCCTTGCTGTGAAGGGTTACCTCGGCATCGGCAATTACAGCACCGCTGATATCGCGCACGGTTCCATTTACCGTCGCGGTTGCCTGCGCCCGCGCTCGCCCGGGGAAGACCAGACCCATTGCGACCACAAGGATGGTCACTGCCGGCAGCGAAAACTTCAAAGTCCTAGAGGAAATTCCGCAACTCATCGTCAGCCCTCCTCGGCAGCAGGAACGCATCCGCCCTAAGCCCACCGCGTTCTCTAACACTATGGATGGATCGATATAGAAAGCTGGACTGCGGGCTCGGGCCCCACGCCCCTGCCCGCCAACGGACAAACCCCTCGGGATGCTTAGGTACCACTCCCTACTCAATCTTGTCAATTAAAAAATTTCATATGTTTGAATCCAGTTTCAGTCAATGGTACAATGCACGGCCAAGTGAGCGGTCCGCGCCCGGCTCATCTCACATGGTGCAACGCTGTCCCACCTCGGGTCGCCGCCGCTGTCTCGGCGTGAATGTTTTCGGGACCGGGAATCAGGTTGCAAAACCATCAGGGTATCTCAATGGTCAAAAGAAGGACGTCAGCCGCTGCGCCGGTGGGAGTCATTTCGAAAGTGTTACGAGTCTTGGAGGCCATCCAGAGCGCTCCCCAAGGACTGGGCCTGAAAGCGATCTCTGATCTTACGGGCATCCACAAGAGCACCGCTCACCGGTTTTTGAAGCACCTGAAGCGTGAGGGTTACCTGATGTGCATGGAGGACGGCTCCTATCTCTTGGGCCCCCGCTTCTGGCAGATGACCACCCACATCAATCATCGAGCAACCCTGCAAGCGGTGGCGCGACCAATCCTGTGGGATTTATGGCGAGCAACCAGGGAGACAGTGAACATGGCCGTGCTCGATCAAGGGACGGTGTTGTACGTAGATGTGATTGAAAGTCCGCACGAGTTTCGTCTGGCGTCGCGGGTGGGCACGCGCCGGTCCTTGCATGCCACCGCCTTGGGCAAGGCGCTGACTGCGTTTCTTCCTGACGAGCAACGGAAAAATGTCCTCGGCAGCATCACGTTTCAGGCTTCTACTCCGAAGACGATCATGAACCTGGTGCAGTTCCGCCAGGAACTGGAGAAGGTCGCCCGCCAGGGCTACGCCGTGGACGACGAAGAAGCGGTCGCTGGAGCGCGCTGCGTCAGCGCTCCGGTGCGCGAAGCCAGTGGCGAACCGGTGGCGGCCGTGAGCGTGTCGGGTCCCACCACTCGCATCAGTCCGAATCAGGTGGCCGTGCTTGCCGAAGCCGTAACCTCAGCAGCCGACGCGATCTCGGCTGCCATAGGATTCTCGCCGGCCAAGCAAATCGGGCCCCGCACTACCACACCGGCTCGTGGCTAGCTTCCGACGGCCTGCGAATTTGATTCACTTCCCCTTGGCACCGGCCGCGGGAGTGCAGTCTTTACGCATCTGGCGCAGCCCCGGGTGTTGCGGGAACTTCTGAACTGCACGATCCAGAATCTCGCAGGCCGTTTGCACCTTGTCCGATTCTCGATAAGCCTTGGCCATGAGTTGGTAGAGTTCGGGATCGTATGGCACCAGGGCAATCCCTTTCTGCAAGACGCCGATCGCTTGGGGAGGGCGGCGGGAGGCGATGAACAGCGTTGCCAGTTGTGCGAAGTCGGCCGGAGTCGAGGATCCCTTTTCAACCGCCGCGCTCAAGTACTCGATGGCTGCGGAGGCACCCTCGCTGTTTTTCTTCTGCAGCGACCAGTCGGCCAGGGCTTCCAGAACGAAGACGTTGTCCCGCTGCGTGGCTTCCAGTTGGCGCGCCAGAGCCCAGTAGCGTTCCCGATACTCTGGATGTGCCCCCAGTACCTGTGCATATGCCTCCAGCAAAGTGAGTGGCGATGGGGTTGCGGTGGTTCCCGGATCTCGGTTCAACTGAACCAGGTCCGGAAGCAGGGGAGACGTCATGTGGAATGCTTCGTCGGGGAACGGTTCCTCGGCAGTGGCCACGATGCGATGATTCGTCAAAACGGTATGGGAAATGACCGTAACGCTTCGTTTCGGCATATGGCAGCCGGCGCAGTCGTCGGGCGGATCTTCACGCTGCCGTAACGGCTGCGGCACCGCGCAACTCTTCTCGGTGTGGCACGCCAGGCACTTATGGCGAAAATAGGAGGGCGCCTCCGGGGACGTGGGCTGCACGTGGGGATCGTGACAGCTGATGCAGGAGAGCTGTCCTCGACTGCTGCGGTAACACTTGCTGAGTCGCATCGAAAGGTAGTGTTCCAGGAGGTCGTCCTTGGGGGCCGATTCCCGGCTGAAAGGAACCATGAACACGCTGAGGGTCTGCTCGAGCGGGTCACCAGGGTGAAAGTCGCGATCGCTCTTCCCGGGGCGCAAGACACGGGCATCCCCGATCTGATGGCAGGACATGCAGATGTTGTTGGCCAGCCAGGGCGAGAGCTTCGCTGGGTTCACGATCGAACTGCTGGCCGTCTCGGCTGAGGAGGATAGCTGCATTTCCAACACATGTTGTTCGCCTGGTCCGTGACAATTTTCGCAGCCGATGGCCAATTCAGTGAACGGTGGTTCGAGAAACCTTCCATTGCCTCCCAGCACGGGGCTTGGCTGTCCGCTGTGGCAGGCAATGCATGCCGGCAGGATCGGACGGTTGAAACCGTAGTCATAAAATTCATAGCCCGGGGAGAGGCCCCAGGTCTGTTTTCTTGCATAAAAGGACAGAGGCGCTTCAAACAGGTAATCGCCGCGTTTGACGATCCCGCCCAGGCCGTTGGCGCCGCTGCCTATGATCCAGTCGATTCTGTGCACGTCACGAAAGACTTCTTCGCCGCCCGCGGCCGTTTGGAATTCTGCCTGGTAGAGTGCTCCATCCCTGACATAGACCTCGAAGTGGCGATCCAGGCGAGGATCGAAGAGGCTCACCGGCGCCGCCCACTTTTCGAGCAGCGGAAGGGAAGGGGTGATCTCCGCCATCGAGCGGCCCATATCGGTGCGTGCGTACGACTGGTAGATGCTGGCATGGCACTTGGCACAAGCCTGAGAGCCAACATAGGTAGATGGCTTTCCCGCCGGGTGGGGGATGGTTTGCGCTACTGCCAGCAGGCTGAGCGGGATGGCGAGAATTGCGGTTCCGAGGACATGCCGCAGCCTTGGGTCGTGGTGTCTAGCGCGTGCCGGCCGCATTGTGGTCGCCCGACCTCCACGTCTGCAACTGGTCTTGAAGCCACGGCAAGCTCTTGTCGGCGTGACAGAGCAGGCAGGCATTGGGGCTCTCCTGCTGTCCGAAACGCTGGGTCATCGCGGCATCGGGAATGTCGTCAATTTGATGGGAGCGGGCGCGGAACAGCACCGACTCCATGATACGGGGCATGTGACAGGAGACACAGCGGCTGCCTTCGGACTCCGCGGCATGATGCGTGTGGGTCACCAGGCTCCCGGCATCGCCCCAACGGTTATGGCACCCCGTACACATCAGGTTCGGCCGATCGCGGAATTTGAGCGACGTCAGATTGCTGGCGGCGTCGTGTGCGTGGGGATCGTGGCAGTTGCCGCAGCTTACCTCGCCGAGCCGGAAGCACTTCGAGCGCTCTAAAGCTTCCACCATGAAAGTGGTCTGACGAAAGCGTCCATCCTTGTAGAAGCCTTTGCGGGAAAATTCGCCGAATGGAATGCTGGGATTGGTGGGAACGAACCAGCCGACAGTGCGGTAGTTCAATTCGCCCCGCGGGCCTGGTGTGCGGATCGCGGACTGCATATGGCACTGGGCACAAATGAGCACGAAATCACGGTTTCCCAGGGCATAGAAATTTACCGGTGGCTCGGTGGCCTGCTTCGGGTTCCGCTCCCCCATCGCCATTTCCATCACATGGGTCTCGGAGGGGCCATGACACATCTCACAGCCGATCCCCGGCTCGCGGAAGCTCACGCCCTCGGGCGTAAAGCCGCCTCCCGCCAGGGTGCTCAGCTCACTGGTGTGGCAAACGGCACAAATCGCCTGGTAGCTGGTGGCAGCGTCTAGTCTCTGCCAGGAGCGAAGATCGGCTCGTTCGCTTCCGGCTGCATCAATGATCTTCCAGTAGTTGATCCACCGCTTCTGCAAGGCACTGTACTGAATGGGAAACACATGGATCTCCCCGTTGGCGAGCGTGGTGGCGTAGGCTTGCTGAAACTTAGAGCCGATGGTGTAGTCGACGGGATAGGTGTGCCACTTGCCGTCGGACTGGTGGATCTCGAAGTAGTGGCGATTGTGGTGGAGCACCATGCGGGCAAACAAGGTCTGCGTGGGACCAGCCTTTACCTCCAGCTTTCCATCGCGGTATTGGGCTTCGTCACCGAGAAAAAACTTGTTGTTGCTCTGAAAGTCGCCAATGACGTTGGCTGGAGCGTAGGGGCGGAGCATTCGGGACATTCCTGTCTGTGCCCACTGCCGGTATATGTCGGCGTGGCAACCCCGGCACGAGGACGAGCCAGCGTAGCCCGGAAGCGCCTGGGCGCGCATCGCCGCCGGGGATCCCCCGGGCTGAGCCCGTGGGCCAGACCGGCCGCGTTCGGCGGATTGTTGCGCAAAACCATCGAAGGTAAGCGATGGATCGAACTTCAGTGCCCGGTAAATCGCGCGCAGGTTTTGCTCGGCTTGAGAAGCAAAATCCCCATGACCCTCGTAGACCACGGCGAAAGCATCGGCGGCAGCCCGCGGTTCCAGCGCAGCCAGGTAGGCCAAGCCGAGGAGGTAGGTGACCTCCACGTCGGCAGGGTTGAGTTGTCGCGCCTCGATCAGGGATGCCTTCGAGCGGTTGAGCAAACCCGTCCGGGCCTCTCCGGAGGCGAGTTCGAGCGCCTGATTGAGCATGGCCCGTCCCAGAGCGAAATGCGCCCTGGCCTTGAAACCGCGCTTGACCTCAGGCCAGTTTTGCCGATCCACGGAGCCCGGGGCCGTGAAGCGATCCAGATCCCAAAGCGCATCCTGGGCATGGGAAATCGCCGTCTGGTTGCGATGTTCTCGCGCCTCAACGTCCGCGACCGAAACCAGCAAAACAGGATTCTCCGGCAACAGGACCAGGGATTTCTCCGCAGACTCCAGTCCGGCGCCATAGTTACCCAGATCGAAATGGGCGCGCGCGGCCACGTCATAGGCTTGAGCGAGAAACGCCGACTGCGGAAAACGCTCGAGAAAAGCCGTGGCGCGCTCCAGCATCTGGGAGGGCGGCGCCAGTTGGAACAGGGCGACGAACGCCTGGCGTTCTCGAGGGTCGGCGATCTGGTCAGCCACGGTCGAAGGACTGCGGTTCTCGATGGAGAGATTGGCGTCGATGTCCTGACCCGGGAGGGGAACAGGCGGACACCACAAGAGACCGATCAGCAAAAGCCGCCTGAACATTCGAGCGCACTGTAGCCCAAAACCGGCCTCGGGAGCAACGGCTCAAAGAATCTTGGTGGTGCACTGGTCGATAAAATCCCAGTCCCACTCTACCCCGATACCGGGAGCACTGGGAGGGTAGGCGTATCCTGCGTCATCCATCGTGATCTGGTTCTTCATGCCGAATTGCAGAGCGGAGAAAGGATAGAGAACCTCGAAGAATCCGCAGTTGGCGATGGCGGCGCAACAATGCAAGTTTACGATTTCAAGGGGATGGTAGATGGTGGTGTGCAATTCGCAACGAACCCCAAATGACTCCGCCAGGTGGGCGGTTTTCATCACCGCAGTCACGCCTCCTTTCCAGGAAACGTCGGTGCGAACGATGTCGACGACTCCGGCCGCAATGCACTGTGCGGTCGAATAGTGCGAACCGGTCAAAACCTCCGTACCGCAGATTGGAATGTCGAGCTTCGCCCGTAGCTTACGCAAGGAACTGAAATCGACGTCGAACACCGGTTCTTCAAACCAGGTGAAGTGCAAGCGCTCCAGTTCCCGTCCCACCCGCAAGGCTTCCTCATAGCTGTAGGCCGCTACCGGGTCTGCCATCAGCCTGAAGTCCTCGCCAACCGCATCCCGGCAAGCGCGATACGCCGCCAGGTCGAATTCCGGCTTGCCCGGCGGATGCAGTTTGTAGGCATGCCAGCCACGTTGCTTCACTTCCAGCGCCTGCCGGGCATAGTCCTCGACCGCAGGCAACACGAACGAACTGGCATAGACCGGAACCTTGTCACGAAAAGCCCCGAGCAGTCGGTACAGGGGAAGGCCGGCGGCCTTGGCCGCGATATCGTACAGGCAAATGTCAAAAGGCCCATAGGAATAGATCGGCACGTGATGCCACCAGCGGTCGTAGGTCCGGAATTCCTGCCAGTGCTTTTCGCGAAACAAAGGATCCCGCCCGAGGAAGAACGGTTTCAGCGCCGTGGCCGCAATCGTGCCCGCCATTTCGGCGCCACGTCCGGCAAAGCCCATGGAGTGCCCCTCGATGCCTTCGTCCGTTTTCATGGTGATGACGAGGAAATCGAAGGTGGAGTTTCCACCCACTCGCATTTCCGTATCCGGTATCCCGCGGTCAGCGTTCCGGCACACCCGGATTTCAATCTGCGAAATGATCAAGGCCGCTCTCTCGCCATCCGGTTCACCAGCAAGACCAGCGAATATAGCGGTGGGCGGAGGCGACCGTCAATGAAGCACACCGGTTGTGTGATTTCACTTGACGGGCCAGGCCGCCATGCCTCATTGTCAGCCGCCTGCTGGAGTCAGAGCCTGCAGCCGCACGGCTCCAGACTACTCGGGGGGAGAGCACATGGGCGGGACGCTCGGCCTAGGCATTCTGATCGTCGCGGTCGCAGGCCTCCTAAATGGGAGTTTCGCCGCGCCCATGAGACCCATGCGGAATTGGGAATGGGAAAACCGATGGTTGCTGTTTGCCGTCTCCGGCCTGCTCCTGTTCCCCTGGCTGATGGCCTTCGCGACCGTGCCCCACCTTCCGGCCGTTTACTTGGAAAGCTCGGCTTCCGTGCTGGTGAAAGTGGTCCTGTTCGGACTGGCTTGGGGTACGGGAGCAACTCTTTTTGGACTTGGCATCAGCCGGGTGGGCATGGCGCTGGGGTTTGCCCTCATTCTGGGAATAACCGCATCCTTTGGTTCGCTTCTGCCGCTTGCCGTGCTCCATCCGGAACAACTCACGGCGAAGCGGGGCCTGGCCCTGGTTGCCGGGACGGGGGTAATGACCGTCGGCCTGATCTTGCTTTCGATCGCCGGCCGACGTCGGGAGCGCGACCTGGACGCTTCGCACCCGTCCGCGGAATCGGGCTTTACTTTGGGGCTTATCCTTTGCGTCCTGTCAGGAATTTTTTCCTCGATGATCAATTTCAGCTTCCTGTTCGGCGATGAACTGCGGCTGCACAGCTTGGCCGGTGGTGCAAGTTCCGCCATGGCCGCAAACCCCATATGGTCGCTGACCGTGACTGCCGGATTTGTCCCCAATCTTCTGTACTGTTCGTACCTGTTCGCGAAACGCCGCTCCTGGCACTTATACGCCCAGGGGCGTGCGTTCTACTGGGCCTGGGGAGCCATGACGGGATTGTTGTGGTTCGGGGGCGTCGTGGTGTACGGCATGGGGGCGGCTTCGTTGGGCAGCCTGGGCGGTATTATCGGCTGGCCAGTATTCATGACCCTGGACATTATCGCCGGCCTCTTCTGGGGAGCCGTAGCTGGAGAATGGAAGGGGTCCAGTCGTCGAACGTACGTGTATGCCTGGGCCGGAGTCGCAGTCTTGCTGGTGGCGATCGCCGTGATCGCGGCAGGCAATACCGCTTGATGGTTGCCGATCACGGATTCCGGGCTGGGATCCGCAGTTTTCCGGGTTCGGCAGTTCGGGTTGGGTCGATTCCCTTGCCCTCTCGAACGGTGTAATACCTATTGGCTGGCAAGTCGGCCAGGGTCTCCACCAACCCGCTCGGCCAGCGAATGACGATTTTTTCCGCTTTGGTCCGATCCCCCAGTCCGAAATGGACCCGCAAGTCATTCTGCGAAATGAAGCCGCCCCCGCTCCGTACCTCCTTGGCCTGGCGATCAGTCCCCTGGAGCAGAGTCACCACCGCGCCCAGGGCGGCGCGATTCGACTTGGTTCCTACCAGTTGCAGTGAAATGAAGTTTCCGACAGGCGCGGTGTTGTAGTAGAGGGACGGCGGTTCGTTCATGTTGTTCACCAGCACCTCCTCGTGACCGTCATTAAACAGATCGCCGAGCGCCATCCCCCGCCCCGAATGAAGCTGGTTGAGCGCTGAACCCGAGTCCGCGGTAATGTTGGCAAACGTTCCATTCCGCAGGTTGTAGTACGCGACCTTGGGCTCCCGATAGCTGGTACCCAGGCCTTTGCCGTCCACCTCGGGATAGACATGCCCGTTCGCCATGAGGATGCCGGGCCAACCGCCATTGTCGAAATCCAAGAACTGCACTCCCCAACCCAACCACTGCTTGACTTTGCCTAGCCCGGCCGAAAAGGTGACGTCATCGAACGAATTATTACCTCGGTTGGCGTACAGGGTCGGAGTGTCGTCGCTGAAATTGGTTTTCACGATGTCCTGGTGGCCACTGTGCCGGTAATCACCAGCCGCCAGTCCCATTCCCGCTTGCACGCTGCCGTCTTCGTTGTAGGCGAGACCGGCGGTTTTGGCGATTTCCGCGAACGTTCCGTTTCCCTGGTTGTGAAAGAGAAGATTCGCCGTGGAGTCGCAGGCCACGTAGACATCGGGCCATCCGTCCTCGTCAAAATCCGCGGTGAGCGAGGTCAGGCCGTAACAGGGGCTGGCGCTCGCGATGCCAGATTTTTCGGACACGTCGGTGAATGTGCCGTCGCCGTTGTTGTGATACAGAGCGTTGCGCGCGGCTTTCAGTCCTCGAGGGCCGCACATGACGTTGATGCCCTTCCACTGACAAAACTGTCCCTGTCCCGGTCTTGGAACCGAGTCGTAGCTGAAGTCGACGTAGCGCACCACGAAAAGGTCGGCTTTCCCGTCGCGATCGTAATCCAGGAAACTGCACCCCGTGCTCCACTCCTCTCCCGCCGTGCGAAGACCGGCCTTCCCGGTCACGTCGGTGAACGTACCATTGCCGTTGTTGTGATACAGGACGTTCTGACCCCAATAGGTCACCAGCAAGTCGGGATAGCCGTCGTTGTCGTAGTCTCCGACACATCCCCCCTGTCCCCAACCGGCCTGCCTGAGGGCGGATGCCGCTGTGACGTCAGAGAACGTGCCATCGCGGTTGTTGTGGTAAAGGTGAGCGCTAGGCGCATTGCCTTGGGGAAAGCCCTCCACCGTGGAACCGTTGGGCAAGAACACGTCCGGCCAGCCGTCGTTGTCGTAGTCAAAAATCACCGCGCCATTTCCGGTCGTCTCAATGATGAATTCCTTGTGATGGTCGCCGCCGTACACGTTCAACGCGTTGAGGCCGGCTTGCCTGGCGATGTCTTCTAAGCGGACGATACCCGGTTGAATGGCGGAGGCTTTCTGCCCCGGCAGCGACTGGGTGGCGATGGTGAGAACCGCAGCGATCGAGAGGCCGCAAGACGCCAGGAGCACCCCATGGGGTGACATCGCCATTCCCTGATTTTTACACACCGGGGTGAGGGGCAAGAACTTGGGGAGACTGCGTGTCGGGCAGCGAGAGCACAGCCTACAAGGTTGGTCAGGGCCGCCAAGCCACTATCCGTTGTCGCGCCTGCCCCAGTCGATCAATACCCAGCTCCACGATGTCCCCTGCCTTCAAGTACAGGGGGGGCTTCATGCCCAGGCCGACCCCGGCGGGTGTACCCGTGCTGATGACGTCGCCCGGCAGCAATGTCATGAACTGGCTGACGTAGCTGACCAGCGTGGGAACGTCAAAGATCATTTGCGCGGTCGAGCTTTTCTGGCGGTACTCCCCATTCACCGTCAGCCACATGGTCAGTTGCCGCAGGTCCGGGATCTCCTCCGCGGTGGCCAAAAACGGTCCCAACGGGGCAAAGCTATCGGCGCTCTTGCCTTTGACCCATTGCCCTCCCCGCTCCAGCTGAAAACTGCGCTCGGAGTAGTCGTTGTGGAGCACGTAACCGGCGACAAACTCCAGAGCCCTCTCCTTCTCGAGGTAGGCAGCTCGCTTTCCCATGACCAGCGCGAGCTCCACTTCCCAGTCAAGCTTTTCGCCGTTTTTTGGGATAACCACGTCATCATTGGGCCCCACCAAGGAGGTGGTGGATTTGAAGAAGATGACGGGCTCGGAAGGGAGCTGCATGCCACTCTCTCTCGCATGATCGCGAAAATTGAGCCCGATGCATACGATCTTACTGGGACGGCAGATGGGCGGACCCAGGCGAACCGAGGCGGGCACGTGCGGAAGCGAACCGGCATGGGCGTGCAACCATAGTTCCAGCAGGCGGAGACCGCCTTTTTCCAGGAAGGCTTCGTCGTAATCCATGGCGAAAGACGACACATCGAGTCGTACCTCGCTGTCCAGGAGGACGCCCGGCCGTTCCTGGCCGGGATCGCCAAAGCGAATGAGCTTCATGCACGTGCTCTCACAAACCGTGGCTGCAAAGCTTCGGACACGGAAGGCAGACCTTCAAAGGTGGTGGATGCTAATGGAACCCAAGCAGAGAAAGCAAGAGAATGTTGTCGGACGCTGCCCTCCTCTGCCCTCGATGCCCGGGTTCACTGCACTCTTGTCTGCGCCCCTCGCGATGTCCCGGCAAGACTCGAGCCCAGGACGGAGTCGCTGTTCTCCTTGTCCGCTCACCGACTCGCTGACCATTCACCCATCGAGTGGCGAGTCTGTCTGGAGTGCCTCCTGGCATTCTGCGCTCATTGACTTGCGCATTTGAGCTCACGTAAGATGCGCGCCAGTGATCGGCCAAACCATCTCGCACTATCGAATACTCGAGAAACTTGGTGGCGGTGGGATGGGGGTGGTGTACAAGGCCGAGGACACGCGGCTGCATCGTTTCGTTGCTCTCAAATTCCTGCCCGATGAGGTCGCCAAAGATCCCCAAGCGTTGGCCCGCTTCCGCCGCGAGGCGCAGGCCGCCTCGGCTCTGAATCACCCTCATATTTGCACCATCTATGACATCGGTGAGCAGGGCAGCGAAGCCTTCATCGCCATGGAGTATCTGGATGGTGTAACCCTCAAGCACCGGGTTGAAAACCGGCCGCTTAAGACCGAAGAATTGTTAGAACTCAGCATCCAGATTGCTGATGCCCTGGACGCCGCTCATAGCCGGGGCATTGTGCATCGCGATATCAAGCCGGCCAACATCTTTGTTACCAGCCGTGGGCAGGCGAAGATTCTCGACTTCGGGCTAGCCAAGCTGGCCGCAAGCCACAACGTCGCCCTCTCGATGAGCGGTTCCACCGTCGGCGACTTCCGAGAAGAACAACTCACCAGTCCTGGTGCGACGGTGGGCACGGTTGCCTACATGTCGCCAGAGCAGGCGCGTGGAGAAGAACTCGACGCCCGCACGGATCTGTTTTCCTTCGGCGCCGTCCTCTACGAAATGTCCACCGGCAAAGTGGCTTTTGGGGGTAGCACTTCCGCCATCATCTTCGAGGCAATCCTCAATCGCGTCCCCACGCCGCCGTTTGAGCTCAATTCCAGCTTACCCGCGGACCTCAATCGGATCATTGCGCGTGCGCTGGAGAAGGATCGCGAGCTGCGCTATCAGACAGCTTCTGAAATCCGGGCCGAATTGAAGCGGCTAAAACGCGATCTGGACTCACAGCGGAGTGCGGCCGCGCAAGTTCCGGTGTCCGAGACCTCAAAGGCTACAGCGGTCGCACCCGAAACCGCCAACCGACGCTCGCCTTCCATCCTCTCCCTGGCCCTGCTGGTCTGCGCCGCTCTCATTCTGGGTGTGGCTGCAGGCTGGTTTCTCCGGGGCGCTTGGGTTCCGGTCTCGCAGCCTTCTTATCACCAGCTTACCTTCCGCCGCGGCACCATCCGCTCTGCATTTTTCACTCCCAATGGACAATCCGTCGTTTACGGAGCTTCCTGGGAAGGATCGCCCATCGATCTGTTCATGACGAGCCCGGAGAGTCCACAATCTCGCTCTCTCAGCTTAGAAGGTGCCGCCCTGTTGGCGATGTCTTCTTCGGGAGAAATGGCTGTATCGGTGAACAGCCGTCCCTCCGGCCCCTATGCGCAAGTCGGTACGCTGGCCAGAGTGCCATTGAACGGCGGCGCTCCCCGTCCCGTGCTGGAAGACGTGCAGTGGGCCGATTGGTCTCCCGACGGAAATAGCCTGGCGATCGTGCGCGATGTCGGCGGTCGCAACCAGCTCGAGTTTCCCATTGGCAAAGTGCTCTACCAGACCTCGGGTTGGATCAGCCATCCCCGGGTTTCCAGAAAAGGCGACCTGGTCGCCTTTCTCGACCATCCGTTGCCCGGGGATGACGGAGGCTCGGTTAAGATTGTGGACCTCAGCGGAAGCGTGAAGACTTTGGCCAGCGGCTTCCAAACGGCACAGGGACTGGCATGGTCGCCGGATGGACGAGAAGTTTGGTTCACCGCTGCCGACCTCGGTCTGAAACGTGCCATTTTCGCCGTCACACTCGGTGGTCGAGAGCGCTCGATAGCCACCGTTCCCGGCACTCTGTTGCTCCAGGATATCTGGAAGGACGGGCGCGTCCTGCTCGCGAAGGATGCCTGGCGACGAGAACTCATTGGCCTGATGGCCGGCGATAGCAAGGAACGTGATCTCTCGTGGCTCGACTACTCCTACCCGTCCGACCTCTCAGCCGACGGCAAGGTCTTGCTCTTCACTGAGGCGGGCGAGGGCGGAGGGACAAACTATTCGGTTTATCAAAGGAAAATTGGCGAGATGGCGGCCGTCCGTTTAGGTGATGGCATGGCGCTCAGCCTCTCTCCCGACGGCAAATGGGTGATTGCCAGTGTGCCAACCGCCCCAGCCCAGCTGGTTCTTCTGCCCACCGGCCCAGGCGAAGTCAAGCCTCTGACTCACGATGCCATCAACCACAGCCGGGCGAAGTGGCTTCCTGACGGCCGCCGTTACCTTTTCTCCGGCAAGGAACCGGAGCACGCTGCCCGCATCTACCGCCAGGATTCGCCCGACGCAAAGCCCGTGCCCATTTCACCGGAGGGCATCGACCCCCTGGTCCTGGTGCTTTCTCCGGACGGTCAGCAGGTGGTCGGCATCGGGCCAGATGAAAAAGCCTACGCCTACCCGGTTGCTGGCGGGGAGCCTCAGCCGGTTCGGGGCTTTGAGTCCGGAGAGCAACCCATTGAACAGAGTGCAGACGGAAAGGCAATGTATCTCTTCAAGCCGGGAGACCTGCCGGCCAAAGTCTATCGCTTGGATTTGGCAACCGGGCACAGGTCTTTGTGGAAAGAGCTCATTCCCTCCGATTCGGCGGGAGTAAGTCGCCTCGGTCCGATCGTGATTACGCCGGATGCAGAGTCGTGTTTGTATGGCTATCACCGAGTTCTGTCCGATCTCTATCTGATGGAAGGAGTGAAGTGAGCCACTCCGTTTCGGGCTTTAGGATCCCCGCATCCGCTAGGGCAAATCCCCCAAACGGCCATGGCTGTTGACATCCTCGCGAGAGAGATGGCCGGCCCTTCCGAATGAGTGCTAGTCGGTGTGGAAGACTTCCTCCATATTGGCCCACCATTCGCCCTCGGCACGGGTTTCAAGCGGCTGTTGCATGGGCATCATGATTGCCCACCACTCCTGCGTCTTCGGGTCAGCCGCCATCTTTGCCATGTCTAGAGCAAAGTTGCTACCGTGATATTCGAAATATCCGAATAACCAATCATCCTTGAGAAAGATCGAATAATTATGGATGTTGCACTGGCGGATCATGCTCAGGACTTCCGGCCACACGGCTCGGTGGTAGCGTTTGTATTCTTCAATCACCGCCCGCTTCACTCTGATGACAGAACCGTAGCGTGTCATGCCTGGGGCCTCCCAAGGTTGAGCTGAGAGCTGCGAACAGCCTGGTTCAATAAACCGTTGTGACCGAGGCGCCGACTCACTATATTCGATGAGCACTGGGCGTTTCCAGAGCAAGGAAACAGGACTGGCGTGATGCACGCATATCGAATTGCTTCCCTCCAGGCTCGGGACGTGCGTTTCCCTCTTGCTCGAGGCGAGGGTAGCGATTCTGTTCACTCCGGGTCGGAATATGCATTCGCCACGACGCTTCTCGCGGGTGAGGGAAAGATCTTTGGCTCGGGCCTAGTGCTGACTCTGGGCCAGGGCAATGAACTTGTCTGTGCGGCCATCGAAATGCTGGGCGAAAGCCTGGTGGGCCAGGACATCGAAGAGTTGATGGCCAACTTTGCAACCACCAGCCGGCAATTGGCACAGCACCCCCGCTTGCGCTGGCTGGGGCCGCACAAGGGGGTGATTCATCTTGCCCTCGCCTCGATCACCAACGCCTGCTTCGACCTGTGGGCGAAGGCGCGGGGAGTGCCGCTCTGGCGCCTCCTGCTTGATCTTACGCCCCAGCAACTGGTCAACTTGGTTGACCTGAGTTATCTCGATGACGTGATCACCCCGGACGA
The DNA here is from genome assembly GCA_035623795.1 of Terriglobales bacterium. GTDB lineage: Bacteria > Acidobacteriota > Terriglobia > Terriglobales > Acidobacteriaceae > DASPST01. The sequence continues at coordinate 35,436 of DASPST010000065.1, forward strand.
AGTCGAAGGGCTACTCGCGGAGCAGAGGGGAACTCGCCCCGACCGGGAACCCATATTGCGCACCGGGTACCCGGGTTACGACACCTCGGTGGGCTGGTTTCAGTACGAAGACGGTCGGGTCAAACAACTCGCCCAACAGGCCCTGGACCGTGGTTTTCGCGCCTTCAAGCTGAAAGTTGGCTCGCCCGACGGCGAGCGGGATGTGCGCCGGGCCTTCATGTTGCGTGACCTGGCTCCGAACGCGCTGATCATGCTGGATGCCAATCAGCAGTGGACTCTGCCGCGGGCGCTCGAGATGTGCCGCGCGTTCCAGGGCATGTCACCGTTTTTCGTCGAGGAACCCACTCATCCCGACGACATCCACGCCCACGCCAGGCTAGCCGAGGCCATCGTCCCCACCCGAGTGGCGCTCGGGGAGCACGTCCCCAACCGGATCATGTTCAAGAATTTCATGCAGGCCCGGGCGGTGCACTTTGTGCAAGTGGATTGCTCACGCGTGGCCGGCATCTCCGAATTTCTCGCGGTCAGCCTGCTGGCCAGGAAATTCGGGTTGCCGGTTGTCCCCCACGTGGGAGATATGGGCCAGATTCATCAGCATCTGGTGTTGTTCAATCATATCGCTCTGGCACACCAGGCGTTGTTCCTGGAGTGCATTCCACATCTGCGCGAGCACTTCGTCTTTCCCGCCCGGATTGAAGCCGGGGCCTACCTGGCTCCCCAGGAGCCGGGTTGCTCCACCGATCTGAAAGGCGTGGTTCCCGAATTCTCTTTGCCCAACCGGCGATGAGGTTTGTCCCGGGCTCACTCGGCGGTGATTTGCTCCGGGCGAACCGCGCGTTTTTCCGCCATGGAACGGTATTCTGCAAAAACCACCCGCAGGGTGCGCAGGTTGTCGCGGCCACTGGTTTCCGGCTCGGAACCCTCCTCGATCGCACACATGAGAGAAGCCATCGGGCCCACGAAGGCGTCGGGTATCCACATGCTCTCGATGCGAGCGGAGAACCAGTAATCGGGGTTGTGCTTGGACATAAACTCCAAAGTGTCGGGACGCCCGGTGGGGTAGTTGTACATCAGGCCGATGGTGCCCTTGATGAGACCTTCGGTGCCTTCCAAGCGGAAAATCGCATAGCTGTCGCCTTGCCAGGTGGAGTGACAAGCGTCGATGAGCACCTGCAGGCCGGAATCGTATTCCCATACGGTCAGGGTCTTGGTCTCTGCCCGCGTGGTCTCCCCGGGAGCGCGACCGCCGCTGCTGAACACCCAAGCAGGATCTCCCAGCAGGTAGCGCAGAGAATCGATGTAGTGAATGCTGTGAAACATGATTTCCAGGCGCTCGCCCTGGTAGATCCACGGCCAGAGACTCCAGTCGGTCTTGCAGTGGACCTGAATGGTGCCGTAGGTGGGCGCGCCCAGCCATCCCTGATCGATCAGCAACCGGGCACAGCGAATGCCGGCGTCCCAGCGCATTTGCTGGTTGACCGCCAGCTTTACTTTCGCCTCCTCGGCCAGTTGCACACTGCGCACGGCCTTGGCGAATTCGTCGGCGAAAGGCTTCTGGCAGAGCAGGTGTTTGCCGGCTGCGGTGACTTGCTCCACGATCTGTAGCTGGGCTGAGGGATACACCGCGACGTCGGTGATCTCGACCTCCGGGTCGGACAAGAGCTCGGCGATGCTCGCATAGACCTTGGGAATGCCGTGCTCCTTGGCCGTACGCTGGGCTTGCTCGAGCTTCTGGTCGGTAATCCCGAGCACTTTGAAGCCAGCCTTCTTGTAGGCGGGCAGGTGAGCGTAGTTGACGATTCCGCCCGCGCCAATGATTGCGATGCCGCGGTCGGTTCGGCGCGGCATTTTTGGTCTGTAATCCAGATTCGGAAAGCGACTCATTTCGATCCTTTCTCGGGTTTCCAGGCTTATCGCAATCCCCTCTACCAATGCAAGCCGGGAATACGGAGGTGCAACCCCTGAAGCTGCCGGCATCCTGCCCCGCAGTTGACATAGGATTCCCATTCCCGATAGATTCGCCCTCTCGCCGAGCGCATTCATGGCCATCGTAGACACGCACCAACATCTCTGGGACCTCGACCTTTTCCGCTACTCCTGGCTGGATGCCTTTCCCGCGCTCAACCGCTCGTTCCGCATGGCGGATTACCTGGAAGCCAGTCGGGGTCTTGGCGTCGTGAAGACAGTCCACCTGGAGGCCGATGTCGACGAACCGTACATGCTGGCGGAAACCGAGCACCTGCTCAAGCTCGCCGACCAACCGGACAATCCACTGGAAGGCATCGTAGCGTGTGGCCGGCCGGAGAAGGCGGATTTCCGGGCCTACCTGGACAAGCTGGCCGGCCATCGCAAGCTGAAGGGTATCCGCCGTGTGTTGCACACTCAACCGGATGAACTCGGACAAAGCCCGATCTTCGTCGAGAACATCGCCGGGCTGGCCGACTACGGCCTGTCCTACGACATTTGTGTCCTGGACCGACAACTTCCGATTGCCATCGCCCTGATTCGACGTTGTCCGGACGTGACTTTCATCCTCGATCATTGCGGAGTGCCGCGAGTGAAGGAAAAGGTTCTCCACCCTTGGCAGGAAGACATCCGGGAATTGGCAGCGTTTCCCAACGTGACCTGCAAGATCTCGGGGCTGGTGGCGTATGCCGATTCCGCGCGCTGGACGCTCGACGATCTCCGTCCGTTCGTTGAACATGTCCTTTCCTGCTTCGGATGGGATCGCGTCATGTTCGGCAGTGATTGGCCGGTCTGTACCGTTTCCGCGACCTACCGGCGTTGGGTCGAGGCCTTGCAGTCGATGACGCGGGCCGCGGGCGAATCGGCTCAGCGAAGACTTTTCCATGACAATGCGGTGCGGGTGTATCGTCTGATCTGAAGTCGGCCCTCGGTTCAGGCCTCGAGATTGAACTCCTGCCGAATGGCCTCGGTGTGCTGCCCGACCCGGGGAGCCGGCCGCTCACTGGTCAGAACGCCTCCGTCCAGACGGATGGGACATCGAGTGGTAAAGACGTTGAGTCGGTTGTCGTCGCGCAGACTCTGCACCATGGCGAGCTGCTCGAAGGCTTCGCTGGCAAACAGTTTGGGCCAGTCCAGCACCTCCGCGCACCAGATGTCCGCGGCGTTCAGGATGCGCAGCCATTCGTTCGTGGTGTGTTGTTTCAGGCGCTGGGCGATCAGACGCTTAATCTCGTCGCGACGGCGAAACCCCTCGGTCGAGTCCCTTACCTCCTGGAGCACCGGTAATTCGAGCAGGGCGCCGAGAGTTGGCAGATGGGTCATGGCCAGTGCCAAGTAGCCATCGGCGGTGTCGTATACGCCATAGGGCGCCGCCAGGTAGGCGTGGGCGTTGCGGAACGCACTGCGCCGTGGCGGACGACGGCCGTCATTCAGGTACGTGGTGAGGACTTCGAACTGGAAGTCGAGCAATGCCTCTATCAGACTGGTCTCGACGTATCCGCCCCGTCCGGTCATTCCCCGTCGTATCAGGCAGGCAAGGATTCCCTCGCACAGATTGTGACCCGCCAGCATATCCGCGATCGCCAACGCCATGGGGGTGGGCGGGTCGCCTTCGCTGCCGCTGAGCCACATGATCCCTGATCGCGCCTGCGCCAGCAGGTCCTGGCCGGGACGGTCACGCCAGGCCTGGGCGTTCCCGTAGCCGGTTACCTCCCCGTAGACAAGCCGTGAGTTGAACCGGGATACGGCTTCATAGCCGAGCCCCAGGCGCTCCATTACGCCCGGGCGAAAGTTCTCGACCAGCACATCCGCGCGTGCGACCAGGCGACGGACTTGCTCCAGGTGTTGGGGATTTTTCAGGTCCGCCGCGAAACTTTGCTTGTTGCGATTGATGGCATGGAAGAGGGTGTTTTCGCCATGCACATCGGTGTCGCTGAGGTACAGCGATCGCCCCAGATCGCCGGTTCCGGGTCGCTCCACCTTGATGATCCGGGCTCCCAGGTCCGACAGGCGAAGGGTCGCGAGAGAGCCGGAAAGAAACTGGCTGAAATCAATCACCAGGATGCCATGGAGCGGTCTTTGCGTTTCGGAACCAGGGGTGTTCACGGTCACGACCTCTCTATCATTGTATATATGAAATAATACGTTCATTAGAAAAAATCTGTGATACGCTGTCACCGTCTATGTCTGGCGCGCAGGGCATGCAGGCTCGAACCCGGCGCAGGCGGCCCCGTTACGCTGCCCCTGCCCTGGACAAGGGATTGGACATACTGGAACTGCTGGCGCATGGTTCCGAGGCCCTGACCCGAAGTGAAATCGCACGCCGACTCGGCCGCAGCGTGGGCGAACTGTTTCGCATGCTGGTTTGCCTGGAGGAGCGGGGTTACATCAGCGAGGTGGGGCCGGAGGAGCGTTATCAGCTGACCCTGAAGCTGTTTGAGATCGCCCATCAGCATCGACCCCTGGAGCATTTGCTCACTCTGGCCCGCCCCCTGATGCAGCGGGTGGCCGACGCCACCGGTCAATCCTGCCATCTGGCCATGCCCAGCAATGGCAACATTGTGGTGGTGGCCGGGGTCGAGGCGCCGGTGCAGATGGGGTTTTCCGTCCGCCTGGGCGCAAACATCGACTTACTTAACACCGGTTCGGGTCACGTCATTCTGGCATTTCACGGACCCGAATACCGCGCCCACGCGCTGGCAGCCTGGCAGCGCAAAACCAGGGCGCGCGTTCCCCCTGGTCTCGATCGACATCTGTCCGCAATCGCGCGCCGAGGCTACGAGGAGCTCGCCAGTTACCAGGTGCACGGCGTGGTGAACGTCAGTTTTCCGGTGTTAAACCAGCAGGCAGAAGCCGTCGCCGCCATCACCGTGCCCTTCCTGGCGCGGATCGGAGAGGACGTCGGCTTGCCGCTAGTGAAACAGCATCTGGCGGATGCCGCCGGAAGGCTCTCGCAAGCGATTGGCGGCCGCAAATCCTTACTTGGGTCTGGCGGAGAGTCTTGAGATGACCGAGTATTTCGAGGATTACGTTATCGGAGCACAACGGGTAAGTCCGGGCCGCACCATAACCGAGGCCGATTTGGTGATTCACGCTGGTCACAGCGGCGACTACTTTCCCCATCACGTCGACGCTGAGTTCGCTCGCGCCACGGGCTTCGGGCAACGCATCGCACACGGAACCATGACCTTCACCATCGGCATCGGTCTCACCGCCGGCCAGATCAATCCCCTGGCTTTCACCTATGGGTACGACAAGCTGCGCTTTCCCAAGCCGGTCTTCATTGCGGACACCATTCGGACGCGGGTTACGGTAAAAGAGAAGCAGGACGATCCCAAACGGACGGGATATGGACGCGTCATTGAGGCTTGCGAGGTCCTCAACCAGAAAAACGAAGTCGTCATGTATTGCGAGCACATCTTGATGGTCGCCAAGCGTGTGCAGGAGTCCAGGAAGTAGGCCCGACGGCTTGAGGTGAACGTGACAGTAACGTTAAGCGGACTGACCTGGGACCATCCCCGCGGATATGCTCCCCTGATGGGCGGGGCGCCGGAATATGAAGGGCAGCATCCCGAAGTGAAGATTCGCTGGGATCGCCGAAGCCTGCGCGAGTTCGGTGAGGCTCCCATCGAACAATACGTCGATCGCTACGACCTGATTATCGTGGATCATCCGTTCGTGGGCTTCGCGGCCGCACACGACATACTGCTGGACCTGGCCGCGTTCCTGAGTGAGGCCGAGAAAAGACGCTTCGCGCAGGATTCCGTCGGGCCGTCCTGGGGATCGTACTGGTATGCCGACGCTCTCTGGGCGTTTCCTCTGGATGCGGCCACGCCGGTCGCCTCCTACCGTGCTGATCTTTTGTCGAAGGTATCTTCCGAACCTCCCAGCACGCTCGCTTCGGTCATTCGGCTGGGGCATGCGGCGCGGAAGTCCGGACAATTCATCATCGTCCCTGCCTGTCCTACCGATGCGATAAGCTTGTTCTTCACCCTGACGGCGAGTCTTGGACACGCCATTGCCGAGGACGCAGACCCCTTCGTGGAATCTTCTGTCGGGCGCGAGGTGATGGGACTTCTGCGCCAACTGATCGCCGTGGCCCACCCCCGCTCGCTGGCATGGAATCCCATTCAGGTCTACGATTTCATGGTTTCCTCGGCGGAGGCGATCTATTGCCCGTACGGCTTTGGTTATTCCAACTATTCCCGTAGCGGACGGCCACGGGGGTTGAAGTTTACCAACGCTCCGGCGGCAGGCTCAGGGGGATGCGCCGGAACCATGCTGGGCGGCACCGGGGTTGCGGTCAGCCGCGCCAGCCCACATCTCGACCAAGCCGTGAACTACGCCCGTTGGCTGGTCAGCCCGGAGCATCAGCGCGGCACTTATTTCCGCGAGGGCGGCCAACCCGCCAGTCTCGCGGCCTGGACGGATGCGCAGGTCAACGCGGTGTCGAACGATTTTTTTCGTGCTACGCTGCGCACCCTCGAGGGGGCGTATGTGCGGCCTCGCTTCGATGGCTTCGTGCCCTTCTTCGAAGCCGCCGGCATCGAGATCAACCGCTGCTTGCGCGGCGAAGGCACCGATGACCGGCTGATCCGCTGGCTCAATGAGCATTACGCCACCAGTCGGAGCGCATGCGAAGGGACTCGCCCAGGGAGTATGGCATGAGCAATCCTAATCCCGATCCCGCCAAGCACCAAGACATCCCCATCTGGAATGCGGAAGACTGGCGGTACGAGGATTTCGAGATTGGACTGCGGGCGCGGTCGATCCGTCGTACCATCGCAGAGGGCGAGTGCATGCTGTTCAATGCCATCGTGCTCGACATGCATCCTTACGTGGCCGACGATGTGTTCGCCAGGAATGAAGGCAAGTTTGGACGGCGGCTGGTAGCCGGCTCCATGGTCTTCAGCCTAGGACTGGGGCTCATGGCACACAACAACGTCCACACCTTCAGCTACGGCTATGACAAGCTCCGCTTCATCAAACCGGTCTTCATCGGAGATACCATTTATACGATTCGCACCCATCTGGAAAAGTGGCCGAAGTATCCGAAGTTGGGAATGGTGCGCGTGTCCTACGAAGTCTTCAAGATGCCGGGAGAACTGGTTCTGTACTGTGAGCACTTGCAGACCGTCGAATATCGGGACGCCAGCACGGCGCACAAGGGATAAGGGATGGTCGAGACGCTATCCTTAGCGGAGAGGCTGAGGGCGTGTTACACGGGGGCTGTCTATGACGTGCTGCGGGCCCGGCGATCGACCGCCGCCCAGGTCCTACCTGATTATATTCGTCCGCTGGACGTGAACTGCAAGATCGCCGGTCCGGTGTTCACGGTGGAAGGCAGGCGCGACGACACCCTGGACGCTCACCAGACGTTGCTGAAGTGGTGCGAGCTTCTTTCGCGGGCTCGCTCGCATGCGGTGTTGATCTGCCAGCCGAATGATCGCACCCTGGCCCACATGGGAGAACTATCAGCAGAAACTCTGGCTTCCAAGCGAGTTCTGGGTTATATCGTGGACGGAGGTTGCCGGGACTCAGCCTTCATCGAGAAAATCGGCTTCCCGGTATTCTGCCGCTACTTCACGCCCGTGGACATCGTCGGCAAATGGGCTGCCACTGCCTTTGAGCAGCCGATTCGCATTGGCGAGGTGACCATCCATTCCGGGGACTATGTGCTTGCCGATCGCGACGGCATCGTGATCATCCCCCAGGCTCTGGTTTCGGAAGTTGTGGAGGAAACTGAGGAAGTGTTGCGCCGGGAAAACCTGGTGCGGAAGGCAATTCTCGCGGGTGTTGATCCGGTCGAAGCCTATCTGCAATATGGGAAATTCTGATGCCGCGCGCCTCGCGTAAGCTGCTGCGCATTCACAAGGACGATAATGTGCTTATCGTCGTGAACCAGGTCGAGCCGGGTGACCGGGACCTGGTCGACGACCAGGACATCGTCGTCACCCAGCGTATCGAGGTCGGCCACAAGGTTGCGGCGCGCCTGATCCGGCAGGGAGAGAAAGTTTACAAATGCGGAGTGCCCATCGGATCGGCCAAGGAAAACATCCCCGCTGGCGCTCACGTACATCTACATAACCTGAGGAGTGATTATATCGAGACCTACACCCTCGACAAGGACCGCACCTATGTCAAATAACCTTCCCACACTTACCGGCTATGTTCGTTCGGACGGCCGAAAGGGCATTCGCAATTACGTGGTGGTTGCCTATCTTGTGGAGTGCGCGCACCACGTCGCGCGGGAAATCGCTGAATCCTTTAAAGGACAGCCCGTCCATCTGATCGGCTTTGGAGGTTGCTATCCCAACGCTTACGCCGATCGCATGATGAACCGTTTGTGTACGCACCCCAACGTGGGGGCTGCCTTACTGCTCTCGCTAGGCTGTGAGAGTTTCAACCGTCACAAGCTGGAAGAAAACGTTGCGGCCAGCGGCCGACCGGTGCACACCATTGTCATCCAGCAGACCGGAGGGACGAGAAAGTCCATTACGGCCGGAGCTGAGTGGGTTCGGCAAGCACTCGGAGAGATCGAGGGCGTACCCCGCGCGCCACTGCAGGTGGAGGAACTGGTGGTGGGCACAGTGTGCGGCGGTTCCGATGCGACCAGCGGTGTTTCCGCGAATCCAGCCGTCGGACGGGCCTTCGATCTGCTGGTGGCCCAAGGTGCGGCAGCGATCTTCGAGGAAACCGGGGAGATGATTGGCCTCGGCGGAATCATGGCAGCCCGAGCCGTGACGCCGGAACTCGGGCAGGAACTCAAGCAGTCGGTGGACAAAGCGGCCTATTATTACCGGCAGATGGGACACGCCAGCTTCGCTCCGGGGAACGCCGAAGGTGGCCTTACCACCATCGAGGAAAAATCCATTGGGGCGTATTGCAAGAGCGGTGACTCGCCCATCACCGGCCTGATCAAGCCGGGCGATCTACCCCGCAAAGGCGGTTTGTACCTGCTGGATGTGGTGCCCGATGGAGAACCACGTTTCGGTTTCCCCAACATCAATGACAACGCCGAGATTGCCGAACTGATTGCCTGCGGTTCACACCTGATTCTTTTCACAACCGGGCGCGGCTCGGTGGTGGGTTCGGCCATTTCCCCTGTGATCAAGATTTGCGCGAATCCCGAGACCTACGAACGCATGCGCGACGACATGGATGTCAACGCCGGCAGAATCTTGAGACTGGAGGCCAGCGTCGACGACGTCGGCCGCGAAATCTACAACAAGGTGCTGGAGGTTGCGTCCGGGGACCCCAGTTGCTCGGAAAGTTTAGGACATCAGGAATTTGTCTTAACCTACAAGTCATTCGAACCGATCGGCCCTCACTGCTTGCCGGTGTGAGGCCGGGTGCGCATACTCTCCCCCTAGTGCGCTGCCGATTTCTCCGGCAGCGCCGCTGGCGCGGGCGGAACGAACTGGTTGTCGTCGACCGGAACGTTTTGCTCTATCTGCTCCACCTGGATGCTGAAGCTGCCCCCCGGCCGCGCGATTGTCCAGCGGAATGGGATTTTGACCCCATCGTGCTCGCGGTAGTCAGCGTAGTCAATCTGCGTCGGATTTAGGCCCAGGGGTGTATCCGCATAGCGCACCACGCGCACCAGCAATCCGGACGGTTGATCGAAATAAAGCTTCACCGGCGGCTGGCCCTGACGCACGCCCACGACCAGGGTGACGTCGCGATCATCGATTCTTTCCGCAGGCCTCACTCGCAGTTCGTCGAAGATCTCCTTGAGGTGCAGCGGAAGGTACAGGTCCGCGTCCAGTCGGGCAGCCTCGGCCTCCGAAGGGTTCATTTCGCGAACCGGGCGTCCCGGATTACTCAGCCAGCCGCCCCGACCGTCGTAGGCGGTGATGGAGGGCCCGTTCGGCAGGTTGATCACGGATGCGCGCTTATCAGGAGCCTTGGCGTACACCACAACCGGAATCTGGCGGCCCCCGACGGTTGCTATGCCTTTCTCGATTCGGCTGGTCACTTTGCGGACCGCCGCCGCCCCCCCCAAGGCGACGACGTACTTGTCGAGAATCGGATCCGCCGCCAGCTTTCGGGTATCGTCGACATCCGCTTCCGCCTCGTCCCGCTTAGCCGTTGGGGGGGAAGTCCCTTCCTCGATGACTGGGGTCGGCAGCGGAGCGATCCTGCCACGATGACAGGAGTAGCAGGTGACTTGCCGATGCCCCGCGAAGGTGTCCTGGTTAATGGCAAACATCATCTGCATCATCTTGCGTGCGGTCTGCTTGGACTTCTTGTCGTCTTTCTCAAACGCACCTTCGACGTGGCAGAAATCGCATTCCACCCCCAGCGATGCGCTGATGAACTGCATAGAGGGGATCAGTTGATCGGCCGGAATATTTCTAAGGACCTGAATGTTCTTGAACGCACTTTCGGCGGTTTTGGGCACCGGCGCCTGAGCCCGACCGTGGGTAACACTCGCCAGGCTGAAGACCAGCACTGACGTCACGCTCCCAGCCACCCGCTTCCCGGCTGTTTTCATTGCAGATTCTCACGCCACGCCTGGGCATATTCGCAAAAAAAGACAACGCCCTCGGCGACCCTCTTTCAGGTTTCACCTGATTTGACGCGGCTTTTCGCTCACTTTGGAAAATTCTATCAAGAGTGTTGCCGCCGCACACGCCGATCCATCGTACCAGCTCTCCCCTTTCCGACCCGTGGGCTTCTCGAGACGCCGGGTGCGGGCGCTGCCCCGGCGTCAAAATCAGGCGTCCCCTGGGCAGGGCACGGCGGGAGCCAAAGCCCAGCGGGTAACCTAATTTCGCATGACTCGACTCAGGCCGGATACCGGTTTTTTCTGACCCAACGCCTCGGATTGCGATATACACTAATCATCGTCTTCCGAGGATGGTTGAGAAGCAGCGTGGTTTAGGTCCATGCGCCCGGAATTGGGCAATTCCAGGCGCAGCGGTGGCCGATCTGCCTGGCGTGAGCTTTCATCTTCACTTCAGGCCAGCCCTGGTATTTCCTTTGTCGCAGTTTGTTGTCGACTGAGCTTGGCGTAACGGTTGGATCGAGGAGGTCCATGTTCACAAGGCTGGGGGAAAGGTCTGGGTTGCTGGCGAAAGCCAGGCTTGCCCCGCCGTACGTTTTCGGTGGTTCGACCCGGAGGCGGCTGCTGTTTGCCTTCCTAGTGCTGCTCTGGGCGCCATCGTGGGGCGAAGTGGGCCTCATCGTGCCGGCGGGCACCCCGGTGAGGCTGCGCCTGCTGCGAACCATTTCTTCCGCGCATGCCCAAAGCGGAGATCCCCTGGAATTTATGGTGCTCGGCGACGTCAGTGTCTCTGGTTTTACCGTGATTCGAGCCGGAGCCCGGGCTTGGGGCTCCGTCACCGCGGTGCACGGGAGGCGCCCTTTAGGGCTTCCCGGCGTTCTGCAGGTAAGCGCCGATAGCGTCGAGATGGTAACCGGCAAGCGGGCCGCGCTGCGCGCGCCAGTGCAATTCAAAGGTCATCCGCACTTTCTGCGCATGACCGCCGAAGCGCTAGCCGCTGCCATCATCTTCCTGCCCGCTGCTCCGGCGGCGTTGCTCACGCCCGGCAGCAATTCCGTGGCACTGAAGAATACTGAGATCACGGCCCATCTCGATGCCGACGTTTCGCTGGCAGCCGCCCAGCTCCCCGCTGCCTCGGACCCGAGCCTAGATGAACTGTTAGGCTTCTTCCAGCCTCGCGTGTTCGACGCCCATGGCCGCGAGGGGGACATCGTGAACCTTCTGTTCGTGGCGCAACAGCCTGATCTGGAGCGGGCATTCGCGCGCGCGGGATGGACCAGTGTCGACCACTCTAAGCACCTCGTCGCCTGGCATCTGTTCTGCCAAGGTACGCACTACACCGGCCTGCCCATGGCGCACTTTTTTGTCTTCGGTCGTGCCCAGGACTACTCGTACGCCATGCCCGACCCGAGTTCGATCCTCTCCAAGCGCCATCACGTCCGCATCTGGAAGACCGACTTTCGGGATCACGGCACGCCGGTCTGGCTGGCTGCCGCCACTCACGACGTCGCTATCGGGATGCAGAAACTTTCGGTGACGCATCATATCGACCCGCAGGTTGATGCCGAACGCGACTTCATCGGCGACAATCTCACCAGCACGCACCTGGTGGCCCACTCCGCATATCTTTCCTCCACCCAGCCGGTTTTTAAGGCCACGACCACGAACGGCCAGCCGTACTACTCAGACAGTCGCATCCTCCTCCTCCAACTCGGCCGGCCTCGAACGACCGCAGCGACTCTGGCCGTGGTCTCCGGAGAAAGACCTGCGCCGGAGGCGGATTCCACCCGCGTGATGCCGGCACCGCCCGCCGTGCCCGGTCAGAGTCCCGGCACTCCCTAGAGGGCGTCGACCTGTCGCCGCCATGGCAGTGGAACAAGGGTCCTGGCTCCAACGAACTGGAGTTGGGTCTCTGCGCAAGAAGACTTTAGGGGTATGCCTCTGATCCCCAGTACCGGGGTGCACGGTCGGCGTGCCCTCAGGTTGGAATGAGGCTGTGATCGGCTATACTCGCGACAGGCGGGACCTATCCGCGGGGCAACTGGTTCCCCGGGACGGAACACTCCCGGGCACCCGGCGAGCCCGCGGGATTGATGTCATGATGGCGACTTCCATCCGACGCAAGCGGAATGCGCTTTCCCTGCAACTGCGGCAGGCCCGCCTGGTTGCCAAGGCAATGAAGTCGCGGCGACACCCCATCGCCGCCCATATCGTGCCGGTTCGTCGATGTAACCTGGCGTGCGCTTACTGCAACGAATATGACGATGTCTCCCAGCCGGTTCCGCTCGCCCTCATGCTCGGTCGCATCGACCGTCTAGCCGCGTTGGGCACGACCTTGATCACCATCAGCGGCGGCGAGCCTCTGCTCCACCCCGATCTCGACCGGATGATTCGCCACATCAGACGGCGTGGGAGTATCGCGACCCTGATCACCAACGGCTACTTGCTCACTCCCGAGCGTATCAAACTGCTTAACCGCGCCGGCCTCGACCACCTGCAGATCAGCATCGACAATGTGCACCCCGACCAGGTCTCGAAGAAAAGTCTGAAGGTACTGGACCGGAAACTGGGGTGGCTGGCCGAGCATGCGGAGTTCGAAGTCAACATTAATTCGGTCATCGGAACGGCTTCGCATGCGGAGGATGCCGCCGTGGTCGCGCGACGCGGGCGTGAACTGGGGTTTGCCACCACGGTGGGCATCATTCATGATGGCGACGGCCAGCTTCGACCGTTGGGGGAACGTGAGCAGCAGGTCTACCAGGAGATCTTTCAGGCGCGCGGGAAGTCGTTTTCGACATTCGCGTACTACAACCAGTTCCAGAAGAATCTCATTCGCGGACTGGCCAACGATTGGCGTTGTCGCGCGGGAAGCCGCTATCTCTACGTTTGTGAAGACGGGTTGGTGCACTACTGCTCCCAGCAACGCGGCACCCCTGGCATCCCACTCGAACAATACGGGCCGGAGGACCTCGAGCGCGAGTATCACACCGTGAAGCCGTGCGCTGCCTATTGCACCATCTCCTGTGTCCATCAGGTTTCGATGATCGACCAGTTCCGGGACCGTCCGAGGGAAACGCTCGCCCGCATTTTCCCTGCCAATCCGGACCAAGGGGCGCAGCCGTACGAGCCGCCGAGCACAGTCCGGCTCCTAGCCTGGATGTTTCTTCCGCCCGCCGAGAGCCGCACACGGCAGAAACTGACGCAAAGCTTCACCCGCGCCGCGTTGTGGTGTCTGAAAGTCAGATAATTTCGCCCCTTCACTCCATTTTTCGAGGCGGGTCCGCGCGGGCACATCGTAGACCACGTCTTCTTCACCCGGGGCTTCCGTTTCGCACCACCTCTCGCCCCTCCCGTGGTTCGAAACCCCGCGTGGTGGGTGCTGGTGCGAGCGCTGATGCCTGCCTCACCATCGCTTTCCATCGACTTGCAATCGGGGCAGCCAGAGCCGGCGGCTTCTTGCCGGCCGCAGTGGACCCATGGGTCCAGGTTTGCCAAGGAACCACTTCCCGTGAAAGCGGGCGTTGCGAGCGGGCGGAACGAGGGCTAGAATGTGTGCTCAATAATCTAGATCTACTGACACCTCAGCCTGGGGTGCCGTAGGCGGAGGGGAATGATGGCCGTCGCTCCTCGCTATCCTGGGATCCGGGTCACCGCAAACGGGAATCAGCTGGTCTCCTACCACACCGAGACGCGCATCGCCGACGCTGGCATTTTCTACCCCATCACGCCCTCCACCGAAGGGGGAGAGCTCTACCAGCAGTCCTTCGCCGAGGGCCGCCTGAACGTATTCGGCCGGAGCGCGCTGGCCGTGGAGGCAGAAGGCGAACATGCAGCTCAGGGTGGAGCGATCGCGCATTCGGTATGCGGAAAGCGTGTGGTTAACTTCACCTCCGGTCAGGGAATCGTGTACGGGGTGGAACAGTACTACCACGCGCCCGGGAAGTGCTCGACCATGGTCCTGGAGGTGGCGGCGCGAGCCCTGACCAAGCACGCGCTCAACGTGCACTGCGGCCACGACGATGTCTATGGGGCACTCGATACCGGATGGATCATCCTGTTCGGGAAAGACGCGCAGCAAGCTGCCGACCAGGCCCTGATTTTGCGCCGGGTAACGGAGCTGAGTTTAACGCCCGGGATGAACGTGCAGGACGGCTTTCTCACCTCGCACCTGGAGCGGACTTTTTATAAGCACGAATCAGAACTGATCCGCGAATTCCTGGGTGCACCCGACGATATGATCGACTGCCCGACCGAGAGCCAGCGCATTCTGTTCGGGCCGAAGCGGCGGCGGGTGCCGCAGATGATTGACCTGACCAATCCCGTGCTCCTCGGGCCGGTGCAGAATCAGGAGCACTACATGCAGGGCGTCGCGGCGCGCCGCAACAACTTCACCGAGCCGATCTTGCGGTTCCTGGAAGAAGCCTACGCGGAGTTCGGAACACTTACCGGCCGCTACTACGGTCTGGTCACGCAATACAAGACGGAAGATGCCGAGACGGTATTCGTGGCGTTGGGATCAGCGGCCGAGAACATTGAAGCGGGCGTGGATTACCTGCGTGCGCGCCGAGGCGCGAAGGTGGGCTCCATTCATCTCAACGTCATTCGGCCGTTTCCCGAAGCGGCGGTGGTTCAAGCCCTCGCCGACAAGAAGAACGCCATTGTCCTCGAGCGCACCGACGAGCCCATGGCTGGGGATAATCCCCTGGGGCGTGACATACGAACTGCGCTCAACAAGGCCCTCGAGACTGTCGGCCAACCTGCCTCCGCAGGCTTGCCTCGAATCTCGGCCACCCAACTGCCCCGGCTCTTTTCCGGTATCTACGGCCTGGGATCGCGGGATTTCAGGCCTGAACACATTTTCGGCGCCTACGAGTTTGTCACCGGGACCTGCGAACGTACGGACGGGGCGCGCGCCGCCGATGGGACTTCGTTCTTCGTGCTGGGCGTCGACCACCCGTACTCCGTGCTGTCCGGTGACAAGCCCTCGCTGTTGCCGGAAGGTGCGGTGGCCGTGCGCTTCCACTCCATCGGAGGCTGGGGGGCGATCACGACCGGCAAGAACCTCGGCGCCATCCTCGGCGACTTGAACGATCTGTTGTACGAGCGCGACCAACTGGTCGACGAGCTGGGCAATCCCAAGGAGGTCATTCACGTCAGCGCCAATCCCAAGTACGGATCGGAAAAGAAGGGTGCGCCCACAGCGTATTTCATGGTTGCGGCGCCGGAGCGAATTCGCGTCAATTGCGACCTTCGCCACGTTGATGTCGTGTTGTGCTGCGATCCCAAGGCCTTCACCCACACCAACCCGCTCGACGGCATGTCCGAGGGCGGTTGCCTGGTATGGGAGTCTGAAGAGGAAGGGGCGCAAGCCTGGGAGCGGTTGCCGGGGTGGGCGCGCAGGCAGATTATTGACCAGAAAATCCGAGTGTTCACGCTGCCCGGCTTCCGCATCGCCCGCAAGGCGACCGATCGCGCCGACCTTCAGCTTCGCATGCAGGGCAACGCCTTTCTGGGCGCCTTCTTTGCAGTCTCGCCCATTCTCGAGGAGTTCCACATCAGCGGTGAGCAGTTCCGCGAGGTGGTTCGCAAGCAATACGTGAAGAAATTCGGCCGCCTGGGCGAAGCCGTGGTGAATTCGAATATGGAAGTCATGACCCAGGGATTCGAGCAAGTCCGCGAGATCCGGGTGGGCGAACTGGAGGCTCCGGATCGGTCGACCTTGCGGGGGACCGCCTTGCTGCCCCTCATGGCGGATGGTGGTTGCCGTGGGGGATGCCGCTCCATATCGGTTCCGGTGGGCCAGCACGAACGAACACCCGTAACCCGAGTGGCCACCTTCAATGCTGAGTTCCGTTCGGGCTACGGCTACAACCAGCCATCTTCCACCTATGCCTCGGTGGGGGTAATCGCGGCGGGCAGCGGCGACACGGCATCGAAATATGTTGCCCGCCGGGAAACGCCGCTCTACATACCGGAGAATTGCACGCAGTGCATGGAGTGCATCGCCGTCTGTCCCGACACAGCGTTGCCCAACTGTTCGCAAGATCTGCTGACCATTCTGCACACCGCGATCACCCAGTATGTCTGGGACCCCGGGGAGCGCGAGAAAATGCTGCGGTCGCTGCCTGAGATCGAAAAGCGCACACGCCAGAGGATGCGGGAAGTCGTCGCCAAGAACGAGGGCACGCCTCTACAGCAGATCCTTAACCAGGTTACCAACGAGATGGAAGGATTCTCGGTCGACGCCAAGCGGCAGTTCTTCGCCATCATCGACAAGGTTCCGATGGCCTTCCACAAGGCGAATGCCATCTTCTCGACGCCCGAGCGAAAAAGTCCGGGCGGAGGCGGTATCTTCTCCATCTTCGTTTCCGATCTGTGCAAGGGGTGCGCCGCCTGCGTCACCGCCTGCGGCGAACACAAGGCGCTCAAGATGGTCCAGGAAACGGAGGAAGTCAACGCCGAACACGAGACCGGCACCGCATTTCTGAATCTTCTTCCCGACACACCTCAGAAGTACCTAGGACTCTACAATGACGCACGTCCGCAGGACTCGAAAACCGCCACGCTTCGCAACCTGCTCATGGTACGCCGCAACTACGACGCCCTGGTCTCCGGGGACGGAGCGTGCGCCGGATGCGGGGAGAAAAGCGTCCTGCGCGCGATTGCCGCCGTGACCGAGGCCTACATGCGGCCGATCTACCATGCCAAAGCCAATCGACTCGAGACCAAGGCGGGGCAACTGGAGAGGGTAGGCGCCCAAAAGCTAGCTGCCCTCAAGGAGAGAAGTCCGGAACAGTACGAGTGGATGCGGCTGGCGGTCGCTCATTTTCTTATGGGCCTGGGCGGGGAGGACGATCAGGATACTAAGGCACGCATCGCCCGCCATGGACCGATTTCGGATCGCGAGGTTGTGGACGCGATTGTAAGCGTCATGCTGCAAGAAGCCTTCAATCACAAGGCGCTGCAGGCAGTCGACGGCCGGATCGCCAATGGCATGTCGGTCATGGCAATGGCCGCGCACACCGGGTGTAATACCGTCTACGGTTCCACTCCCCCTAACAATCCTCATCCTTATCCCTGGATGAATTCGCTTTTCCAGGACGGCATCACCATCGCCTGGCTCATGGGGGAAAGCTTCATTGTGGATCATGCGCGACGCTCGGTAATTCCCGAGAGACTGGCCGACGCCCTCCTGCAGCGGGAACAGGATGTCATCACGGCGCGCGAGTATTACGAGTATGCGCACTTCAGCGACGCGCTGATGACCGATCAAGAGGTGCTGGAGCTGCCCAAGGTGTGGGCGGTCGGCGGTGACGGAGGCATGGGCGACATCGGCTATCAGAACACGTCGAAGGTGATCCTCCAGAACCGGCCGAACGTCAAAGCCGTCATGCTGGACACCCAGGTTTACTCGAACACCGGAGGACAGAACTCCGATTCAACCCCCATGCTGGGGGGCAGCGACATGAACGTGTTCGGAGCGGCCACCCAGGGCAAGCAGGTGGAGAAAAAGACCGTGGCCGAGACCTTCCTGGCCGGACATGGATCCCCCTTCGTCGCTCAGGTTTCCATCGCCAACCCGCCCAAGCTGTACCGCGCGATCCTCGACAGCCTCGAGTATCGCGGGACGGCGTTTTTGCAGTGCTTCACGACCTGTCAGCCAGAACACGGCGTGGCTGACGACCTGTCGCTCATCCAGGCTCAGCGGGTCCGCGATTCTCGCGGGGCGCCCGAGTTTATCTGCGATCCACGGCTGGGAGAGACGTACCGCGACACCCTCGACCTCAAGGGCAATCCCTCCCTGGACATGGACTGGTACGAGAGCAAGCTCAAGGGTACGGGCGAGGCTTATCGTTACACGGTGGCTCACTGGTGTGCCACCGAGGCCCGATTCCGCAACCATCTGAAGAAGATCAAGAAGGACGATGCGGGGAAACTGATCCCCCTCGAAAACATGCTCGTCCGTCTCACCCAGCAGGACGTGGTTTATCGCCGTCACCTGATTCCCGATCACCGGGCGTACGTCCCCGATTTTGGCGTCTACATCAGAGTGCAGGGCTCGAACGGAGACGCCGAGTACCGGGCGATTTCACGTCAACTGGTGCTGTTCTGCGTCGAGCGTCGCAAGGCTTGGCGAATGTTGCAGAGCAAAGCAGGCATCGAAAACCGGGAATACAAGGCGCAGCGGGCGATTCTGGCGGATGTCGATGCCGGCAGAATCTCCACCCAGGAGCTGTTCGTGCGCGGGCCAGAGCTGCTGAAGGAGCGCCTCCAACCCTCAGGCTCCGCCGACCCACCCGAAAGCGGCCCTCATCCGGCTCGGGTCCAAACGCAGGGTGCAAAGCAGCCCAGTTCCCTGAGTTTGTAGCGCACGACAAACGCAATCCGGCAGATGCCAGGTAAGGTGCGCTACGGGCACGCCTGGCGTCCCAAGCGGGCTTCTCAATATCGGGTCTGAAGAAGTCCGCCTGGAGGCCAACCAAGCCCCCGGCCTGGACTGGTCGTGGCGCGGTAGCGTGAGCCTAGCCACCGCGCCTGGACCCTGACCAATGGTGGGCCTTGAGTTACTCGGTATTGCCGGGCTGCTCCCCAGCTACGGGTGTGAGTTGGCCAAACACCCCGTCGGCCTCATCATTGGGCCCGGAAGTGAAGAACAGGGTCGTAGCCGGGCCGTTATTGGCCGGGTTGACGCCGCCAAAGCTGATTGCCCACAGCCCGTCGATCATCACCGCCTTGCCGGCCTCGTCGAGCATTGCATCCTCATGGCGTCCACTGGCAATGTTAAACGCTTGGAGGGTGCCGTCGCCAAAATTGCCGACCAGCAGGCGATGGGAAAACTTGCCGAAGTCACCCGGCGCAAGCGCCACACCCCAGGGGGCGTTGAACCAGGATCCATGCTCGAGTCGCAGCAGCAGATGCCCATGCAGGTCATACACCCCGACACGGCCGAGACCGGTACCGTGATCCTCATCCTCACTGCCGGGGGCGCGATGGGCGAAGGTCACAACCAGGCTGCCTCCCACATTCTGAATGTTGAAGGGGGACCAGTCGCGTCCTAGACCCGGGTACCGGAAGGCGTCATCGTCCGCGTGCAAGCGTTTCAGATTGTCATCGAAGATCTCAACTCGACCGGATACGAAGTTTGTGGCATAGAAGCGCGGTCCATGCTTGGTCTGCCCTATGGCGCAACCTTTGTAAATCGCCTTGCCCGCGCGATTGACGAGCAGCACAGCCTTGGTCAGGTTTACACCGGGGTTCCAGCCGGAGATGGTTCCGTCTTCGGTGACAAAGAGGAAGACCGCCGGCTTCATGGGCGCGACATTGAAAGCCGAAGTTTCATTGAACACCGCCCCGGTGGGCGCCGCGGTACCGGTGCCGTCGGGAGTGGGAATGGTTACGACCAATGTCTGGGGGACTCCGGCCGCGTTATACAGGGTGGTTAGTCCGGTTCCGTTGTCAGCGATCCACCAGGGGCTGCCGGAAGCACGGGCCAGGCCCCAGGAATTTACGAGGTTGGGGTCGACGTTGGGGGCCGAGGGCGACACGGCTTGAACGTCGGTGGTGAGGTCAGTGCGGAGGTAATGCTGCGCCACGGCTGAGAGCTGCGTCAGCAGGGCAAACGCGGTGGCAACCATAACAGCACGGCGGAGAACTGAAGTCCACATATAGGCACCTCTGCTGGATTGAATTGGGGGAGTTTTTCGCCACCCCATTTGGGGCCGAACCTGGGTACGGGACACAAGGTAGTTGCCATCCTCCTCCCCATTTGTCACAGAGTTGTCAACTTTCGGCAATTTGCTTGTTAGCAAATTTCCCTGGTGCCGGATCGGCTCAGCTCGGGGACAGACACTCGGCAAGGCGCTGCCTCGCTAGACGCGGCATGGGGAGAACACGCTCACGGCTGCGGGTAAGCCGGGTTCGAGGGCGCCGGAGGCTCATAATCCTGCCCGTACTTGTTCTTGTGAGCCTGGGTGGGATCGGGTTTTTGTGCCAGCCGGAGCGTGCCCAGCGAAGTGGAATCGGCGCCTATTGTGACTTCTCGAGTGAGGGCTTCCATGCTATCGGGCAGGGCATGCTCACTCCACACATGTAGCAGGTAGCGCCCTGTGGGCACGGAAGCAATACTGATGCGGCCAGCCGAGTCCGCCAGCGCATAGAGGCGAGTGTTGAGCGCGATGACGACGGAACTCATCTCGGGATGAATGTTGCAGAAGATATAGCTGATCCCGGGACGATCGAAGTGGACCGTGCGCGTCGATCCCGCCTCATAGAGACCGAGGTCAAAGCGTCTTCCCTCGAACAGCGAGAAGACATTGTGGAAAAACGGGTCACGATTGGGAAATTCCACAGCTGTGCCGACCGGAACCACCAGCAGGGGAGGCTCAAATCGCTTGTTTCTCTGCACCAGTTGAAAGTGTACAGCGGGTGACGGCGTTGCCCGCGTCAGTTCGGTGTACGCGTCGGCGACCGGAGTCAGCCACACCACGGTGCTGGCAAGAGCCGGACGGTCTCTGGTTTTCTTCGACACGGGGGTGTACTCCACGCGCCCGGTCACGGTGCGCACCTGGGCCAGGGCAATCGGGCAGAGGAGGGCGGCGAACACGCCGCTGACCCACAGTCCTCCGAAGATTCGGTTGCCCAACCCGCCGTGATTGAACTCCCCTCTCAAAACAGTACTCCCATCATCAGATTGACGTGGTCGGCGCTGTAACGGTCGTTGGTGATGACATACGTCTTTAGATGACGATACTCGGCAGATAGCAACAAATCGGAGCGGGGGCGGAATATCACATTGGCCATCCATGCCTGGTTCCGTGCGAGACCCGGATTGAGGTAGGCGTAACCATGGGGGAAAGTCCGCAAATCCTGGGCGTAGGGGTTGTCCTGCCCGAAGGCGGCATTAAGCTCCACTTTGGCGGCAGGACGGAACTTCAGCTGCGTCCATCCTCCCAGTGAATCCAGCGGTTGAATCGCGCTCGTGGGGCTGGTGGGCATGCCGCTGAACAGCACGCTACGGCCGATGCCGCCGCCCAGGCCGCCTACGGCCCGGCCGCGGTAGAACTCTCCATCCAGGGAAAAGCTCCGCCCCAGCGGCAAATTCCAGTCGGTGGTGGCTGCCCACCCGTCAACTTTGCGTCCGAATCCGTAATTCTGCAGGCCGTAGTAGCCGCCGGCTCCCAGGGTCAAGGGCTGTCCGAAGATCGTGCCGCTCCAGGCGACGCGGCTGGCATAAGCGGGCTGGCCGGAGGCTTCGCCAGCTTGCGCCTGCCGGTAATCCTCATAGGGCGGCGGCTCACCGCTGAGCGAATCGAAGATCCCGCCCTCGACCACCAGCCGGGAATTTTCCGACTGCAGGAAGCGGTGTTCGACACGCACTTGCGGCGTCCAACCCCATAGGTTGCCGGCGTAGGAAAAGGCAGGCGTGGCCAGCGAGGCAAAGGAAGTCGGGGTCAGGGGCGAGAAGAACAGACCATCCTGTCCGGCCACAATCGAGGTGCGAGCCCAGTCCATGCGAGCGGTTGCGGTCCGCAGGCGCACAATTCCCGTGTTCACTCCATTCAGGGTGGTGGGGAATCCGCCGGCAAAGTCGAACTGGACGTCTGCACTGCTTCGGGCTCCAGCCAGATAGGGGCCAAACACCTCCAATCCAACCTGAGACTGGCGGAGCGTAGCACCAAAGCTGGTATCGGACGTTCCTTCCGGCACCGGATACGCCAGCGAGGGAATATCCAGGTTGTCGACCCGACCGTGGTTGCTGAAAAGATTAAACAGCACAATGCCGGAGAGCCGGACCCGATACTTGGAGGCACTCTCCACCTTGGTCTGATATTGTTCGTCCACTTTGCCGCTGAGAAGCTGGAACTCTTCCTCCAGTTTTGCCATGTGATCCGCCTGCCGGGTGTCCTCTCCCGGGGAGCCGGAATTCGAGGAGTTGGGTTCGCGGGGCGCACCCTGGGCAGAAGCCTTCTCCTCCGCCCCCCGCTCTTGAAGCTGGAGTTGGGCGCGCGTGTCATCGAGTTCCCGGCGCAACACCTGGGCTTCGGCACGATACTCGGCTGCTTCGGAACGGATCTCGATTACCGCGGACTGCAGTTCGCGAACTTGCTCTTTCAGTTCGTGAAGGGAGTCGCTGAGCTCAGTTGCCTCAGACGGCGGCAACGCGGTCTGTGTCATGCCGGGCACGGCCCACCCGATCGAGATCATGAGGAGGGCGACACGCGGCGAAGCGTAACGACGGCTGGGACCCATACTTCCTCCTTGCAAAGGCAGTCCGCCTGGGTTTGAAACTCTTCCTGGTCTTCTGGACGGAACTAGTGCCGGGGGCCCGGGCTCAAATCAATGCCTCCTCAGGACGAATAGGCAACCCTTGCGGAGGCCAACTTCAGGGGCAGATGCAGCTTGAACACAGTACCTTGGGGAGAACTGCGCTCGACCACGATATCGCCCCCGTGATCCTGCAAGATTTTCTGTACGACGGTGAGTCCCATGCCGGTCCCATTTTCCTTGCCGTAGCTGACAAAAGGGTCAAAAAGCCGGTCGCGCACGCTTTCGGCGATGCCGGGACCGTTATCCGCGATAAGAATCTCCAGTCCTTCACCTGCGCGGCGGATGGTCAGTTGAATTTGCCCGGTCTCATCGGCAACCGCTTCACAGGCGTTGAGCAACAAGTTCTGAAAGGCGCGCTCCAGCTTTCGGGCGTCGAACCAACCCACACTGGCGCACTCGCAGGAGACCGTAATTTTGATGCCATGGTATTCGGGGTGGGCCCTTACGTTCTGGATGGCCCGTTCCACGGCATCGCGAAGGTCACACAGGCTCGGCCTGAGGGACTCTCGCGTGCGGGAGAATTCCAGGAGTGATTCGATAAGTTCGGTCATCTGGTTCACGGCAATTCGAATTTCCCCATACAGTTCTTCCCGCTGCGCCGGGGTCAGGTTGGTTTCACAGAGGAATTCCGCATTGGCAATGATGGCCGCGAGCGAGTGGCGCAGGTCATGGGAGATGGAACTGGCCATGCGTCCGATGGTGGCCAGGCGTTCGGCATCGAGCAGTTCCGCCTGGGTGGTCTGCAGGCTCGTCCGCATGCGGTCGAACGCTCCAGTGACCTCGGCCACCTCGTCCCCACCCCGAGCCTCGAGGGGATAAGCGAAGTCGCCATGCTCAAGGGCGCGGACCCCGGCGACCAGGTTCCCGAGCGGCCGGGTGAAGGTGTGGGAGATCAGAAACACCAGCCCGCTGCCGGCCAGCACCGCCGCCAGGCCGAAGGCGAGGAGCAACTGGTTGAGTCGGCTCAGAAACGCGGTGGCCTGATCAAGGGACTTCAGCACACTGAGGCGGACGGCGGGGGTAGCGCCCGGGGCCAACTCGACCGAGGTAGTAAGAAAGCGCTCCTCCCCCAGCTGGATCTGATCGGGATCTCGTCCAGCTTCGGGCCGGGCATTCCGGGTCTGCCGCAGTAACTCCGTCTCCTGGGACGGGTTCAGGGTGCTGCGCACGATTGAGTCGCCGTAGCGGAAGGCAACCTGGCTGGCAGACACCCGCCGCACCTCCTGCGCCACCCGGTCATCGATCTCATAGCCCAGCGCCAGGTAACCGAGGACATGGTTTTCCGCGGCTCGCCCGAAATAAATGGGCTGGAGAAAAACCTCGTAGAGATGGCCGGCGCCATACCACCACTGCGGGGACTGGTCGTCGGCCAGGGCCCGGGGCAGGAGTTCCTGGGCGGTGTGGGCGGTAAATTCAGGAGGCACACCGTGTAGAGCCATCACCTTGCCGACTGGATCGGCCAGCAGGAATAGGTCATTGCCGGCCAGCTGCCAGAGGTGCTGGGACGCGTCCTGGATGGTGGCGGCATCGTGCGAGGTCATCAGCGCGCGAATGTCGGGCAAATCCGCCAGCAGCTGCGCCGAGCGCGAGAGGGTGAGGGCGCGCAGCCTCTGGAAATTCTGGAAGCTGGCCACGGAATTATCGAGGTCGTGGAAAATCTCCTGGCGCACCCGTCCCTCCACGCTGTGGCGCACCAGCAGCAGGGTGGTGCAGGTCAGGCCAGCGGAAACCAGCAGCATGGAGAGCAGGAACTTGGTTCGCAAGCGGAGGTGAACCATGCGTTTTCGACCCACTGAGTTCTGGCCGGAGAACTCGCCAACTAAGGCACGAACTTGTAACCCGCGCTGTGGACCGTGCGGAAATGCACGGGGTTTCGCGGATCTTTCTCGAGCTTCTGCCGCAACTTGAGGATGTGGTTGTCCACGGTGCGCGTCGTGGGATAGTTCTGGTAACCCCACACGGTGTTCAGCAGCTCCTCGCGGGAGATGACTCGTTCCGGATTCTGGAACATGAACTTCAGAATCTTGAACTCCTGCGGGGTCAGGGGAACGCTCTCGCCGCCCCGGGTCAACTCCATCTTGGAGAAGTCAACTCTCACGTCGTCAAACCCCGACACCTCAGTCGGAACCGCCCGAACCGAGCGGCGCATGGCCGAGCGAACCCGTGCCAGCAGTTCGCGGGGACTGAAGGGCTTGGTGACGTAGTCATCGGCCCCCATCTCCAGCAGCAGAACCTTATCCATCACATCCGACTTCGCGCTCAGCACAACGATGGGCAGCCCCGGGAAGCGCTGCTTGACCTCCCGGCAGACGTCCTGCCCCGAAAGCCCGGGCAATCGCAGATCAAGCACCAGGGCAGAAGGTTGCATGGACTCAAACGCCTCCAAGCCCGCCGTGCCGCTGGGGGACACCTCGACCACGAAGCCCTCGCCCTCGAAAAGCCGCTTCAGTGCTTTCTGGACCGCACGGTCATCCTCGATTACCAGAATCCGCTCCCTGGCTCCAATCGTTCCTGCGGAGGCAGTCGTACCCATCGGAAGTGGCAAATCTGAACTCCTTGGGAGATGCGAGCGGGCAGCCCCGAGAAACAGTGTTTCTATGCCCTACCCTACACCGTTAGACGCCGGCATAACAGATTGGTGACAACAAAATCACAGTGTGTTAACAAGTCTCTTACAATTCGGCCCTGGCCCAGCCTAGCTCCCGGGCACATCTGTCCTATCGTGAGGCGAATTGCATGACCGATCAGACCTCCAGGCACAACGCTGAAGCGAAGGATGGTGCGGGCCTGGGAACGCGTGCGGTCTGGGCCGGGGAGCGTGGCGAGCACTGGCTGGGCGCCACCCAAGTCCCGGTGGCGCTGAGCGTCTCGTTCGGTTACAAGACGGTCGAAGATTGGATGGCGGTCGCGACCGGTCAGACAGCCGGCTATATCTACGGCCGCAACACCAACCCGACGGTGGCCGCATTGGAAGAAAAGGTGAGAGAGCTCGAGGGTGCGGAGGCGGCCACCAGCTTCGCCAGCGGCATGGCAGCCATTAGCAACACCTTCTTTACGCTCCTCTCTCCCGGGGACCGCGTGGTCTCGATCCAGGACACGTACGGGGGAACCAACAAGCTGTTTGTCGAATTCCTGCCTCGCTTCCAGATCGAAGTATCGCTTTGTGCTACGGCGGACCACGAGGCGATCGAGGCTGCCCTCGCACGGGGCTCGAAACTGCTCCACCTGGAAACACCCACGAATCCGACCCTCAAGATCGTGGACATCCGCCGGCTGGCCGCGGCAGCCCATCGTCAAGGTGCGCTGGTGGTGGTGGATAACACGTTCGCGACTCCCATCAATCAGCGCCCCCTCGAACTCGGCGCCGACCTGGTGGTGCACAGCGCGACCAAGTTCCTGGGCGGACACGCAGACGCCCTTGGGGGCGTGGTCTGCGGGCCCAGAGACCTGGTGAACCGCATTTATCATTTCCGCGAAATCAACGGCGCCTGCCTGGAACCGATGTCGGCCTATCTGCTGCTGCGTGGAATCAAGACGCTCCACCTGCGCATTCGCCAACAAAACGAAAGCGCGCTGCGGATTGCGCGCTTCCTCGAATCGTGCCCGGGCGTGGCCAAGGTCTTCTACCCGGGGCTGGCCGCCCACCAGAATCACGCCATCGCACGGCGTCAGATGTCCGGCTTCGGTGGAGTGCTCAGCTTCGCGCTCCAGGGTGGCTTTGAGACAGTGAAATCGTTTCTCCCCAGGCTACGCTATGCGCACCTGGCTGCGAATCTGGGTGCGGTAGAGACCGTTGCCGGGCCGCCCGCCACCACGAGCCATGTCGAATCCACGCCCGAAGAGCGCGCCGTCAGCGGGATCCCCGAGGCGTTAATCCGCTACTCGGTCGGCATTGAGGAGGCAGAGGACCTGATCGCCGATCTCGGCCAGGCGCTGGCCAGCCTGGCCCATGCCCCAGGGTAACCCTGGTGAACCGCAGAGCGACTTAAATGCTCGCCGAGCTGACTAAGAAGCTTCAAGAACGGAAGCGCGCACAGCGGGCCGGGCGGAGAGTCCGGGTCCAAGAAACTTCGGGTGACACCGAAAAGGCGAAGAAGCGCTGCTGGCCGCTGAGTGCAGACCATTCCAACCGGCGAAGCAATCCGCTATGCAAGCTGTGAGGGCCTTCCGCATTCACCGGCCGTGCGCCGGGAAATCAAAGTTGTCGGACTACCCGCCGTGAGCATGGAACACGAGTTCCAGCCTCTGAGCTTGCCCCGGGGCGACCGTGATCTTCTTGGTCGCCGTGCCCAATTTTTCGTGCCATGCTTCAATCGTGTACTCGCCGGGAGCGAGGTCCGGCAGGCGGAAGCTTCCGTCTGCGCTGGTGACCGCGAAATAAGGGTGCTTCAATACCGCGATATAGCCGCGCATCCATGGGTGCAGGTTGCATTTCACCGGAATTGCGATCTCTTCCCGTGAGAAGGTTTCCTCCACCTCGGCGCCCGGCACCTCCGCCTTGTTCCATTCCCGGTTGTTTGCCGGCAAGGGATGGATGTTGTGCGTCGTACTGTCGTGATTCACGATTTCCAGCTTCTGGTTTGCTTGCATGGCAAGTAGGTGAGGACCATACATGCAGCCCTTCTGCTCTAACACTGCCGGTTCCTGAGGTATCTCAAAGCTGCGGCCGGTAAGACCCTCTGAAACGAAGACCAGCACGTTCTGCAAGCCGCCATCGCCGGACGCCAAAATGTCTTCATTCGTTGCCGGGGCGGGATGCATCTTGGCGCAGGCCGGATCGGAACTCATGCGAAGCGGCGCCAGCCTGGGAGCGGGGCCATCCAACGTCACGCGGCCGGCAATGGAAGCAGCGCCCGGTGCAGGGGAAGCTGCCCGAATGCTCTCCAGGCCGCACATCACGAGAGTCAACACCATTAAGCCAACAAGCACTTGCCTCGTCGTCATAACTCCTCCTGGCTGCGTTTGCCGCGAGGCTCGCAGCGCAGACAGGGGAAGATTAGCGGCGGGAGGGAGGAGACGGTGTCATACCCATGTCGGTCGTGTGTAAAAAGATTGTGAGAATCAGCTCATGGCCCTTTGGCGCTTGCCGATCCTGACCAGAACGCATAGGCGAGGCTGATTCCTGCACCACCTTCATCTCGGCTTCTGGTTCTTGGGTTCTGCGGCCGGCGGCCTAGATGGAGGACTCGACTTCGGACGCTGTTGCTCCCAGTTCCGGAACTTCGTCTGTTCGTTCTGTTGATGTTCCGGCCCGGGCTGTACCGCTGGGGCCGGTTTGACCAGCGGGTGAGGAGCCTGCCAACTGCGACCAGGCGGTGTGGACGGCCTGGGAACAGAACGTCCTTCGCCAGCGGGAATCTCCTCGCGAGCCGGCAGTTCGCTCGGATGAGTCGACTCCGCTGGGCGGGGAGCGGGGCGAGGTTCTTCGCTATGGACACCCATGGCTGACGGCGCCGCCTGCGAGCCCGCGTTGTCGTGCGCCGGAGTCTCGGCAGGTCGTGGATTAGGAACCTGTACACTCGCACCTTCCCGCGTGACAAACGGCGAGTGCGGCGGTGGGGGGTTGCGGGTTGCCACCACGCGCCGGCTCAGCACTCCCTCGGGAGGTCGCACCCGCGCCGGAGCCATGCCCAGGCTGCCCTTGCCCGGCTGCATGGGGGATTCATGCATCACCGGTGCTTCCGCCATCTGCCTGGCGTCCACTTGTACCAGGTTGCGGGCGACGGGCCGGGCATTGACGAAGGTGTCCCGCGATACGGCGGTCACGGCGCCGCCGAGGCGCTGGTTCACATACGTGATCCGGGTGGTGTTATTCGTGATGTAGGTGTTGTAAACATTCGTCACCTGCGTGACGTTGACCCGGGTGTTGGTAACGTTCACCACGTTCACGTATTCCCGGCTCACCCGATAGTAGGGCAGGTAGACCTCCCCCGGCGCCAGGGGAAACCAGGCCACGCCCGGTCCCCCGAGGGAGAAGCCCAGGTGGACGCCCTCGCCCAGGCCGACAAAGGCGACGAAGGCGGGCGCGTAGACCGGGCGCACCACCACCGGCCCCGGCACCCAGCACCAACCGCTTTCGACAAACGCCCAACGCCCATAGTGAAAGGGCGCAAAGCCCCACGCTTCATCCTCGACCCAGGTCCAGCCCCAAGGAGCAAGCCATATCCAATGTCCGAAGCGGTAGGGCGCCCATCCCGGCGCGATTCCCCGCGGAATCCAAACCGTCCCGTAGCCGGCGGCATACGTCCAACTGCCGTAGTCATCGAGGTCTTCGTATCCCGTCATCTCGTCGGAGATATAGTTACGGGTGTCGGCTCGCTCGTCCTTCAGGTCACGGTCGAAGGCCCAGCGCTCCAGGTCATCCTCGGCTGGAATCTGCGCGATCTCGTGATCGAGTTGATCGGTGCCGGCAAAACTCGCCTGCTGTCCGGCCACTACCACGAAGGTTGAGCCGCCGCCGGTAACCTGACCCCGGCCTTGCCACGCGGTCACGAGGGTCTGGTTCCCGTCGCTGTTCACGTCGACTCGGTACGTACCCGTGCGCTGCACGGTAAAGGCCAGGTTGGGCGTGTCCATTTCGAAGACATCCTCGTCGTCCAAGTGCCGCACGGTGACCATGAGGGAACCCAGGGAAAGCCGAATCTGGGTCGTGCGGTCGTCGACATCCAGGAAGGTCACACTGGTTTCTGAGCCCATACGGAGAGCAGTGGAACCGATATGCAACTCGGCCCGCGAATCCTTGTCGGCCCACAGATTGTCTCCGGTGGTTAGCGGGCGGTTCTGAGCCGGGGTGACCCAGTCCCCCTCGCCACCCGGCTGCAACGACACCGAGCCGCTCAGGTAGTTCAGCCGTGCCACACGGGTAGGAGGATCCTGATCCTGCGCCTCAGCTGTTTGGGTCAGCGGCGCCAGCATCGCCACGAGCAGCAGTCCGAATCCAATTACACTGCGAAGTTTCATTTCCCGGTCTCCTCCGGCGCCGGCTCCGTGCGACGCCCCCTCTTGCGAGGCTAAACCCTGGTTGAAGGGTTTTGTTTTCCTGAATTCTGCGGGCTGTCCTGAAATCTCTCCGATTCTCCAGGCAACCCGCCCGGTGATGCTCCTAGGCGACGTTGGCATCCTGTCGCGCACGCTTCACGTCTTTCAAATCGCCCATGACGATCAGAAAGCCCTTCTCTGGAACCACCTCCTGGTCGGGAGGGTTGATCCGCAGCTCCCAGGCGTTGGCTCCGCCGCTGCTCTTTAATCCGAGCACCAGCAGGTTGTAACGCTGTTTCAGATTAAGTGCTTGCAGCGTCTTTCCCGCCCAGGGACCGATGCCGACCAATTCGATCTCGTCCACTCGCACGGTCGCGTCCTGTTCTTTCAACATCTGGTCGAGGAGCCCGACCACATGCGGACGGATCAGTTCGGTGGCCATGCGGAGGCCGCCGATGCCGCTGGGCGAAACCGTGGAGTGGGCGCCGGCTCGCATCATGCGCTGGGCAAACTTGGGATCCTCCGATCGGGAGACGATGCGCATCTGCGGGCACCTCTGATGCACCACGACCGTGATCACCAGGTTGTCCTTGTCATGCGGCAGAGCCGCGATCAGGCCCCGTGCTTTCGTGAGCCCGGCTTTCTCGAGAACATCTTCCAGCGTAGCGTCTCCCACCACATAGAGCAGGTCATGCAGAATGTTGCGCTGGGCGTCGCCGACGCTCTTGAGCTGGTCTTCGGAGATGTCCACTACGACGTACGGTGTGCCGGTTTTCTCGAACTCTCGAGCGGCGTGCCGGCCGGTGTTGCCCAGTCCGCAGACGATGAAATGGCCCTCGAGCTCGCTAATGCGCTTCTGCATGCGCTGCCTCCAGAACGGGTTTGAGACCTCGACCTCCACCAGGAAAGCGGCCACCACCGAGAACACGTAGACTGTGATCGCGACCCCAAACAAGACGATCCCGATATTGAAGGCCCGAAGAGCAGGATTGTGGCTGGTGTCGACGATCTCCCCGTAGCCCACACCTGCGACGGTGATAACCGCCATGTAGAGTGCTTGCAGGAAGGTCACCGACGGCCCGCCCAAGAGCCGGTATCCGGCTACGCTGATGGTGATCAGAATGGCCAGCAGCATCAGGGCGAACGTCAGTCGGCTCCGCAGAGTCATGAATTATCGCCGCCACTCGTCCATCGGGAGACCATCGCACCCGTGCGAATCCGGGACCCGCCCTCTGCGGTGCAGGGAGGAACGAAGCCGCCACGAACCGGCTGGCAAGAACGGGGGGCCAAACCCATCATCGAGACCTTCGTAAGACGGGATACCCCATCCGCACCGGTTCGCACCATCCGTTTCCAGATGGTTCCCTTGGTATCACAGCCCCTGAGGCCAGACAAGACAACTCCAGCGTGGGAGTTCGGTTGGTCAACGTTATCCAGCGTTATCCAGGGTTCCAACCAACACAACCCGGCTTGCCTTGCTACACTTTTAAAGTTCTCTGGGGAGATTCCTTCATGTCTCAGGCGATGGCGGACGTCAACAGCGAGGGTGTAGGCCGGCCCGGCGATCCCTGCGTCATGGTCATCTTCGGGGCCTCCGGGGACCTCACCCGCCGCAAGCTCATTCCCGCGATATACAACCTTGCCAAACAACATCTGCTGTCACGCCAGTTCGCCGTAGTCGGCGTGGCCCGCGATCCGCTTACCACCGAGGATTTTCAGGGGAAAGTCATCCCCGATCTCCAGCAGTTCGCCGGAGAAGAGATTGCCTCCGACGTGCGGGAATGGTTGCAGCAGCGCATGGTTTATATGAAGGGTGAGTTCGGCGACGCAAAGCTTTTCCCGCAACTCAAGGATCTGTTCCAGAAACTCGACCAGGAGTATTCCACTCACGGCAACAGCATCTACTACCTGGCTACCGCGCCGGACTTCTTCGCTCCTGTGGTGGAGCAACTCGCGGCCGTCGGCCTCATGACCGAGGAAAACGACCGCTGGCGCCGGGTAATTATCGAGAAGCCTTTCGGCCGCGACCTCGAATCCGCCCAGGCTCTCAACCGGCAACTCCTGAAGGTGGTCACCGAAAGGCAGATCTACCGCATCGATCACTACCTGGGCAAAGAAACCGTGCAGAACATCTTGGCCTTCCGCTTTGCCAACGGGATCTTTGAACCCATCTGGAACCGCCGCTACATTGATCATGTGCAGATTTCCGTGGCCGAGACCGTGGGTGTGGAACAGCGCGGCGGATACTACGACCACGCCGGCGCGCTGCGCGACATGGTACCCAACCACATCATGCAACTCGTGAGCCTCACCGCCATGGAGCCACCCATCTCTTTCGAAGCGGATGCGGTGCGCGACGAGCAGGCCAAGGTTCTGCACGCGATCCAGCCGCTGAGTTCCGAGGACGTTCTGAGCCGCACCGTGCGCGGCCAGTACGGCGCAGGGGAGATTGATGGCCAGCGCGTTCCCGCCTACCGCTCGGAAAAGGCCGTTGCCCCCGATTCCCGTACCGAAACCTATGTCGCCATGAAGCTGCAGGTGGATAACTGGCGCTGGGCCGGCGTGCCTTTTTACATCCGTACCGGCAAGTGCCTGTCAGTCCGCAGCACCCACATCGTGATCCAGTTCCGCCGCGCGCCCTTCGTGCTGTTCCGCGACACCGCCGTCGACACCCTTCTACCCAATCAGCTCGTGCTGCACATTCAGCCGGAAGAAGGGATTTCCCTGCGCTTCGCCGCCAAGGTCCCGGGTCCCATCATGCGTCTGGGACCGGTGGACATGGATTTCGAATACGCCAACTACTTCGGCAAGCAACCCAGCACCGGCTATGAACGCCTGCTGCATGATTGCATGGTTGGCGATGCCACGCTGTTTCAGCGCGCCGACATGGTGGAAGCCGGCTGGAGTATCGTGAGCCCGGTCCTGGACGTGTGGGAGGCCCTGCCTCCCCGTAGCTTCCCAAATTACGCCGCGGGAACCTGGGGTCCGAAGGAAGCTGACGCCCTGCTCGAGCACGACGGCCGCCGCTGGCGCAACTTCGAACACTGAGTCTCTGGGCGACACGGGAAACCTGGCCCAAGGGCGCGAATTTCTTGGGTTCAGCCTCAGAACGGAGTAGGATTTCCGCGTGGCTCGAAACCCGCCCGCCGGTTCCGCCTATTTCCCGGGAGCCTCCGCCATGCGACCGACCCTTCTTTCCCGACGCAGTTTTCTTGCTCTGTCGGCGGCGCTGCCCTGGGCCTTCACAGCGCGAGCGGCGAGCTCGATACCGGTTGGCCTGGAACTCTACTCGGTTCGCGACGAACTGAAGCGGGATCCGGAGAGCACGGTGCGCGCCGTTGCCTCTATGGGGTACACGGTCGTGGAGTTTTACGCGCCTTACTATGAGTGGACCGACGCTGAGGCTAAGCAAATGCGCCAACTGCTCGACGACCTCGGCCTTCACTGCAATTCGACCCACAACGATGCCTCTTACCTAGGGCCCGAGAAGCTCCCACGGGCACGCGATCTGAACCTCATTCTGGGGAGCAAATACGTGGTGCAGGCAAGCTCTCTCCCGCAGACCAGTCTGGACGGATGGAAGTCCGTGGCGGACTCCCTCAACGCCGCGGCCGAAAAGCTTGCCCCGGCGAATCTGAAAGTTGGCTATCACAATCATCAGGTGGAGTTCCAGTTGGTCGAAGGCAAGCGTCCGATGGAAGTGCTGGCCAAGGAGACCATGCCCAACGTCATGTTGCAACTGGATGTGGGCACGTGCCTAGAGGCAGGCTCGGATCCGGTCGAGTGGATCCGGCAGAATCCCGGTCGCATTCACTCCATTCACTGCAAAGATTGGTCCCCTGACCCCGCCCGAGGATACAGCGTGCTGTTCGCAGAGGGCTCAGCTGACTGGAAGAACATCTTCGCTGCGGCCGAGAGTGTCGGGGGAATCGAATACTACCTCATCGAACAGGAAGGCAGCCGGTTTCCTGAACTCGAAACGGCACGCCTGTGCCTGCAGTCGTACCACAGGCTACGGGCAAGCGCGGTTCGTGAACCCCGCAAGTTTGCCGGCGAGCAAGCGCGGTGAACCGGCCCCAGAGGCAGGCAGGAAATGCCACTAACGGTCCTCGCCGTCAAATCTGCAGCCGAAAGGTTTGAACCCGTGAGGCCCTGCCCAAGGCCCAGGGGTGGGCTGCGCGGGTTGGCCCCGTGAGGCTTCGCCGCGCAGCACACGCCTCAGGGTTATGCGCCCTCCGGAGCGTGCAGCACGCGGAACGTGCTGCCGCCGTTTGACCACACCAGGACCAGAACGTCCTGGCCCCTCGGCACGCTGGCTAAGGCCTGCTTTGCCTCCGAAGCATTGGTTACCGGCTTGCGATTGACTCCTACAATCACATCTCCGGCTTGCAGTCCGGCGTCGTCGGCGGCGCTGCCGGGCCGGACCTGGTCGATCACCGCTCCCTTGATGTTGCCCGGGGCCTGTAATTGCTGGCGCACGTCCGGAGTCAAGTCTTCCATGGCGAGACCCCAGCGGGGTTTGCCCTTGCCCTCGTCTGCGGTCTCATTCTCCTGGCCGTTGGCCCCCATCGCTCCCAGGGTGACGGGGATAGTCATACTCTTGCCGTCCCGCATGACGTCCAGTTTGAGGCTGGTCCCCGGTTTTTTCAGTCCGACTTCGGCCTGGAGTTCTCCCGCACCACTGACACTCTTCTGGTCCACGCCCGTGATGACGTCGCCCACCTTCAGGCCGGCCCTAGCCGCGGGCGAGTCGGGTTCAACCTGGGTGATAACGGCTCCGGTGGTGTGCGTGGCGTCGAAAAACTTGGCATTCTCCGGCGTTACATCCGTGATCCCGATTCCCATGTAGCCGTGGCTTACTTTGCCGTACTGGATCAGGGTCTTGACGGTGGGCTCTGCAATCTGCGCCGGAATGGCGAAGCCCATTCCCGAGAACGCTCCCGAGGGTGATATCAGGAAGGTATTGATACCCACCACTTCTCCGCGTGCATCCACCAGCGGACCGCCCGAGTTGCCTTGGTTAATGGCCGCATCGGTCTGGATGAATTCCCCGGGCTTGCGCGCGTCGTCCGAATACGGGTTGGGCCGATTCAGCGCGCTGACGATCCCGCGGGTGACGGTGAAACGGAAACCGAAGGGGTTGCCGAAGGCCAGCACCGTCTGTCCCGGACGCAATTCCTTGGAATCGCCCCAGGGGACGCTGGGCAGATTGGTGCCATCGATCTTGATCACGGCAAGATCGGTCAACGGGTCAGCGCCGACCAGCGTGGCCTTGAGAATCCGCTTGTCATGCATGGTCACGCGGATCTCCTCCGCGCCTTCCACCACGTGGTTATTGGTCACGATGTAGCCATCGGGGGAAATGATCACCCCGCTGCCAATCCCATGCTCTACCTGAGGCTGGGGGCGCGCAAAACGACGGAAGTTTGGGCCGAAGTTGGGGCCGGAGTCTGGCCCAAAGAATGGCCGCATGTCATCGGGCAGTTCCGCTTGCGACGCCTTGACCTTGGAGGTCACGGCGACGTTCACTACCGCCGGCGTAACCCGAGCGGCCAGTGTTTCCATGGCCTGATCGAGGGACAGCAGAGCGCTGATGCTGTTGACATCGAGCGGCGCCGCAGCCGGAGCGGGAGTCGGTGCACCCGCCGTCGCCAGCGCAGGTCTTGCGACTTCAAACACGGTCAACGACGCGATTATGGCGGCGGCAATCAAGGGCGCAGCCAGAGGCAACGTCACGCGCGTTTTCCACTTTTCATGGAACCATTGCTTACTGAACCATCTCATTGTCCGATTCTCCTTTTCTGAAACTAATTATTTAGTTTTACTCACGAGGCCCGGGTCCCTCTTTCCTCAAGTTTCCGCTTTAAGTCTTTCGGGGAACTGGCTGATCGTGTTGGTTTACACGCGGCTGGTAAATCCCGTATCGGACCACGCGAACGCTCCACACCACAGAGCCACAGGCGTCGACCCGTTGGCCTTCCACCACAAGCACGACGGTTTCGGTCGGCTGCACATAGCTGGCAGGGACACAGTCCGGCATGAGGAAGCCGCCGCGGCTGGCCAGGCGCGTCGCCTCCGAAGATCTATGCGCCGACCGACGGTGCGCGGCCGCGCCACTGGATGGCACCCTCCAACCGGCCGGCACGGCCGGGGCCGCGACGGCGCCGGGATCGACACTCCCATCCGGACCGACGGCCCCTCGAACCGGCACTGCCCCCGTTGGGGCGAACCCCACCAATCGGTCGGCACGCGGCGAGCAGATCAGGCAGATGATCGAGAGTGCCGCAACCAGCCCCAAGGCGGGTTTCCCCACCCTGGTCGAATTGGGCCGGCTCGTGTCCAGAATCCGGGTGATCCTCGCCGACATCTCCCGGACTCGCCCCACGACTGCTTGCGCCAGAGCCAAACTCCTCTGCAGCAGGCTCTTTTCTGCTACCGACACCAGGCACTGCGCGTATGCATGCCGATTGGTGGTCTGAGCCAAGACCGTGTCGTCGCAAGCCATCTCCCGCTCCAAGCTGAGCCGGGACTCGATCCACCACACCGCGGGATGGAAGAACAGCACCGCCCGCACCAGTTTCTGTGCCAGGTTCGTCCAGTCGTCCCAACGCCGGAGGTGGGCAAGCTCGTGCAGAACCACGGTGTGCAGTTCCGCGGCCGAGAGCTCGGTGATGGTCCAGGCAGGCAATACGACCGCGGGCTTCACCAATCCGAGGACGGTCGGTACCTCGACCCGCGGCGAAGTGCAGATCTGAACCTGCCGCACGGATTGAAATGAAGCCACGGTCTCCTGCAACTGCGGATCCGTGACCGCGACCACTTGGCAGCTTGACCGAACCTTGTGCAATTGCCACAGGCTCAGACCCACGCGTCCCAGCGTGACACTGGCGCCGACGA
The DNA here is from genome assembly GCA_035623795.1 of Terriglobales bacterium. GTDB lineage: Bacteria > Acidobacteriota > Terriglobia > Terriglobales > Acidobacteriaceae > DASPST01. The sequence goes on from DASPST010000065.1 coordinate 72,112, forward strand.
CCCATACGCCGAGCGCGTACAGCGCCCACGAAGCCGGCACTGTGATGGCAGGAACCGCAGGGCGCAGCGCACTGCCCCCGCGCCCATCGAACCACAGCATTGCGGCTATGGTCATCAGAACAGCGAACCACACCGCAAAGCGGGTGCTCGAGTCCCTCCGCCCCAGGGCCCGGAGAAGGATTGCCGCCGACACCGCGAGGCCGCTCCCCAGCACCACCGAATCCAGCATGCGGCCGGTTAGAGCCTGCGCCAGGACTTGGAGATCAACGGCGCCGGTCACGGTTGCTCCTTACTCTGCTCCAGCAGCTGCCGAAGGCGCTGCAATTCCTCGGCGTCGAGATTGCGTTCTTCTAGGAGGTTGAGCACCAACAGGTCATGGGAATCTTCAAAGAAGCGGGCCACCAGCCGACGAATCTCCGAGCGGGTGGCGTCCCGCCGTTCGACCACCGGCACATACACGAAAGCTCGCCCTTCCTTGAGGTGGCGGACATAGCCCTTCTTTTCCAGGATGCGGATCGTCGTCAGCACCGAGTTGTAGGCCAACGACAGGCTCTTGGGCAGCGCGTCCAGCACCTGCTGTACCGTAGCCCGTTCCTTTTGCCACAGCACATCCATCAGCCGGAGCTCGGCTTCAGTCAGGATGTCAGACTTCCTCGGCGGCACGAACGAGCTCCTCTCTCTTCTTTGGCATCAGCTTCAGACGTCAGGCCAGGCCGCAAAATTCAGCAGCCGATCGGTTAGACGGACGGCCCACAACCTCGTCAACTAATTTCTTAGTTGCCGGCAGGAGAAAATTAGTTGCATGCTTCCCGAGCGGTGCGTCCGGGCCGCTACCAAACAACGATTGCTCAGATTATCGCTTGCAAGCTGGTCAAAGAAGGAAGATTAGGTAATGCATGCCCTCTGGGGTGGAGATCCCGAAGCGGGGCGGTCTGAAGAAGGGTTTAAAGATTCCGGGGGAGGTCCGTTCTACTTTCTCTGCTCCAACCTGACCGGTGCCCGGACCGGCTTGCCGTCGCGGAGGACGGTGACGTCGACCACATCGCCCACCTTGCTGCGCCGGAGGGCATCAGTAAAGTCATAGAGGTTCTTGATTGGCCGATCGCCGAACTGGATGAGCACGTCCCCCGCCTTGAAACCCGCCTTCGCGGCCGGTGATCCCGGCCTTATGTCAGAGAACCGCACCCCGTTTTCCGTCTGTCCGAAGTCCGGAATGGATCCGAAGTATGGGCCGTAGCCCCCGCCTCCGCTTGGGGTCAGGGGCTTATCCTCAACCACGGCCACGAACCTGGGGCGCTCACGGGCTGAAGCCAGATCCAGGCTGATGTCGGCAATCAGATCCAGCAGTTGGGCAGCGCTCTGCGAGTTGATCTTGTCCCAGGTGTCGGAGGGCTTGTGGTAATCGCTGTGCAGTCCGGAAAAGAAGAACAGGACAGGGATGCGCTTCGCCACGAACGAAGTGTGATCGCTGGCAGCGTACCCGCCCACAGAGTACTCGACCTTGAAGCCGGACTTCTCGAGCACGCGCTCGAGTTCCGGCCTGAAGGTCGTTCCCGTGCCCACGCCGCCCACGTAAATCCGGTTCTCCCGGATGCGGCCGATCATGTCCATGTTGATCATAGCCACGGCTTTGTCGAGGGGGAGCGTGGGCTCCTTCACCCACGCCGCCGAGCCCAACAGTCCCAATTCTTCGCCGGCGAAGCAGGCGAACAGGATGCCGCGCTCGAGCAGTCCTTTCTTCGGCGCAAGCAGGCCAGCCAACTCCAGCACCCCGGCGGTGCCGGAGGCGTTGTCGTCCGCACCGGGATGAATCTGCCCGATCTCGGATGGCGCCAGCGAGTCGCCGTTGCCCCGGCCGAGGTGATCGTAATGTGCCCCAAGGATCACATACTCGTCAGTCTTGCCCGGCAGGTACGCCAGCACATTGTTCACGGTGGTGCGCATGGTCTCGATGTCGACATCGAGGGCAAGGCGAAGAGTATCCGGAAGTGCGAACGACGCCGGCTGGGTCGAACGGTTGATCTCCTCCTGCACCTCGGCCAGCGATTTTCCGGCCTCCCGGAGCCAGGCATCAGCCACGGCGTTCTTCACCTGCACCAGCAGAATGCCCGCATTCTCCGGCCCGCTTAGGCTGCCAAAGCGCGTGAGCAGGTCTTCTTCCCCGTCTCCCAGCTTGCCGTTAACGAACACCACCGCCCGAGCCCCGTGATTGCGAGCGTTAATCGCCTTGGTGATCAGCTGCGCATGGCGGGTCAGGCCCGTATGTCCGCTCTTGGCGGCAAATCCCTCAGGTTCGTAACGGAGGACGACGACGATCTTGTCCTTCGCGTCAAGGCCCGCGTAGTCGTCGTAATTGAATTCTTCAGCGGAGGCTCCGTATCCTACAAAAACCAGCTGCGCCGTCACTGCGCCTGAGGAGGAAAAGCTGAAGGGCACAAAGTCCTGCTTGAGCTTCAGCCCCTTCTGCTGACTTCCCTGCTCCACCGCCAGGCGGTTATGCCCTCCGAGCTTCGCTCCGCTGATCAGCGAGAAGGGCTGGAAATAGGACTGGGTTCCCGCCGGCTTCAGCCCCAGCTCCTGGAAGCGTTTTTCAATCAGGTCGGCGGCGCGGGTGAGGCCTTTGCTGCCATCGCCGCGCCCCTCCATGGCAGGCGCGGTAAGAGCTTTGATCTCGTCCAGGTAACGGGCGGGATCGACGGTTCCGGCGGATTGCTGCGCGGCCGCCGCTACCCCCAGCAGGAGAACAGCAGCCAAGAGGCGTGGGAAACCAGCCCGATTGCACGGCATGCTCATGGGGAAACCCTGATCGAGTGTAGCGCGGGCGCCCTCACCCCGCTTGCGCATTTGCCGGCAAGAAGATCCGGGCACCGCCCCCAGCCGGGGTTTTTCTGACGGAGTTTCGTCGACTCCTCGGATCTAAGAGCTCGAGTCCGATCTATCCCGCTTTCTCCCGCTCGTAGGGCTTTTGCAGATATTTGCGCGCTTCCTCCAGCGCTCCCTGGGTGTTGTCGTTGGTGTTGAGGGCCTGCCGGTACGAGTTGACGGCGCGTTCGCGCTGCCCCGTGATGTCGAAAATCTTGCCCAGTTGGATGTAGCTCCAGACCTCGGTCCAGCGCGGGTCACCGTCGCCATTGAGGCATTCGCGGTAGGCATTGGCCGCGGCCTGATAGTTACGTTGCAGGAAAAACACCTCGGCCACGCGGTAGTGGGCCAGTGAGCTGTTCCGGTTGATGTCCAGCGCCTTGTTGAATTCTCCGAGCGCTCCTGCAAAATCATTCTGCTCCACCAGTCCCTGTCCCCGCTGGATGGCGGCGCGCATGCGCAGCTCGCTGGAGTTCTTCAGCACCTTGTCCCCGGGATCGATCACGATCCGCCGCGGCTTGCCGAAGGTTTCCACGCTGAAGGCCGAGTTGGTTCCGACCACGTCGATCCGTTTGTCTTCGGTCTTGCCGTCGGTATCGATCTTGAGTTCGACCGGCATGCGGAACAGGTCGAGGTCCTGCGAGATTTCGCCCACCACCCGGAAGCCTTTGTTGTTGCCCAGCCGGTAAACCGTGTACTTGGTCTTGAATTCTGGCGCTCCGGTCGAGTCCAGCCATTGGGTAAAGAACCAGGTCAGCTTGTCCCCGTAGGCCTGCTCGGCCAGCTTCTCAAAATCGTCGATGGTCGCGGACTTGCCCGCATACTGGGTCGCGAACGTGCGCATGAGCTTGTAATAATTGGCGTCACCCACCACCCAGCGCAGCATGTGCAGGATCATCGCCCCCTTGTCGGTGACCAGTGTCTGGAACTCGGGGGAAAACAGGTCCAGCTTCCCCACGCTGGAAAGCGGCACCGTGTCGTAGGAGAGCGCCCCCACCGACATATCCTTGACCGCTTCCTCCAGTCCCAGGGGGCCCGCTGCCTGTTCCACATACATAGCTTCAGAGTAGCGGGAGAAGCCGTCGCTAATCCACCAGTCGTCCACCTTGGCGGGGCTGACCGAGGCCCCCCACCACTGGTGCGCAATGACATTGGCAAGCAGGCGGTAATTGATCCTGTCGGTAACGGCACGGCCGGCGATGGCCGCCACTTCCGGAGCCCAGGCCGTGGGAACCGTATCGTCCGGGAGTTCGACCACTCGCAGGGTGGGCGCGGGCAGCGGGCCGAAGGTCGAGACGTAGTAGGTGAACTCCTTCAGCGCGGTCGTGCCGTACTCCGCCGCCAGCTTCTGGTGTACCGGCTTGAAGAACACGTGCAGGTCCACGCCCGCTTCGTCGCTCTTGGTCTCCTGGAAAACTCCGGCAATGATGGTTCCCGGAAAACTCGGCCGGTCCGACACAAAACTGAAAGTCTTGGTGGGCAGCCCAGTTGTCATGCCCTTCTTGAGGGAAGTGTCGCTGACGGTTTCTTTGCCGCTGCCAATCACCACCATGTGGGCTGGCAAAGCAATGCTGATGGTAGCCGTGAAACGATTGATGCCATACCCGCTGACGGGGAACCAGCGTGCGGCATAGAGCAGGTAGCTGGTGTCATCTCCGATGGAGGCCAGCTTCAAGCCCTGCACCGGACTGTCATCGGCCGAATTCAGGACACCGTTGTATTCGAAGGTCAGGGTTGTGCTGCCGTCCTTGGACAGAGTGGTGGAAAGCGGAACGCGCACGCTGAAATCCTGGCTTACTCGCTCCGCCGAGAGCGGCTTATTGTTGGCATCCAGCACCTTGGTAAGGCGCAGCGCATTGTTCAGTTCGAAAGTCGCGACGTTCAGGTCTTCCAGGGCGGTAAACTTCACCGTGGCGCGGGCGTTGATGGAGTGGGAATGTGGATTCAGTTCCGCATTAATCTCGTAGTCATCAACTCGCAGCTTGGGCTTTTCCGCAGCCCATGCCGGCGGGAAAAGCGCCGCCAGCAAGGTGAGAACAAGCGTGGAGACCAGAGCTGCACCCCGGCTCCCACGACGACGTGATCTCAGAGCATACTCCCTGTCGATTCGCACCTGACTCCTATGATGAAGATTGTGACGCAAAAGATGCTGGTACGACAAGGGTTGGACCTCGCCCCCCGCGCCCGGCCGGTTGTAACGCCTTCGCTTTGCACGCGCCATGCTGGGTATGACCGTCGAAAGCGACCTCCCCGTCAACCGGTCAGGTCTTGTGCACGAGTTCCAGCACCGCTTCCGCCGCCCGGTCCGCGGGCGGCCGTGCGTCCACCGCGTCACCCGCCCGCAGCCTGGCCTTGACCCGGGCCAAACCCTCCAGCATGGCATCGCGCGCCGCACCGTCCGGGATGATCCGATGCAACGAGGCGGCCACATTGGCGGCGGTAAAATCGTCCTGTACCAGTTCTGGCACAACCTCTTCCCCGGCGATCAGGTTCACCATGGCAAAGCGAGGGACCTTGATCCGCGGCTTTCCCAGCCTGTAGGTCAGCCCCGAGACCCGGTACACCATGACGAACGGGGTGGCCATCATCGCCGCCTCGACGGTGGCGGTGCCGCTTGCGATCACGCCCGCCCGCGAATGCCACAGCGCTGGTAACGACTCGGGAACCAGGGTGACACCGGGCTGGCTGATCTGTTCCTGGAAAAAGCCGCGGTGGAGCGTGGGAGCGACCGGCAGCAGGAATTCAAAGGCCCGGCCAAACTGCGCCGCCGACTCCAGCATTCCCGGCAGGTTCAAGCGAACTTCCTTCACCCGGCTGCCGGGCATCAGCGTGATCCAGTGTTTGGCCGCATCCAGCTTGTGCGCCGCGGCATAGGCGTGGCGTTCCACGGTGGGATGAGGAAGTTCGGCCAGGGGATGTCCCACGAAGATCGCATCCACGCCCCGGTTGCGGTAGAACTTCTCTTCGAAGGGAAAGATAACCAGCGCCTTGGTCACGTATTTTCGCAACAGCCGGACTCTGCCTTGCCGCCACGCCCAGAACTGGGGTGCCACGTAGTACACCACCGGGACCGCCCGCTTCTTCATCTGCCGCGCCACACGCCAGTTGAACGCCGGCGAGTCGATGACCACGGCCACATCCGGCCGGCGGCGGTCCGCCTCGGCGATCAGGTTGTGGAATTTTCCGTAGATCCGCGGCAGATGGCTGAGGATTTCCGTGATCCCCACCACCGCCAGGTCTTGGGTATCGACCACGGTTTCGCATCCCGCGTCCCGCATCCGCGGACCACCGGCTCCAAAGAACTCTGCCGACGGATCGCGCCGGCGCAGCGCTTCCATCAGCTGCGCCCCGTACATTTCCCCGGAAGCCTCTCCGGCGGAGATCAGGATTCGCACGCAAGGATTTTGCCACTCCCCACGCCTAAAGACGGGGGATTCTTTGCTTCAATCGGAACAAGAGACATTCTTCGGGTTCTCCCCGTACTGCTTTGTGACTTGCAAGCGTGCTCCACCAACGGTTGAAACCAAGGATGAAATTGTCCAGAGCATAGCAAGGCTTCAGTCGTCGGCGCTCGCCGCAGGTTGGGGCGCAGCCGAGGCAATCTCCTGGTCCTTGTACTGCAGCTGGTAGAGCTTGTAGTAGATCCCGCGTTGGGCCAGCAACTGCTGGTGCGTTCCCATCTCGCGCACCTTGCCCTTGTGCATCACGATGATCTTGTCCGCCCGCTGCACGGTCGAAAGCCGGTGCGCGATCACCAGCGAGGTCCGGTTCTCCACCATCCGGCTGAGCGCCTCCCGCACCCGGAACTCGGTCTCTGTATCCACGCTCGATGTCGCCTCGTCCAGGATCAGGATCTGTGGCGCATGCGCCAGCGCCCGGGCAAACGAGATCAGCTGTTTCTGCCCGGTGGAGAGGGTCGCGCCGCGCTCCCGCACCACCTCGGCGAAGCCGCCAGGCAGGGTGCGAATGAAGTCGGCGAGGTTCACTTCCGCCGCGGCGCGTTCAATGTCCTCGTCGGCAATCCGGTCGGTCCCCAACCGGATATTCCCACCGATCGTGCCGGAGAACAGGAACGGGTCCTGCAGGACCACACCGAAGCGTGCCCGCAGTTCATCCAGATCCATCTCCCGCACGTCGACACCGTCGATGCGCACTGCCCCTCTCTGCACGTCGTAGAAGCGCAGCAGCAGTGAAATCAGAGTGGTCTTCCCCGCCCCCGTGTGGCCCACGATGGCCACCGTCTCCCCGGGTTCTGCCGCAAACGAGACGTCGCGCAGCACCCAGTCCATCAGGTCGGGGGCAGCCCCCGGCCGGCCAGCACCGGCCGCGTCTCCACGCCCGTCGCCTTCCCCGTCCGCCGGTACCCGGCGGTAGGCGAACCAAACGTGGTCAAATTCGATCCGTCCCGGTCCTTCCGGCTTCTGGGTGACGGCAGGAGAAGTGATGTCTACCGCAGTGTCCACCAGCTTGAAAACACGCTCGCTGGCAGCCATCGCTGATTGCAGGATGTTGTACTTGTCGCTCAGGTCCTGGATCGGCCGGAAAAATCGCAGCGCATACTGGGTAAATGCGACCAGCACCCCCAGCGTGGTGAATCTGCGGATGGTCTCGCCGCCGCCAAACCAGATGACGCACGCGATCGCGATCGAGGAGAGGACTTCCACCACCGGGTAATACACGGCGTACGCCAGGATGGCGTCCTTGAACGCCTCCATGTGCGAGGCGTTGATATCGGAGAACTGCCGGTAGGCGCGCTTCTCCCGGTTGAACAACTGCAGCACCAGCATTCCCGAGACCGCTTCCTGTAGGTAGGAATTAATGCGCGCGATGGCCACCCGGATCCGGCGGTACGAGTCCCGCACTTTCTCCCGGAAGACCATGGTGGCCCAGAAGATCAGGGGCAGCACGGCGAAGGTGATCAGGGCCAGCTTCCAGTTCATCTTCATCATGATCACCACGATGCCCACGAGCACGAACACGTCCTCGAAAATCGCCACCACCCCGGCGGTGAACATTTCGTTCAGTGCATCCACGTCGGTCGTTACTCGCGTCACCAGTCGACCTACCGGATTCTTGTCGTAAAAGGCGACCTGCATACGCTGCAGATGGCGAAAAATCTGGCTGCGCAGGTCGAACATCACCATCTGCCCGGTCCACTGGATGAAGTAGGTGGTGAGGAACTCGAGGAAAAAGCTCAAGACCAAAGCCCCTACGTACATGCCCGCGAGCTGGGCAATGCCCGTCAGCGGCGTGGAGCTCAGCCAGGGGTCGAGGATGGAGTGCGCTCCGGGTGTCCGCGCCAGGTACTTGTCGACCGCGGTCTTGGTGAAATAGGGGTAGAGAACGTCCAGGCCCGCCTTCAGGATGATGGAAGCCAGGGCCACCGCCACCTGCCACTTGTAGGGGAACAGGTAGGTGAGCAGGCGCCGCATCAGGCGGCTGTCATACGCTTTTCCTAGTACTTCTTCTTCCTGGGCCATACCCACGCTAGGTCAAGAGTAATAGATGGCTCCGAGCGGGAAAAGATGGAAAAGCTAGCCCGGGTTTGACGATGGAGGTGTCCTTGGATTCGAAGCCTGGGCGTCTTCGCCCGTCCCAACCCGGGGGAGTCCCGAGAGAGGTACATCCTTAAGCCATCCTCCGCAACACCAGCGCCGAGTTCTTGGATCCAAACCCCACGCAGTTGCAAAGCGCGTGCTCGATCTCTGCCCGGCGGCCTGGCTCGGGAACATAGTCAAGATCGCACTGCGGGTCGGGCACGTCGAGGTTGATCGTCGGAGGAATGCGGTGGTCGTGCATGGCTACCAGGGTGGCCGCCACCCCCGCAGCCCCGCACGCACCCTGGGCGTGACCGATCTGCGATTTAAGGGCCGACATGGGAATCTTCCAGGCACGATCGCCCAGCGCCAGCTTCAGCGCCTGCGTCTCCACCCGGTCGTTCATTTCGGTCGAAGTTCCGTGCAGGTTCACGTAATCAACGTCCTGGGGAGCGAGGCCTGCTTCCGCCAGTGCCAGAGTGACCGCTCGTGCCGGCTCTTCGGGCGAATCGCTCATGCGCACCCGGTGGAAGGCCTCGCAGGTAGAAGCGTAACCGGCAAGCTGGGCATGGATGCGCGCTCCCCGCGCCCGGGCGTGCTCGTATTCCTCCACCACGAACATCCACGATCCCTCGGCCAGCACAAAACCGTCACGCCCCAGCGCGAACGGCCGTGAGGCCCGTTCCGGCTCGTCGTTCCAGGACTCGGTCAGTGCACGCAGCAGCGAGTAGCCCTTGATGATGCCGGGTGTGATGGGCGCGTCCACGCCCCCCACCAGAAACATCGGCAAGATTCCGGCTTGGATGTGCAGCATGGCGTAGCCCAGCGCATCGCTCGAAGAGGTACAGCCCGTGGTCACCACGTGGCTGTATCCCCGGAAGCCGAACCGCATGGAGACCTCGCTCGAGAGCGTGCCCATGGTCCCGCTCGGAATCGAGAACAGGCTCACCTGCTTGACCCGCCCCGAATGCCAGAGCCGGTATTGCTCTTCGGAGAACTCCTGCGCTCCGCCCCCCGAGCCAAGAATCACCCCCATCTCCCGCTGCTGGTGGAGCGACATGGCGGCGGGATCCAGGCAGGCATCGCGCAACGCCTCGGCGGAAGCGGCCAGCGCTAGCGGTACCACCCGGGACACGTGCTTGCGCTCTCGGGCGTCCACCCAGGCCAACTCATCGAACTCGGGAATCTCGCCGGCTATGTGTACCGGCAATCCGCCAGGATCAAAGCGCGAAATCCGCTTGACACCGGATTTTCCCGCAAGAATGGCCCGGCAGAAGGCTTCCTTGCCGATGCCGTTCGGGCTGACTACGCCCATGCCGGTGATGACTACGCGAGGCAGCATGGCTGCTTTCGACCCTCGAGCGCCGAATTCTTGCCCACCGTCGCGAGGGCATCCTGCCCTCGCCGGTGAGGCGCAAGCCTCTGATGAGATTCCGCTTCTCCCGATTTGGTCACCGGGAAAATGGGATAATCAGGGCAATGTCCACCGGCCTGTACCTCTCGGTTCCGTTTTGCCGAACCAAGTGCACCTACTGCAATTTCGCGTCGGATGTCTTCTCCCGCGCTGTCTTTGACCGTTATCTGAACCGCGTCTGCCACGATCTCCATACTATGCCAGAGACAGCACGGGATCTGGGCGGTCAAGTTAGTCGAGGTCTGGATTCGATCTATTTCGGGGGAGGCACTCCCACCGTATTAGAGTCGCAGCAACTCCGGGGTTTGCTGCGAGCGATTGGGGAAAATTATAAGCTGTCGCCCGGCACTGAAATCACGGTCGAGTGCGCCCCCGGCACCCTGGCTCCGGCGATGTTGGATGTGCTTCTCGACTACGGCGTAAACCGCATAAGCCTGGGTGTACAGTCTTTCGTGGACCGGGAAGCGGCCGCGGTTGGCCGCCTGCACACCCGCCTGCGGGTTCTCGAGGACGTGGCTCGTCTTCGGGCTGCCGGCATTGGCAACATCAACCTCGACCTCATCGCGGGGCTGCCTTACCAGACGACGGAAAGTTGGCTGGAGTCGCTGGAGGTGGCGATGGACCTGGGCGTGCCCCACATCAGCGTGTATATGCTCGAGGTCGATGCTCAGTCCCGGCTCGGCCGGGAACGGATCGCCGGGGGAACCCGCTACCACGCTCGCTTCGTCCCTGACGATGATCTGACTGCCGACCTCTACCTGCGGGCCTCGGAGCGCTTCGAGGCCGCCGGAATCCTCCCCTATGAGATCTCCAACTTCGCGACTCCCGGCTTCGAATCGCGGCACAACCTTAAATACTGGACGCGCCAGCCGTATCTCGGCTTCGGCGTGGATGCGCACTCCATGCTGCCCGCCGGCGAAGACGGGATCGAATCGATTCGTTTCTCGACCGCAGATTCCCTGGAATCTTTCCTTGCGGGCGCGCCCTTGCGTCGGACGGTGGTCTCCAGACAGGGGGCGCTGGAAGAAAGCTATTTCCTTGGTCTGCGTCTGACCCGTGGGGTGGACCTCCAGGAACTGGCAGCCAAGTTCGGCTCCGACCAGGTTGACGCGTTTCGCCAAGGAATCGCCGAATGCGTGCGGGAGGGGCTGCTCGAGCAGGAGGCGAGCGTCCTCCGGCTCACGCCCCGGGGACGTTTGCTCTCGAACGAGGTATTCCAGCAGTTTCTGTCTGTCCCAGGTGGCGCGGCCCCTACCCGCGAAACCGTTCGGTCGGTCGGGGAGCCCCAGGGCATTCCCCGCAAACCTGCTCCCGAAGGGGTCTTTCGAGACTATTCCTGTTTTCCCCTGAGGTAACTTTTCCCCTCACCGGCCGCGTGTTCTAATCGATGCTTCCCCGCCGTCTGGCCGCGGAGAACCAGAGTCCCGGAGGAACCTTGGACTTCCAGTTAAACCAAGAACAACAACAAATCAAAAAGAGTGTGCGCGAGTTTGCCGAGCGCGAGATCCGTCCCCACGTCATGGTGTGGGACGAGGCAGGCGAGTTTCCCCTGGCCGCGGTGAAGGAACTCGGCAAGCTCGGACTCTTGGGCACGATCTTCCCCGCCGAATACGGTGGCGCCGGCATGGGATACGTCGAGTACGTCGCGGCCATCGAAGAACTCTCACGGGTGGACGGCTCGGTCGGCATCATTGTCGCCGCCCACACTTCGCTGTGCTCGAATCACATCTTTGTCGCCGGTTCCGAGGCGCAGAAGAAGAAATACCTCCCCCAGCTCGCGTCCGGATCGTTTATCGGAGCCTGGGGACTGACGGAACCCTCTTCCGGATCCGACGCCGGCAGCGCTCGCATGACGGCGGCGAAGAAAAAGGGCGGCTGGGTCCTGAACGGCACCAAGACCTTCTGCACCAACGGGCACTACGCCGACGTTCTGGTGGTCGTCGCCGTCACCGACCGAGCCGCGCACACGCACGGACTCTCGGCTTTCATCGTCGAAAAAGACACGAAAGGCTTCCGCCCGGGCAAAAAGGAAAACAAGCTCGGCCTGCGCGCCAGTGACACCGCGGAATTGATTTTCGAAGACTGCTTGCTCCCCTCCGACAGCCTGCTTGGCCACGAAGGCGACGGTTTTATCGACGCCATGCACATCCTGGATGGCGGCCGTATTTCGATTGCTGCCCTCTCGCTCGGCATGGCCCAGGGCGCCTACGAGGCCGCCCTGAACTATTCGAAAGAACGCAAGCAGTTTGGCAAAGCGATCAGCGAGTTTCAGGCCATCCAGTGGAAGCTGGCCGACATGGCCACTGAGATCGACGCTGCCCGCCTTCTCACACTCCGCGCCGCATGCATGAAAGATGCAGGATCGAAAACCACTTTGGAGTCCTCCATGGCCAAGCTCTACGCCAGCGAAGTCGCTGTGCGCTGCGCCAATGAAGGCGTCCAGATCCACGGTGGCTACGGCTTCATCAAGGACTACCCGGCCGAGAAGTTCTACCGCGACGTGAAGTTGTGCACCATCGGAGAAGGCACCAGCGAGATCCAGAGGCTGGTGATTGCCAGGCAGTTGCTGAAGGACTGAGCGATCGCAATAACCGTCCCGGCAGGCGGCTCCTAGCTGCCACCCAGGATGCGGCAGCCGACAGCGAAGACCCGCCTTTACTCGTACCTCAGCGCCTCAATCGGATCCAGCCGTGCCGCCTTGATCGCCGGCAACATGCCGCTCACCACCCCCACGAAGCCGAGGATGAGGGTAGACGCCAGCAGCGTCCCCGCTTCGATCTTCAGATGAATGTCGCCCTCGCTGGCATTTTCCTCAAACGCGCTCCATAGCGTGAGTGAACCCACCGACCAGGAGACGATGTAAGCCAGCACCACGCCGGCCAGCCCGCCCAGGAAGGTAATCACCAGGGCTTCCGACAGGAATTGCAGCAGAATGTGCCACTTCCTCGCGCCCAGTGCTTTCTCCACCCCGATCTCGCGGGTGCGCTGGGTAACCGAAACCAGCATGATGTTCATCAGGCCCACGCCGCCGATGCCGAGCGTCAGCAAGCCGATGAAACCCAGCAGGATCTTGATCCCGGTGGTGATGACTCGCAGATCCAGGAGGTCGGCGAAAACATCGAAGACGAACACCGCGCGTTTGTCTTTGGGATCGTAGTTGTGGTGGAAGGCCAGCGAGTCACGCAGTGCTTTGACCACCCGTGCATGGTCGCCTTCATACTCCATCACGATGGCCGAAAGGTACTGCGTGTTCTTGAGGTCGCCGACGGCGCTGAAGGGCACGTAAACGTGCTCATTCAGGTTGTCGTCGCCGTTGTTGATCACGTGCCGCAGCACGCCGACAATCTGGTACGAGATGCCGTCGACGCGAATGTTCTCCCCGATGGCGTTCTGCCCGGAGAAGAGCTTCTTCCTCGCGTCGGCTCCGAGGAACGCCACCCGCGCATGGGTGAAATCGTCGCGTTCACTGAATGCGCTTCCCTCGGCAAACTCCATGCGGCGCATCCTGGGATAGTTGGCGTATACCCCGCTCACGCCATAGCTCGCGCTGCGCGTACCGTAGGCCACCGTACACTGCTTAAAGACCTCCGGGGACATGCGTTTGAGGAGCGGGACCTCCGCCTGAATGCGCTCAAAATCGGTCATCGTAAGGCGGATCTCGCTGCCCGCCTTGGTCCCGCCCGCCTGTAGGGAAGTGCGCCCAGGGAATATGAACACGAGATTTGTGCCAAAGCTGCGAAAGGCAGACCATAGCCCGCGTTCAAACCCCGCGCCGTAGGCGAGCAGCAACACTACCGTGGCGATGCCCCAGGCCATGCCCAGCATGGTCAGCAGGCTGCGCCGCCGGTTGTGGCACAGGGCCGCGTAGGCCTGTTGGAGGACGTTCCCGATCATGCTATTCCTGCCGCAGCGCTTCCACCGGCGGCAGCAGCGCCGCTTTGCGCGCCGGATAGAGCCCGGCGCTCACTCCGGCGATCGCCAGCGACAGAATGGCTGCAACCGCCGACAGCGGCACGATCCGCGGCGTATCAAATCCTTCGGGCGATGGCAGCATCGCCAGCAGAGTCACGAACCCGGTTGCGACCGCCAGCCCGATCCCCCCGCTGAACGCGGTCAGAAACGCACCCTCGACGAAGAACTGGGTCAGAATATTGCGATGGGTCGCGCCCAGCGCCTTGCGCAGACCGATCTCGCGCGTCCTCTCCGCCACCGAGACCAGCATAATATTGACAATGCCGATCGCGCCCAGCGCCAGGGTCACCAGTCCGACCACCCCCAGGAAGTAGTCCATGGCGTCGAAGATCTTGTCCACCCGCTGTGAGTTCTCGATGGTGTCCCAGTCCTCAAATGCGTCTTCCAGCTTGGGATTGAACCGGTGCCGGCGGGCAAGGATCTGGTGGATCTCCCGCTTCGAAGCCAGATGCTCGGCCTTGTGCAACGGCCGGTAGTTGATGAAGGAAATGGCATTCTCGATGTTCTGTCCGGTCAGGGGGAACAACTCGCGCATGGTTTCGATGGGCACGAAGATGCGCGCGTTGGTTCCGTTGTTTCCCTCCTGCCCCACCTTGGCCAGCACGCCGATAACATCGAACCGGATCTCGTTGAGCAGGACCGTCTCCCCCACGGCCGGCCGTCCCGGGAAGACATTTTTCAGCAGTTCCCAACCTACGACTGCCACCCGGCGATGCTGGAGGTTGTCTTCCGCATTGAACCAGCGGCCCGTCCCTAGCGGAATGGTGCGGATCTGGTTATATTCCGGCGCGACGCCGAAGACTTGACCGTTGGTGGAGCCGTAATCGCTGACCGCGCGGATGTCCTCGCGGTTGATCACCGCCGACACCGAACGCAGGGTTTGTGCCTCCTGCCGTATTGCCAGGTAATCGTCGTAGGTAAAGTGATAGGTCTGTCCCGATTGCAGGTTGCCTTCCACCGCCGGAATGCGCCCCGGGAAAACGAACATAATGTCCTGGCCCAGAGTAGCCAGTTGCTTGGCCTGTCCGCTGCGGAAGCCTTCTCCCAGCCCCACCAGCAACAACAGCGACCCTACCCCCCAGGCAATGCCGAACATGGTCAGAAAGGACCGTAGTTTGTGCGCCCAGAGGGTAGCCAGCGACTGCCGAACGATTTCCAGCAACATGCGCATAACAGTGCGGATCCAGCACCGACGGGATTGCCGGAGGCCCACTGCGGGCCTGCGGGCGTCTAACTCTGTTCAGAGATACGCCTCAAGAAGGGAAAAAGTTCCCCTGGTCGTCGCCCGTCAGTAAGACGTGCTCTGGGAGCAACCGGTTGGCTGCTGGCGGCGAGGCTGAGAACTGCGAGCCAACGGTAGCCCGCTCACCCGCCCGGAAGCCGATCGTCTAAGGTCAACGTACCGGGGCTGCTCGACTTCGCAGCCTCCGACCTGAATGGAGGTTTTCCCGTGCTTAACCAGCGCTGGTTTGTTATGTTATGCGCGTTCCCGCTTTTGCTGACAGCGACGTCGTTTGCCCAGTCGGCCCAGCTGGATCTACCCCTGGACAGCCAGGCAGCGACGGTTTCACAGCGCATCGGCATCACCGACATCACCATCTCCTACCACCGCCCTCTGGTCCAAGGGCGCAAAATCTGGGGCAACATCGTTCCCTACGGAATGGTGTGGCGTGCCGGGGCCAACCAGAACACCACCATCGCGTTGACCGATCCGGTAACCATCGAAGGCCAGCCTCTCGACAAGGGAACCTACGGCCTGCACATGATTCCTGGTCAGGACCAGTGGATCGTAATCTTTTCCAAGGCTAACGCTTCCTGGGGCAGCTTTACCTACAAGGAGTCGGAGGATGCCCTGCGCGTGACCGTCAAGCCGCAGGCGGCCGCAATGCAGGAAGCGCTCTCCTATGACTTCGACCAGGTCAGCCCCACCTCGGCCCTGATTACGATGCGTTGGGAGAAGCTGGCTGTGCCCTTCAAGGTTGCCGTGAACGTAGATGACATTGTCCAAAATAGCCTGCACACCCAGCTTCGCGGTCTGGCCCAGTACACTTGGGATGGCTGGGACGGAGCCGCGAACTATCTTCTCGCCCACAAACTGAATCTGGATGAAGCACTCCGCTACGAAGACCAATCGTTGCAGGTGGAAGAACGCTTCGAGAACCTGATGACCAAGTCACGTATCCTGGACGCGATGGGCAAACCGGAAGAGGCCAAGACGGAACGGAGCCAGGCCATGGCCAAGGCCTCGCCGCAACAGCTCCACGGCTACGCCTTCCAGTTGCTGGCGGAAAAGAAGCCGCAGCAAGCCTGGGAGGTGTGGAGGACCAACGCCAAGAATCATCCCGAGTTGTGGTTTACCCACGCCGGCATGGCCCGGGTTTACTCCGCCCAGGGCGACTTCGACAGCGCACTCAAGGAAGAAAAGATGGCCGAGGCCGGCGCTCCCGACGGGACCAAGGCACTTGTGCAACGGCAGATCAGGCGACTGGAGGCGAAAGAGGATATTAATCATTGACCCTCCCACGCCTAAAGGCGGGGGATTCTTGCTTCCATCGAGACGGCTGGCGTTCGCCAGTCTTACACCTCGTCCACAAGCGTTTCGACTCTCCGTGTATCCCGCGGCGAGCATTCTCAAAACCTCGCCTCTCACGTTCTGGGCAGCATTCAAATCCCGGATATGCTGGGTTGCGCACCCAGGGCACTTCCACTGCCGGTCGGAGAGAACAAGGTCATCGTTCTTGTATCCGCATTCGGAACACAGTTTGGTCGAAGGGAAAAACTTATCAACCCAAACCATGCGTTTGTTGTTCCACAGCGTCTTATATTCGATCTGACGAAGGCACTCACCGAAGGAGGCATCGAACCAGGATTTCGCATGCTTGATTTTCGCCAGCGATTTCAGGTTCAAATCTTCGAAGCCCAGCACATCCAAATTATCCTGAATAGTGGGCCGCCCTCACTTCAGGCACGCGCCGAGGACGTCAGGGGCTTTCGTTCGAGAAGGTCGGCTTTAAGGGCTGGTGGACCAGTGGGCGTCCTCGCCGTCACGATGAACACCAGGCGAGAACTGCACGCGCTTAGGGTTTCCCTCCGTCCTCTGCCGTGTTCCGGGGTGGCGGTTCGGGATAGGCAAACACCCCTCGTCCGGACTTGCACCCCAACCGACCTGCCTTTACGTACTGCACCAGCAGGGGCGCGGGCCGGAATTTCTCCCCCAAGGTCTTGTGCAAATGCTCAAGAATGTGCAGCCGCGTATCCAGCCCCACCAGGTCGACCAGCTCAAACGGCCCCATGGGATGGTTCAGTCCGAGCTTTAGCGCCTTGTCGATGTCGGCGGCTGAGGCTACGCCCTCCTGCAGCATGTAGAAGGCCTCGTTGCCGATCATGGCATTGATGCGGCTGGTGATGAAGCCGGGCGACTCCCGGATAACAACCGTCTCCTTGCCCATGCGCCGCCCCACCTCGACCGCCGTGGCGACAGTTTCTTCATCCGTCTCCAGCGCGCGCACGACTTCCAGAAGTTTCATCTTGGGCACCGGATTGAAAAAGTGCATGCCCACAATCCGGGGCGCCCGGTAGGTAACGCTGGCAATCTCGGTAACACTGAGCGAACTGGTATTGGAGGCAAGGAAAGTCCCAGGCCGGCAGACCTTATCCAGCAGTGTGAAGATTTCAATCTTGGACTCGAGTTCCTCCGGCACCGCCTCGATCACCAGGTCGGCCTGCCGCGCCGCCTCTTCCACCGAACCCCCATATTCGATCCGGCCAAACGCGGCATCGGCATCGTGAGCCGTCACTTTGCGCAGTTCCACCGCCTGCTCGAGGTTCGTCCGGATCTCCGCCTGCGCGTGGCGCAGCGCATTCGGCAGAATGTCTTCGAGGATGGTGCGATACCCGCCCAGGGCGGCCACATGGGCAATCCCGCGCCCCATGGTTCCCGCCCCGATCACGGCAATCGACCTGACCTCGGCCACTTACTGCCCTCCCTGTTCCAGGCGGGCCATGACCTCGCTGATGCTGGCGTTGGCGCCGCGGAGGTACTCCGCCAGCCTCTTGCGCTCTTCTTCGTTCATGCTGGGGATGGAGGACACGATGCGCCGCAAGGTGGCGGCGATGTCGTCCACGTAATTCATGGAACGTATGAGTTCTCCACTGGCTACCATGAAGGGCTCCTGACCTCTATTTCGCGCTCCGGTTCGAACGCCCTGCGATTGCACTCGGGCGACAATCTGGGCGCCAGACGAACTGTCTATTCTCACTGCGGCGCGACGATTAGTAAAGCGGCTGTCTCGGCCGCCAGCTAGGCCGCGTAGAATGGCCATGCCTCGTGGAGACCTTCATGGCTCGGTTTGCGATACTTCCGCTCGATCAGCCCACTTCGACTTTGCATGCAGCCAGAACCACGACCGCGGCGGTCGCCTCTTTGCTGGTGGCCCGTGCCCTCAAGATGCCAGAACCCTACTGGGCCACGGTTACGGCCATGGTCGTCATGCAATCGACCCTGGGTGCGGCATGGAAGGTTTCCGCCACGCGCTTTGCTGGCACCGCTCTGGGAGCAGTGATCGGCGGGCTGTTGGCGACTTATTTCGGAGCAAGTGTCTGGGTGTTTGCCATCGCCGTATTCGGCACGGGACTCCTCTGTGCCCCTCTGCGCCTCGACCGAACCGCCTACCGCTTCGCCGGCATCACCTTGGCCATTGTGGTGCTTGTCGCCCGCGACCGCCCCGCGTGGATCATCGCGTTTCACCGCTTTGTTGAAGTCTCGCTGGGCATCGCGGTGGCTTTGCTCCTCACCGCCGTTTGGCCGGAAAAACAGGCGGTAACGGCTTCATCCGCAGCCGGAGCCTGAGTCCAGTGGGGTCCACTGCGACCCTGCGCCCTGCCAATCGGAGAGCCGCGAGAGGATAATGGCGGTATGCTCCGCAACCCCAATCTGGCTCCTCTTTCCCGCCAGCATCAGCACGCGCTCGCATTATGCGTGCGCATCGATCGTGCGGGGAAGATCCCTGAGCCTGCCCCACCGGACTGGCAGCAGGAAATCGAGAATCATTTCGAGAGCGAGATCAAGTATCACTTCACTGCCGAAGAGGAGCTGCTTTTTCCCGCCGCCCGTAAGTTCCCCGAACTCGCGCCGCTGGTCGACGAGTTGCTTGCGGATCACGCGGCCTTGCGCCGCTACTTTGCCGGTGCTGTTGCCCGGAAACTGAACCAGGAGGACTTGCGGCAGTTCGCAGCCCAGCTCGCCCGGCACATCCGCAAGGAAGAACGGGAACTGTTCGAGGGTTTGCAACAGAAAATGTTGGAGACGGAACTGGACACGCTGGGAAGCGCCCTGAATGAGGCCCTGGCAAAGGCCACACCCCGCTGTCCTCTCCCTCACAGGCAGGTTCAGGAATCGCCCGGCGCAGGTGAGCGCAAATCCTCCAAAACCTCTACTTAAACTGTGCTTGAGCTGCAAAGCGCCGACATTGTGGCTCGAACGAAGCGGAGGCAGCGCCGCTAGGAGCGCCGGCATGTCATCGATGTTGACGATGCCCATAGGGTTCGAGCCCGTGATACTGCCGGAACGCAGCTGCGCCCCCAGGCCCCATGTACTTCTCGAGAACACCGGCCTCGGTTTGCCTCAAGTCCACCATGACCAATCCGTCGAGCACATCCGAGAACTTGCGGTCCAGGTTGAAACCCAGTAACCGCCCCCCGATCCTGGCGTACTGCTTGAGCAGGATGGGCAGACCTTTACCATCGATTTCCACGTCGGCGATCGGCGCGGAAAGCTCCTCGAGGTCTCGCAGAGCGCGCGGGACCGTGCGGCTGTCCCGGCGCCCGAGGCGTTCCGGCCGGAAGGGTTGCCTCGGCTGCACCAGTCCGGCTAGCGCATCGCCCTGCCGTCGTGACGCAAAATATGAATAGATCAGTTCCCGCGATACCCGGTTGTAAGTGTTGCTGATGCTCACGGCCCCAAACAGCACCGGAGTTTCGGGGCGGGTGAGAAGGAAGCGGCCAATGCCCTTCCACAGCAGCAGCAGAGGAGCGTATTGCCGCTGATATTCCGGACGCACAAACGACCGCCCCAATTCCAGCGCCGGCCCGATGCTGGCAAAAAATCGTTGGTCATATCGGAACAGCGTGGCGGTGTACAGTCCCCTCAGTCCTTCCCGCTCCAGTACCTCCGCGGTATTGGCGGCCCGATACGCGCCCACCAGCTCGTTCCTTGCGTGATTCCAGAGAAAAAGATGCCAGTAGTAACGGTCGAAGCGGTCGAGATCGCTGCGCTTGCCTGTCCCTTCGCCCGCCTGGCGAAAGGTCAGCTCGCGCAACCGCCCGATTTCCTCGAGCAGGTGCGGCACCTCAGCCGCCTGGGCCGCGTAGACGGCCCATTCGCCGTTTTGCGCCAGGCAGCGTTCCGCCGGCAGCGCCTCTCGGTCGCAGGCCAGCAGTTCCGTCGGCAATGCGGGGGCAATCGGCGCCGATTCTCGCCGCTGCCACACTGAGCGTACGGCGGCAGGCAACCGAACCTGTGTGCGTCCCCGTTGTCCCAGCAGGTAGGTCCGCCAGCGTAGATACTCGATGGCTTCTTTTTCGCTGCCGAAGCTGGCAAGCGAATCCGCCGGAATCACGTTTCCCACCCGCACGGTTACCTTCTTGCCCGCTTGCTGAAGGAATTCCTCGAGCAGAAGCAGCGTCCGCAGGCGCGGATGAAGCAATCCCACGACATGGAAGCCGAGGCTGTTACCGCCGCAGAAAAACACCGGCAATGCCGCCGCCCCCGTCTTGCCCACCAGGCGTGCCGCCACATCACTCCATCTCGGGTCCGTCACCTCGGCCTGAGCCATCTGCCAGTGTGAAACTTCCCCCGCCGGAAAGATGGCCAGCATTCCTCCCCCCTCGAGCCACGCCAGGGCCTGCCGCAAAGCGCGCTGGTTCCGCCCGGCGGAAGGCCGGGTCTGCATGGGATCCACGAAAATACAATGACGTTTCAGTTCGGGGATGCCTTCTAGGAGAAAGTTGGTCAGGACCTTCACATCGGGACGCACGCGTGTAAGCAGCGTTGCCAGGACGGCGCCATCCAGCATCCCATAAGGATGGTTGGCCACTACCACCACCGGACCTTTCTTGGGAACTCGCTCCAGGTCGGCCGCGGGAATCTCGAGTTCGACATCCATCTCCTCGAGCAACCTTTCTAGAGCGAAGCCTCCCGAGGACCGCCGCACTCGCTCATACAGTTGGTGCGCCCGCTCGAGCGGGAGCAGCGCCCCGGCAAGTCCCGGAAGTCCCGCGAGGACCGGCGCCTCCGCGAGTACGCCCGGGTGGTGCGTGCCCTTTCCCTGCTGAGGATTCGGCATGCTGACACGTTTAGCGCGGCCACTTTGGGGGGCGATGAAGCGCAAGTTAAAAGTTGGTGAACAGGGAGGCTCGGAACAAACCAAGGTAACAGGGGAACCGCGGTGGGGAATTGTCGATGGGTCTTGGCTTAGCTTTCCAGACGGTACCGTGTCTCGGCCAGCGTATACAACCGCCGCCAAAGCAGGCGGTTAACCGTGACCACCGCCACCGCCATCAGGATGGTTGCCGCCAGCAGCAAATCAAAGTTTCCCTGGTCGGTGGCCTGGCTGATGGTCGCCCCCAACCCGGTCGTGGTGTAGGTCTGCCCTTTGAAATGGAAATATTCGGCCACGATGCTGGCGTTCCACGCCCCGCCCGAGGCGGTCACCATTCCGGTCACCAGGTAGGGGAAGATTCCCGGCAGAATGAGCTTTCGCCAGCGCTCCCAGCCCTGCAGTCGGAAGGTGTCGCAGCACTCCTTGAGATCGGTCGGGATGGCCATGGCTCCGGCGATCACATTGAACAGGATGTACCATTGCGTGCCCAGCAACAGCAACACGATCGACCCCAGTCCCAGTCCCCCGCCCAGGCGGATCAAAACCAGCAGGACCACGGGAAACAGCGCGGTTGCTGGAACCGAGGCTGCGATCTGCGCCAGCGGCTGCGCGATGCGGGCCAGCCGGGGGTTGAACCCGATGGCCACGCCCACCGGGATGGTCCAAGCGGTTCCAATCACCAGGGCCGCCAGGACCCGCAGGAACGTAGCTCCCAGTCCCAGCCCGAGATCGTGCAATTCCATCCGCTGAAGGCCCGTGAGCGACAGCATCACGTGCACGACCGCGTACCCCACCAAACCGATCACCGCCGCCGCTGCTGCTCGCGCCAGCCATATCTTCCACGGCGTCCAGAGCTGCGCCGGCGTGTCCCGGTGGCGGCGCGAGAAATACATCATCACTCGCTCGCCCAGCGGCCGTACGACCCGCTTGCGCACGCGCCGCAGCAGCCGGGAATGGCCAAACAGGTTCAGTACCCAGGACCGCGGAGCATTCGCGCTCTCCACTTGTTCGATCTTAAATTTCTCCGCCCATGCGATCACCGGTCGCCACAGGAACTGATCCAGCAGCACGATCACCGCAACCATGGTTGCGACCCCTCCCAGAATCGACTTCGTATCACCCGCGCTCGCTGCGGTTTGCAGGTAGGAGCCCAGCCCGGGCAGACGAAAGTCCCGTGATCCCAGCACGAACATTTCGCAGGCCATCAGGAAAAACCATCCTCCCGCCACCGACATCATCGAATTCCACACCAGCCCGATGGCGGAGAAGGGCAGTTCCATTTCCGTGAACCTCTGCCACCAGCTAAAGCCGTAGATCTTGGCCGCCTCGCGCATCTCGCGCGGAATGCTCTTCAGCGAAGCATAGAAACTGAAGGCCATGTTCCACACCTGCCCGGTAAAGATCAGCAGGATGGCGCCCAGTTCGACTCCCAGTTGCCGGCTGGGAAACAGCGCCACCATCGCCAGCATCACGCCGGGCAGAAAGCTCAGCACTGGGATCGATTGCAGCACGTCCAGCAAGGGCACCATGAAACGTTCGGCCCGCGGGTTGTAGGCGGCGATGTAACCGTAGACCAGGGTGAAGGCCAGGCTCAAGCCGTAGGCGGCGCTGATGCGCAAGAGCGAGTAACCGGCATAGACCGGCAGGGCCAGCGGGCTGCGCGAAATTTGCACCTCGGGGGTGAACGGCCCCAACCAGGTGCGGCCGACCGTGACGACGCCATAGAAAATCGCCAGGCCGGCGGCGAACATCAACAGGTCGGGGAGATGTGAGGTTTCGATTCGTGGCAGCTGCGACCACAGACGGTAGGGCGAGAACGTGCTCAGTCTCTGCGGCTTGCTCATGGCTTGGCCGCCGACGGTTGCGGGCCGGCTTCGGGCAGAGGCTCCGCCAGCACCAGGCGCCCGGTCTCAGTATCGCGAGCAAAGATTTCCGCGTACCGGCCCCAGTTCATGGCGGTGTCCAGCTGGCGCTCGACCTCATCCTGACTGAAGTGCTCGTCCAGAATATCGTGGAAGAATTCCTCCGGGATCGAATGATCGGTCTTGGTTCTCAGGATGTTCTCGATCTGCTGCAGCACCATGACCCGCTTGAGCGCCGCTTCCCGGAACAATACCTTACGTGTCTGGATGTCCGCGTCGGCAAAGGCTACCCCCGCGGGAGTAATCTCCACGTCTCCCTCTTTCAGGACGGCCAGGCCCAGCAATACGCAAGCCTCCACGATGGGCAACAGATCTTCCACATTCATTACCAGGTCTTCCGACAGCCGGTACAGGTCCTCTCGCCCCTCGCGATCCTGGAGCAATTCCAGCAATCCCGCGATGCCTCCCACCCGAGCGTGCGGCAACATCTGGTACTTCTGCCGGGTTCGGCCGGCGTGCGGGGTCGTACCCGGCAGGACATGTTCCACCTCTGGCTGCGTCATCACCTTGTAGATGTAGTCGACCAACTCGACGAAACGCGCTTCTTTCCGGTCGCGGAATTGCGGCAACCCCACCTCGAAGTCCGAACGAATGCGCGCCGGATTCCGACCCAGCACGATCACCCGGTCCGCCAGCAACACCGCTTCTTCGATATTGTGGGTGACGATGAAGATGGCGCTGGTGGGCATCTTCTTGCTCAGCCACAGCTCCATCAGCTCATTGCGCAGGTTTTCCGCCGTCAACACGTCGAGCGCGGAAAACGGCTCATCCATGAACAGCACCTCGGGTTCGACTACCAGAGCGCGGGCGAATCCCACTCGCTGCTTCATGCCTCCGGAGAGCTCTTTGGGATATGCCGTCTCGAACCCGTCCAGGCCGACCGTGTCGAGGGTTTTCAGCGCTCGTTTCCGCCGCTCCACCGCGCCGACGCCCCGCGCCTCGAGCGGCGCCTCCACATTTTCCAGCACCGTGAGCCAGGGGAAGAGGGCGAAGCTCTGGAACACGATGGCCACGTTCGGCATTTGTGTATCCAGCGGCTTTCCGTGCCACAACAACTCCCCCGAGGTTGGTTTCGAGAGCCCGCTGAAGATCCGGAGCAAGGTCGACTTACCGCAACCGGAGGGTCCGAGCAGGGCAATGATCTTTCCCGGTTCGATCGCCAGATCCACCGGGGCAATGACCTCAATCCGGTTGCCGTCCGGCTGGACGTAGGCCTTTTCGATCCCGCGGCCCTGGATGATCGGTTGGTTCACCGCCGAACCCCCATAGTCATATACACGATTCGCGATGGTGTCGGAAGCTTCTTCCCTACATGTAACTGGATGTTAACAATCGGCGGGGGGGGGTTAGGCGGCAAAGTCTTCCGCCTCGGGCGCGGGAAACGACTCCGGGAGCCGATCCGTAACCTCGGCGAGAAGCGCGAGTTTCTGCTCAAGCTCGCGCGTGAGGGCGCCCGGCTGGAACCGCCACCTCCAGTTCCCTCCGTACAGGCTGGGGGTGTTCATCCGGGCCTCGCTGCCCAGTCCCAATGCGTCCTGCAGGGGAATCACCGAGAGGTTGGCCACGGAAGCTTGGGCCGCCCGAATGAGGGCCCAATGAATGCCGTCTTGGCACCCTCCAACATACGCCTCCGCGCTCCGTTTTTCTGCCTCGGAAGCGCCGGTCGCCCACCAGCCTACCAGCGTGTCGTTGTCGTGGGTGCCGGTGTACACCGCCTGGTCTGGGATCAAACGATGCGGCAGGTAGATGTGCGCTCCGGGGTCCCCAAAGCCAAACTGCAGTACCGCCATCCCCGGAATCCCCAGCCGCTCCCGCAGCGCATGAACCTCCGGCGTGATGTAGCCCAGGTCTTCGGCAAAGAACGGAAGCCCCCCCAGGGCTTCCTTCAGCGTGGCGAACAAATGGTCCTTAGGGCCGTCGACCCAGAGGCCGTGAATGGCCGTCGGCTCGTTGGCAGGAATCTCCCAGAACTGCTCAAATCCTCGAAAGTGATCCAGCCGGATGTAGTCGAAGATCTCAGTGGCCCATCGCATCCGCTCGATCCACCACCGGTACCCCTGCTCCTTCATCACGTCCCAGCGGTACAGCGGATTTCCCCACCGCTGCCCCGTCTGACTAAAGAAATCCGGGGGCACTCCCGAGACCACTTCGGGGTTGTGCTTTTCATCGAGCCGGAACAACTCCGGGTGTGCCCACACATCGGCGCTGTCATAATTCACAAAGATGGCGATGTCGCCGATGACCCGAATCGAACGCGCGATGCAGGCTTGCCGCAGCGCTCTCCACTGTTCGTAGAAGGCGAACTGCATCGCTTTCCGCATATCCAAGGCAGCAGCCCGTTTGTTCCGCTCCCTCTCCAGGGCAGACGGCTCCCGATAGGCCAGCGCGCGGGGCCACTGGTTCCAGTCGGCCAGCCGGAAGCGCGCCCGCAGTTCGTCGAACAGCACGAAGTCATCAAGCCACCAGGCATTGTCCTGGCAAAAACGGTTGAACCTCGTGCGCGCCTTCCCCGTGGCTGTCTTCACAAAGTTCCGCGAAGCTTCCGCCAGAAGCGGCATCTTTCCCGTGAAGACGACTTCATATTCGACCGGACCCACGGGCTGGGGCAGGTTCTGCAGCCGCTCGGGCTTCAGCCAGCCGCGCTCGGCCAGGCGCTCCAGGCTGATCAGGAGTGGATTTCCGGCGAATGCCGAGGTCGAGGAGTAGGGGGAATTGCCGTAGCCGAGAGGGCCGAGCGGCAGGACTTGCCATAAGCCTTGCCGGGAAGCTGCCAGAAAATCAAGGAATTCGTAGGCGGCGGGACCGAAATCGCCGATGCCCCCGCGTGCCGGCAGCGAAGTGGGGTGAAGCAGAATTCCTGTGGCGCGGGCGAAGGACATGCGACCTACACTGGTTTGCCGAAGAAACGCTCGAACCCTGACCAACCCCGATCAGTAGACTTTCAGGCCGCAGTCCGCGTAGGTTAAAAGGAGTGCCAGTTTGCGGCGCCACTCCGGCCAGGCGCGGGATCAGACTCCAGGCGCTTACAGCCCCTCCTCGCCTCCACCCTGCCCGCGGCTCAGGTTGTTCAACTCCTGCTGGTTGATGCGGATCTTCCCGGATTTCTGCATCTGGGTCTGCAGGTTGGCGACAAACAACCCGAACACTTCCTGCCGTTTGCCCTGCAAGAGCGAGTCGCGCAGCGCATCTTTCTGGTCCGCAAATTCCTGCTGGCTGGGTTCCTGCTTTTCCAGCAACTGGAGTACGACGCCGTTGGTTCCCGCCATGATGGGACCGCTGATCTCACCCGGCTTCATGGCAAAAGCCACTTCGGCGTTCGTCATGCTGCCAATGTCGGGCACTTGCCCGCTAGGAAGCACGAAGTCGCTGGTCTTGAGCGTGCCCCCCAGTTCCTTGGCCGCCTTCTTGAGGTCGTGTTCGGCCTTGGAGCGGTCCGACAGTTCTTCCGTCTTCTGCCGCAGCAGCCGGCTGGCCTGCTGGTTCTTGAATTCGTTCTCAACCCGCGTCCGGATCTCTTCGAAGGTCGGCGTCGCCGGCGGCTTGATGCCTAGCACCTGGAAAACCGCGTACCCTTGCGGCAGTTGCACCAGGTCGGGCGGAGCTTTGGCCGGGGCGCTGAAAATGGCATCCGAAAACTGCGGCGTCACTCCGACTCCCGGCAACACGTCGGTCTTGCTGACGAAATCGGTGGTGACCGAGTTCAGGCCTTTGGCAGCCGCGGCTTTCTCCAGGCCCGCCTCCCGCGCCTGCGTCAGCAAGGCGTCGGCGGCGCCTTGTGCTATGCGCGTGACCTTTTCCTGTTTCACTAGGCTCTCGATCTGGTCCTTAGTCTCGTCCAGCGTCTTCAGGTGCGCATCCTGTTTGTCTTCTACGCGAATAATGTGAAAGCCGTAGCTGCTCTCGACCAGCCCGCTGACTTGCCCTTGGGGCAGGGAGAACGCCGCTTTCTCGAACTCCGGAACCGTCCGGCCCCGTCCGATCCATCCCAGTTCGCCTCCCTGCTTGGCGCTGCCCGGATCCTCCGAATACTTCTTGGCCAGGTCTTCAAACTTCGCTCCAGCCTTCAGCTGCTGAAGGATGTCTTCCGCCTTCTTGCGGGCCGCGTCAACCGCCTTCTCCTCAACCTTGCCATCGGGGCCTGGAGACGGCGTCTTGATCAGGATGTGACTGACTTTCACCTGCTCGGGCACGCGATATTGGTCGCGGTGCTGGTCGTAGTAGGACTGCAGCTCGTCCCGGGTCACCTGCACCTGTGCCAGCAACTTCGTGCGCTCCAGCAACACGTACTCCACTTTGCGTTTCTCGGGGATGGCATTGCTGTAGGATGCCTTGTTCTCGTCGTAGAACGCCTTCAGTTCAGCGTCGCTCGGATGCAGGCCCTTGCGGATGTCATCCTGCGATAGCACGGCGTACTCGAACTTCACCTTGGCGTTTCGCTTGCGGAATTCTGCCTGGAGTTCATTCTCCGACACCGTCACGCCTGCCGTGACCAGCGCGGCCAGCTTTTGCTGCAAAATGTCTCCCCGCACACTCTTCTCGAATTCCTGCCAGGTGGTGCCGTTCTGGGCCAGCAGGTTCTCGTACGCCTCTTCGCCGATGAACTTCCCGCCCGGAAACAGATAGGGGGCGTAACGGCCGTGTTGCAGTTCGTCCTGCACATCCTGGTTCGTCGCCCGCAAACCCAGCCGTTCCGCTTCGACAATCACGGCCTGCTGGACGATGAGCCGGTTGGCCGCGTTGCGAGCCACGATGGGGATGAATCGGCTGGCATCCGTCCCCTGAGGCAGCTGTTGTCGCAGCATCATGCGCGCCTCGCGGTCCACTTCCTGGACCGTGATATCCTGCCCGCCCACCTTCGCCACCACTCCCTTGCTGGGCGTCCCGAACAACTCGCTGCCCAGCCCGCCCGGAATGAGGGTGATCACCATGGCCCCGCAGAAAATCAGCAGAATCGCGCTCAAGATGATCTTCTTGATCGGGCCCGGGGTTTGCAGAAATCGAATCATGCTTTTGTCTCTCCAGAATTTTCAGGGCGGAAAGCCGATTATAAACTAACGATCTGCCGACCGCCGCCCGGCTCCGCCCGCCCGGGCGCTCGGCGGACCTGCCGTGGCCGCCGCGATGCCTGGCCGAAAACAGTCATTGAAACGTATCAATAGAACGTGTTATCTCATTGGCCTATGCTTGCCTCCCACCATCCAATTCGCCCGGTTGAGGACCCGGCATGAAGGTCCGCGTGCTGCTGGGCGCAGCCGTCTTGCTCGGCTGCCGGTTCGTTCTCGGGCAATCGGGCACCGCGGTCCCCTCCGGCACCCGGTTTCCCCTTGCCCAAGGCTGGACCTTGCAGTCCTCGGGCAAAGTGGACCAGAGCGGAGCAGCTCTGTCCCAGCCCGGATTCCAGCCCAGAAATTGGTACCCCGCCACGGTGCCCGCCACGGTTGTGAGCACCCTGGTCAGGGAGAAGATCCTGCCCGACCCTTTCTTCGGCATGAATCTCCGACAGTTCCCAGGCATGGGTTATCCCATCGGGGCCAACTTCTCCAACCTGCCCATGCCGCCGGACAGCCCTTACCAGGTTCCGTGGTGGTATCGCACCACGTTCCGGCTTCCCAGCCAGTTCAAGGGCAAAAGCCTCTGGTTGCATTTTGACGGGATTAACTATCGCGCCAACATCTGGTTGAACGGGACCCAAATCGCCAAGGCGGATGAGGTTGCCGGCACCTGGCGTACCTACGAGTTCAACGTCACCGAAGTGGTCCGGGCTGAGAACGCCCTGGCGGTTGAGGTCTTCGCGCCCAGCGAAACTGATCTGGCCATCACCTTCGTCGACTGGAACCCGGCTCCTCCAGACAAGAACATGGGCCTGTGGCGCGGCGTCTATCTGACAGCAAGCGGACCCGTGGCCTTGCGTTATCCCACCGTGATCTCCCACGTCGATGCTGCGGGCAACGCCCAGCTCACAGTCACCGCGCTCTTGAAGAACGCTACCCGCCAGCCCGTCAAAGGCCTGCTGCAAGGCGCCATCGACAAAGTCGAATTCTCGCAGGAGGTCGAACTCGCCGCCGGCGAAAGCAAGGACGTGGTTTTCCAGCCGGAGAAATTCGCGCAATTGAACTTCGAGCATCCTCGCCTCTGGTGGCCCGCCCAGATGGGCGCTCCCGATCTCTACCCGCTGACCCTGGCATACGAGCTGGAGGGTAAGACATCCGACCGTTCTGAGACTCACTTCGGCATTCGCGAGATCAACTCGGCACTGACCGACACCAAGGCGCGCGTTTTCTCCGTCAACGGCAAGCGCATCCTGATCCGTGGCGGCGGCTGGTCGCCCGACATGCTCTTCCGCGAGAATCCGCAGCGCCTGCGCGATGAGTTCCGCTATGTCAAGGACATGGGCCTCAACACGATTCGCCTGGAAGGCAAACTCGAGACCGAAGATTTCTTCGACCTTGCCGACCGCGAAGGCATCCTCATCATGGCCGGATGGTGTTGCTGCGATTTCTGGGAGAAGTGGGCCAAGTGGAGACCCGAAACCTTCGACATCGCCCAGGCGTCATTGCGCGACCAGATCTACCGCTTGCGCGGCCACCCCAGCCTCCTGGTGTGGCTCAACGGCAGCGACGGCCCGCCGCCGCCCGATGTCGAGGAGATGTACCTCGGGGTTGAAAAGCAGCTCCTCTTCTCCAACCCGGTGCTGTCTTCCGCCTCCGGCGAGTCCACCACGATCACCGGCGAGAGTGGCGTTAAGATGAGCGGCCCCTACGAGTACGTCGCTCCCTCCTACTGGACCGAAGACATCCTCGGCTCGACTCATCACTGTAAGCTCGGCGAGTGTGGTGGAGCGCACGGCTTCAATACCGAGACGAGCCCCGGCCCGGCCGTTCCTCCCAGCGAGAGCCTGCGCGCCATGCTGCCCGGGGATCACCTCTGGCCCATCGATGACTGGTGGAACTTCCACGCCGGTGGCGGCGAATTCAAGAATATTCAGGTGTACACCGATGCCCTCAACAGCCGCTACGGCCAGACCGGCACACTTGAAGACTTCACCCGCAAGGCCCAGTTGATGAACTACGAGGGGATCCGCGCCATGTTCGAGGCCTACAGCCGCAATAAGTACACCTCGACCGGCGTCATCCAGTGGATGCTCAATAATGCCTGGCCTTCCCTCATCTGGCATCTCTACGACTACTACCTTCGTCCCGCGGGAGGCTATTTCGGCGCCAAGCGGGCCATGGAGCCGCTCCACCCGCTGTACTCCTACAACGACCGCTCCATCTATGTGGTCAGCAGTCAATATCAGGATGCCAGGGGCCTCAAGCTCACTACCAGGGTCTACAACCTCGACATGACAGAAAAGTTCTCCCAGGAGTCGACCCTGGACGCGGCCGCCGACAGCTCCACTAAGGTGCTCACCCTGCCCGACATCTCCGACGCCAGCCCGGTCTATTTCCTGTCTCTCCGCTTGCAGGACGCCGGCGGCAAGCCGGTTGGCTCCAACTTCTACTGGCTTTCCACGAAGCAGGAAACCCTCGACTGGGAGAAATCCAACTGGTACGTCACGCCCAGTGCCTCCTTCGCCGACTACACGGCTTTGAGCCGGCTTCCCAAGGTTAAACTGAGGGTCTCCAGCCGCAGCGAACATCGCGGACCCGAATCCCTCACCCAGGTAACGCTGGAAAATCCCACCCGGACCCTGGCGTTCTTTGTACGGCTCAAAGTGAACCGGGGCGCCCAGGGCGAAGAAATCCTCCCCGTCATCTGGGAAGACAACTACATCAGCCTCCTCCCTGGGGAGAAGCGGGGTGTGACCGCCACCTACCGCACCAGCCAACTAGGCTCGGCGAAGCCGGAGGTCGAGGTGAATGGCTGGAATGTCGAATAGTCGGCGACGGCAGAGAGCTCGCTCATGCCCCGGGTCGCGTGCGTCTCATCTTGATTCGCACCACCAGCTTCCACCTCGAACTGCCGCGAAAAATTTCTTGCGCCTGCCCCTGGCCTTTGCTATCTTCTGCCCACTCTTAGATCCTCAACTGTATTTGCGCTTCGCTCCACGCCCGTGGGGCAGCCCTCCCCCGAAACCCCATTGCCGCCCTGGTGATGGGGTTTCGATTTTTTGACGGTTGCAAGGAGCAAGATGGCCACCAGCCCGAGCAGCACCGCCGCCCGCGCGCCCCGCCTCCGGCGCTCGCTCACCCTCTGGGATTTGATCCTCTACGGTGTGATCGTCATCCAACCGGTGGCGCCCATGTCGGTGTTCGGCGTGCTCAGCGACCGCGGCCGCGGCCACGTCATCACCACCATCCTCATCGCCATGGTAGCCATGCTCTTTACCGCCATCAGCTACGGGCGAATGGCGCGTGCCTATCCCAGCGCCGGTTCTGCCTTCACCTACGTCGGCCAGGAAATCAACCCTGCCCTTGGCTACGTCACCGGGTGGAGCATGGTCATGGATTACATGCTCAACCCCATGATCTGCATCATCTGGTGCAGCCAGCAGGCGCATGTCTTCGCACCCGGCATTCCTTACTGGGGCTGGGCCATCTTCTTCGCCGCGGTTTTCACTTACCTGAACATCCAAGGCGTGAAGACCTCCGCCCGGGTCAACGCCGGCTTGGCCACCGCCATGGGTGTCGTGATCACCATCTTCTTTGTGGCCGCCGCCCGCTTCGTCTTCAACCAGGCTCACGACGGCGCCCTGTTCTTCACCCGTCCGTTCTATGATCCCGACTTATTCAACGCCAAGGCGGTGATGGGCGCCACCTCGATCGCCGTCCTCACCTACATCGGCTTCGACGGCATCTCCACCCTCTCCGAGGAAGCCGAAAACCCGCGTCGCAACATCCTGCTGGCCACCGTCATGACCTGTCTTGTCATCGGGATCCTTTCCGCTATCGAGGTCTACGCCGCGCAACTGATCTGGCCTGCCTCCGAGTCGTTTCCCAACATCGACACCGCCTTCACCTTCGTTGCCGGACGAGCCTGGCAGCCTTTGTTCGCCATTGTAGGATTTACCCTGCTGGTGGCCAACTTCGGCTCGGGCATGGGAGCGCAACTCGGCGCCGCCCGCCTGCTCTACGGCATGGGACGCAGCAGAGCTCTGCCTCAATCGTTCTTCGGCGCGGTCGACCCCAAACGCCACGTGCCCCGCAACAACGTGCTGTTTGTGGGGGCCATCGCCCTGCTCGGCGCCTTCATCCTGAGCTACGCGCTGGGCGCAGAGATGCTCAACTTCGGCGCCCTCATCGCCTTCATGGGCGTGAACCTGGCGGCTTTCGTCCGTTATTACCTGCGCAGCCCGGAGAAGAAAATCACCAACCTGGCGCCCCCCCTCCTGGGCTTTCTGATCTGCCTGCTGCTCTGGCTCAACCTTAGCCACCCGGCGAAAATTGCGGGCACGATCTGGATGGCTGTCGGCATCGCCTTCGGTGCTTGGAAGACCCGCGGCTTCCGCGGCGACCTGGTCGATTTCGAACTGCCGCCGGAGGAAGAGAACTGACAGACCATGACGCGAAGGATCGATTGAGAATCCGGGTTGACGCTCCGCCGCCCCCACCCCCGGGAGAAGAACATGCGCGCACTCACACTGGTTTTTGCCCTGGTCGCGGTCACCCCGTTGTTCGCCAAGACTCCCCTCCCCAGCGTTGCGGAACGCCTTGGTTACCGCGCCTCAGCCCGCTTGCTCATCCTCCACGCCGACGACTTCGGGATGAACCACTCCGTCAACCGAGCCATCATCGAAGCCCTCGAGAATCACTGGATCACCTCGGCCAGCATCCTGGTTCCCTGCCCCTGGTTCCTCGAGGCCGCCGCTTACGCCAAAGCCCATCCCGAAGCCGACCTCGGCGTTCACCAAGCGCTTACCAGCGAATGGACCACCTTCCGCTGGGGTCCGGTCCGCTCCAAAGACACGGTTCCTAGCCTCCTCGACGATCAGGGTTACTTCCCGAACGACACACCCCAGGTGGCCAGGAAGGCAAATGCAGGCCAGGTCGAGAGCGAGTTACACGCGCAGATCGATCGTGCCCAGCAAATGGGAGTCCATGTCACCCATCTCGATTCCCACATGGTCGCTCTTTTCACCACGCCCGTTCTGTTCGGAATCTATCAGGAGATGGGATCGCACTACCGGCTCCCAATCTTGGCGGCGCACCGCGGCGCAGACCACGCCGTGCCGGCCGACGCCCGCATGCCCGCTGACCAGATCCTTATCGACCGCGTCATCGAAATGGCCCCAGGGATCGACGCCAGAGACTGGCTGAACTGGTACGAGAAATCTCTCTCCGCCCTCGGCCCCGGGGTCTACGAGCTGATCGTGCACCTGGCCTACGACGACGAGGAAATGCGTGGCGCCACCTTCGACCACCCCGACTGGGGCTCGGCCTGGCGCCAGCAGGATCTGGATATGGTGAAAAGCCCGACTTTCCAGCAATTCCTTAAAGACCAGGGCTTCATTCTGGTCAGATGGAAGGACCTGGCAAAAGCATTGCCCAAGGATTACGGCAGCGACACGAAGTAGCCGCCGCTAAAAGTGATTGTGGAATACCGAGTGGCGGAGTGCGAGGTCATGCATCTCGACCCGAACCTAGGCTTGGCGCGGTTGTATTTTCTCTTGAGCTTTCTTGGCTCAAGGCTGCTGGCGAAACCCGCGCCGCTCTCCCACCACCAGTGCTCACCGACCGCTCCCTGCTCCGGGGTACTGATACCAGTAGCCCGCCGCCTCATTCCCTGAAACATGCCGCGTGTTGTAGTCGAGCAGATAGTCAAGGTGCTCCTCATCCAGTGGATACGCGTTCGCTGGGTAGGGATAGCTCTTCATCGCCTGGAACGGCAGAGGCCCCAGGGTGAACCCCTCCGCTGCGTAGAAATCCATGTCTTTCTCGTACCCGTCCACCCGGAAGAAATAATCCCGCACCCATCCCGCAGGCAGCGCCGGAAGCGGTGCCGGATCGAACTCCAGCGCGATCTCATCCCCAGTCCCGAACACCACCATCCGGTCGTCGACCGACGTCAGCAGCGGCAGCACATCGCCGTAGCGTGTGTAGTCCCCCGGCTGCCGGGCAAACGGGCCGGTCGGACTCACCTCTTCGTACACATACCTTACGTTCCCCCGCGGTTCGCCCTCGATCTGCCGTGGATGCCCGTAGAAATCAAGCTTGGCGCTCAGGAGCGGCGTCGCTGTCAGCCGTACCGCCCCGTTGGGCGAGGTGTGATCGATGCGGATGTCATCCCAGTAGACCTGGAGGTTGGTCCAGATCCGAATCCGCCGCGTCCCCCGCGGCAGCTTCCCGGTCAAGTCCGGCGTGATGGTCCGCGGCTCTCCTGCAGGAAATCCCATATCCTCCACCACCCGCACCCATTTCCCCCGCGCATCGAGCGCTTCCACGTACGGCGCAACCGCCTCCACCTTGGCCTGGTAGGCCGCATAGACACTGGTTGCTGTGAAGTATTCCGTCTCCCCGTGCATCAGCAAGGTCAAGGGCCCGCCGTCGTAGGGTGCGCCCAGGTCCAACTCCACGGTATGCATCTTGGCGAAGCCATGGAACGGAAGCAGCTCAAAATCGCCAAAATACCGGTGCCCCCGCAGGTACGGCATCAAGTCGTGCCCATGCTCATCCCAAGCTCCCGCCGGAAGCTGCGGCGCCCGGCTCTGAACCACGCGAAACGCGGGAAAGGGCGGATTGCTGGCGAAATATTCGTGCGGATACACGGCGAAATCCTGCGGATGATCGACCGCCAGCAGTTCGACCGCGTCGATGTAGACCGCCTCCTCCATCGGCTCCATCAGCCGGAAGCTGAATTTGCCATCCTTCAGACGGATCTGGTCCCGATCCACCTTGATGTACTCCTCGGGCCGCGGCACATTGCGCTCGTGCGGCCCCACCCAGTGTCCCACCACCCCTGCTCCGATCATGTCGCCGACCAGTTCGTAGTGGCGGCCATCCCACACAAACAACGTCGGGCACGAACTCCCTCGCCGGTCGAGCTCGAGAAAATCCTGTTCCCGGTTTCCTGCGACCTCGATTTCATCCTGCAACACACCGGTGGGCCAGAGCATCCGCACCACGTCCGCCTGCTTGGCCGCGCCCAGGCCGACGGTCAGGTATGGCGAGTTCTGCCCCAGGTACCCCGACGACCCGTAAATCTCGAACTTCTGCCGGTTCCCGCCCGCCAGCACCTCCACCTTGGTCCCGATTGCCGACTTGTTGTCGTTCAGCCCCTTCGGATTCAGCCGCAGCCAATGGTTCTGGTTGCCGCCTTGGTTGCGCAGCAGCACCGCGGGCCCATGATTCTGGGTGATGAGCAGGTCGGTGGCGCCGTCGTCGTCGTAGTCGCCGGTGATGATGGCCCGCGGCTCTTTCAGCTGAATTCGGTCCAGCCCCACCTCCGCCGTAACGTCCTTGAAGCCATCCGGCCCCAGATTGCGGAAAAGCCCAACTGCGCCCTTGCCGTCCCGGGTCTCGCCGACCGCTACCAGGTCCACCCAGCCGTCGTTGTCGTAGTCGAAGGCCGCCAAGCCGAAGGCGCGCGCCCATCTCAGGCTCGGTAAAGGGACAGGCTCGAAGGTTTTGCCACCGCTATTTCGCCACAGGCTCAAGCTGGGAGCGCTGAAATGGGTGAAGGCAAAATCCATCCAGCCGTCATGGTTGAAATCGAGGACGGAAACAGCCGCACTCGGCGGAGGAGCCGTCTTGCCCCACGGCGATCTTGGGCGAAACTTTCCTTCTCGCGGATTCTCCAGAATCACCGGGCCCTTGAGGTCGGTAACCACCAGATCGACGGCGCGGTCGTTGTTGTAATCGGTTCCCATCGCGCTGATACTGGGGTCGAGATAGACCTCGAGATCCTGAGTAACGTTGGTGAAGGTGCCGTTTCCGTTGTTGCGCCACATGCCATTACCGGGAAAAGCTTGGCCGCTCGGCAGCCCGATTTCTTGCCCGCGAAGGGGCGCCGGAGCATTCGTGACCGTGCTGGTGATGTACAGATCCAGATCGCCGTCATGGTCGTAATCCACAAAGAGAGCCCCGATGGCAGACCCCTGGCTCTTGATGCCCGCAGCCCCGGCCATGTCCTTGAAGGTCCCGTTCTTCTCATTGTGCAGGAGCAGGACGCGCTGCTCAGCAGCCACCGCCAGATCTTCCGCCCCATCGTTGTCATAATCTCCCGCCGTGCACCCAATCGCGTGGATCGTTGGATCCAGCCCCGCCTTTTTGGTCACATCCTCAAACTTTCCTCCCCCAAGGTTGTGATACAGCGCCATCCCGCCGTCCGGTCCCCCATCCGCCAGAAAGAGATCTATCTTCCCGTCTCCATCAAAATCCAGAAAGCACGCCCCCGGCCCGAGAAACGATGCCAGATCCCTGGCCTCACCCACCGCCGGCTGCGTCACCAGACCCGCTTCCCTGGTCACGTCTACAAACTTCACCGCCATCGCCGCCGGAACCTTCTCCACTGCCAAAGGCGACTCCTCCGCCCGCGAGTATTCTCCCTGGTCACCGTACGCGAGGCTCAAGGGAGCGCCTAGCTTCCTGTCTTTGATGTACTGGAACTTCAGCATGTGCGCCTGGGAATCCGCGGAGTGTCCAGACTGCTGCAGCGCCCGTGCCAGGCCAAACTCGGCCGAGGCGTGCCACGGATTGAGCTTCAGCGCCCGCTCAAACGCCACAATCGCCTCGGGGAACTGCCGCGCCTGGGCATAGGACGCTCCCAGGAAATACCAGGTATCGGCATCCGACGGATCGATCTGGGTCACCTTCTTGAACGCAGCGATCGCGCTGTCGGTGTCGCTCGAGTTCTTGTACAAGAGCCCGAGGTTGTACCACCCGCGTGCGGCCGTCGGATTTTCCTTGACCACCGCTTCCAGGACAGCTTTGGCCTCCTCCACCTTTTGCAGGTTAAGCAGTGCGATGCCCCGGTTCAGCTGGGCGCTCGACATCTTCGGATCCGCCGCAGCCGCCGCGCCAAACGCACTCAGCGCCTTGGCAAACAGCTGCTGGTTCATGTAAGCCACACCCAGGTTGTTCAGCCGCGCCGCTTCTGCTACTTGGTCACCCGCAGGTGCCTCGGGGGCGTGATCGGGAAGCGCGGCGAAGACTGCCGCACCCAGCAGAGTCACGGCGGCAAGGTCGACAAGACGAAATTGAGTCATGATGAATCTTGTGCTTCCCAGTCAGCGACGCCGGCCAATCTCCAGCAGCCGTTGCAGTCCCCAGCCTACCGAGAACCCCACCGCGGCTCCGCCAACCGCACCCGCGAGCTGCCGCGCCGGGCTTGCCACGCCTCGGCCGGCAAGGAAATAACCCGCCACGGCCAAACCGACGGTCCAGATCCAGACTCGCAGTTCCATGTCGTGATTTTAGGAAGAATACCGCAGAATACAACGGCAGCCTGCCGGGTGGGGCCTAGCTTTGCCCGGCTCGGCTCGCTTTGGGCATGGCCCCAGGCCCCTTGCGTTTCGCATAGGCTCGGGTGCCGACCACGCCCTTCCCTTCCTCCACCGTGATTGTCTGATCGGCCGCGACGTCCGTCAGCTTGTCCACCCGCCCACTCGGCCAGCTTATTTCGATCGCATCCGCTTTCGTCCCGCCTCCCAGCCCGAAGGTGAGCACCAGTTCACTCTGCGACAGGTAGCTCGACCCGCTCGACAACATCTTCCACTGTCGGTCGCTGCCCGAGGTCACCCGCGCCACTGCCCCGATCCCATCGCGGTTCGACTTCGTGCCCACCAGTTTCAGCCGCAGGCTGTGGTTGGTTCCGCCTTCGTTGTGAAACAGCCACGCCCGCCCGCCATTGGTCGTCATCAGCACGTCCAGCGCGCCATCGTTGTCGATGTCCGCGTATGCCGCCCCCCGGGCCACCTTGGCGCTGGCAAACGCCGCCCCCATCTGTTCGGTGACTTCCTGGAACTTGCCTCCGCCCAGGTTGCGGAACAAATGCGGCGGTTCCGCGTAGGTTACCCGTTTCTGCACCTTTTCGATCTGGTTCTCGATATGGCCATCGGCAACCAAGATGTCCAACCATCCGTCATTGTCGTAGTCGAAGAAAAAACAGCCGAATCCCAGCGTCACCAGCGTGTTGCGCCCGACCTCCGAGCGCGGCGCCTCATCCACGAACAGCCCATTTCCCTCGTTGTGGTAGAGCGAAATCATCTGGTTCGCAAAATTGGTAATGATCAGGCTGGGATGCCCCGACCGGTCATAGTCTCCGGCATCCACTCCCATGCCCGCCCGCGCCACTCCATCTTCGCTGAAGGCAACGCCCGCCGGCACTGCCTTCTCCTCGAAAACTCCATTCTGCTGGTTCACGTACAGCTTGTTGGGCTGGGTGTCGTTGGCCACCAGGATATCCGGCCAGCCGTCGCCGTTGTAATCGAGAATGGCCAGGCCCAGGCTCTTCGAAGTCGGATCTCCTAGTCCGCTTTTCTCGGTGGCCTCCTCGAACTTCCCCCCACCCAGGTTGTGCCACAAGCGCAACGATGCCCCCTGATACGACTCGGGTGTGCAGTACGACTTGTGCGCCCCGTCCAGGGTACAAAACAGATCCTTTTCCGGCGACCACTGCACGTAGTTGGCCACCACCAGGTCCAGCTTGCCGTCCCGGTCATAATCCAACCAGGCGGCGCCCGTCGAGAACTCGCTCGGCCCCCACAACCCCGCCGCCTTGGTCACGTCCGTGAAGGTCCCGTTGCGGTTGTTGTGGAACAGGTGGTTTTGCCCCAGGGCCGTCACGAACAGGTCGTCGTATCCATCATTGTCGTAATCACCAACGGCGACGCCCATCCCGAACATGGGGATCGCCAACCCGGCCTGCTTGGTCACGTCCGTGAACGTACCGTCGCGGTTGTTGTGATACAGCTTCATGGTCGACGGGACATTCCCGTGCCCGCGCCAATCCTCTCCGTTCACGATCAACACATCGGGATAGCCGTCGTCGTCGTAATCGATAAATGCGCACCCCGGCCCCATGGTCTCCGGCAACCACTTCTTTCCGAAGGCCCCATTGTTGTGCACAAAGTGAATACCCGCCTGGGCGGTGATGTCACGAAACTGGATACGCTGCGCCCCTGCACTCGACGCCGCGAGAAGGAGAAAGACGAATGCAAAATCGCTGCTTTTCATGGCTTCAGCATTCCGGCTCGGGACCCACCGCTTGACACACCACCAATCGCCTTACGGTGAGGGGCGAGCCCCGGTTGTCTGGCCCGTCGGCGTAGGCTTCGCCGTATGCCGCAACGCCGCCAGCGGCACGGACCCATGCTCGTGGATCGCCTGCCGCTCGTTGTTGTCCTCGGGATGCAGTTGCCGGTAGCGACCGGTGATGGTCTGCGAAGCCTCGTCCGCCTTGAACCGCAGATAGCGCTTCTCGTGTGCTTTTGCCATCTTCTCGTCACCCAGCCCGTGGTAACAAAGCATCAGGTTGTAGTGCGCCTCGAGATCTTCGGGGTCGATCGCGAGCACCGATTCCAGTACCTGGACCGCGTCGCCATACTTGCGTTCCAGAAACAGCACGCGTCCCAGATCGTTCAGCGCCACCCGGTCCCGCGGATACGCGACGAGCACCTTCCGCAGATGATCTGCCGCCCCGGCATAGTTCCCCTCCGCGCGCAGCACCTTCGCGTAAAAGAAGTGCGTCCGGGCCAGCTCGGGATTCAGGGCCAGCGCTTTCTCGAGCACGCTGCGCGCCCGATCCATGTCGCCTTCCTGGACCGCGGCCCGCCCAATGTTGACCCAGCCATCCGGGTTTTTCGGATCGGCCTCCGTCGCCTTGGCAAAGGCCGCCTGCGCCGCCTTTAGATCGCCCTCGAGCAGCAGGCCGATGCCGTAGTCGTTCCAGCGCTGCCAGTCCTCGGCCCGTACGTCGACCTTGGTTGCCGGTGGAGGAGTACCCCGCTTCTCCACCTCCAGGCTCACCGCATCTTCCGCCAGCGATACGATCGGCAAATCCGGGATCTTCTGCTCCTTGGCCGACAGGCCGCGAAGCGGCGCTGTGAAGCTCACGAGCCGATCGTCATAGTCCGGCGTGACCTCACCGGGATGCCCCGGATCCGGCATCCCGGCGAAGGCAAACTGTGTGTTCCACCACGCGAATTTCCGGTAGCATAACCGCGCCTGCAGAGTGATCTTGTTCCCTGCGTTCTCCGGGATGTGCACCCGATAATGCGCCGTGTCGGCCGCGCCCGGGGGGATCAGATGCACATACACCACTGCCCGCGTCGCCCAGGCATTGCGCTTGTTGATCGGATTCCCGTGCGCGTCCACCTGCAGCGACCGGTAGAAGTGGGCCCCCTTCTCCACCGGCCCCCGGCCGTTGTCCTCCACCATCCCGCTCCAGAAGATGGTCTGCCCCTGGTCGTCGGTGCCCTTCAGTTCGAGCCAGGTGTCATAGGCATCGACGGTGCCGCCAGGGAAGAAATGCCCGATTTTTTTCGTGCGCACCACCACGTCCACCCGCACCGTGTCCCCGCGCCGCACCACCGGACGCACGCGATTCAGCGGCGCTGTGACCGGAATGGCTTCGCCCGCCGCTGTCGGCGTTGCCTTCGTCTCCGCCTCCTCGCCCACGGCAAACGTCGTGGCCAGCTCCGTCCCACCCGCAACGCCGCCTTGGCCCACGGCCTGTGCCGGAGACATGGCAAAAATATCCACGCTCAGAATCCCCGCCTGGAGAAAGTCCTCGGTGATTCCCAGTTGCTCCGCGTCGCCATGGGTCGTGGGCACGGCGGTGTTCGCGGCGGGAAAGCGGTGGGAGTGCACAAACCCGTTCAGGTTGCCGAAGTCGTTTGATTTCTCCAGCGGCATGTGGCAGTCCGCGCACTGCGCCGGTTTCGGCGGGTAGTAGAAGGACCGCGCTCCCTGGCCCGAGACTCCGCTGGCCTGCCAGTTGTCGTACTCGTTGAACCCGCGGATCCAACGGTAATGATTTACGGGCACGTCCAGGTGCACCTTGTGGCACGATGAGCAGAACTCCGCCGTCTGGTTCTTCATGAAGGGTTTCAGAAACACCCGCCGGTGCGGCTCCGGGTTCAGCTTGACCAGGAAATCATGCAGCCGGCGCACCACCGAGTTCTGGCTGGCCGCCAGTTCGTGCAGTTCGGGATATTCCAGGTAGAAGTCCGCCTGCCCCATCGTGCTCTTCACCGCGGCGATGGAGTGGCACATCATGCATCCCAGCCCGGCTTGCGCCGGCGGCGTGTGCACGATCTGCTTGATGGGTATATCCATCAGCCCGGCATAGAGCACCGCCGGATCGTGGCAGCCTCCGCACCACTTCGAAGGCTGCGTCCCAACCGTGTCCTGCATGTACTCCACTGACTTGCGGTACCACTGGTTGTTGAACGAGGAAAAATGATGCATCGAACTGAACCACTGCCGGTACACATCCGCATGGCAGCGCTGGCAGGACGCTGACTCCATGAAAAATTTGCTCGGGATCTTCCGCTGCCCGTACACCTGCGCGGAGCTGGGGAAGAAAGGTCCGCTGGCTCCATCTCCCTCCTGGTCCATGGCGGCGGGAGGCATGGTCGGATTTTGGATCCGGGTGCGATTCAGCCAGCGTGATTCCCGCAGGTACCATGCGCCCAGGCTCACCCCCGCCACCGCCAGCAGACAGATCACCACTCGTGCCGCGGCAGGGGTCACGCCCACTCCCCGCCATCCGCGCCCTCCCGCTACCTCCGCGATCAGGATCCCCACCGCCGCCACGCACACCACGATGTGCGCGGACAGCCAGTTCGATTGCGGCCGCGACGTCCCGGTATATATGAGAACGACGCCCAGCACCGTTCCCACCAGAAACAGCAGCCATCCCAGGCGTCCAGTCCCGGATTGCCCGGGCAGAACGCGCCGCAAAAAGGGGAACAGCAGCACAGCCAGCAGCGCTCCCGCTCCGGTGTGCGTCAGCACCATGCCCGCATAGAAAAGGTTGGGTTGTGGGAAGGCGTAGAGATACAACGCCGACAGCACCAGGAAGACGGCCAGACCCCGCACCAGCTTCGGGACGAGAGAAGATTGCGCTGCCATGACTTCGATTAACCCACAGACCGCGTTACACCCTCGGCATAACGACCATGGGTCTTGGAGGTTGGCTAGAAATCGTATCGGCTCATCAGCGGGATCGTAATAGTATAAAAATATTAGGTGCTCGAGCTCGTTTCAGCGCCGACCAAGCCTGCGAGCGATGGGCATCTAGCGGCGGCGTTCCGGTCACCCCTCGCCGGACTCCCCCGGCGGCTTGCGAAATCCCCCACACTCGCACTCCACCACACCCGCCAGGGCCAGCACCACCTCTTCCTGCCACGGCCTGCCCGCAATCTGCACCCCAATCGGCAATCCGTCCCGCGACTGTCCCACGGGCACGACCGCGGCTGGAGTCCCCAGCAGGTTGAACCACTCCGTGTAGCTCCAGGCATCCAGGTAGTTCACCGTCCTGCCATCGATCTCCCAACGGCGCTCCCCATGCCGGAAGGCCGGCACGGCGGCCGCCGGACACAACAGCACCGGAAACGCCTCCATCTCCGCGAGCACCCGCCCGCGCAGTTCATCGCGCCGACACCAGTCCTCGAGCAGCGACTCCGCGGTGTGGTGCGGTTCCGCCGCCGTCCAGCCGAGAAACTCCTGGAGCAGAGGCGACACGTCTGCCTCCCGTCCCCGGATCATGTTCCGGATCAACATTCCGCCTGCGATGCCGAAGAATTTCCACCACAGCTGGCGCACTGGTTCCAATCCTTCCGGCCGGAATGGCGCCACCACGAATCCGGCACGTTCCAGCGCCAGCGCCGCCGTGCGCACCGCCGCCCGGGTCTCTACCGTCACCGGAGTACGCCCGTCATCCTCGAAGTAGCCGATGTGGATTCGCTGCAACTGCTTGACTTTTCGCACCGGCACTGGCGCCGCGCAGGGATCGCCGGGGTCAGCCCCTGCCATCACCGCAAACATAGCCGTGAGATCCGCCACGGTCCGCGCCATCGGCCCCACCACCCCCAGCAGCGCGAACGGCCCTGCCGCCACCGGGTAGTGTCCCGTGGAGGGAATTCTCCCCGGCGTCGGCTTGAGTCCGCAGATCCCGCTAAAGTGCGCGGGCACGCGGATAGACCCGCCTCCGTCGCTGCCCACTCCCCCCGCTGAACATCCCGCTGCGATCGCCGCAGCCTCTCCGCCGCTCGATCCCCCCGGCGTCCGGCCCAAGTCCCAGCAACTGTTTGTCCGCCCGTAGAGAAGATTGTCCGTCTCCCATGCCATCAGCAGTTCTGGCGTGTTCGTGACCCCAATCACGATCGCGCCCGCCCGCCGCAAACGCGTCACCAGCGGGGCATCGGCCGATGCCACGTACCCGGCACGCAGCCGTGTTCCCGCCTCACAGCGCAACCCCGCCACATCGACCGAGCTCTTGATGCTCACCGGCACGCCGTGCAGCGGCCCCAGGGACTCTCCGCGCATCACCGCCGCCTCGGCTGCCTTTGCAGCATGCCGCACCTGGTCTTCGTCCACCTGCACAAACGCATTTAACTTGGGATTGAGCCGCGCAATCCGCGCCAGGTGCGCCTCTACCAGCTCGACAGGAGAAATTTCTTTGTGCCGAATGCGCTCTGCCAGGACCAGGGCGGATAGAAAAGTCAGTTCGCTCACAAACTCTCTCACCTCGAGGACAGGCGAGTCTATCAGCACCCCACGTTGGATTTCAGATCCCTGGACTCCGGACAGCGGACTTCGGCGCGTTGCCGTGCGCGAACAGGGAGCCAGGATGACACCACGTTGGGACCTAGAGTGTCAGCCCGCGGGGTGGAGGTGGGGAGGTGAGAAGTCCGGACGGAGGCATCCGGGTACCTGAATCAACGATTCGTACTCTGAAGTCTGAAGCCGGACGTATTGAGGTCGGTCCTGGGGCACGCAGGCTGAATCCTGAGGGTTTCTAAGTCCGGGTGCCGACGTGGGCGGTCCGGAATCGACGGTCTGCGGTGCGGCGTTCGAAGTCCGAACTTTGGCGTACCCGCTCGGAAGTGTGCACTCGGGAGCTTCGAGCCGCACGCTTGCGGCCCGACTTGCCCAGCCAGGCCTTCAATTGCCGACGCGACTCCGCCTTCATATCACTGAAAAAGATGCCT
The DNA here is from genome assembly GCA_035623795.1 of Terriglobales bacterium. Classification (GTDB taxonomy): domain Bacteria; phylum Acidobacteriota; class Terriglobia; order Terriglobales; family Acidobacteriaceae; genus DASPST01. Next base: position 116,292 of record DASPST010000065.1, read on the forward strand.
GCCCGCCCGGTGTCATCCGCCCATATCACTTCGCCGGCGCCCTCGACGACGTGGGCCATTCCTGGCAATAGAAAACGCAGCGGAGTATCCAACGCCGGCAATGGCTCGGCGGCCTGCACTGCAATTCCATCCTCGTTCACTTCCAGCACCAGGGCCGGCACCGGACCCACGTCCCCAAACCGCAAATACACCATGGCCGCTGTTCCCTGGCGCGCGGAACGCCTCCGGTCCGGCCGCATGAACACCCGCCCCGCCCGCAGCAGCCGCGAAATCTGCTCCGGAGCGGGCGGTTTGTACAACACAAAATTCGCCCCCGCCTGGTAACTGCTCTCAATGCCGGTATGCGCGTCGATCATGGCAAAAACCACCGGCCGCCGCTGTGCCGGACACAGCCGTGCCAGGTGCACGACCTGCACAGCCCCTGGCACGTCGAAGTCCACCACCAGCGCCGAGTAGTAGCCCAGGGCCAACAGCTCCATCGCCACCGGCGCGGAAGCGCACACCTCCTCCTCGATTTCCAATTGATCGAGCCCAGCCACCAGCGTCCGCAACGCGGCCTCATCGCGGCTCATCAGCAGGGCGTTCAGCCTCATAGGCGGAGCTTATTCCCTGCCCCGGGTGGGGTAAAGTGACGGGGGTAATTGGCAGATTCTTACTAAGGAAACTCTGATCTGTAGGCGTTTCCCGGAAGAATGGCCGGCGATGGCCTCTCCCCAAGCGTCAATCGAATCCTGGAAGATTCCCCTACGCCCCGATCAACCTCTCCAGCCCAGCCCTGTTGCGGATCGTGAGGGTCGATCCCCGCAGCTGGGCCAGTTGTTTCTCACGGAACTCTCCCAGCGCGCGGGTGACCGTTTCGCGAGAAGTCCCGATCAGCTGCGCGATCTCTTCGTGGGTAAGCGACACCTTGATGCGGATGCCCTCCTTGGTCTGCTCACCGTCGCTGGCCCACTCGAGCAGCAGCCGCGCCAGCTTCTCCGACACCGAATGCGACAGACCCAGTGAGCGGATCAGTTCGTACGCGCTCTGGCAGTTCTGGCTCAGATGCTGCGCCGCGTGCAGGCAGGCGTCTCCATGGTTCTCGAGAAAGCGCAGAAAGTCATCCCGCCGCACGAAGTCGAGCTGGCACGGCTGTAGGGTTTCCGCCGTCAGTTCATACGCCTTCCCCGAAACCGTGGCATGCAGTCCCAGCACCTCTCCCGCGGCCGCGATTCGCAGAATGAGCGTCTTGCCGTCCCGTGACGTCGTCGACAGCTTCACCCGTCCGCTACAGACGATGTACACTCCCCGGGGAGTTTGCCCCTCGACGAACAGGATAGCCCCCTGCGGGTAGGCGCTGGCATACTTGATTCTCTCCAGCTCTTCCAGCGAGCTTTTGGGCAGGTCGCAGAAGAACCCGGAGTGCCGCAACTTGCAGATCAGGCAGTTCTCGGTCACCTGCAGGCCATAGGGAGAACTCATGGCAGGACGACCCCTTGGTCGTGTGGCGGACTATATCACTTTAACCGGTGATTTGCATCCGACGGAAGGGAAACGGCGCCTGGCCAGACCGCGAAAGGCTCTGATTCGAAGCCCTCTATTCCGCTTTTTGGCCGTCTACTTTGTGGCCACGGTGCTCGATCCACCTTCTGCAGCCGCCCAGAAGCAGACCGTCGCCCAACCGGCACCGGCTGGGCCCTCAATCTTCTGGTTTCCCGACAGGCTATCAGCTGACCATCCCGCTTGCCCCTCGTCCTGCGCGCAACCTCAGCCATCGCCCGGGTGCAAGCTTCTGCTTTTTCCAGCCCCGCAATCGCCCTCCTCCACCGCTCCCGCCAAGGGCGGTCAGCCAGGCCCGTTCGAACAAGGCCTCAAGCGCGGCCTCGAAGATCAGAAGCAGATCTACACCGCACCCTTCCACGGCAAGAATCTGAAGTGGGATCTCCTGTTCCTGGCCGGTACGGGAGGCCTGATCGCACTCGACAAGCACGCCTCGGGCGCTCTCTCCTCCGACCACACCAACCTCAGCCTCGTCGTTTCCGATGTAGGCCTGTACTCCACCCTTGGCGCCGTAGGCCTGCTCGGAGTCTCGGGTTTTAAGAACGGGGACCAGCACGCCCGCGAAACCGCCGTGCTGAGCGCCGAGTCCCTGGCCAACACCTTTGTGGTCTACGCCTTTACCCAACTCATCGCCGGACGCCAGCGACCTCTCGAGGGCAACCACAACGGCGACTTCTTCAAGAACAACACGCTCGGCAGTTCGTTTCCCTCCGCCCACTCTGCGTTCACCTGGTCGCTGGCTAGCGTGGTGGCCCACGAATATCCCCGGCCCTGGGTGCAATGGCTCGCCTACGGCACTGCGACCACGGTCTCCGTCACCCGCTTTACCGCGCTCAAGCACTTCCCCTCTGACGTCGCTGTCGGCGCCATCTTCGGCTACCTCATCGGCCAGAGTATCTTTCACACGCATTGCACGGTGGGCCTGAGCCCAAGCTGCCACGCCAGGAAAACGGAATCCCGATGAACGGTAGGACCGATTCAGCCCCCTTCCGGACCGATGGGATCGCAACACCAGAAAAGCTGCTTCGAGTCTCGCCAAGGGCGCACCTCCAGGCCCACCCCTGTCCCGATTCATAGCTGATCTCAGGATCCGGCACCGGAGGCGCCATCTGACGCACAGAAGGCACTGTGGCCAGGCCAGGCACAGCGGTGGATGGCCGACTATCGCCCGGCGTTTACCCAGCTGCGAAAGGATTACCGGGGACACAATTTGACTTTGACTGGAAGATCCCAGGCTGGAGAAGGAGTTCGGGAGAAGGAGGAGATAGCGGCCCTGGTGAGGCCGGCCGACTGGGGCATGCACCGGGGTTCGCGCTCATCCGGCGAAGTCAGCCAGCCGGTCAAACGGCCTGCACTTCCTGCTGCGGAAAGAACTCATCCAGGGGATAGCCGGCGTCCTGCCAGGCTTTCAGCCCGCCTAGCAGCGGCCGAACGCGCGTGATCCCGATTGTCCGCAGCTCCATCGCCACTTTCGCCGAAGTCGCTTCGCTCGGACATGTGCAATAGAGAACCACGTCCCGGTCCAGGGGAATCTCCGCCTTCCGCGCCGACAACTCATCCGGCGCAATACGAGCCGCCGTGGGCACCGTCCGCGGGTCCACCAGGAATTCCAGCTTGTGTCGCAAATCCACGATGAACGGCTTCTCTCCGCCATCGAGCGCGTGCTTCAGTTCTTCCACCGTCATGCGCGAGACCCGTAACGATTCCAGGAATTTCTTCCGCTGCCAATACTTCCAGATCACGTTCGCCACCAGCGCTACCAGCAGTGCCGCCAACAGCCAACCCGCCAGCTCCGCCAGCAGAACTTGCACCGGCAGACGCCGCGCCGGAATGTAGCCTAGCAGGGCAAAGCCCAAGCCCCACAGCAACGATCCACCCGCATTCAACAGCAGGAACCGCCGCCGTTCCATGCCCGACAAGCCAGCCACCGGCGCCGCCAGGTGCCCCACTCCGGGCAGGAACTTGGAATAAAGGAGCGCTCCCGCCGCGTGCCGCCCGAACACATCTTCTGACTTCCGCACGCACGAATCCGGCTCCAGTGAAATCCGGCACAGAATCCGCAGCACCGACGCCCCCCGCTTCCGCCCCAGTTCATACCAGACCCAATCCCCCAGCTCCGAAGCCACCACCACGACCAGCACGACTGCTGTCAGCCGCATTTCGCCGATCCCGGCCACGGCTCCCGCCGCCACCACCACCGGTGTCACCAGCAGCGGCAGCCCGATCCGCTCGACGAGCGCCGCCAGAAAGAGCCACACGTAACTGTGCTGGAGAATGGTTTGGAGAAGTTGGTTCACGCCGTCCCCGAACCTGACTGAGCGATCTAACCGCTATCCGACTCTTAGATTCGCGACCGACGGCAAACGATCCAAACCCGGCTGATCCTGGCTTGGTAACCCGGGCTGGAAGCGGACCGCCAGACAGTGCCTCAAAGCGATTGTGGGCAGTGGTCAAGCCGATCTCTGTGCGGTGGGGTGCGCGCACAGTCCCATCCGGCCCCAGCCGCCGCTGGCCCTGCGGGCAGGCAAATCGAGCGCAGGTATTTCGTCGAGTGCTCGGAACGGAACCCGTGGGGCGGTGCCGGGGAAAACCACGGGTACGATGGCGGCTCGCACCTGAACAAAAGCGGGGCGGTCTCCGCCCCGCTGTCCAACTCTCGCTGCGCCAGCCCTTAATCCGCTGCCATTCCCTGCGTCTCCTGCGCGAACTCCGCCCGCAGGCTCCGCTCCAGTTCGGCCAGCTGGGCCTCGATCTGCTCCTCAGTCTGCCGCCGCTTGATTATCGTCTCCCGGTAGCGCCGCAGGAAGTAGTCGATCGTTTCTACCCGGATTCTGATCGATCCGGTCGGCTTGTTCTCGTCCAGATCCTTGAAGCAGAAGTACGGCGTCCCCGACTGCTCGATGATTCCCTCGATCACCCCGTAAATCGGAGCGTCGTGGCCGCATTTGAAGCTCGACATCTCCAGCGCCACCAGGTTAGGGTGGCGCGCTGTGAATTTCGCCGCCCAGATCTTGTGGTTGGTCGAGCAGGAGTACGAATTCTTCCAGACGTCGCTGATCTCCAGCGGACTCTTGATCACGCCCGCCCGCACTTCCTCCCCGAACAGCCGCTCCAGCAGGTCTTCATCGAGCGGCAGCGTGTTCTGCGAGAAGATCGGATACCCCAACTTCTGGAACTCGTCGAGAATCTCGTGGTTCAACCCCGGATCGTGGTGGTACACCCGCCCCAGCATCACGATGCCGATGCGGTCTTCCCGTTCCAACTGGTCGAGCACTGCGCGCGCCCGCCGCCGGATGCTCGACTCGTAATCCGCCATCGCCTTGAACCCGACCTCGATCGCGCGGTCGTTTTCTTCCTCCGACAGCCCGAGGATGGGCTGCCAGGCCTTCAACATCTGGTAGGCAAACAGCTTCCGGTCCTTGAAGTTGAGGATCGGGTCCAGATACTTCACGCCGTGCTCGGCGAATACATCGCTCTCTTTGGTGAACGCCGCCTTGACCGTATTGGGAGTGGCGGTCACCGTCGGGCATGCATTGGTGCCCGTCAGGTTCACCAGCGGCGAATGCAGCACGTCGTACATGGGGAAGAACACCACGTTCAACGGCTTCTTCCGGTGCTTTTCCTGGATCAGGTTGTACACATGCGAGATGCCGATCTTCGCCGGGAAGCAGGGATCGATCGCCCCGCGGCTGGCCCCCGCCCGATACAGCTCGGGCGTCGTATAGTCGGAGTAAATAATGTTTTCCGGCTGCAGTCCCAGGCTCTCCAGGTATCCGTTGAACAGGGGCGCGTAGGCATACGCATTCAGCACGCGCGGAATGCCCACCCGCAGGGTCTTGCGTCCCTCGATCAGTGCCGCGCGTTCCTTGGCGGCCTTCGACCAGCCCGCCCAGCCTTTCTTGGGCAGCGGATCCGCCACACGCTTCGCGTTAATCGGCCGGAACACCTCATGCGCTGCCATGTCCACGAAGTTCGGGTACTTGTCCTTGAGCTGTTCCAGGCCCGCCTTGATGTCCTTCATCTCGTTGACATCTTCGACCAGGCCCTTCTCGCAGGTGGCGATGATCAGCCGCTGTTCGCCCTTCATCAGCGGCACCTTGGTGACCTTCTTGATGGGTACAAAATCCTGTGGCGCCTCCGTGGTCCGGACATCAATGAACGTGCGCAGGCAGTTGTTCTTGCAGAAGTTGCAGCGCGTGTCCTCGTTGCGCGTGGTGCGGTACTGGATCTTGCGCACCGCGTCCAACCCGATGAATGTCGTCTGCTGCCCGTTTCTCCATAGCCGCAGCGATTCCACCGCCGCTCCGATCGCGCCCGACTCGCCGCAGTGCTGGTGCACGATGATCTCCGGCCTCTTGCCTGCCGCCCGGAAGCTGTTGCGGATGAAGTCCACCTCCGCCTTCACGACCGCCAGGTTGTTCTGCGTCCCGCCCTGCAGCACGAAGCGCGAGCCCAGCGCCGCCAGGTTGGGAATGCTGGCCACGTACAGGAACACATTCTTGGGCAGCACCGCTGCCAGCCCGGCCAGGATCTCCTCGGCTCTCCATCCCTGGCGCTGGAAGTTCACGATGTCGGATTGCATGAACACCGCGCAACCGTAGCCGAACACCGGCATGGCCTGGGCCGAAAATGCCAAATCGGCGTACTCATCCACCTTCAACCCGAAGCCCTCGGCCGTCGATTGCAGGAAGTACCCGTTGCCCGCCGAACATTGCGTGTTCAGCTTGAAGTCCTTCACCCGCCCGTCGTGCAGCACGATCAGCTTGATGTCCTGCCCGCCCACGTCCACGATCACGTGCGGATCTTCATAAAATTTGAGCGCCGACTCGGTATGCGCCACCGTCTCCACCAGCGCCACGTCGGCGTTTAACACGTCCTTCAGGATGTCTTTGGCGTAGCCGGTGGTGGCTACGCCCAGCACTTCGAGGTTCGCCCCCTGCGCCTCCACCTGCCCGCGCAGGTTCTCGAACATCTCGATGGTGTCCTGAATCGGGTTCCCATTCGAAAGCTGGTAGGACTTGCACAGGATGTCGCCTTCCTCGTTCAGCAGCACCGCCTTGGTGGAAGTCGACCCCCCGTCGACTCCGATAAATCCGCCAATGGTCGCGCCGCGCTGGAACGCTGCGGGCGTGAACTTGTGGCGCCGGTAGGCGTGCTTGAACGCCTCGAATTCCTCCGCGTTCTCCACCAGGCCCTTCCCGCCCGACTTCGCCTTTTCCTCCTGTCGGCCGTACTCGATGTAGTGCAGCAGCTGCTCAGTCCCGCGATAACAACCGATACAGTCGTCTTCGCCCTTGCCGAACTCGATCGAGCCCAGCGCCGCGAAGTACTGCGCGTTCTCCGGAACCTTGATCAACTGCTCGGGTGTCGTCCGTTCCGGGATCTGCACCTTGCGCTCCGCCCACATCCGGGGAATATTTGCCTGCCAGGCCTCCTTCATCCCCCGGATGAAGGTGTTGGGCCCGCCCAGCAGCAGCACATGCGGCCGCAGCGTGTTCCCCCGGGTCAACACGCTCAGGTTCTGCAGCACGATGGCGTCGAACAGCGATGCCATCAGCTGGTCCGGCGGCGTTCCCACCTTCTGCAGCCCGTTGATGTCGGTCTCGGCAAATACGCCGCACTTGCCTGCGACCTTGTGCAGCTTGATCCCGTGATACCCCTGCTGGCACAGCGCTTCCGCCGGAATCTTCAGCTTGGCGTTGATCTTGTCGATCACCGCCCCGGTCCCGCCGGCGCACTTGTCGTTCATCGACGGAATTTTCTTCTTCCGTCCTGTCTCATCGTCATCCTTGAAGACGATGATCTTCGCGTCCTGCCCGCCCAGTTCAACGACGGAATACACCTCCGGATGCAGCTTCTCCACCGCCAGCGCCACCGCGGTCACTTCCTGGACGAACTTCGCCCCGATCGCGTCCGCCAAACCGCCGCCGCCCGACCCGGTCATGAAGATCCGCGTATTGTGCTTGTTGATTCCGACCTTGGCTTCCATGCGCCGCAGAAATTCCAGCGTCTTCTCCGGCTGCTTGGTCTCATGCCGCTGGTAGTCCTGCCACAGGATCTGATCGGTGGCGGCGTCGACCACCAGGGCCTTTACCGTGGTCGAGCCGACATCGAGCCCCACCATGTACTTGGTGTGGTGATCGTGCGGCTTGTGCGTGTGTGTCCTGGTGTGGGTCTGCAGAGCCGTCGGATCGTGCGGGAGCGGGCTGATCTGAACCAGACCGCCACCCTCATGGTCGTGCATTCCGTTCTCTCCCGTTAAGGTTCGGACTCAGTCGTTCAGGGTAAGACATAGCTTCCCGCCATGCCACTCCCGCGTCCCAACTTGGCATCAACCGCGTCGGTTGGCAGCGTGCGGCCGGAGGTCCCGCGGAGGAGGCCGGCCAGGACGTTAATCCCCACTCACCGCTGCCGGCACTGCTACTGCCACCCGCGACCGCTTCCACTTCCGGGTGTCGTGCTTCATCCGCTTACTGACGTGCAACACAAACTGCGCTGCCGTGCCGGCTATCCCCTGCGTGTGGGGAACATGGTAGAAGGGCCGCTTCAACTCCGGATGATCCTCCACGTACTCCTTGATATCCTCCAACCGCTGGCCCGTCGACTTCAGCACTTCCTCGAACTCGGTTTTGGCCTTCACCTTGGCCTCGCCCAACGCCATCTGCACCCGGCTGTGGGCGTTGACTTCGCCCTCACCGGAAGTCTCAATGGGCAGGAAGATCATGTCCTTGAACTTGTTCACCACCGCCGACTGCACTCCGTCCGACTGTGACGAGGGCATGCAGCCGAACGGTTTCAGCGCCAGTACCATGTGGCAGAGCTTGTGCACCGTGTAGTACACATTCTTACCCACCTCCAGGTGCCCCTCCCCGCCGCGGGCAAACTGGTTGTAGAAGGGATGCGCCCGTTCGGCCAGTTCCGGCTGGGGGGCCAGATGGTGCGTGATCCCGCCCAGATTCCTGGCGGTGCGGTGATACAGGTAACTCCACATCGCCTCGCCAACCGCGATGCCCAGCAGCCGCTTGCGCAACCCCATCTGGTTGGCCAGGTGTTTGCTGAACTCGTGCCACTTGGGATTGGGGTGCGGGCGGTTCACCGGCCACTTCTCGATGGCATGTGCCTTCGCCTGGTACATCAGGTAGGCCACCCAGGTCGCGATCGGCTCCACCAGCACCTGCGCCCCTTCCTTCTCCAGGAAGTTGAACATGTTGAAGTTGCCGTCGCCCTCGGTGATCTGCGCCCAGAATTCGCCGGTGATCTTCACCAGCGGCTTCACCCGTGTGCGGTCCACTTCAATGGTGTCCATCTTCTCCCGGGCCGTGTGCACCGCCTCAAGATAGTCCTGGCCCCACAGGTGCTCGTGCATCTTGCCCAGCACGTTGCATGTGTTGCGCAGGATCTTGTTGGACTTGACCTTTGGCTTGAGCCAGTTGGGCGCGCTCTGTTCGATCTCGAACGCCTTACGGTGCTTCAGGTCCTCGCACAGCCCGTCCACGGTCGCGCGGAATACCCGGTCGGTCTCCCCTTGGTTCACTTCGTACGGGCGGATCTGGTAGATCAGGTCGTTGAACACGTCACCCAGGTGCATCGCGTTCAACATCCCAAAGCCGAAGTCGATGGTGAACTTCAACCCGGGCTCACCTGAGGCTGCCTTGATGCCGTCGCTATCCTTGAACAGCAGCACCCGGAAGCCGTCAAAGCCTGCGTTCTTCAGGGCGAAGCGATACTCGGCCTCATACATCCCGAAGCGGCACGGCCCACACGAGCCCGCCGTGAAGAACACATAGTTGTCCAAAATCTCCTGCCGCGGAATCCCTGACTTCTCCAGAAACTGCAGGTATTCCACCAGGTTCCCCACCGTGAAGTAGGTCGGATTGCACTGCCCGTTATTGCCGTATTCCTTGCCGATCTGGAAAGCTGACACCCGCGGCACCGGCAGCTTCTCGCACCGGTACCCGCATCCCTGGAACACCGCCCGGATGAGGTCCTCATGCTTCCAGGTAAAGCCTCCGAACAGGATCGTCACCCGGCTGCGCTCCTCCGCCGTGAAAGCCCGCTCTACCGGCTTCTTGAAATGCTCTGGAGCATCCAGCCCGGCCAGCTTGCGCAACCGCATCCGTTCCGCGGCCAGGCGCGCGTTCACTTCCTGATCCAGTTCGATGTTAACCAGCTTGGTCGCCATGAACGTTCCTCCACAGGCGTTTTTTGGAAGGGGTTAGTGATGGCAAGCGGCACTGCCGCCCGCGTCGTGACTGCTTCCATTTCCGGTCCGATGGAATGACACTGGAACAACCGCAACAGAGCCTAAGAGGGCACGCGCAAAGACGCGCGCAGCGAATCCGTCGCCCGCACGTCGCAGGACCTTGAGGACATATTGCCTTCCACGGTACTCAGTCGCTGCAACGTGGGAGAGGCCTGCAAGCGTGCCGGCTGGTTTTGACAAGCCAGGCACCATATCGTTACATCCTACTGAATTCTCGTACTTTGCACTGTCGAGATCACAAAGGTATGTGACGTATATCACAGATCGAATGTGACGTATATCACAAATTGCCTTAATTGCTTGTCTGTCTTAATCATGCCCGAACCGCTTCTGCCAACCCCGGGACCTGCCAGAGCTGATGCTCCCAGAACGTCTGAGGGCTGGTTAGCTGGCCAGCCTCTCGAGCGCCCGGCGGTCAATGATTTCCAGCTTCGACCCGCGCAGGGCAATGACCCGCTCCCGGCGGAACTGGGCCAGCAGCCGGGTCACGGTTTCCCGGGTCGTGGCCGTCATCTGCGCGATCTGCTCCTGGGTCAAGAGCAGCCGCACATTGCCGCCTCCCGAATCCTCGGGTGCGGTCCGCAACAGCAACTGGGCGACCCGCGCGGTTGCGGTTTCGACCAGGGCCAGCGACCGCAGGCTGTCGATCACCCGCTCGTACTCCAGGCTCAACGCCTGCAGCGCATTCAAACTGGTATCAGGAAAAGACTTCAGAAAGTTGAGGAACTCTTCCCGCTTCACGAAGCGGATGGTGGAAGGGGCCAGAGTCACGGCGCTGAACCGGTAGGGTTGGCTGGCGATGACCGAGCTCAGCCCCAGGATCTCCCCGGCCATCGCCACCCGCAGCATCAGCTCCCGTCCGTCCTGGGCGCGAGTCGAGACCTTGGCTCGACCGGAACACACCAGAAATACACCCCGGCAGAGCTGGTCCTCCGTGAACAAGGTCGCATTCTCCGGGTAGTTGACCGCGTAACTGATCTGGTCGAGGATGGTCAGCGACCGCATGGACAGCGCGCAGAAGGCGCTTTCCGCCCGCACCTTGCAGCCATGACAGTCACCCAGAATCTCCAGCTCTCTCACCCGTTCTCCATGCGCCCCAACCTCCCAGGTCGACCAACCCGAGCACAGCAGTTGTGCTCCGCTGCTGAGCCGACTCAGTTAAAACTCCCGGTCACCCCCTGGAATCCGTGTCTTGCCTGTTTCAGCACCCACCGTAGTACCCGGGTGTCGTTGTAGCAGAACCCCAGGTTGTGATTGAGCGTTGAGAAGCAGTGTGTCTGGCACGACTTCTTCATCTCGTCGAGCTGTGGCACTTCGAACTTATGATGTTCGATCCTGCCCCAGTCGTGTGTTGCCGAATACATCGGGAAGCAGGGCGCCAGGGTTCCGTCCACCCGGATGATCAGCGAATTCTGCCCCGCTCGGCAATTCCAGGGTTCCACTTTCCCCTTCATGAAGTCCCGCATGTCATTCAGCCGCTTCACCGAGTTCACCATCTTATAACCCGATCGGTTCTTTTCGATCAACCAGTCGATCAGCTCGTCGACCCGCGGCCAGTCTTCCTTGGTGATGTAAGTCGAGTTGTTCTCGTAATGCTGGAAATGTTCCTGTTCGATCATCGGCGACTCGTTGATGTGGTAATCGGTGGCGATGCCGTTGTCGTGGGCGATCTCGGTCAATTCCTTTATATCCTCGATGTTGTTGCGGCAGACGTTCATGTTGAAAAACACCACGCAGCCATACTTGTATTGCTTGCGAATCAGATAATCGAAATTCTTCCGCACCGGATTCAGCGCCTTCGGCAGTCCTGGCTTCTCATCGACCGCATCCACGGCGAAGTTCACTGTGGCTACCCCGGCATCGAGCAGGCGGTCGGTCACCTCCGGTCGCATCAGGCGCGCATTGGTCGGCAGGTACACCCAGAACCCCAGCTTGGCCGCATGGTAGACCACCTGGTGGGCGAAGTCGGGCCGCAACAACGGCTCGCCGCCCATCAGCGCCAGCACCCGGCACGTCGTGGCATGCAGCCAGTCGATCGAGCGCCGGGCCACGTCTTCGCTCATGCCCTTCACCCGGTTATCAAACGCCCAGCAGTAATGGCAATCCAGGTTGCACTTCCACTCCGTGAACAGGTAGGCGATGATGGGATGAAACTCTCCGGCCAGCACCCGCGATCGGATGTACGGGAACAACCACCCCCGGGCTGCCCTCATCACCAGGGGCGCCGTCCACTCCCGCTTGCCCGAACGCGCTCGCTCGAGCATCTCCTCGTAGCGGTCGTCCTGTGCCAGCAACCCAGGATGTTGCGGAAACACTGGCTGGGGCAGGGTCTGCAATTTCGCTCCTTTCACCAGGACGGGGCGTGGCACCGGCTCTTTAGTCAGCAACTGATGTAAGGGGACGTCCAGTCGGAACGGTCGAGACTCCTCCTCGTGGGCAAACTGCTCCTGCGCAGAAGGCATGGCAGGCTCCTTTCTTGAGATGGTTGTTTCTGGGCGAAGAACGGCATGTGTCGGGGGCGCAGGGCAAGACTTGGGTTGGAAATCAGCGGCGAACCAGACGGCAGTCGCCGTGCAGAACTTGGCCGACAGCTTTGCAATCTAGACCTGCCACTTCAGCCGGAATGCCGTACTCTGCATCTCGCGGCAGCTGGGACCTGCCACTTACAAAAGCCCCGGCAAGCGATAGGGCTCAGTAGAGTCTGCTTCGGGATCGTGAACGTCAGTACATGCCTACTCGACCAGAAGATCGAGGCTTAAAAAAACAAAGCCTAAAGCAGAAAAGCTACTTTACGCCACCTTGCTCAGATACTGATGCACCATCTGGACGGTGATCGACCCCTCTCCCACCGCCGACGCCACGCGTTTGATGGAGGCGTGCCGGATGTCTCCCGCCGCAAACACTCCCGGAATCACGCTTTCAAACAGGAACGGATCGCGCTCTTCCTTCCATCCCTTCGGCCGATCTCCATCCTTTGGCAGAAACGGTCCGGTCAGCAGAAACCCGCGCTCATCCATGGGCAGGAGCCCCCGTACCCATGCCGTGCACGGCACTGCCCCGATGAAGATAAACAGTGCGACGGTCGGCACCGTGCGCTGTAGTCCGGTGGCCCGGTTTACCACGGTGACAGCCTCCAGGTGCCCATTCCCGTGCACCGCGACCACCTCCGACTGCGTTTCCACGCAGATGTTGGGAATCGCCCGGATCTGCTCGATCAGGTATTGCGACATTCCCTTCTCGAGCGAATCCCCCCGCACCACCATGGTTACGCTGCGCGCGTACTGCGCAAAGTACACCGCCGCCTGCCCCGCGGAGTTCGCTCCTCCCACCATAAACACATCTTCACCGGCGCACAACTGCGCCTCCGTCATGGCCGCGCCGTAATATACGCCCGCTTCCTGCAATTCGTCGACCCCCGGGATCTCCAGCTTCTTCCAGGCCAGACCGCTCGCGATCAGTAGGGCATGGGAACTTACCTCGCTGCCATCCCTCAGTTTCACGAAGCGGTACGGGCCATCGTGCCGCAAACTGACGACCTCCTGCGGCGCCAGAATCTCTGCCCCGAATCGCCGCGCCTGCGTCACCGCCCGCAACGCCAGGTCCCCACCCGTCAGCCCGGCGGGAAAACCCAGATAGTTCTCGATTCGCGAGCTCATCCCCGCCTGTCCGCCCGGAGCCTGGCGCTCGATCAGCAGCGTCTTCAATCCTTCCGACGCCCCGTACACGGCGGCCGCCAGCCCCGCCGGACCTCCGCCCACGATCACGAAGTCATAAAAACTCGTCTCCGCCCGCGTCCGCAACCCCAACCGCGTGGCTAGGTCCTCGAGCCGAGGATTCGATAAGACCTCCCCTCCGGGAAACACCACTAGCGGCAACGACGCCACCTTCAAATCCACCCCGGGGAGCAAGCGCCGGATCTCCTCATCCGGCCCGGCCATCTCCAGGTCTGCCCACTGAAACGGAATCTGGTTTCGTCCCAGAAAGTCCTTCACCTGGTGGCTGGCCGGCGACCAGCGCGTCCCCAACACGCGTAATCCCTGGTAGGGTGCGCGATACTTGACCTGCCAGTCTTCGAGCAGATCATCCAACACCGGATACAACTTCTCCTCCGGCGGATCCCACGGCTTGAGTAGGTAGTAATGCACCTTGGCCGAGTTGATCGCCGCGATCGCGGCCGTGGTGTCGGCATAGGCCGTGAGCAAGGCTCGCTTCGCCTGCGGAAACAGCTGCATCGATCGCTCCAGCACCTCCAGCCCCGCCATCTGCGGCATACGCTGGTCACACAACAGCAGTGCCAGGCTGTCGCCGCGGGTGCGCAATTCCTCGAGTAGAGTCACCGCCGCGCTGCCTGAATCCGCCCCCAGCACGCGATAATCCTTGGAATACTTGCGCCGCAGATCGCGCTCCACGGCCCGCAACACCTCCGGTTCGTCATCAACGCTAACGATTGCAGGCGATGCCATACTCTCCTTCTATTTCCGACTATTTCCGATTCGCCATTCTCCTTAGGAGTTACCACCATGGAAGGCCGTGTCGCCTTTTGAGACACGCCCGCCCTGCCGACGAGTAATTGCTTTAGACGCCCCCGCCTCCATTTTGGATTCGCCGTTAATGCACAGGTTGGTTCACGAGCTGGCGACCTCAGCTACCCGGAGGGGAGGCTCAAGGTGCAAAGGCTCGTGCCTGTCCATCAAGTAGGGTACGATCAACCAGGGAGGCACCCATGGCCCACCAACACCCGCCGCGCTTCCTGAAAATCGTCGCCGATGCCCGCTCCCGCATCCGCGAAACCAACGTCGATGAAGTCAAAGCTCGCCTCGACCGCCACGAAAGATTCCTCCTGGTCGATGTCCGCGAAGAAAGCGAATTCGCCATGGATCACCTGCCGGGAGCTATCCACATCGGCAAGGGAGTCATCGAACGCGACATCGAACGCAAGGTCCCCGATCTCGATTCCCCACTTGTGCTCTACTGTGGCGGCGGCTTCCGCTCTGCCCTCGCCGCCGACAACCTCCAGAACATGGGCTACACCAACGTCATTTCCATGGACGGCGGCATCCGCGGCTGGCGCGAAAAAAACTACCCCCTGACCCGCGACTGACCATCCCCAGGGCACGCGCCATGGCCGTCGGTTCCTGCCCTTGCCTGCGCTGCCGACGCGTTGAGAATCGAGCGTCTCCAGCGACTGAACTCGATCAGTCAGCGAGATTCAGGTTACGAATTTGGGGGGATGACGCCCAACAGCCACTTTTCCCGCTCCGTCAGTTCCCGCACTTGGCCCTTCTTCAAACCTCCCAGCTCCACCCGTCCGATCGCAACCCGCACCAGCCGCAGCACCTCGACTTGCCACGCCGCAAGCATTCTCCGGATTTGCCGGTTCTTGCCCTCGTCCAAGACAATTTCGAGCCAGGTATTCTTCGCTCCGCCCCGCAACACGCGCGCCCGCTTCGCACGCAACCATTGCCCATCCACCTCAATTCCGTCCCGCAGTGCCTCCAATAACGCCGCTTTGGCTACCGTTCCGATCTGCACGTGATACGTCTTCTCCAGGTGCATCTCCGGACGGAGCACGCGCGCCGCCCATTCCGAGTCATTGGTGAGCAGCAGCAGCCCTTCGCTGGCCTTGTCCAGCCGTCCCACCGGCGCCACCCAGGGCCGTCGATCGCTTAAGTAGGCATACACCGTGGCCCGTCCCTTCTCATCGGAAGCCGTAGTCAGGACTCCTCGTTCCTTGTTCAGCATGAGGTAGATCCTCTTGCCCACCTCGACCGCCCGCCCATCGACTGTGATGCGATCCTTCTCCATCCGCACCGCCGACTCCGGGTCGCGCCGCGCTTCCCCATTCACCCGCACCCGACCCTCCCGGGCCAACTCGAACGCCCTCGACCGGGAGCAGTACCCCATCTTCGAGAGTGCTCGCGCCAAGCCCACGCGTCGGTCAGAACCCCACTTCATCTCCTCTAGGATGCTTCCCCGGCTCCGGGAAGTGTGGTTGCGCGATTTGAATTTCAGGGAAATGGCAGAGCCTGCCAGGCCCCGGGTGCCAAGTGGCGGCATGGCTTTGCCCCGTTCACGTTGCTTCGTCATTTTTCGCGGCGAAAGGCCTCGGGCCTCGTCTTTGCCCTCGTCTATAATGAGTTCGGTCCTGAGAACGGAAGTCCAGCTGCACAACTGCGTAATCGGAGCCTGAAGGATTGTCTGCTGTACTCCGCGCTACTCTTTTCTCCCAGGGCAGCGCTCCTGAATCTATGAAATCGCGCCCCAAGTCGCCGACCGTCGCCTACTTCTCCATGGAGATCGCTCTCGACCCCAACATACCGACTTACAGCGGCGGCCTGGGCGTGCTGGCGGGAGACACGCTCCGCTCCGCCGCCGATCTGGGTGCACCCGTCGTGGCCGTCAGTCTGGTCTATCGCAAGGGATATTTCCGCCAGCACCTCGATCCGCCAGGAAACCAGTCCGAGGAACCCCAGCTCTGGGAGCCGGAACGAACCGTGAAGCCGGTCGAAGGTCGCATCACCGTCGAAATCGAAGGGCGCCAGGTTTGGGTCCGCGCCTGGCAGCACAACGTTCAGGGCATCGACGGAGATACGGTTCCGGTGCTGCTGCTGGATACCAATCTTGCCGAAAACGGCGATTGGGATCGCCAACTCACCGACTCCCTCTACGGCGGCGACGATTGCTACCGCCTCTGCCAGGAAGTCGTCCTCGGCCTGGGTGGCCTACGCATGCTGCAGAAACTCGGCTACGACAAGATCGAGGTCTATCACATGAACGAGGGTCACTCCGCCCTGCTCGCCCTAGGCCTGCTGGAGCGTCGCCTGGACCAGAGTTTTGCGGGACGCGTCAAGCAGCTCGACATCGACGGCATCCGCCGCATGTGCATCTTCACCACCCATACTCCTGTGCCTGCTGGACATGACCAGTTTTCCCGGGCCCTGGCCAAACAGGTGCTCGGCCCCGAACGCTGTCAGCTGCTCGACGAAACCGAAGCCTGGCATGGCGAGGCTCTCAACATGACCTACCTCGCCCTGCGCTTCTCCGGCTACGTTAACGGAGTGGCCATGCGCCATGGCGAAGTCTCCCGCGGCATGTTCCCCAAGTACGCCATCAGCGCCATCACCAACGGCGTCCATGCCCGCACCTGGACCTCGTCTGCTTTCGCCGAACTCTTCGACCAGTACATCCCCGGCTGGCGCGCCGACAACAACTATCTGCGCTACGCCATCAGCATCCCCCTGGAAGAGATCAAGCGAGCTCACGCCCGCGCCAAGGAGGCTCTCTTCGCGGAGATCACCCGGCGCACCGGGGTCGCGCTCGACCCCAAGATTTTGACCATCGGCTTCGCCCGCCGGGCCTCCACCTACAAGCGCGCCAATCTCCTTTTCCATGATACCGAGCGCCTGCGGCGCATTGCCCGCGATGTCGGCCCCCTCCAATTCGTCTTCGCCGGCAAAGCCCATCCCCGCGACGAGGGCGGCAAGAAAATCATCCGCCAGGTCTTTGAGGGCGCTGCCCTGCTCTCCGACGTCATCCGTACCATGTACGTCGAGAACTACGATATGCGCTGGGCGCAGCTCATCACCAGCGGGGTCGACCTCTGGCTCAACACTCCCATGCGTCCCCAGGAAGCCTCCGGCACCAGCGGCATGAAGGCCGCCCTCAACGGCGTGCCCAGCTTCAGCGTGGTCGATGGCTGGTGGGCCGAGGGCTGGATCGAAGGCGTGACCGGCTGGGCCATCGGCAACGCCGAGGTCACCGAAGACCCCGTCTCCGAAGTCTCCACTCTTTATGACCGGCTGGAGCGCGAGATCGTGCCCATGTTTTACGGCCGCCCCCAGCGCTTCACCGAAGTCATGCGCCACGCCATCGCCCTCAACGGCTCTTTCTTCAACACCCAGCGCATGCTCCAACAATACCTCTCCAACGCCTATATTCCCCGCGAAAGCCCCACTCCTGCACCCCGCACGCAATCGGTTTCCGTCTAACCTCCTGCCCCGACGGTTGTCCCCCGGTGTTACGCGGGGAACATGGCTATGCCGCGGAGCCCGCCCCCGTGCGGGGCGAGAGCAGGGCTACCATACCCGGTGGCCAAGAAAAAGAGGGCGTCACCCGCAGTGCCTCCGGTGACGCCCAGGTTCTGACTCGCTCGCGGGGGTCTAGTCTCTCTCGAAATTGAACAAATCCATCAAGTCCCCGATGGCCGGACTGTTCAACGGCACATAAGGATTGCCTGGACTTGTCTTGGGATTGGGCATGTTATCCCGGCTTCGCCCCGTGACCGGCCGCAGCCTCCAGTTCGCTTCGATGAATTTCAGAACCGAAACGTGGTCGCTGTACACGTGCGAGACGTGTCCTCCCCGGCTGTAGGGCGAAATCACGAGCAGCGGGATCCTTGTCCCATCGCCAAAGAAGTCCAGGGGTTGGATGTAACCCGAATCGTAGTACCCGCCGCCTTCGTCAAAGGTGACGATGATGGCGGTCGATTTCCACAATTCCCGATTGGCCTCGACCATGTCCACGATCTTCTTCAGGAAACCCTCGAACAGGTTCAGCTTCGACGACGCCGGGTGTCCGTCGAGGTACCCGTCGGGCTTCACAAACGAAACCGCCGGCAGGGTCCCATTCTGGATGTCCTGGTAGAAGTCGAGCGTGTCCTTCAAATGGCCGCGCCCGGATGCCTTGGTCATGATGGAACTTGAGTACTGGAAGGGGTTACATATGTTGCAGTAGGTGTTGTCCAGGGCCACATAGTTGAGATCGGGATTGGCCTTGTAGGTGTTCCACTGCTCCCCATAGTAGTTCCACGAGATCTTCTTCTCGATCATTTCGTCCCCGATGTTGCGCACCGTGGACGGCGGAATCGTGAACACCGTCTGGTTCGGGTTGGTGATGTCCGCATAGGCGTTGCGGCCATCGCCGTAGTAACCCGGATTGTAGTTGTTCAGCAGATAGTAATGGCCAGGTTCACAGTTGGGGTTAATCGGCCGCTTCAGCGACTTCAGGTAGTTCACGATGGCGGCCACGCCCGGCTGGCTGGTGTCAGCGCAGTTCGAGTAGGTTCCACCGCCATAGGAAGCAGACCCGTAGGAGCCGCCTCCGTACCCGTCCTGCGTGTACCAGTTGTTGGTCCCGGGCTGGGCGTTCGGATTCTCGATCTCGTCCACGACCCCCGCGTTTTTCGAGCCCGCCGCCACCAGTTGGTTGTGCGGTGGCACTGCCGGATTCCCGTTGCTGTCACTGAACCAGATGGCGTCACCTGTGCCCAGCATCACGTGGTTCGCGCCTGTTCCCCCCATCACCGCCTGGTGGTAGTTATCGCTGATGGCGTAGCGGTCCGCCAGGGATTTGAGGTAGGGCACGTCCCCCTGGGCCATGTTGTAGAACCCCATGGCCGTTCCGCCTTCGTGGGTCGGCAGGCTCGGCGGTTTGCCATTCGACCCCGCCCCGATCGTGACTTCTACCCAGGGAAACAGATCCGCCGTGCAACCGCTCGGGTTCCTGCGCTTGGCCTGGTCCGCGCTGCAATCGAACTGCTGCCACATCTGGTAGAAGCGGTGCACCGGGCTCGCCGCGTAGGAATCGTAGGGCATCGTGCTTGAGGTAATCTGGAAGGGACCGGGGGGAAGAGTGGCCGCGTTCAGGATGCGGGTGTCCACCGTGGCCCCGCCGGGCAATCCGCTGGCGCCCGTCGTCAGGTACTTGTACCAGCTGTCTTCCAGCCCGTATTCATATTTCTTGGCCGCCGCCACCGTGGCGAACGGAGGCGGAATTGTATCGGAGGCGCTGCTCGGTGCGCCATCGGTGAACGGGGCCGGCATGATCTGATACGTCGCTTTGCCTCCCGGACTTAACTGAAATCCGTCATCGTTGGTGTCAGTCGCCGAGGACTGCTCTGCCAAAAAGTATTTTGGCCCCGGAGTTCCATCCTCATTGATGATGCCCTCCGAAAGCAGGTTTTTAACCGTCTCCCCTCGCTTCGGCTGGTAGGTCGCGAACACATGATCGAACGTCCGGTTTTCCGCGATTATCACGATCACGTGTTTGATCGGAGTCCGGGTCCGCGACGATCGATCTCCGGCCGCGGCCAACGCGGGGGCGAGCAACTGGCCAACCAGGGTCAAAACGCCCATCACTGCGGCAGTGCGCCACTGCAAGGGAACTTTTTGCTGGGAGCTCATTCCTTTCCCCTCCTCCTGGGGTGCAGGCAGGCTACTCAGCCCTGGTTTCAGTCCCGTGAAGACCCGGTTAAGCCCAGTTGAATTTTTTCCCACAGCCATGCGGCCAATTCCCGCGACAGAGCCCTCGTTTTCCACAGGGAACCGGGCGGCATCCATCTTTGCGCAAGATAGGCCCTTACAATTAGGACTCCGTGGGTCGCGTTTCGTCAGAGCGACGACGTGGTGCTCACCGCACGGCAGCCATCAAACCCGATAAGAATCTGCGACGCCGAGATCCAGAGAAACACGTACTCGCAGAGGAATTGATCTTTCAAGCCCTCGATCAGCCAACTGCATTCCCCAGCCCCACCCAGCGCTGCGTCAAGGGAGGCGAATGCGCGTATCTGGATGAGCTTGCGTTCGAGATCTGACAGACGTCCGGCGGGCGCAGCTATGCCCGGGGCAGCTGTCTTGGAGTCGAGACCGCGCCTGAACCAAAGCCCGATCCCGGTCGCGGGGGAACGGTTTCCTCTGAGTCCGCATGGAGCCTTGGTGACAACCGACGCGTGCGGCAGCCAGCAGAGACTGCCTCACCTTTTCCCCAGCCGGGCCGGCAATTCGTTGCGCGGCACCGGCACCTGCTCCCCGGTCTCCTGGTTCTTCAGCGCGAACAACCCCGCCTTGACCTCGTTTTCCCCGACGATGAGCACGAAGCGCGCTCCCAGCTTGCTCGCCGCCTCAAACGACTTCTTCAACCGGAAACTCTCATCCCCCAGCTCCACCACCAGGTCATGCCGCCGCAGTTCCTGCGCCAGTGTCGCCGCTTCCCGGTCCATCCCCGCGCCCAGCGGCGCGATGTAAACATCGGGCTTGCGCACCGCCGCTTCCGCCGACTTCGCCAGCGACATGACCAGCCGGTCCTCGCCGATGGCAAACCCGATCCCCGGCGCTGCCGGCCCCCCCAGCGCCTCGGACAGCCCGTCGTACCGGCCTCCGCCCAGGATCGCGTTCTGCGCCCCCAGCGCCCCGTGGGTGAACTCAAACGCCGTCCGCGTATAGTAGTCCAGCCCCCGCACCAGCCGGTCATTTAAGGCAAAGGGCACGCCCACTGCTTTCAGGATGGTCTGCACCTCTACAAAATGCTGCCGACACCCTTCATCCAGGAACTGGCTGATGCGCGGCAGCCTTGCGATGATGGGCTGATCCTCCGGCACCTTGCAGTCAAACACCCGCAGCGGGTTGGTCACCGCCCGGCGCTGGCAGTCCGCGCACATCTTCCCCACCACAGGCTCCAGCGCGGCGCGCAGCGCTGCGTTGAACCGCGCCCGGTCTGCCGGGCACCCCACCGAATTCAGCTCAAGCCCCCAGTCCTTGATCCCCAGCCGGTCCAGAAATGTCGCCAGCATCTCCAGAATCTCCGCGTCCCGCGCGGGAGACTCGCTCCCCGCTGTGGCCGGCCCTATCACCTCCGCCCCGATCTGGTAAAACTGCCGGTATCGTCCCTTCTGCGGCCGCTCCCGCCGAAATTGTGGTCCGATGTAATAGAGCTTGTTCAGGCCGCGCTCCCAGAGCTGGTGCTCGATGTAGGCTCGCACCACTCCGGCCGTATTCTCCGGACGCAGCGTGAGAGATTGTCTTTTGTCGGATTCCGCTCGTCCTCGATCCTCCCAGGTGTACATCTCCTTGGCGACGATATCGGTCTCCTCACCAACACCGCGGGAGAAAAGCTCTGTCGCCTCGAATACCGGCGTCCGAATCTCCTGGAAGTTGTACACGCGGAATACGTCGCGTACCGCCGCCTCGACGGTGTTCCATAGCGCCGTCTCCGGCGGTAGCAAATCCCGCGTTCCCCGCACCGCCCTGATCATGTTGTTCCCTAGGTCCCGGAGATTTGCCATCAAAGAACGGTTGCAGCGTAGACTTGTTGCCCCCGCGGCCTCGTCTCGCTGATCAATCGCTCGTCCGGGCGAAGACCCCAACCAGCCAGATGAAAACGATTCCATGCTGAGCCCTGAATGCCGAGTGCTGGATGCTAACGGCTGCCCCTCAAATACTCCTCCTTGTACCCCAGATAATTCCTGGCGTAGCGCAAGATCATCTCCTGGTCCTTGTCTTCTAGCATCCGTCGCAACTTGCCCGGAGCCCCCATCCAGAGCGACCCCGGCGCCACCACTGTCTTCTCCGGTATCAGCGTCCCCGCCGCCAGAATCGATCCCGCCCCGATCCGCGCCCCGTTCAGCACAATCGATCCCATCCCGATCAGGCACCGGTCTTCGATCACGCACCCGTGCAGCGTCACCGAGTGTCCCACCGTCACATACTCTCCCAGATACACTCCGTAAAGTTCCTTCATCCCGTGCAGCACCGAGCAGTCCTGCACGTTGGAGTAGGCCCCTACTTGGATCTCGTGCACATCCCCGCGCAGAACTGCGTTCATCCACACGCTCGCATGTTCGCCCAGCACCACGTTCCCGATGATCTGCGCCGACTCATCCACGTAACAGGACGCGGGAATGGCCGGCCGCACCCCTTTGTAGGATCGGATCACGCTCTACGCCTCGAACCACCGGAAATGCCCCGCTCAGCGAGCCTCGAAGGCTCAGCCTCACCTACCAAGTACCAGCTGCTAAGAGCCAAGAGCTGAACATACCATGGGCTTCCGCCTGGAGCGAAACCCTCCCGTCGCTTCATGCACACTACTTTTACCGTTCCGCGCTACAATACTTTTACGAGACACAACGTCGAGGTGCATGTATGGACGAGCCGACTTCCTTTGATCACCTGGTCGCCATCCTGGGCCTCCGTCCCGAGCAGTACAAGGATTCCCTCACTCTGAAGGAGTGGGCGCGGCGCCACAAGGACGAGAAATACGTCCCCACCGATCTGCTGAAGCATTGGGGATTCTCCGTCGCCGAAGAAGACGAGGCTGCCTGATTTTGGCGCCGACAACCTTTGTCCGCCCTGCCCTCGCGCTTGCCCTGCCTCCCGCAAATCAGCCGCCGGATCGCGACAATCTCTTCCAGACAATAGCAGAAAGGTTGAGAAGCGCGGGGGGCCCGCAATGGCTGCCGGGTGCGGCTTTCGACGGACAAGATTTTCTGCTTTTCCCGCGATACCTTCGACGCCCCTGACACGTCTCTTCCTGCGGGCCTCCCATAGAATGTCCTGGTGCAGAGCCCGCTTCGCCACTTCCACCCGAAAGGAACCAGCCATTCATGTTGACCACTCGGATTGCCTCCCCCTTGGGAATCGCTCTGGTGACCTTGGCGTTGGTCTCGACTCTCTCCCGGGCCCAGACCGCGGCACCTCCCGCCGCAGCCCCCCCGCCGAAGACGTACGAACGTCTCCCCGGGCTCGACCCGCGTCTGATCGACGCTTCCGCCGATCCCTGCGTGGACTTCTTCCAGTACGTCTGTGGCAACTTTCCGAAGCTGTACCCTATTCCCAGCGATCGCGCCGGGTTCGGCACCGGCGCCATGGTAGCCGAGTACACCGCCCACGTCCTACAAGCCCTGCTGGAAAAAGCCGCCGCCGGCGGTCCCGGCCGAACCGCCAACGAACAGAAGATCGGCGATTTCTACGCCGCCTGCATGGCTGAGGACGCCATCAATCGCAAGGGATTACGGCCACTCCAGCCCGACCTGGATCGCATCGCCGCCCTCAAGAGCAAAGAACAGCTACCCGAGCTCCTGGCTTATTTTCAACTTATCGGTGTGAATGCGTTCCTCGGTTTCGGCGAGCAACAGGACTTCAAGGATGCACGCAAGCAGATTGCCGTCGTGGGGCAAGGCGGACTGGGACTCCCCGAGCGTGACTATTACTTCCGCACCGGCGACGTGGCAGAGAAGACGCGCGCCCAGTATGTCCAGCACATCGCCAACATGCTCAAGCTCATGGGCGAACCCGAGGCCAAAGCGGCCGCCGACGCCCAGGCCATCATGAAGCTCGAAACCGTCCTGGCCCAGGTTTCCCTCGACATCACTTCGCGGCGTGATCCTAAGAAGGTCTACCACCTCATGCCGGTGTCTGAGCTTGCCGCCCTATCCCCAGCTTTCGGCTGGAACAGATTTCTGGCCGACTCCGGCGCGCCTCCGGTCTCGGAACTCAACGTCGCCGAGCCCGAATTCGTGAAAGGCCTCAGCCAGCTGCTGGCTTCGACCGATCTGGACACCATCAAAACCTATCTTCGCTGGCAGCTGGTTGCCGCCGTGCCGGGTTATGTACTTCCCGAAGCCCTCGATGACGAGGCCTTCGACTTCTTCGGCCGCAAGCTGAAAGGCCAGCCCGAAAAGCGTGCTCGGTGGAAACGCTGCGCCGATGCCACCGACAACGCTTTGGGAGAGGCGGTCGGCCAGGTCTACGTTGCCCAGGAATTCTCTCCCGCTGAAAAGCAGGCCACGGTTCAGATGGTGGACGACATCGAAGCTGCGATGAACCGGGACCTCGAGACCCTGGATTGGATGAGTGCGGAAACCAAGACCCGCGCCCAGGCCAAGCTGCACATGGTCGCCGACAAGATCGGCTATCCCGAGCGCTGGCGCGACTACTCGAAGCTCAGCATCGTGCGCGACGACGCTTACGGCAATGTCCTGCGCGCCACCGAATTCGAGAGCCGACGCCAGCTCGCCAAGATCGGCACGCCCGTCGACCGCGGCGAGTGGGACATGAGCCCCTCTACCGTCGATGCCTACTACAACCCCAGCATGAACGACATCAACTTCCCCGCCGCCATCCTGCAGACACCCTTCTACGACCCGCACGCCACCGAGGCCGAGAATTACGGCCACGGCGGCGCCATCGTCGGACACGAACTGACCCATGGCTTCGATGACGAAGGCCGACAGTTCGATGGCAACGGCAACCTCGAGGACTGGTGGACCCCCGAAGACGGAAGGAACTTTGACCAAAAAGCCGAGTGCGAAGTGAAGGAATATGGCAGCTTCGTCGCTGTTGACGAGGTGAAAGTGAACGGCAAGCTCACCTTAGGCGAGAACACCGCCGACAACGGCGGCCTGCGCCTCTCCTACATGGCCTTCCTCGCTGACGCCAAGCGCAAAGGCATCGACCTTTCCCGCAAGCAGAACGGGTACACTCCCCTCCAGCAGTTCTTCCTGGGTTACGGGCAGGATTGGTGCGGCGCCACCCGGCCCGAGCAGCTCCGCCTTCAGGTCCAGACCGATCCGCACTCTCCTCGCCAGTTCCGCGTCAACGGAGTGGTGCAGAACATGCCCGAGTTCGGCCAGGCTTTCGGTTGCAAGCCTGGCCAGCCCATGATGCCGGTCAACGCGTGCCGGGTTTGGTAAGGCGGCCCACGAACGCCGCCACACGCTCTCCCGCACTGGACAGCGGGTTCAGAGAGCAGTCGGTGCGGCTGGGGTCCCACTTGGAGCGCCCCGGGCGGAATGGCCGCCTGGACCTGCGGTTACTTACCTGCCCGAGGGTTGTAGGGTTTCTCTGAGCAGAGCTGCCAGCTTCGCGAACCGCTCAGCCTGCGCCTGGTCGTACGCCGGACGGCACCATCCACCCGTGGCGGGCGCCCTCATAGACTTCGCTCCGCCAGTATTGCAATCGCCACCGCCGGCATGCTGCCGTCGTTGCTGGCATGGCCGAAGTAGAGGGGCGCTCCTTGACCCCCGTGGCAATGCCAGATGGGGGCTGGTGGCAGCGTCGGTCACCAGCCGACCACCGTGGAACGACACGACAGCGGCAATGTGGTTAGGGCGTAGCGGCAAAGAGGGCGGATGGCGGGCCCATGGCAGCAGAGCAAAGTTCAGGCGGCCACGCGCGCCGGAAGGCGCACCGCTTCCCGCACCGCGTGCCACCTCGCCAGCTCCGCCTCGAACACCGAGGCATCGTGAAAGTCCGAGCCTACCGACGCCCTGCATATCCGGTTGAGCGCGCTCCAGACGCGACTGCTCTCCTCGCCCAGGCACTCCGCAAACGGCTCGCGCCCGCAGGGCTTCCACGCTGCCAGGTCGTGCAGCTGCTCAATCGTCCGCCCTGCCCAGCCGCGCACGGCCGGGTCCCCATCCACAAGGCAGCCCTCGAGCAGGGCAAATGCTGCGCGCAGTGCCGGGTCGTCGCCTTCTTCGTACAGATCCGTCACCAGCCGGGCGAGGTCGATCGCTTCCAGGCTCGAGGCAGCAGGCTTCTCCTCGGCTTCCGCCTCGTGGTAGCGCCCCAGCTGAGAAAACTCCCGCCCAAGATTTCGAACCACCTGCAAAGGATGAAGCATGACTGTGCTGCCCGGGAAAGGCTCTCATCTTAAGCATAGTCCTCATGGGCGAGCAGGAAAATGGCCTGCCCGGGCCAGTGGTTCACCAGGCCATGATCACGAGGGCAGCGACGGCGAGAGCGGAGAAGCACAGGGAAGCCGCGGCCTGCCACCTGCGACCTGCCCCACCAGGGCATCACTCGCCACTCCTTCCACCCGCACCCTGATCCACTGGTTCGCCTCGTGCCGCCCTTCCACCATCAACTTGAGATAATTGTCGGTCAAGGCTTTGGTCATGCCGCCAGAGGATGCCCCGCTTTCCTCCCGCAGGGTGATGGCTTCCACCATCGTCCCCACGAACGACCGCATGTAGGAGGTCTTCTTATGCGCGGCCAGTTCACGCAATATGCGGCCGCGTTCGCCCGCCACGCTTGCCGGAACCTGTTTCCTCAAGCTCGCCGCCGGAGTGCCCGGCCGTGCCGAATACGGGAACACATGCAAGTAGGCGAAGGGCAATTCTTCGACCATCCGCCGCGTCTCCTCAAACTCGGCGTCGCTTTCCCCGGGGAACCCGACCATCACGTCTGCGCCAATCGCGGCCACCGGCATCGCGGCGTGAATCTTTTCGATCTTCTCCCGGTAATGCCATGGCCGGTATTTGCGATGCATGCGCCTAAGGACAGCGTCACTCCCCGATTGCATGGGAACGTGCGCATGCTTGGCGATGCGCTCCGACTGGGCCACCAGCGCGATCAGTTCGTCCGTCCAGTCCATGGGCTCGACCGAACTGATGCGCAGCTTCTCGATTTCCGTGCGCTCCAGGATGGCTCGGATCAGGGCGGTCAGCCGCAGTACCAGGGTCGCCGGCCGTCGCTCGTCGGTCGTCAGCGCCACAAGACCGCGCGCCGAACCCGGATCGGTAGCCGCTTGCGGAACGCTGGGAGCTGACGGGTGACGGTTGAGACCCGATTTTTGAGAAGCGAAAACCGGGAGCGCAGAGCGCTCTTCCCACCGTCCCAGGTTGATCCCCGAGATCACCACCTCCCGGTAGCCGCCCGCCACCAGGCCGTTCACTTCCTCCACCACCCGTTCCAGCCCGAGTGATCGGCTCTGCCCCCGCACATACGGAATCACGCAGAAGGAGCAGCGGTTGTCGCATCCGTCCTGCACCTTCAGATTGGGCCGGGTGCGCTCGTTGGCAGCGTCACACACCGGGGCAGAAACGAAATCGGTATGGGCGAAGATATCGGAGACGAAGATCGGTGGTTGGTCGTTGCTGGATGACTGTTGGCCGGGCGCAGGCGGGAGATCGGGGGTGGCGGATCGCCCCCCTGATAAGCTCGCCACCGTCACGAATCCCCCAGTGGTCTCGCTGGTCCTCGGCGCTGTCTGCGGTCTCTCCCCCAGGGCAATTCGCGCCAGTTCGTGCTTGTGCGAATTGCCGATCACCCGCCTCACTCCGGGCAGCGATGCCAGTTCTTCGGGAGCCCGCTGCGCATAGCAACCGGTCACGATGATTTCCGCGGTCGGATTTTCCCGGTGCACCCGGCGGATGGCGGCCCGTGCGTCCTGGTCGGCCGAAGCGGTCACGGTACAGGTGTTGAAAATTACAATTTCGGCCTGGCCCGGTGCCAGTCGGCGTTCGAGACCCCGTTCCTCGAACTGCCGCTCGAGGGCGGCGCCATCGGACTGCGTGGCGCGACACCCAAAATTTTGTACGTAAAATCCGCGCACCATACTATAGTAGCAACCCCTCGGAATTCAGCCGAGGGGCGTCCGCCTGGGCTCGGCCGAACTGCAACTTCCCCCGGTGCGGTTGCGGGTCTCTTAGAAGCACTCCCGATGAAGCGGCGTGTCCTGCTGGTCGACGATGATGAGTCGGTGCTGCTGACCCTCAAGGCGGTGCTGGAACTGCACCGCTTCGATGTGGACACCGCGATCTCCGCCACCGACGCTTGCGCGAAGCTTCAGACCGGCACCTATGAGATGGTGGTCACCGACATTCGCATGGAGACCGAGGACGCCGGATTTCAGGTGGTGCATACCGCCCAGCAACAAACCTACCGTCCCGTCACCGCAGTCCTCACCGCCTACCCACCCCCCGAGCAGGTGTGTCGCAACCAGCGGGTAGGGTCATTGTTGGTTAAGCCGATTGGAACCACCGAACTGGTGCGCCAGTTGGAAGCCTTGCTGGAGACCAGGAGGCCCGGCCCCAGCGGGCGTTAACCTTTCCGCGTCAACCTTGGGTCAAGACGCAGACGGTTGCCCGCCGGGTCGCCCCCTCGGGTCGGGTTATTTCTTCCGTGGGGATCGTGGGATGCGGTCCAGGCGCACCTTCACGCCGTCGCTGCCTGCCGCCTCTGCATGAAGCATTCCCGGCAGAAAACGGGACGGCCTTGCGTGGGCTTGAACGGGACGGTGGTTTCCTTGCCACATTGCGAGCAGGTGGTGCGAGTCTCCGTCTTGTTGAAGGCTTGCCCCGGCGCGGCTGCGCCCAGCACGGCGATCCGTTTTGCCTTGCAAGCCTTGCAACGCTTGGGCTCGTTCTTGAACTGCTTGTCGTGGAAGAAAAGCTGCTCGCCTGCAGTGAATATGAAATCCGCGCCGCAGTCGACACACTTTAAGACCTTGTCCTGGAATTCCATTTGAGAGACGCTCCCTTCACCCCATTCCCCGGCCCGCGCCGCCCGTTCGCAGAGCGCTCCCGCCCCGTCTTCAGGCATGCTT
The DNA here is from genome assembly GCA_035623795.1 of Terriglobales bacterium. GTDB lineage: Bacteria > Acidobacteriota > Terriglobia > Terriglobales > Acidobacteriaceae > DASPST01. Next base: position 145,195 of record DASPST010000065.1, read on the forward strand.
GCAGAGGTCTTTAATCCCCCTCAAATTTTTAGCCCTGGGTTCGGCCCTTCTGCACGCGGGTGCAGTCTTGCGTTTCCGGGAACGCCGAAGTGACGACCGGGGAAGGTCCGCGGCGATTCCCTAAAACCGGTAGACGGCTGGGAAATACAAACGGGCCGCCACCAGAGGGCGGCCCGGCGATGGTTAGTCCTGCTCCTTGCGCGCCTTCTTTCGGCTCCGCTTGCGCGCTAGCGCTTCTTTCACGCGCTTCTTCTCCCCGGGTTTCAGGTAGAAGGAGTGCCGCTTGACCTCTTTAATGATGTCTTCCTGCTGCACCTTGCGCTTGAAACGTCGCAGCGCGTTCTCGAGGGACTCCCCCTCTTGGATCCGCACTTCCGCCAAAGCTCGTGCCCCCAAACCCGTCCCGTTGGACCCGATAGTTATGGCAAGGTTCCGCAGGCAAGTCAAGGGGGTACGAAAGATTTAACCGGGGGTCACATGGACTGTCAGGTCCAGCATGGCCGCATGCGCTGGTTGCCGGCATGCGAAATCACCTCTGCGGAAGCCACGAAACTTATGTTTCTGAAGGGGAAAGCAGTCAACCAAGCCTGGCGCCAAATGTGTCCGGTTCTCAACTTGATCTGACGTTCATCAAGCTCCCGCGACTAAGCGCGGAAGGAGAATGTGAGATGAGCAGCGAAGAAAAAGATCACCCCGAACCTTCGCGGGGTAGGCTACAGGGCTACGGCTAGAAAGTTTGGAACAGGGGTATCCCTCCGAGACCGGTGGCGGCACAAGGCGCGCGGCGGAAGCGAAACTGTACGCTTGGACATCGCCAAATACGACCGGTTCCAAAGGCAGTATCGATGTCAAGAACAACCGCAAGGGCGGGGCGCCGGCTGTCCGTTCGGGATGCCTGAGAAGAAGCGAAAGCGAGTTCCGCAGGGACGGTGGTGGTAACCGTGAGGACGAACTCCGGCCCGCTCCATCCGACAGGCGGCTGGTACAGCCGATCACATTTCCTCCCGGATCGAGCCAGACACCATAGGCCCGTCACTGCCGTAACCTCGCCCTTTCTCCTGGTCGTGATTACTCTCACGCGTGGGGGTTTCCCACGCTTATGAAGAACACCGTCACCAATTCGCTCTTCGTCCTGGTAGTCGGCGGACTCCTGTTTGCCGGTTCCGCTGCTGCTCAAACCACAAATGCAAACACCTCGGGCGCCGGTCCGGGCGTCGTCGATCCCGGCCACCCGCGCGTCAACCAGGTGAATAGTCGGGAACAGAATCAGCAGCAGCGCATCGCCAACGGCATTCAGAAAGGCACCCTGAACTCGAAGCAAGCCAGCAATCTCGAGAAGCGCGAAACTGCCGTGCAGAACCGGGAGAAGGCTGACATGGCCAAGCACAACGGCCACCTCACCAAGAGCGAGCAGGCGGGCATCAACCGTCAGCAAAACCGCATCAGCCACAGCATCTACGACGACAAACACGATAAGAAGTAGACTGGCGACATGCCAGATCCAGCCGCAGGTCTCCTGCGGCTTTTCTTTTTGTCAGCCGGTTGTCAGCCCGCTTAGCTCCCTGGCCGCTCAGGCGATCGACCGACCTGCCACAACCCCACCCCGCCCGGGGCGCTGGCGCCGTCTGTTCTGCTCACATTCGCCGGATCATCAGAAAGCGACGGTAGACTGGCCGCATTGGGAAGCCCGGCGGGGGAGTGGCAGGACAAATGGAGGCGCACTGCGAAACACCCCAGGGACGACGCCGGGCAACCTTCCAGTCTGGAATTCGCCGTGCGGCAGCCCTGCGATATCAAACCTTTCGAACGGCTTCGGCGGTCACTCAACGAACCATGCCGAGTCAGCGACGGCTCTCGCTACCACCGCCCCTCGCCCGATGCAAGCCGCACCACCTCGGCCAGCGCCGGGGCATACTTGCGCCTGGCCGCCCGCTTCAGCCACTTCTCGGCCAGCTCAGGATCGGCCGCCACCCCGTCGCCCTCACGATAACGCAAACCCAGGTTGTACTGGGCGGCGGCGTTACCCGTCTCCGCCGACCGGGTCACCCACTCCCGCGCTTTCGCGCAGCTTTGGGGAACACCTCGCCCGGTCTCGTACGCCATCCCCAGCAGGAACTCTGCGCCATCGTCGCCATACTCTCCCTGCCGCCGCAAGCCCGCGATTTCGAACTGGCTGAGCGACGCCAGTTCCGCGGCTGTCCCGGGGTCGGTCACTTGCAAGTGGCTTGAGGCAAACGTGCCGCCTTCCACCACCCGCGCCCGATCCGTCGCCGTCACCCTTGCTGTTCCACTCGCAACCGGAAACGTCGCTACCGTCAGTGACGGCGTCGACGACAACTTCACCGGCACGGTCGCAGGAGCGTTCTCCGCCGCCCCCGCTGAAGTCCTCAAGTCAGCGCTTCCTCCGACAATGGACGTCGCACCGGGCGCTGCCGCATGCGAAGCGTCACCCGTCGATCTCATCAGGATCCAGGAAGCAGCCGCTATGAGCAGCAACAGCGCCGGACCCGCCGTCCTCCCCGTTCGATGCCCCCGCCGCTTCTGTTTCCGTCCCCCAGCCTTGCCTTCGCCGACCCTCGGCTTCCCGCACAAGGCTTTGCCGGAAGCCGTGCCGGGCGGTTTCCCGACCGCAGGAGCCGCAGGCGTACCGCTCTGCCACAGCGTCTTGTTCGCCCAGGCCATCGAGGATGACAGTCTCGGTAGTGCGCGGCGCATCCAAAGTGCCGCCTCCGGCCGGCGCCTTGCAACCGACCGCCAATGTGCTTCCAGGCTCTTGCCCGCACCCACCACCACCGAGCCCACGTCTTCGAGCTGGCGCGACGCCCACCACATCCCTGCCTCGCCCCAAGCCGCGCCCCGCCTCGCGACTCTGCCCGCGAGGATCGCCCAGCCCGCGACGGTACCCGAGAAAGCTTCATTCGCTGCCTGATGCGTCCATCTAGCCTCAACCCGTACCGGCTGTGTCTGCTCGATCGGCACATCCGCCGCATCGGTGGCGGCGACCGCGGTAGACATCGAGTAGTTCGAGCCCTCCATCACCGCGGGCTCATTCGCTTCCCTCTCGGTCTCCTGCTGCAGCAGCAGGAAAACGTTCGGCTGCCCGCCCGCGTCTCCCGTCGCCCCTTGCTCTTCCGCCGCCGCACTCTGGGGCTCGGGAGGAATGACCTGTGATAAGAAATCGGGAAGCGCAGCCGGCCCCGATGGCAGTTCCGTTGCCGGCCCCAGCTCGACCGCCGCGGTCACGCTCGCCGCCCCGTTCGCATTCTGCCCTTCCTCGTCTTCCGCCAGTTTTCTCAGCGCGGGCATGATCTGATCCATCGCCTCGAGCATGGCCGCCCGTTCCAGGCTCACGATTTGTCTCAGTTCCGCGTCAGCCGTCTTGCGCAGCGCGTGCGCCACCAACCCCGAGAGCAGGCGGACGCGGGTGTCATCCCGCTCGCTGAATGCGTCGGGCGCCGGCGAAACCACCGCCAACGCCCCGGCGATGTTCCGCCCTTGGTGGATGGGAGCCACCAGCAACGACCGCGCCGGGCTTGTCCCTTCGTTGAGATCGGGCGCGTCGCTCGCCGCCAGCCGAGCGAGCACCTCCAGCCGCAACCCTTCATCCTCGGCCGCGGCGGCGGTGGCGGCGCGGCACACGAAATCATGCTCGGTGAAGAACCATACCGCTGCGCCGGTAGCTGGCGTCAATTGCAGCGCCAGGGTCACCACCCGTCCTAGCGCCGCGTCCAGATCCACGCTGTCGGTTTCGATCGCCTGCTGAGCTTCCACCAGCTCCGATAGCGGGCCATCGTCCGGATCGCTAACGAACGCCTGTGGGATCTGCTTTTTGAGTTGCTGTACAAGCGACAGGGCCGAAAGAACCTGTTCGAAGGAGGGAGCATCGAGGGTGAATCGCTGGATCATACGTGCAGAATCCTGGGATTAGAGTGCACTCCGGCTTCGGCTCCGGAGCCTCCGGGTTTATTCCTCTTGTTTCCTTCATCAAAACCGGCGAAATGGCTTGGAGGAGGGCCAACTACCCCAGTTAAGGCAAACATCTTAGCCTAGTTTCCCCGCAACGCTACAGGAAATCGGTGACCACCATGCTTCCCCCTGGCTTATCTCACAATGGCATCCAGACCGGGAGAAATATATCTCATTGATAAGGCTCAGGAAGTCCGGACTGTGGCCTCCATCACCCGCGCCCTCCCCGCTCCCGTGCGGCCACCAAGCTTCACCGGCGCCTGGCCGAATCTCCCTTCGCGGTCACGACCCCAATCGCCCGCATGTTATAATTTTGCCTCGAGTTTCTGCGTACCGCTCACGGAGGACTGTATCGACAAGCGTTTTATCCGCATCAATGAGCGCATCCGCGCCCGCGAAATCCGCGTGATTGACGACGGGGGAAAGCAGATCGGGATCCTGCCCCCCTACGAAGCGCTCAAGATGGCCCGCGAAAAGAACCTGGATCTGGTCGAAATCTCGCCCACCGCCCAACCTCCCGTTTGCCGCATCATGGATTACGGGAAATTCCTGTACCAGCAGGAAAAGAAAGAGCGCGAGGCGAAGAAACACCAGAAACAGATCGTGGTTAAGGAAGTCAAGTTCCGCATCAACGTCGACGACCACGACTACGAGACCAAGAAAAATCACGTGGTGCGTTTTCTGGAAGACGGCGACAAAGTCAAGGCAACCATCTTCTTCCGCGGACGCGAAATGACTCGCACCAACCTCGGCCGTGAGATCCTGGAACGGCTGATCAAGGACGTCGAAGACAAGGGCTTGGTCGAGTTCCGCCCCCGCCAGGAAGGCAACACGTTGCACGCCATCCTGGCTCCGAAAAGGGCGGATCAGAAATCGCAGCCCCGGCCCGTCCCGCCTCCGCCGCAGGCCCGGCAGGCGTAGACCGCGATGAGCAGTTAGCCGTTCGTACCTGGCTCCTCTTCGCTTGCGCCCCAGGGGCGTTGGCCGCGACGTTGGAAGCGTGCTCTGGGTACGAATCCCTCGTTTTCAGCAGCCTCGGAGCGCCTCGAGAACACCAGGACCATGTGCAACGGCGAAGGCTGAGAGCAGAATTGCGCAACCGCCAACCGGGAACTGAGAACACTGTAAGTTTTTATGCCAAAACTGAAAACGCACAAAGGCGCTTCCAAGCGCTTCAAGAAAACCGCCACCGGGAAAGTGAAACGCCGCAAGGCATTCCTGCGCCACATCCTGACCTCGAAGGAAAAGAAGCGTAAAGGCCACCTCGGGAAAACCGTGCTGGTCAGCGACGCCGACACCCCCAAGGTCAAGCGCATGATCCCCTACCAGTGAGCGGGCCGGATTGGGACCCGGGGCCAACTCGGCAGGGGCGGAGAGCCACAGCTCCGGCGGTCGAGTGCCGTATCGAATCTGACCGATCCGCGGGGCGGGCGTTCTCGCCCCTGGCCCAGAGCTTCGTCGGGTGGTTTTCGTAGCCTGGGTAATTGCGCGCTGCAGCCTTTCGCGGCACGGGCGTGTGAAGAGGTCAAATCGTCGCGGACGATTCCTTACCTCCAGCCGCCGAACGTAACCAAAAAGGAGAATCGAATGCCTCGTGTCAAACGTGGAACCAAGCGCCGGGCCAAGCGGAAAAAAATATTAGACCGCGCCAGCGGCTATTTCCTGACCAAATCAAAGCTCTACCGCTCGGCGAAAGAAGCCGTCGAGCGCGGCCTCAAGTTCTCATATTCCGGACGCAAACAGCGCAAGCGCCAGTTCCGCTCGCTGTGGATCGTTCGCATCGGCGCCGCCGCCAAGCTCCACGGCCTCAGTTACAGCAAGTTCGTCAACGGCCTGAAAAAGGCAGGGGTGGAGCTCGACCGCAAGATCCTCGCCGACTTGGCCGTCAACGATCCCGCCGTCTTCAAAAACCTGGCGGAGCAGGCCAAGACTGCGCTGGGCGCGTAGGAGCTGTCATCCGTCGTCGATCGTCGGCGAGGGTTCAATCCGCATCCAGCACTTCGTGTTTCATACTCTGTGGTCGGGTACTTAGAACGGTCTAAGCACTTGCTTGTTTCGGTGAATGTGCAAACGCCAAAGCAGGGAGACCGATGGCCTACACCGTCCCCAAACTGACCGACTACTCGGCGCCGGCTCTGAATCGCGCCGCGCAGTCGCTGCTTTCCGCTCTGGAATCGGAAGCCAGCGCCGTCCGCGACCAGAACGGGTGGAAACTCTTCCGCGATCGCTGGATGGCCCGCCGGAACGGCATTCTCCCCCAGGTCAACGAACTCTGGCTCAAGGCCGCTCCCAACGACGCCAAGCGCGATGTCGGTCAGCGGCTGAACGAACTCAAGCTCAAGGTCGAGACCGCCGTCGAGACTGCCTGGCAGAGGGTGAACCAAACCGCCGCCACGTCACGTGCGGCCGACGGCCGCCTCGACATTTCCCTCCCCGGAATCCGCCGCCCCCTCGGCGCCGAACACCCGGTCCTCCGCACCATGCGCGAGATCGTCGCCGTCTTCGGCAATCTTGGCTACTCCGTCTCTGAAGGTCCCGAGGTCGAATCCGACTATTACAACTTCGAAGCGCTGAATTTCCCGCCCAACCACCCCGCCCGTGACATGCAGGACACCCTTTTCCTCGCCGGCCAGGAATCGAAGCCTCGGCGGGAGCGCCTCCTCCTGCGCACTCACACCTCCCCGGTCCAGATCCGCACTATGGAGCGCCTCAAGCCGCCTCTGCGTATCGTCATCCCCGGCAAGGTCTACCGCAACGACCCGCCCGACGCCAGCCACTCCCCCATGTTCCACCAGATTGAGGGCCTGGCGGTCGACACCAACATCACCTTCGGCGATCTCAAGGGCACGCTCGACCACGCCATGAAAGCCCTGTTCGGGCCCAGCGTGAAGACCCAGTTCCGCCCGTCGTTCTTCCCCTTCACCGAGCCGAGCGCTGAGATGATGGTCAGTTGTTTCATTTGCGGAGGCAGCGGCCGTCGTGGCGCTGAGCCCTGTCGCCCCTGCAAAACCACCGGCTGGATCGAGATTCTGGGCTGCGGCATGGTCGACCCCAACGTCTTCGAGTTCGTCAAGCACAACGGCTACGACCCGAAGCAGGTCTCCGGCTTCGCCTTCGGCATGGGCGTAGACCGCATCGCCATCCTGCGCTACGGCGTGGATGACATCCAACTTTTCTTCCAGGGCGACGTGAGATTCCTGGCGGAGTTTGGGTAGTCGTGAGCTGTCGGCGAAGCACACTCGTTGGCTCGTCCCGACAACCGGTCGTTGGTTGCCCCAAGCCATGAAAGGGTGGTTCAGGTTCCTCGGTGCATCATGAGATCGCTTGATGGCTTCGATTCACGTCACCCTGGAGCCAGAGACCTGCGAAAGCGAAGGTGGAGAGCTTAAGAGCACGAGCTGATTCTATGAAACTTTCACCCAACTGGATCGGCGACTTCGTCGAGCTTCACGTCGATGACCGGCGGCTTGCCGCCGACCTCACTTCTATCGGCATCGCCGTCGAAAGCATCTCCGGCCAGGGCGACTCCACGGTCTTCGAAATGGAGATCGGCACCAACCGCCCCGACGCCATGAACCACTACGGTGTCGCCCGCGAAGCCGCCGCCTTCTACAACCTGCCCCTCAAACCCATCGAACCCAAGCTGCCCAACGCTTCCGGCAAAGCCGGCGTCGAAATCACCATCGATGACGGCCGCTACTGCCCGCGCTTCACCGCCTGCGCTCTGCGCGGCGTCTCCATCCAGCCGTCTCCGGCCAGGGTGGCCACGCGCCTGACGCTGCTCGATCAGCGCCCCATCAACAACGCCGTCGACGCCACCAACTATGTTCTCTGGGAAACCGGCAAGCCCACCCACGTGTATGACCTCGACCTGCTCGCGGGCGGCCGCATCATCGTACGCTTCGCCCGCCCCGGGGAGAGCCTGCGCACCCTGGACGGTGTCGAGCGCAAGCTGACCCCGGACGACCTCGTCGTGGCCGACGGCAAGAAGCCCGTGGGCCTCGCCGGAGTTATGGGCGGCTTCGACACCATGATCACCGAGAAGACCCGCAACATCCTGATCGAGTCTGCCTGGTGGGATCCTGCTACCGTGCGAGCCATGTCCCGCCGCCACGGTCTGCACACCGATGCCTCGCACCGCTTCGAGCGCGGCGCCGACTATGAGTCGACCCGCGCCTCCACCAACCGGGTTGCCGAACTCATCCTGAACTCTGGCGCTGGCGAACTGGCCGGCGACATCATCGACGTCGTCGCCCGCCGCATCGACTCCGCCCCGGTCGTCCTGCGCGCTTCTGAGATCCATCGCATCCTCGGCAAGATCCTCGGCGAGCAGGAGTACCTCGGCATTCTCAAGCGTCTCGGCTTCGACAGCGCCCGCGAGGAGGCCGGCGAATTCATCGTCCACATCCCCTCCTGGCGCCTTGATGTCGAGCGTGAGGTCGACCTGATCGAAGAGATCGCCCGCCTCCACGGCTACGACAATTTCCCCAATTCCCTGCCCGCCTTCGCCGGCGAAGTTGTCGAACTGCCCGATGCCGGCAAAGACGCGCGCCTGCGCTCTTGCCTGCTCGCCCTCGGCTTTTACGAGGCGGTCTCTCTGACTTTCATCTCCCGCGAGGACGCGCAGCGCTTTTCTCCCGCGGCCCTGCTTGAACTGGCCAACCCCCTGAGCGAGGAGGCCTCCGTCATGCGCACCTCGCTCGTGCCCGGCATGCTGAACATGCTGGCCTGGAACCTCAACCGCGAGAACGACGATGTCCGACTGTTCGAAGCCGGCCACGTGTATGAATGTGTCCATGGCAACTCCGCCGAACCCCGCCGCCTCTGCCTGGGCACCACCGGCAATGCCACGCCTGCCCACGTCAACCAGCCGCCGCGGTTGTATTCCTTTTTCGATCTGAAGGGCGAGGTCGAGACTCTCCTCGACGCTTTCGAGCACACCGCTTTCCACTACGCGGCCACCGCCGCGGATTACTACCATCCCGGCCGCTCCGCTCGCGCCGTGATGGACGGCGTCGCGGTCGCGCAATTCGGCCAGATTCATCCCCAACTGGCCGCCGCGCGCAAGCTCCGGCAAGACGTCTTCCTGGCGGAATTCGACCTCGAATCGCTCTATGACCACCGGTTACGCTCGCCGCATTACCAGCCTTTGCCCCGTCATCCGGCGGTGGAGCGCGATTTCTCCTTCCTCTTCTCCGATGGGTTGGTCTTCGAAGCCATCGACCAGGCAGTGGCGCAGCTGCGCCTGGAAGATTTGCGCCGCTTCGTTCCCGTCGAGATCTTTCGCGGCGGCAACGTCCCCGCCGGCAAGTATTCCCTGCTGCTCCGCGCGACGTTCCAGTCCGGCGAGCGTACTCTGCGGGAGGAAGAAGTGGCGCGCTGGTCGGCCCAGATCATCCGCGCGCTGGAAGCACTAGGCGGAACGCTGCGCGCCTAGAGGCTGCGCCCGCACACCTAGAACGCGCCGCCCGGTGGCGGCGGTGTCTCGGCGCTGAGCAGGTCCACAAAAAGCTGGTAAAACTTGGCGGTGTCCAGATCAACCTGGATTTCCACCGGGCGGACTTCCACCTCCGGTTTGTCGCGATCGCTCCAGGTCAGAGTATTTCCGTAGGCCGCGCCGTGATCCAGGTCGACGTCCATGTAGCGGGTCTCGGTCTTGGTAATGATGTCGGGAGCCAGCCACGCCGCGGCAGCCAGTTCATCCCACAGATAACTGTACTCCCCCGGCTTGCGAGCGTAGCGGGCCACGTATTGCGCCGCTTTGGAATGGGCGGCCTTGATCCGGTCCATCAGGGCAGCGCTCATTCGCGTCTTCACGGAAATGTCGACGGTTGTGCAAACCACCTTCTTCCATGGAGCCTGGAGGACAATGTGAGCGGCTTCGGGATCGAACCAGAGGTTGAATTCGCGCCGGGGCGTATTGATGAACTCGGGATCGGTGGTCTGCGGGCTCAGACTGGCACCCATGAACACCAGTTCTTTAGCCAGCTTGGCGACTTCCGGGTCGATAGTCAGGGCGAGGGCGAGATTGGTCATGGGACCGCCGACGTAAAGCGTGACCTGGTCGGGATATTTGTGGAGCATGCGGATGAGGAAGTGGGCGGCGTCCTCGTCGGCCGGCTTGGTGGTGGGCGTGCCTTCGGGCATGTCGCCGAGCTGATCGGGCGGGTGATACAGCCGGGGGGTCCAGGCCCCCAGCCAGGCAAAGCTGCCGTAGAGTTTTTCCGCGAGTTCGGTTTGCGGCTTCTGCCGCACCAGCGGATACTCGGCCCCAGGCACGACCGGAATGTCAGTCCGCCCGATCAGCTCGAGCATCCGCAGCGTGTGCGCGACCTCCGCGTGAAGCCAGGCATCGCCGGTCACGACCGTGATGCCCAAAACCTGGGTCCGGGGGGATTGGATGAGCAACAGCATGGACTGCTGATCCGTGCCGGCTGGTCCGGCAGCGTCTTGGTCGATGATGATCTTGCGCAGTTCCTGGGCCCTGCCCGGGAGAGCGCACAGGACCAGGGCGATGGCTGCGGCGCCGCGAAAGGGAGCAAACTTCATCCTTTTACCTCGTGAGTTGAAAGTTGTCGCGAGTCCAGAGGCTTGGCAAGGACAGGGCGCATCCGGCTTATGCCTTTCCCGACAAGCGGCCGATGAGCCGCTCGAAGAAGCGGGAGGCATTCACATCCACGGCCACACTGGTGTTGGGCACAAATTTGTCGCGCAGCACCGGGGAGGTCCTGGCGCCGGCCAGGGTAGGCGCCGAGCCGCGTATGGTCATCGTCAGCGCAGCCTCCCTTTCCCTATCCGGGCGGCGCCGCAAATCGCCGGCACTCGGGCTGTAGCCCACGGTTTCACCCGCTGTGAGTTCACCAGCGGTTTCGACGTCTACGTAATACTGCCTCAAGGTGAGGAGCGAGGGATCCAGAAATCCCGCCACCGCCAACGAATCATGCATGTTGGGTCCGACCACAAATCCCTGCTCGCGATTGTGCTCGATGGCCTTGCGGGCGATCTTCGCCGCTGCCTGGCTCACGGGGTCGTCGGCTGCCTCGAGCACGTGCACATGGTCATCGGTGAGGGTGGTCTTGCGGGTCACATCGAGACCGACCATGGTCAGTGGGATCCCCGACTGAAACACGATGCGCGCCGCTTCCGGATCGACGTAAATGTTGAATTCGGCGGCTGGCGTGATATTACCTCCCGACAACGATCCGCCCATCATCACCAGGCTTCGAACTTTGCCCGCAAGTTCAGGATCCGCATGCAACGCCGTGGCAATATTCGTCAGCGGCCCGATCGTGATGAGCGTAACTTCACCGGGATACTTTCGGACAATGCCTTGAATCAGGTCGGCGGCCGGCTCAGCGACCGGCTTCAGGGTTGGATCCGGGAAGACGGCTCCCCCCAGCCCATTCTCACCGTGCGCGTAGGTGGCGGTGACCAGCCGACGCACCAGCGGGGCGGTGGCGCCAGCCGCCACCGGGATCTCTGTCCGGCGTGAGATCTCCGCCATGCGCAGGGCGTTGGGCAGTCCCAGTTCGAGCGGGACGTTGCCCGCCACCACCGTGATCGCTTCGATGTTGAGTTCCGGCGAACGCATGGCCAGCAGTAACGCCAGAGCGTCATCCACCCCCGGGTCCGTGTCGATGATGACGCGGGACGGAGTGCGATCGGCCGCCTCCCCGGTGGGAACGCTCCGCGCTCCAACTCCCAGAGTTCCTGCCGCTACCATCGTGGCCGAGGACATGACAAATTCACGCCGCGTAAAGCGCCTGTCTTCCCGTTTTGAATCCACCTAAGGCTCCTGTGCCAACCTCAAGCGCGCTGCTGGAGCGTGCCATTCTAATTCCTCCAGCCAGGCTCTGCTAGATGTGTCTCGAGACAAAAAAGCCCGGGCGCGGGTACCTGGACCCTGCTCCCAAGATCCGACCCGTACTGTGATTGAAGATCGCTGCCCGCCACGACTACAATGATGGCCCAAGTCGCGAACAGATTGCTGTCCACGGGTGACTCGCCTTTCCAGCATGCGCCGTTTTTCGGGGATTGCTCGCAAGCCGTATTCTGCGGCCTTCGGGTGGGTCGCTGTGTGGGCGGGCATTTTCTGCGGGCCCGCCCAATCTCAGTCGGCAGAGCCGAGCGCCGTCGTTCAGGGAGCTGTGCGCGACTCCGAGCACCATGCCATCGCCGCCGCCAGCGTGCATCTCGCGGCAGGAAACCGGCCCTTGACCGTGTACACGGATTCTGGGGGAATGTATCGCTTCGCCGGCCTGGGCGAAGGCAGCTACAGGCTGCGAGCGGAAAAGAAGGGATATGGGGCGGCGAGTTTCGGCCCGTTCACTCTGGCCCCGAGGCAAGCGAAGCGTGTGGACCTCGTGTTGGGTCCAGCGGCGACGGGCGCAGCCTCCTCCGCGGCAGCGTTGCCGGAGTTTTTCGACGATCCCCAGTTCCAAGTGGCTGGCGTCGCTCAGGCCACGAGTGCCGGTGTGCACGGTTCCGATGAGGTGCGGCGGAGCAACCAGACGCTCGCTCGGGAAACCGCTTCCCTGCGCGGGAGCGGGCCGGGCCCTTCGCCAACCGCTTCCTCCGAGCGGTCGCTGCGCGCCGAGGTAGAGCGGACGCCCGACAGCGCTGAGGCGAATTACCGGCTGGGCAGGCTGCTGACCGACCAGGGCCGAGGCGGAGAGGCAGTTCCCTTCCTCGAGCAGGCTTCCAAGTTGAATCCCCGCGACTTTGAGATCTCCTACCAACTGGCGCGAGCCTATGCCGGAGCCGGAGAACTGGAGCAGGCCCGAACCACGGCGCGTGCTCTCGCCGTCGAGCACGATCAGGCTGAACTGCATCATCTGCTGGGGAGCGTGGAAGAAAAGCTGGGAAATCCGTTGGAGGCAGTCCGCCAATACCAGAAGGCTGCCGAACTCGAACCCAGCGAACCTTACTTTTTCGATTGGGGATCTGAGTTCCTGAAGCACGGAGCCGTCAAGCCAGCGACCGAAGTCTTCGCCAAAGGCAACACGCTCTTTCCCGATTCACCGCGGATGCTCATCGGACTAGGCGTGGCCTGGTACGCGCGCGGAGCCTACGAGAAGGCGGCGCGCTCGGTCTTGGCAGCATCCGACCTTCATCCGAGCGATCCCGCCCCCTATCTGTTCCTCGGCAGAATGCTGAATCGGGAGACAGCCCAGACGCCGGGATGGGTGGAAAGGCTGGAGCGCTTTGCCCGACTCAACCCCGGGAACGCAATGGCCAACTATTACTTAGCACTGAGCCTGCGCAAGCAGGCGGCCAACGCAGCCGGCAACTGGTCCCAGGCCGAGTCGCTGTTCCGCAAAGCGGTGCAACTGGATCCGCACCTGGCGGCCGGATACCTGCAACTGGGGATTCTCTACGCGGAGCGCGACGACTATGGCCAGGCCGTCCCCCAGTTCCAGAAAGCAATCGAATCTGGCCCCACGCTAGAAGAGCCGCATTATCGTCTGGCTCAAGCCTATCGCCGGCTGGGCCAAGATGAGAAAGCGCGGGAGCAGATCCGGCTCTATAAGGAACTGTCCAAACAAAACACGCTGGCTGTCGAGCGCGAGCGGCACGAGATCGAGCTATTCGTGTTTGCGCTCGAGGACGGGGAAACGCGGGAGAAGCCGTGAGGCACAGGGCGCGCCGCCCGCGGACCTCCTGCTTCTGTTGTACCGCCGCCTGAGCCCTTAAGTCCTCGCAGTCTGCGTCGATGCTGCCTTGGCCTCGTGGCCGCGTAGCCACCAGATGAGGCCTCCCAGGATGACCAGGAAGATGGAGATCAGCTGAGTGCCGGTCATGAGACCGCCGAAGACGGAGCCGCGTCCCGGATCGCCACGCAGAAACTCCAGGAAATAGCGGGCCACGCCATACAGGATCAGGTAGGCTCCGATGACCTGCCCGTCGAACCTTTTCCGTTTGAGCAGCCACATGAGCACGAAGAAATTCGCCAGCTCCACCGCGGCTTCAAGCAGCTGGGTCGGTTCCAGGGCCTGGTTCAGAGGGGTTCCTACCAGTTGATTGGCCAGCGGGTTGGTGAAGGTCACGCCCCACCAGGCGTGGGTGGGTTTGCCATAGCAGCACCCGGCAGCGAAACAGCCCACCCGGCCGATGGCATGTCCCATGGCGAGTCCGGGGGCGAAGGCATCGCAGGTGCGCAATGCTGGTAAGCGGTGTTTGCGCACGTACCACACGGCCGCGAGCAGGGCCGCCACCAGTCCGCCGGAGAACACTCCCCCGGCCTGCAGCGTCGCGACGGTGAAAATCTCCCGCGGATGCGCAGCGTACCAACTCCAGTCGTTCGCGATGTAAAGAATCTTGGCCCCGACGATACCGCACAGCACGACGAGAATGCCCAGGTTCCACGCTTTGTCGGGATCAATGCCCTGGCTCTGCGAGTTGCGCACGCTGATCCACAAGCCGATCAGAACCCCGAGAGAAACCAGGAACCCGTAGGTCGGAAGGAAGAAGTGACCGATGTGAATCAGTTCTGGATGCACAAAAACCTTAAGATGCGGCGGCCGGAGAATCGGTTCACCGTACAGTGTAGCAGGAGCGGGGCGATGAGGTAGGAAGCTGCCAGTTGGTGGCCGGTGGCAGCAAGCGCGCATCGGACGCGCCCGCACCGGCTGCCGGCTCACGACTGACGACGATATTCAGACAAGCCGACCCGCTGCGCCGTGTGGCAGGCCGAGAATGAACCCGTCGTAGACGGTGGGAACCCGCCGCGACCCTTTAGGCATCTCCGCATGGCGGAGCATCGCACACCGGATCGAAATGCGAGTCGGGTCCCCGTTCATTCGGTGTTGGTTCAAAAATCGGTTACCACCATCACCAACGTCGCAGGCCGGCTTTCAGTCTTGGATGCTAGGGAAAGTTGCAAAGTTTCGCAAGAGGGGCTGCACAAAAAGTTGGCATTCGGTTTGCACTTTCGGAGCTGCCCGCCGCGGGCCAGGGCCGGGTTTCACCCCATCGGGTGGGGGTCCTCCAGAACTTCATCCAGCAAACGCTGGAGCTTGTGAGCGCGCTCGCGGTAGGGGGAAGAGGTTCCCTCCAGTTGCCGGCGCAGCAGGTGCAGTTCGTCGGCGATATTCAGCGCAGCCAACACGGCCAGCCGAACTGTGTCCACCGTCTGGGTCTGCTCGGCCACAACCCGCATTCTGCCGTCGACGTATTCCGCCAGCTTCAGGATGTACTGCGCATCCGATCCCCGCAGGTTGTAGGCCTGGTCGAAGATTTCGACGCGGACGCTGCTGGTGCCGGCGTCCTTGACCGGGGTCTGCTGGGTTGCCGTTGCCATGATGGCTCCTCTCGCGGCCCGTCTTAGCTGGCCGCCTGCTCCAGGCCAGCCGACTCGATCTGGCGCAGGATTTTCTCCACACGGCTGCGCACTTCTTCGCGATCCCGGCGTAGCTGCACCAGTTCGCGGCGCAGGCTCTCCGCCTCTTCCTCGCGTTCTTCGAGTTGGGCGCGCAGCCGCTGGGCGTCGCGTTCCGCCGTGGCCTTGCCCTCCCGCGCAGCCTTGTACAGCTCTATGGTGCGATAGACTTTCTCTTCCAGCGCCTCGAAATCGTCGGCGGGAACCTTGGCTGTTACCTCTTCCGCAACTTTCCCTGACATAGATGCAACCGCCTCACCAGGATTTTTGGACTGTGAGCGCAGTATACCCCAGAACGTTGTGGAAGACCGCGGCCTTCTACGAGCGAAATGTGCCGAGCACCTCGTTAGGTCAGCCGGAACGAGTGCCCGACCGCCAGGTTGGGAAAATGGTTAAGTCTAGCGCAAGCCCCCTCGCGGTTGAAAACTTCCGAACCTGCCGGGCCGTCCCCGCCGGAAAAACCAGTTCCGGGTTCAGATCGTGGCTACGGAGAGCGCAAGCACAGCGGAATAGAGACGCGAAGGCCACCGGGCATGTGCTCTTAGCCGGCGTTGCCCTTCCGGTGGTTCGTTTTCCTGCGCGTTCGCAGGTGAATTCTTTGCTCTCTTAAAGCTTTTCCCCATCCCGGCTCTGTTCCCTGCCGCGGCCGCAACTTGCCCAGCCGTTTCGCCGCCTCATCCAGCGTTTCCTCGCGCTTGCAGAATGCAAAGCGCACCTGGCGCGCGCCATCGCTTGGATTGCGATAGAAACTGGACCCGGGCACCGCCGCCACGCCAACCTCGCTCACCAGGTGGCGGGTGAACGCCAGGTCATCGGCAAAGCCAAACCCGGAGATGTCGGTCATTACGTAGTACGCTCCTTGCGGGCGGAAGCACCGGAAGCCCGCCTCCTCCAGCGCCCGCATCAGGCGGTCACGGCGTCGCCGGTATCCCTCGGCCAGCTTCCGGTAGTAGCTTTGCGGAAGGCTCAGGGCGGATGCTCCTGCTTCCTGCAGTGGCGCCGGTGCCCCCACGGTAAGGAAATCATGCACTTTGCGGATCGCATCCGTGAGCCGCGGCGGCGCGATCGTCCACCCCACCCGCCATCCCGTGACGCTGTACGTCTTGGACATGCCGTTGATGGTGATGGTGCGTTCTGTCATGCCATCGAGCCCGGCGATCGAGATGTGCTGCGCTCCGTCGTAGACGATGTGTTCGTAGATCTCGTCGGTGATCGCCAGCACGTCGAACTCAACGCACAGGTCGCGGATCAGTTCCAGTTCCGCCCGGCTGAACACCTTCCCCGTGGGATTGTTGGGAGTGTTCACGATGATGGCCTTGGTGTGCCGGTGGAAGACCGCGCGCAGTTCTCGCTCGTCGAAGCTCCAATCGCCGTTGGGTGAAGCCGGCGGGCGCAGCTTCACGAAGCGCGGCTTCGCCCCGCTCAAAATCGAATCCGGGCCATAGTTCTCATAGTAAGGCTCGAAGATCACGACCTCATCGCCGGCATTGCACACCGCCAGCAGCGTCGAGATCATAGCCTCGGTCGAACCACAGCACACGGTAACCTGCGTCTCCGGATCAACGGCGACGCCCTGGAACGTTCTCGTCTGTTCTGCGATGGCGCCGCGCAGGCTCTTCGCCCCCCAGGTGATGGCGTACTGGTTGAGATCGGCCGCGATGGCTTCCCGGGCGGCGCGTTTGATCTCGGCGGGCGCGGGGAAATCAGGAAAGCCCTGCGCCAGGTTGATGGCCCCATGCAGCATGGCCTGCCGCGTCATCTCGCGGATGACGGACTCGGTAAAATGGGACACTTTGTCGCTCAGAAAATGCTTCGACCGCAGCTTGACCTCGCCCATAGTGCGAAAAGACTAGCATAGGGTAATTGTTATCCCCGAGTTCCGCGTCCGGATTGCAAGCAACGGCGGGTTGCCCTGAAGCTCACGCCCCAACCCGGGGAAAATGCGCCGCCCACCGCCGCAGGGCCAGGGTGGCAAAACATTGAAGACTGTCATCTTGTCTTGAACCACCGGGACCAGCGACCAGCTCTCTTGGGTAGCATCTCTCCCGCTTCAACCAACGTCCTCTGCGCTCCCGGGCTCGGCGCCAACACGTGCCGTGCTTCGGTGAAAATCGGTGGAAATCCCGGGATCCCCCGCCTATCGCTTCAACACCTTCTCTTGCACATCGGGCCAGAATTCGCTGAAGGCGTCGCTACCCATACGTCCTAGCACACCCCACACGCAGCGAAGGGCGGCGTCGCCGGGACCGTTCTCGCTGGGCACCCGCCAGGTGTTGGAGAGAAAATTGTTGCCGACGATGCCGGCGAAGCGAGCATAGGCGGGGCGGAAGCCTCCATCGCGGTGGGGCGCAACGAAGGCGCTCCAGACCACGTACCTGACCTGCGCGCCGAAGGCGCGATCCGGCGAGCGGAAGTAGCGAGGGTCCTCTCCCCACAGCGCTCCCAGGCTGGCTTCGATGGCGTTTCCCGTAGAGATGCGGGTCAGCCGCATGCCGTAGCGTTTCGCGAAGCCATCCCAGTGCGGCCCGTACTCGGAAGGCAGGTTGAAGGCGCTTGTCCAGGCAGCGCTCAGGGGCCCGGAGAGGAACAAACTGTGGGGGCCGACCGTAGAACGCACGAACCACCTGAGCCGCTGGGTCGGAGTGACGCGGCGGTAGCTGGGGAGTGGAGTCTCCGGCTCGACTCCTTCGCGCCTCCCCCGAAAGGCGCCAGGTCCGAGAGAGCAAGCCGGCTCGGATTAAGGCGTTCCCTCCCGGAATTCCCTCTTACCACTATCCGGCCCTTTGTCCCCCCTGCCGCTAACTGTGCATTCCCTCACCAGATATAATAAGAACCTGATGAGACCCCGCAGTACCTGGCTGATTTTCGTGCCCGCCGTTCTGGTGCTGCTGGCGCAGGCTGTCGGGCAGCAGAGCGCTCCCGCCAGCTCGCCGGCCCCGGGGCCGAGCGTGCCCGCACCGCAGGCCACGACGGCTCAGCCGGCGCCCGGTCCTTCCGCGGCGCCCCTCGAGCCCGCCTCCGCGGCCAAGGCTGCCAGCCCGCCGGCCGGCCCCGATGACGAGTCCGTCGCCACCATTCGCAGGACGGTGAACGAAGTCAATGTCGTCTTCACCGTCACTGACAAGCACGGCCACTATGTCAAGGACCTGAAGAAAGGCGACTTCAAGATCATCGACGACAACAAGCCCGTCGACCGCATCTCCAGCTTTGTCAACCAGACCGATCTCCCGCTCGAGGTCGGCCTCCTCATCGATGCCAGCAACTCTGTGCGTGACCGCTTCTCCTTCGAGCAGGAATCCGCCATCGCCTTCCTCAACCAAACCATCCGGCCGCGTTATGACTCAGCTTTCGTGGTCGGTTTCGACGTCACGCCCGAGGTCACCCAGGATTTCACCGACAACACCGAGGCCCTGTCCCGCGGCGTCCGCGCCCTGCGCCCCGGCGGGGGCACCGCGATTTTTGACGCCCTCTACTTCGCCTGCCGCGACAAACTGCTCAAGCAACCCCACAAGGGGCCGGTGCGCCGCGCCATCGTGCTGCTCAGTGACGGCGAGGATAACCAGAGCCATGTCACCCGCGAGGAGGCCATCGAAATGGCCCAGCGCGCTGAAGTCATCGTCTACACCATCAGCACCAACATTAGCGGCATGAAGGGCCGTGGCGACAAGGTGCTCGAACGCATCGCCGATGCCACCGGCGGTCGCGCCTTTTTCCCCTTCCAGATCCGCGACGTGGCCGACGCCTTCGCCGAGATCCAGGACGAACTGCGCAGCCAGTACGCCCTGTCCTACAAGCCCGCCGACTTCAAGGCGGATGGCCATTACCGCACCATCGAAATCGTCGCCCTCGACCACAAAAACCTCCGCGTCCGTGCCCGCCGTGGTTATTACGCCCCCGCTCAGTAGCTCATTGGAACAGACCGCGACCGTCTGCTCCTTCAAGCCGCGGATGCCATCTCCTCGAGAGAGCGGACGACCATGAGGCGGGCTAAGGAGTGCGCGCTGCTCCGCAGTTCTCGAGCACGCAGACTCCGCCCCACGGCTTGTCAGGCTTGCGCCCGGCAGGATCCGGGAGCAGCGAAAGCAGCCGCATGCCAAACGACAACCGCTTGAGCCTGGCCGCCGTGTGTAACAGAGAAATGGTCTCAACCGGCCTCCACCCGCACGGCGTGAAGAATTCCGGCCCTTCGGGGGGCGCGAATTTCAGCGGTGAGCCGGCATCCACCAACGGGCCTCCGATGGCCTTCTGCAGCATCTTGAGCAACGCCGGCGAAGTCAGGTCCGTGACCCACCACCGAAAGCTGGGCTGGGCCGCCAGATCGCGAGCCAGTTCAGCGGCGCCGTCGGCCTCGAGGTAAACCATCAGCCCTTCGCTTATGACCAGCACGCGGTTCCCTTCGTCCCCGAGCCGCTGAAACAGGGTGCGGCGGGCTGGCGCATTTCTTAAGTCCAGGGGCACTCGCTCGAGCGCACATACCGGGCGTTCCGTGGCAAGCACGTCCTGCTTGTAGTTCAGCATGTCGGGCAGATCGACCTCGACCCACCGCAGGGCAGCGGGCAGCGGCATCCGGTACGGCCGGGAATCAAGTCCGGCGGCCAGATTGAGGACCACGTCTGTGCCCTGCCGTACTTCGCGTTCTACCACTTGATCCACAATCCAAGTACGGGCGGTGTAGGACCAGGAATGCCGCTGCGCGAATGGCATGGCAGCCGCGATCTCGAGCCCGCGCTCTCCGGCCAGCTGGCGTGCGTAAGGGTCGCGGAAGAGAGCATCGCTGCGCTCGTTCTCCTGGGCACGGTACATCGCGACCCACAGGGCGGTATCGGAAATGTGACGAATCGGAGGCGAACTCATGGCGAGGAATGATACCTGCTCGCAGGTGACAAAGGCAGGTGTCGAAGCATGATCAGGATAGTTGAGTTGTCTGGCGATCAGCTGAGCCCGACAGGCGGTCGTGCTGCAGCGATTGGCTATTGGTCACCTGCCACGCGTGTTGGCACATTCCCCTGCGCCGGCTGCCGAATCTGATCGCCCCTGCTATGCCCGGCACAATGCAGCACCCCCAGATACGCGCTCCAGGGACCGACTGCCTCGCGATACTGATGGGCCATCAAGCGCGACAGTTGATGCAGATGAGAAAGGTCGTGAACCGCCCAGGTTGCGAGAAGTTCGGACAGGGTCACGACTCCCAGCTCCGGATGCCTACCTTGTCGCTCTAAGTCTTGCGGCTGCAAATGGAGTGCCTGTAGCGCGGCCACATTCTCCCGGCGCAGCCGGGCGAAATCGTCCAGGAGCTGACCCAGCGACTTGCCTTGACTCTCTTTGATTTGCGCAAAGCGGTCGAAAGGAGCAAAGCTCCGTTCTGTGCCGGTGTCCAGGATGATGCGAGCCCGGGGCATCCAGTCGGTACGCTCCCCGACAATCAGGTGCCCTACGACGTCGAACGCACTCCAGGTGTCCTCCCCCTCGTTGCTGTGCACCCATGCATCGGGCAGTCCGCGCAACAGCGCATCCAAAGTTGCCGGAGTACGGACGAGAACCGCAATGGTCTCGGTCAGGTTGTGTTTCGCTAAGCTCGGCATGCGTAGATAGATGCCTGGTTAGCACTTTGGACTCAAGCTGACCGTTTCCTTCCCCGAGTCAACCGGCGATTGCAAAAAGGGAGGGTTGCCGTTCCATCCGAATCTGAGAAGGGCGAGCAGCGGATCATGGCGGGAGTCAACTCTCGAAGAAGAACAACACCCGTGGCATGTTAGTGGACTGAGACGGACTGCTGTGCCCAGAACTGAGTCAGCGCGTCTATAGAGTTCGCCAACTGCCTGGTGTGTTTCCGTTCACGAGGATCGCCGTTGCCTGAACCCTCGGCTAGCGGACCGCTCGGTTTGTCAGAACCTCTTCGTATCCTCGCACGTAGCCTGCTGTGAACGACGCCCGATCCGCCTTCGTTGCCCATCGCCCAATCGGAGCATTGGGCGCAGCACCGCTTTCGGCTGCGCGTTTTCCCAGGAACAATCCGTCGCGGAACGCGCCATCCGTGTTCCGCCTGATGTCTGCGTTCACGGTTCCCCCGTTGGGGTGATGACTGTGCCACAACGCCGTTGCCATACCTAGCACGATTAGGGACGCGAACCATGAGAGTCTCACCATTTTGACCTCCCCATCTTCTTGGCCATGCCGAGGACACGAGCGTAAGGCGCGTGGCGGAGGGGCTTGTCATTGTTCGGTCACCCTGTCGTCAATTCTTCGTTATCTTTTCGTCGGGGAGTTGTAATATCCGGGGCGGCCGAAAGCGAAAGCGGAATAACAGTTTCGGGTTGGTAGAAAGTCGGGAGGTAAGGTTTTGAAGGCGGACAGAGAAAACCACCGAGGACCGAGAGCTGAGAACGGGCCTGCCCTTCAGCCCGCCTGCTTCAGCTCCGTCAACACCTGGCGCGCAATCTCTTTTAGCGTCTCGAATACCCCCTGCCCTTGAAAGGCAATGGCCTCGATGATCGGTTCGTTCTTCCGCCGCAATTCTTTCGACAGGTCTGCCACCGGCAGTACGTTGGGCAAATCCCGTTTGTTCAGCTGCAGCACATAGGGAATCTTGAAGAAGTCGTACCCGTGCTCCTTCAGGTTCGACATCAAGTTGTCCAGTGCTTCGACGTTGGCGTCCATGCGCTCTTCCTGCGAATCCGCCACGAACACGATCCCGTCCACGCCCCGCAGAATCAGCTTACGGCTGGCGTCATAGAACACCTGCCCCGGTACAGTGTAAAGATGAATCCGTGTTTTGAACCCGCGCACCGACCCCAGGTCCAGCGGCAGAAAGTCGAAGAACAGCGTGCGCTCCGTCTCCGTCGCCAACGAGATCATCTTGCCCTTCTGCTGCTCCGCCGTTTTCTGGTAGATTTGCTGCAGATTCGTGGTCTTGCCGCCCAACCCGGCGCCGTAATACACGATCTTGCAATTAATTTCGCGGGCTGCGAAGTTAATGAAACTCAAGACCTTCCTCGAAAAAACACACCGGGAGCCGTCGGTTCCGCTCCCCGATGCGCGCGAATTGAGCCTATTCGGAAGTGCTGCTGGTTTTATACCATACGCCCCGAATTACCGGCAGGTTACCCCGGTTACATGGAAGCCAACCTGGCAACGGACCCTACGAGTAAGCTGGCTGCCCGCTTGCGAAGGGCAGCGGCAGGGCGCGGAACCCAGAATCCCAGTTCCCGGCTGCAGGGCTTTAGGGAATAGCTTTCAAGGATTGACACTCGGCGGTCAGAATTCTGAAGTCCGGGGCGGCAAGCCGTAGCCCGCAGCCTGAAACCCGAAGTTAGCAGGCTGAAACCCGAAGCCAGCCCGTCACTTCGCCATAGGGAGCGGGTAGTACCCAGTCTTGGCCTTGACTTTCAGGCCCGAGCGGTCAACCCGGACCTCGATGTCGCGGTAGGCGCTGCTGGGAGTGGGCTTAGTGGAATATCCCAGGGTGTACTGGTTGCGGGCGTCGCCGGTCGCCTGGGCATATGCAATTTCGATATTGTTGCGGGAGAACTCGGTAAACATTTCGCCGCCCGTGGCCGCTGCGTACTTCGGCAGGATGTCTCCGTAACCGAACTTGGGCACGTGTTTTTTGTTCAGCCAGTTATAGCCGCTGATCGCTGCCCCCTCGACGCCCATGGCATACACCGTGACACCCTGGGAAAGCAGGACGCGGAGCACGTCGTGGTACGAAGCCTTACTGCCGTACTCGCGGCCTTCGCTGATAATGAAGATGATTTTCCGGCGGGCGCGGTCACGCTTGCCCAGGTCGAGGGCGGCCCGCAGCACGGCGTCGTTGAGCACCCGCACATCCTTGGGTAGGGGCGCCATGGGGTTGGCGCCGGGCTGCTGTACGGGTATGCCGTTGACCATCGGTCCCTGCGGGCCCAGTGGCCCGTTCAATACCGGCACCCCGTTGTTTTGCCCGGAATACGTCTTGAGCTCGTCCAGGACAGAAGTCAGTCTCTTGCCCACGGCGGAAAAATCGCTGACCTGACTCACTGTCGTGCTGAAAGTATAGAGGCTCACTTCGTCGTAGGGGCTGAACGCGCCCGCCAGGGCGGCGTAGGTCTCGCTGACTTTCTGCACGGCGGCATCCGACATCCCCAGGTCCACGATCACCGCCGCCGAGAGCGGGAAGGGGTCGCTGGTAAAGAATTTCAAAGTCTGTTTCTTGCCGTCCTCCAGCACCGTGAAGTCCTTGGGCAGTAGCCCATCGACCAAGTGCCCGGACAAATCCTTCACCGTTACCGGCACCAGGACCAGGTTGGTGAAGACCTTGATGGTGTAAAGCTCGTCGCGCGAATTCACCTCGGGCGGTACACTGCCGGGCGGCACCGTCTTGATAGGCGGCATTGGCGGAGGGGCGGTTTCTTCGTTTTCCGAGCCCGGCGCGGCAGAGGCTGGAGCCGAGGAGGCCGGCGTGGACGATGAAGATCCCGGCGGTTTGGGCGTGGGCGGTTCCGGCCGAGGGGCGGGAGGCAAGTTAGCGGGAAAGTTCTGCGAAGGCCGGGTTGCCGAGGGCGCGTCCGGAATATCCTGAGTGGGCTGAGTAACTTGCGGCTGACTTTGTCCCCAGGACAAGCTCGCGGCCAGGAGCAGTCCGCCTATGCCGGCCGAGCCCAGCACGATCCGGGACAGGGCAGAGCCTACCCGATTACGCAAACACACTCCAGCGTCCTGGCAGAGCAGGGAGTGTTCCACGTCACGCGTTTTCCGCACGATTCTGATGCGGGTTACACTTCGCATCGAGTTTTTCTCCGTCCAAGCGCTCCTCAGCAAGTCGTCGAGGTGATATTCTTCACAACCGGGCAACCACCCATGTTCTCGGATGCTCCAACCAGATGATTTGGTGCATCCTCCCGAGGACTACACTAATAGTAGCTTACCAAAACGGAATTTCCTCATGTCTGTAGCCCGTATTTTTCCAACCCTGGGCCTGCTGCTGGCGGCATCCGCCGCTCCGCTGGCTGGCGCCCAACAGGCTTCACCGCAGGGCGACCAGTCGGTGGAAACCCTGAAGGTGAACGTCAATGTGGTGCAGCTGTTTTTCAACGTCAAAGATAAACACGGCGCCCTGATTCCCAACCAGACCAAGGACGACTTCGAAGTTCTCGAAGACGGCAAGCCGCAAACCATCAAGTATTTTACGGCGGAAACGAATCTTCCCCTGACCCTCGGTATTCTCATCGACTCCAGCGGCAGCCAGGCCCGGGTCCTGGACATGGAGAAGGAAGTCGGCGGCAGCTTTCTGACCGAGATCCTGCGCGATAAGGACGAGGCTTTCGTCATCAGCTTCGACGTCAACGTGGACCTCCTGCAGGACTTTACCAATGACGTGCACCTGCTGAAGGTGGCGCTGAACAAGGCCAAAATCAATACCGGTTTCGGCGGTCCACCCGGCCTGGGTGGAGGTCCGGTGCCTACTGCGAACCCGCGCGGAACCCTGCTCTACGACGCCGTTTACCTGGCGTCTCACGACGAGCTGTCTCACGAGGTGGGGCGCAAGGCCATGATCCTGTTGACCGACGGCGAGGACCAGGGCAGCCAACTCCGCATCAAGGACGCCATCGAGGCTGCTCAGAAAGCCGACACCATCTGTTACGTGCTGCTGATCGCCGATCGCGGCTTCTATGGCTTCGGGGGCTACTCCGGTGATACCGAGATGAAGAAGTTGGCGGGTGAAACCGGCGGACGAGTCATCGAGGTGGGCAACAAGTTCGAGAAGCTTAAGGAAGCCTTCGACCAAATCGCCAAGGAATTGCGCAGCCAGTACAACATCGGCTACACGCCCACCAACAACAAGCTCGACGGCAGCTTCCGCAAGGTCGAGCTCCACTCCAAGCAGGGATACAAGATCCAGGCCCGCAACGGCTACTACGCCCTCGCTCACACCCAGGAGTGATGAGACCTCAGACTCGACCCGGCCCATAGACGACACTGGTTCTCACGCACGTAAAGGTCAGGAGCGCGCATCCGTCACGAGCGACCGTTGCCCTGCTCAGGCTCTGTGCGTCTCCGGCAACCGAACCGCGTTCCGGAAGATGCAGGCTTCAGGCGACTGCCCTCAGGCCGATGATGATCGCTACGCCATACTGAAGCCTGCAGCCCGAGGCCTCCCTCATTGGGGTCCTGACTCCGGTTGCAATATATTCGGAAGAGCGTAGTCTCGGGGCTGTTTATGTTTTGGATCAAATTCGCGACCTGCTTCCTGCTCTCCGCGGTCGCCCTCGGCCAGGAGCTCCCCGCCGGAACGGTGGTCCCGGTAAAGCTCAGTTCGGGCCTGAATGCCAAGAACGACAAGGCGGGAAAACAGATCGAAGGCCGCGTGATGCAGGAGGTATCCCTCCCCGGAGGCGCAAAAATCAGCGAGCGCTCGCGCGTCACCGCTCACATCGTGCGGGTTAGGCTCCCGGGATCTTTGGAGCCCGAATCGCCGGGTTCGAGCATCGTCCTGAAGTTCGATGCCATTGAGGACCACGGACACACCATCCCGCTGACTGCGGCGGCACTGGCCGTGGCGTCGGTGGACAAAGTTTCGCAGGCACAATCTCCCATCAATTCCTCGCCGGATCGGGAACCCATGAGCCAATGGGTGACGCGGCAGGTGGGGGGAGATGTCGTCAATCGCGGACGGGGTCTGGTAGCTTCGCACGATGGCATGGTCGGTACCTGGCTCGAAGCAACTTCGGTGCGCATCAAACTCACGCCCAATCCCGACGCCGGATGCCCGGGCGGCGTTGGCTACGACCGCGAACAAGCGGTCTGGATATTCTCTAGCGCAGCATGTGGTACGTACGCTTTGGGCAACGTGAAAATTGCGAATTCGGGGGCGACTGCGCCGCTCGGCGAGATTGTGTTGAAATCCAGCAAGAACATCTCAATCCCCAGCGGCAGTGGCTGGCTGCTGATCGTGACAGCCCAACCTTGAGCGCTGCCCAGAGACCAAGTCGGGGAAAAACAGAATGGACCAAGAGCATTCCGGTGTATTGCGACTCTGTCGCCCGCTCGCCCTCTGAGGGCCGTCACACCCCGCGTTGATTTTCTTTGCGGAGGTGCTGTCCGAGCTCGACGCTGAGCTTTATGATGAGGCCGCGCAGGTTCAAGAGGTTCACCCCGCGGCGCGCTCGCGCCGTTCACTCTACCGGGCAAGATCAGCGGGCAAGCGGCACTCTCGTGAAAGCGGTTATGGTAGCCGCTGCGCCGGAGAGCCGCGGCTCCCGTCTTCCCCACGCAACCAAGCTGATCAAGACTCCAACCCCGACTGACGCTGTTGCAGGAAGCGGCGAACCGCGGGGTCGCGCTCGAGACCGATGGCGATTTCGTAGGCGTGGCGGGCCTCGTCATGGGAGCCTGTCCTGGCGAGCAACTCCGCGCGTGCAGCCCAGTAGGGTTGATACTGGGCAAGTCGCGCATCGGCGGCGATCTCTTCCACCAGATCCAGAGCCGCGCGCGCGCCTTTGGTCTCTGCCATCGCCAGGGCGCGATTGATCGCGACCACTGGCGAGCGGGAGAGCGTCAGCAACGCGTCGTAGAGTTCCACCACGTCCGCCCAGTTGTCGCGACCCGTGCAGCGACGTGCAACATGTGCGGATTGCAACGCCGCCTCCAGCTGATAGCGACCCGGCGACCCCAATCCGCTGGCGCGGAGAAGAACCGCCTCGGCCTCCTTGATCATCGGAGAATTCCACAGGGCAGGGTCCTGCTGCGCAAGGGGTACGTAGTCACCCTGGGAATTGCGGCGGGCGGGGCGGCGGGCTTCCGCATACAGCATGAGCGCGAACAGGCCCAACGCCTCAGGCTGGTTGGGGAGCAGTTCGGTCGCCAGTCGCCCCAGGAAGATGGCTTCCTCGGCCAGCTCGCGGCGTGCGAGGTCGGTGCCGGCTGCGTCGATCCAGCCGTCGGCGAATGCGGCATAGATAGCATCGAGCACGGACTCAAGGCGGTCGCAAAGCTCCTCGGGCTCAGGAATGCGGAACGGGATCCCGGCCTGGCGGATTTTGCTCTTGGCCCGGACCAGGCGCTGGCCCATAGTCGCCGGAGAAACCAGGAAGGCCGAGGCGATCCTGGCGGCATCGAGACCGAGCACCACCTGCAGGATCAGTGGCGCGCGAATGCCGGCGGCGATAGCCGGGTGGGCGCAAGCGAACAGCAGGGCGAGACGTTGATCCGGGATCTTGGCCTCGCTGGCAGCGGCATGGAGGCCTTCCGCCATCACTTGCAACTGGCCGGCGACTCTTTCGCCCCGCCGCTGTCCGCGCACCGTATCGATGAACTTTCTGCGGGCGACGGTCAACAACCACGCTTCCGGGTTCCGAGGACAGCCCTTGCGCGGCCAGTCAGCGAGAGCCGAAGCGAATGCCTCGGAAAGCGCGTCCTCGGCAGCGGCCACATCCCGGGTGCGGACGGCGAGGAAGGCGACGAGCTTGCCGTAACTGCGGCGCGCAATGGTGTCCGCAGTACGACGCGCGTCGCCTTCCAGGGAATTCATGTTCTGATCCAGTTATGACGCGGGCGCCTTCCCCCGCGAGAGATTCGCTATTGACTGGTTCTGTAGCCCGAAGCTTGTGCCGCCATGTCCCAGATCGGACGCACCTCGACCACCCCATGACCTGCCGCCGGGCAGCGGGCTGCCCAGGAGATAGCGGCATCCAGATCGGGGACGTTAAGAAGGTAAAAGCCCCCCAACTGTTCCTTCGAGTCGGCATAGGGGCCATCCAGGACTTGCGATTTGCCGTCCACCAGCTGGACTCGGGTCGCGGCGGAGCTGGCCTGCAGGCGGTTGCTGCCGACCAGAACGTCGGCCTTCTTCAGCGCCTCGGTGTACGCCACATACGCGGCTACACCCGGTTCTTGCTGGGCCTTGGTCAGCTTGGGCCAACCAGCTTCGTTCACATAGAGCATCAGAAGGTATTGCATGGGAAGCCTCCGCGATTGGTTTTCATGGCAGGCGTCATGCCCGCTACTACCAATGACGCCCGAAATCCGGCGATTTCGACAGGCGTTGGACCTGATTTGGCGTTTGCGTCATTGTAGCCATCAGCGCGAGGGCGTGATCGGCTGACTGACGCAGCCTGCGAGGCGCTTGCTTCAACTCTTGCAGCCAGGCGCCGTCGCACTCACCTTAGTTGGTTGCGGCACCATCGGTTTAGGTGACGACACTTCGAGTCGTCCACGCGGACATTTCTTCAGCGAAGTGCGCTATTTGTTCTCGTTCTGTGAGCCGGCACCGAACTCTTTGCGCTGAGCGGCGGGGCGGGTGGCACGGGCGGACAGTGGAGGGGCGCCGACGGCAGCGGCACCGTAGCGCTCCAGCAGCACCGGGACCATGGCGCCTTCGGCTTCCTTAACGAAGGTGAGGAGACTCTCGCCAGTGAGGTCGATGCGGACGAAGTCGCCGAGGCGGACCTGCCCGGTGGCGACCAGGTTGGCCAGCGGGAACACGATGTGGCGCTCGATGGCACGCTTCAGATGGCGGGCCCCGTACTTGGGGTCGGTGCCTTCCTTGAGCAGGAAATCCTTGACCTCCTGCGTGCAGTTGAAGACGAACTGGTTGGCGCCGGTGGCCAGGAGGACGCGTTGCTGCACCATGCCCAACTCGATTTCCAGGATCTGGGCGAGGTGCTCAGAGCGCAGCGTCTTGAACACCACAACCTTATCGATCCGGTTCATGAACTCGGGCGTGAACTTGCGGCGAGCCGCTTCGACCGCGGTGCGGGAGATTTTTTCGTCCAGCCGGGAGTCGACTTCCACGACATTGCGCACGAAGCCCAGGCTGCCATCCACCAGCGTGGACATCTCGCCCGCGCCCAGGTTCGAGGTCATGATGATGATGCACTGCGAGAGATCCACACGACGATTGTCGCCCAGCGTCAGCGTGGCTTTGTCAAGCATGCCGAGCAGCAACTGCCACAGAGCATCCGAGGCCTTCTCAATCTCGTCAAAAAGAAGGATCGACAGCTTCAGCTTATCCGTGTGCCACTGGTTCAGCGCCTCCTGAGTCAGCAGGGGATGCGTCTCGCGGTGCCCCAGATACCCCGGCGGCGACCCAATCAGCTTCGCAATTTCATGCGAATGCTGGAATTCTGCGCAGTCAATTTTGATGCAAGCGCGGTCGTCGCCGAAGAGCGCTTCGGCCACGGCTTCGACGACGCGGGTTTTGCCGGAGCCGGTGGGGCCCAAGAAGAGGAGGTTGCCGACCGGGCGCCCGGGGGGATTCAGACCGGCGAGAAACATCTGGTAGATCTCGACGACCTTTTCTACGGCCTGGTCTTGGCCGACGATGCGGCGGCGGAGAGCGGCTTCGAATTCGCGGGCGTCGTGACTGCGGCGGTTAGGGTCCAGAACAGTGGCGAGATTCGTTCTCATAAAGGTCGTGGGCCTCTCCTCGCGGGGCCCAGCCAGCTGAAGCCGGGGCAGTGGCGCATACCTGGTGAGCGACAAACTTTGTCACCCCTCACCCGCTCCCAAAGACACTGCAAATGGTTAGCCAACCCCAGGCTGCCTTCCTCGGGGCACGTTAGCTACTGTCTTAGATGCCTCAAGTAACCATTTGGGAGGGGTATCTTGCCACGAGGGGAGGGGCAGGGAAAGGAAATTGTTTGCGCATCCGGGAAGGGGAAGTTGGCATTTCACCATGAAAGCTGATGCAGGCGCGGCCCCATTGAGGAGACTCAATCATCCTCGCGATCTACGGGGCACGGACGTTCGGGGCTCCGCTGAGGAGGCTGGGGGCCTTCGTTCGTGTGCGTCATGGTTTAGAAGTGGCGGTCGAGGACAACCCTGCGGACAGCCCGCCGAAGGGCGGCGCTAGAGTCGTTTTTCCCGAGCCATAAGGACCGAGGGGGACGAGATCCATGCTGAGAGGAGGTGGCCCGACGTAACTGGCAGAGCCATCAGACGCAGGGTAGCATCCGGCGCAGAAGCACTTTGGGGAGAAAAGCTTGCGTCGGATACATTTAGTTTTAGTTGCACTAGTGGTCTGTGCCGCCGTGGCCGGGGGGGCCTGGTGGCTCTTGGTGGGAACGGCAGCGGCCCAGCAGACGGGTAGCTCGCCCAAGATGACCTACAGCAGCACCACGGGATCACACCCGGAGCTGAACATTCCACGGCTGCAGCCCGCAGCGCCACCGGGAACGGCACTGTACACGGCGAAGCGGGGAGACAGTATTCCGCTGGTGGCGCGGAAGTATCTTAAGGACACCTCTTATCTGACGTCGAGCGAACTGGCGGAGGCGATCCGCGAAACCAACGGGAAGCGCACGGGGAACAACCTGAAGCCGGGAGAGAACCTGATCGTGCCGGGGATCCTAGCGACGCCCATCGTAGAGAAGACGATCCCGGTGGCAAAGGATTTTGAAGTGCGGGCGATTTACCTGACGGGCATCATGGCGGGGAGCGACCATGGTGTGCGCATCATCCGGCACTGGCGCGAGGTGGGCGGGAACGCGGTGGTATTCGACATCAAGGACAGCGATGGAAGCGTGAATATCCCCTTCGATCACCCGCTGGCCGGGCGGCAGCATGTGTACATCCACGACGTGGCGAAGTTCACGCGCTTCCTGCACCAGCAGGGGATGCACGCGATTGCCCGAATTGCGATATTCCGCGACGAGCGACTGGTGACGGCGCATCCGGAGCTGGCGGTGAAGTCCCACCGAACGGGGCAGCCGTGGCGTGAGAACGGGAAGCTGGTGTGGACGGATCCGTCGCAGGCGAAAGTGCAGGATTATGACATTGCGCTGGCGAAGCACGTGGCCGGGGCGGGGGTGGACGAGATCCAGTTCGACTACGTGCGCTTCCCTGCCGAGGGCGACCAGAAAGACGCGAGCTTCGCGTTCCAGACCGAGCATCCGGAGTGGCACCGCTCGGATGTGATCGCACACTTTCTGAAGAAGGCGTACGGGGAACTGCATCCGACGGGAGTACTGCTCTCGCTGGACGTATTCGGGGTGATGGCTTGGCAGCGGCCGGTGGACCTGTCGCACACGGGCCAGGACATTGTGCAGATGGCAAAGTTTTGTGACGTGCTTTCGCCGATGATCTATCCCTCCCACTTTTTCGGCATGGATGGGATCGCGCATCCCGGGGACGCGCCGGAGCATTTCATCGGGGAGTCGATGGACCGGTTTGAGCTGATCACCAGAGGCAGCGGGGTGGTACTGCGGCCGTGGCTGCAGGCCTTCCGTTGGCGGACCAAGACGTACTCGCCGCAGTACATCGAGACCCAGGTGCGGGTGGCAAAGGACAAGGGCGGGATCGGGTTCCTGTTCTGGAATGCGAACAACGATTACAGCAAACCCTACGCGGCAATGCCGGAGATGCGGGAGGCGAAGGAAAAGTATTTCCGCGGGGATGAGCTGCCGAAGATAGCGGAGGCAGCTGCTGGTCGCTAGTCCTTGGCCCTTGTTGGTTAGGCCCAGGCACACGAAGTTCCTTCTTGCCTCTTTCCTTCCTGACCAGGGTCGAAGCATCGCCTTCAAGCCGATGTCGCGGCGCGGGGTCAAGCTCCTTGAGTGGGTACCAGCTGTTTCAGGAAGGCGTCCAATTCGGGAGGAAGGGGACAAGCGAAGGACAACGGCTCTCCGGTGGCCGGGTGGTCGAAGGCGAGGGCGGCGGCGTGGAGGAAGTTCCGGGCAAGAGAAATTGATTTTTGGGAGCGTCCCTGGATTCGGCGCGGGGCTCCGTAGAGAGCATCTCCGACGACGGGATGTCGGAGCGAGGCGAAGTGGACGCGGATCTGGTGGGTGCGGCCGGTGTCGATCTTCACCTCGAGCAGGGAGAACTTACCGAAGGGCGAATCGATGCGTTGGCGCACGCGGTAATGGGTGATGGCTTCGCGTCCGCCGGCGCGGCGGGTGGTCATGCGGGTACGGCGAACGGCGTCGCGGCTGATGCTGGCGGCAATGGTCCCGTAATCCGGCCTGAGCCAGCCGTGCACAAGGGCAAGATAGGTTTTCTTTACCTGGCGGCGGGCGAACTGGGCAGCCAGCTTGCGGTGGGTTGGGTCGTTTCTGGCAACGACCATGAGGCCGCTGGTGGCTTTGTCGAGTCGGTGGACGATGCCGGGGCGCAATTCACCGCTCACCTCCGATAACCGGGCAAAGCGGTGGAGCAGCGCGTTGACGAGTGTGCCACGATTGCGGTCCTCGCCGCCGGCGCCGACATGGACCATCATTCCGGCGGGCTTGTTCACGACGGCGAGATCGGAATCTTCGTAGACCACATCGAGAGGAACGTCTTCGGGAACGGCGCGAAGGGGAACGCGCTGGGCGGGACCGAGAATCCTGATCCGCTCGCCGCCGTGCAGACGGAGCGAAGGCTTGGCCGGCTTCTCGTCCACCAGGACCTGAGCCTGGGTGATGAGTTGTTGCACGCGGGCACGGCTGACGTCAGTGAGATGGCGGGTCAGAAATTGATCGAGGCGGAGGCTGGCGTCTTCTGGCGGTACGGCGATCATGGCGGGGTGGGTCGGCATTTGGGATCAGGTCTTGAGTATCCGGTATTAAATCTTGGCTCTTAGTATTTCGCTGCCGCTATCGTTCCGCCTCGGCCAAACCCATGGCCCACTGCTGGCTGGCGGTCTTCCAAACTAGGATTCAGCGGCAGTCCGGGCAAGGCACACCGTGGTCACCCGGCCCCAATGAGCCGGCATTCTAGCTGAGTCAGCAATCTTTTACGGCCCGGCCATATCCAGGTGCTCGATCCCAGCCTCTCAGGGAAGTCTGCACCATGGGCGAGTTCCTATCCATATTGTGCCTCAGCGGCTTGAAGCCGTGCCGGCATCGCTGGAACGCCGCCCGCCTGACAGCTGGGCAGAATTTCGCGCAGCGACATCGCAGAGGAGCAAGCGTTTCGCGGGCGTGGGCGTCGGCCTGGCGCCCAGCACGGTGCAGCCCGATCGCCGGCAATCGGCGAGGCGTGGGGCGCCAGACATTGCTGTCCCCTGGAAAGAATTGTGCTTGAAGTCAGGGCATGATGGGCAGCATAAGGTGCGAAGGCATGGTGGGCGAGCAGTAGATGCGTTGGGTGGCGGGAACGAAGTCGGAGGCGGCGGCCTCATAGATGCTGGGAACAAACTTCTGCGGGTTGCGGTCGATGACTGGGAACCAGGTGGACTGGACCTGGACCATGATGCGGTGGCCTCTCAGGAAGACGTGATCGTGATCGCGAAGAGGGATGGTCCACTCCACCGGATGGTTGGGGGTGAGGGGGTGGGGTTCTTCGTCGCTCACGAGATAGCGGCCGCGGCGCACTTCCATGGCAACTGGGAGTTGGTACCCATTCAGGGATTGGGCGTACTGGCCGGGCTTAGGCCCCTCGTCGGGATTCCAGGCGTTTTTTTGTGCGTCCTCGGGATAAACGTCGATCAATTTAACGACGAAATCGCTGTCGGTGCCGGAGGTCGAGGCAAACAGATGGGCGGCGAGCAGGCCGGTGACAGTGAGGTCGTGGTCGAGGGGGGCGCTGAGGAAGGACAGAACGTCGGGACGGTGCTCGACGAAACGCTGGTCAGCGACTTCCCAGGTGCGCCAGTCGCCTCCTGGATAGGTGGGAGAGATGGGACGGGGGCGGTAGGGTACGGGATTGGTGGGATCGGAGACGTACTCGCGAAACGGTTTCGCGGCTTCATCTGAGCCGGGTACGGTGAACGAGAGCGTGCCGTCGGGATGCAGATAAAGCTTGCTGAGCTTCGCTTCTTTTGGCGGCCAGGCAGGATAGGTGCGCCAGGTGTTGGAGCCACTCTGAAAAGTGCTGGCCTGCCAGGGTGGCTTCTCACCCTTGCCGTGGAGGTAGTAGCGGAAGAAGGGGGCTTCGATGTTCTCGCGGAATTCGCGGGCGGTGTCGTGACCGCTGAAGGGGATGATGCCGATGCTGTCGGCCTTTTCCGACTGCCACTGGCCATGGAACCAGGGACCAGCCACCATAAAATTGGTGTGGTCGGGATCGCTCATAGCGGCGTGGCGAAAGATCTGCCACGGTCCCCAGGGGTCCTCCTGATCCCAGAAACCGGCAACGTTCAGGTTGGGGACGGTGGAAGCGTGGAGCTGGTTGACCCAGGCTTCCTTTTTCCAGAAGTCGTCGTAGTTGGGATGCTCGACGGTCGAGTTCCAGTAAGCAATCGAGCCGTGCAGGTACTTTGCGTTGATGTTGGCGACGGGGCCGAGGTCGAGATACCACTGGTAGGTGTCGTAGGTCTCGAAAGGGAAGTAGGTGTTCTTGTTCTTGTCGGCCTGCTCCATAACGGCGTATTCGAAGTCGTAGCTTTCGCGCAGGGCACCGAAACGGTGGTCGTCGTCATTCATCCACTGATCGACGGGCGAGGCCTGCTCGCTGGTCGCCTTGAGGGCGGGATGGGGACGAAGCAGTGGGAGGGCGGCGGTCAAACCGGCATAGGAGACACCGAACATGCCAACCTTCCCGTTGTTGTTGGGGACATTCTTGATGAGCCAATCGATGGAGTCGTAGGCGTCGGTGGTCTCGTTGGTGGCCTTGGGGTCGTTGAGATCGACCCAGGAAGAAAGCAGGAATACGCCTTCCGATTTGAAGCGACCGCGGAGATTCTGCAGGACGAAGATGTAGCCGTCCTGGGCGAGTTCCTTGAGGCTGGACGGTATCTGAACGGGCGCCTTCTCGGGCACCCCGTAGGGAGTACGGCGGAAGAGAATGGGCAGCGGAGCCTGCTGATCGACGGGCGTGAGGATGACGGTCTGGAGTCGCACGCCGTCGCGCATGGGAATCATGACTTCCTGAAATTTGAAGATTGGCTTGGCGGAGGTTGTGACCTGGGCTAGAGCAGAAATGACGATGAGTGCGAGCAGGGAGAGTCGAAGAAATGGGCGCACCTTGCCTCCAAGGCTTCGGCCGGAAAGGGAGAACTCGCGAATGGTAAGGGGCGATGGGGGAGCAAGTCAACGACCGGTGGGATGGGGTACGCCGGCATCCCAGGTCACAGGAGGCAGGGGAAACACCTTGAACGGGCAAAACACAGAGGATTCGCTAAGCGCACA
Source organism: Terriglobales bacterium (assembly GCA_035623795.1). Classification (GTDB taxonomy): domain Bacteria; phylum Acidobacteriota; class Terriglobia; order Terriglobales; family Acidobacteriaceae; genus DASPST01. The sequence continues at coordinate 180,562 of DASPST010000065.1, forward strand.
TGACTCTTCCAAGGGAGAGGAGGGCGAGACGCCGACGCTAGCGTTAGCGCCCACACCCACAACACCGACGCGGAGAGAGTCGATCACGGCGAGAAAGTGAGAAGGTCGGGGTTACCAGGCGCGCTCGCGGATGATCGCTTGCTGGTCGCGGCGATTCTCATCCGCGGAAGACCGGATGGCGTTCTGTAGCCGGGTTTGGTCTTCTTTCCCGATGGCAACAAAGCGGAACGGTTGCAGCGTGGTGGAGACCGGAAGCAGCATTTCGGCTGTGCCCAGCACCGTACCGCTCTCCATCAGGAACATCAATTTGGCCCGTGCACCCTGGTCGAGGAGGCTGGGCAGGGAGAGCAGGCCGCCGGTGACGGAGATGACCTGCAGTTTGCCGCGTATGCGGCGTCCGCTCTGGAAGCGAAGCACGGCAGGGGTCGTTTGCGCGAACGTGAGGCGCGGCGGGCGCCAACGGGATTCGGGTTGCAACAGCGGGGTCATAGTGGAAGCCTGGAGTACAGGACCTGAGTCGTCATTCGCAGTTAAGCTGTCACGAGCTACCAGACTTGCTGTATCTCCTGCAGTGCGGAGGTTCAGCAGGTCAACCCCAGTATGTCCCACGGTTGGGGGGGCAGGACATTACCGAAGGACATGTCCGAACATTTCTTCTCAACAGCGGCCGCACGGCCCGGACCATCGCGTTGAAAAGTACGGGCGGTGGATCGGCGGGACACGAATGTGATTCGCGAGTTCTGGCTGATATCGCCACGCAGGTGCTGCATCTGAATCCGGAAGTCTGAACGCGGGTTTCATGTCCACACGATCTGGAGGGTGGTCCTACGTGGCCAAGCCGCAGGAATTGCGGTTCTGAAGCCGTGCGGCGCGCCTTTCCTGGCGTCGTCCGGAACGGAGGCGGAACGTCACGCTATGCAAGCCGGGGTTCCGGGATGGGCTCGATGCGCCCCAGGAGGAGGGCGTAGCCACAGATCCCTACGAGCAGGATGACGGTGGCGGTGGCGAATGCCGCGGCGAAAGAGTGTGTGCCCTGGGCGATGTAGCCGGTGATGATGGGCGCGCCGATGGCCATGATCTGGCCCGAGAAGTTGACCATGCCACCAACGCTGCCCACGGTTTCGCGAGGCGCGATGAGGGAGGGAACGCTCCAGGCGACCGGGGCGGCGGCGGCGAGGCCGCCCAGAGCCAGGCTGATCCAGGCCAGTGCGGCAGGAGCGCTGTGCGCCCCCCCAGCTCCGAGAATGCCGAGGCCGCAGGCGGTTCCGCCGATGAGCACGGCGCGGCGCACCCGGTCGGCGTTCCAGCCGCGCTGGATGAGCGCATCCACGAGCCAACCGCCGACGATTACATCGGTCAGGGCCGCCAACAGCCAGGGGACGCTGGTGTAGAGCGCGGAGTGGAGCAGGTCGGTGTGGATCGTGAGGGAGAGATAGCTCGGCAGCCAGGCCAGGAGAAGAAAGAAGCTGTAGTTATAAGCGCCCCAGCCCATGGCCAGTCCGTAGACCTTGGGCTGACGCAGAAGGTATCCCAGGGAGGCGCGGGCCGCGAGGGGACCTTCTCGGTTCCCCCTCGCTTCTCGGCGCAAGTCTTCGGGCTGGGCTCCTCCGGCGACGATGTACTGACGTTCGCTGGGGGAAAGACCCGAGTCCTCGCTGGGATCGCGGTATACGCGATGGAAGAGCGCAAAGTAGAAGAGGCTGACGAAGCCAGTGGCCGCGAAGCTCCAGCGCCATCCGAAGCGGAGCAGTAGGACACCGAGGAACGGAACACCGACACCGGTGGAGAATTTGGCGGCGGCATCGGTGATGGCGGTGGCCAGGGTGCGCTCGGGCTTGGTGAACCAGTAGCCAATAGCCTTGGCATTGCCGGGAAAGGTTGGAGACTCGGCGATCCCCAGCAGAAAGCGGGCTGCGAAGAATCCAGCGAGTCCGGGAGAGAGCGCGGCGCCGAAACCAGCGAGGCTCCAGAGGAAGGTGCTGACGCGACCGACACGCTTGACACCGAAGTGGTCCAGCAAGACGCCGGCAGGGACCTGCATCAGGGCGTAGGTCCAGCTGAAGGCGCTAGAGAGATAGCCGAAGGCCACCAGGGAGAGGCCAAAGGCGGCGTGCAGGGCATCCTGAGAAACGGAGAGGTTCACGCGATCCCAGAAATTGACGATGACACCGAAGGCGAGGAGGAAGGCGATACGCCAGCGTCGAAGAGGGATGGATGCAGCGGTGGGCGGCAAGGTTCCATTTGTATCACGGGGTGGGGGCGCTGGCGGCGGGTGGATGCGGAGCGCTTTCCACTGGCAGGTAACAGTTGGTCTTTCGCCTTCGGTGGGCTGCAGAATCGACGCCTTGCATCAGGGAGTGGTCCGGGTGGGGGCACGCATGAGGCGCACGAACATCCCGTAGAACTTTTCTTTGTCCAGGTCCAGTTGGATTTCCACCGGGGGCAGAGGAAAGGCGGGCTTATCTTTCTCGGTCCAGGTTAGGGTGTTGCCGTAGCCGGCACCGTGATCCAGGTCTACGCTCATGTAACGGGTGTCGCGGCGGGTGATCAGGGCAGGATTGATCCAGGCAGCGGCGGCCAGCTCATCCCACATGGTGTCGGCACCGGGGCCGAGCTGAACGAAGCGGGCGAGGTAATGGGCCAGGGGCGTATCGCTGGCCTCGATTTCCTTGACCATCGCGGCGGTAAGGCGAGTCTTGAGGGAGATGTCGGTGGGCGTGCAGATGATTTTCTTCCAGGGCTCGCCTAGGACGATCTGCGCGGCTTCGGGATCGAACCAGAAATTGAATTCGTGGCGGGGATTATTGAGGAACTCCGGGTTGTCCGTCTCCGGACTCAGGCTTCCACCCATGAAAACCAATTCGCGGGCGAACTCGGCGAAGTGCGAATCGATCGAGATGGCCAGGGCCAGGTCGGTCATGGGGCCACCCTCGTAGATGGTCACCTCATTCGGGTAGCGGTGAACCATGCGGATGAGGAAGTGGGCGGCGTCTTCGGCAGCAGGCTTGGCGCTGGGATGGCCTTCGGGTAGCGAGGGCACCACGTTGGGCTCGTGCCACCAGCGGTCGTCCCAGGCACCGGCGTAAGCGACTTTGCCAAAGCCCCGCTGCCAGAGTTGCGCTTCGTCGCGCCGGCGGACAAGGGGGAAGACGGCGCCGGGGACGACGGGAATATCAGTGCGGCCGATGATTTCGAGCAGGCGAAGGGTATGGGCGATCTCTTCGTCGCGCCACTGGTCGCCGCTGACGACGGTGATCCCCAGCACTTCAACCTGCGGCGATTGCAGCATGACAAGAAGAGCCTGAAGGTTGCTGCCGCCAGGCCCGGAGCAGTCTTCGTCGATGATGACCTTGCGGCGTTCCTCGGCCGAGACGGCGCAGGCGGCGAGCAGGAGGAGGATTGCGAGGCGTCTCATTTGAGCGATGTTATAACGGGCGTGGCGCTCGGGGACGAACCATTTCAGCCGCAACCGCGGTCATGGCTTCTGGGGAGTCCTGGTCATCAGGTCGATGTAGAGCTTGTAGAACTTAGGGGCGTCGATATCAAACTGGACGGTAGCGAGGCGCAGGTAGGGCGGGACGCGGGCCTTGGCGTCCCAGAAAAGGGTTTTGCCATAGCTGGGGCCGTGGTCGATATCGATATCCATGTAGAGCTGCTTCTGGCCGGTGATGATGGAGGGGTCGATAAGCGCGGCCCCGGAAATCTCGTCCCACATGTAGCCGGGGAGCGAGTACTTATCGAGGTACTCGGTGACCGGCGTGCCGGCCTTGGCGATGCTGGCCTTCATGTCTTCTGTGTAGCGGGTTTTGACGGAGATGTCGATGGGAGTGATGGTGAGTTTCTTCCAGGGCGCACGCAGGACGATGCGAGCGGCTTCGGGATCGAACCACCAGTTGAATTCGCGGCGGGCGTCGAGGGCACCGGGATCGATAGCGCCCTTGTCGGCATACAAGCCACCGCCCATGAGGACAAATTCTTTTGCCAGCGTAGCGACGGCGGGATCGAGCTTCAAGGCGAGAGCGTAGTTGGTGAGTGGTCCCCCGGCCCACAGGACGACTTCGCCGGGATACTTGTGCACCATCTCGACGATGAACTCGGCGGCGGTGCCGCGCTGCGCTTCGAGGTGCGGTTCGCCCTCGGGCATGGCCGGCACGACGTTGGACGGATGGTACGGCTCCTCGAAGATGGTGGAGCGCTTCGCTGCGAAGCGCTCAGTCCAGCATCCCTTGTATTCCAGCTTGCCGTAGAGGGCTTCCCAGCCCTCGGATTCTTCCTTGGAATTGAGCAGGGGAAATTCGGCGCCCTGGAAAACCGGAACATCGGTGCGGCCGGCAATTTCGAGCAAGCGGAGGACGTGCTGGGTCTCTTCTTTTACCCACTGGTCGCCGCTGACGGTGGTGATGCCGAGGACGTCGAATTTCTCCGACTGCAGGAAGACAAGGATGGCCTGCTGATCGCTCGTGCCGGGGCCGCGCGCATCCTGATCGACGATGACTTGGAGCTTCTGGGCCATCGAGGCACCCAGGAGAAGAATGACGGCAGACAAAACCAGCGAAAGATTCCGTTTGCGACGAGGCATGACCCCTTCTTGATGGCAAGGATTACGGCAGACTGAGAAGACAGGAGCTAGTGTCCAGTTTGACTGCCCGGGATTTGCGAATGCGACTTAGACGTAGTTGGCCGCGGGGAAAAGGCTCCCCGCAATCGTCAGGGGCGAAAGAGACCGGATCACATGTGTCCTCCCTGCATAACGCCGCTGGGGTGTTCTGCGCCCGGCTCGGCCGCCTCGGACTACAGGCTAGAAGTTCAATTTCAGGGCGAATTGGATGACCCTGGGATTGTTCACGGTTCCGTTGACGACACCGAAACTGGAAAGCGCGTTTACGTCCTGCATTGCGCTGCTGCCACCTTGCAGGTAGAACTGAGGATGATTGAAGATATTGAAAAACTCTGCCCGAAAATCTAACCCAAGGCTCTCTCGAATCGGGAAGTGCTTGATAAACGAGAGATCGGTGTTCACAAACCGGGGTCCGTACATGGGAGCGCGGTTCGAGTCGCCAAGTTCTCCGGGGGCAGCGTGAGCAAAGGCACAAGGATTGAACCAGTTTTGAAGGGTATGCACCTTATCAGGCGCACGGCCACCCTGGGACACCAAGACCTGGCAAGTTGGATCGGGATTGGCTGCCACTACTCCCGGCTTGTTTGGATCACTGAGCATATCCGGCCGATTCAAGCCGTTGCCGTTCCATGAAAACGCAACTCCCGAAGCGTTTTCGCTATCCACCGCGAAGAGCGGAAAGCCAGTTGTTACTCTTACAATCGTGTCGACTTCCCAATTGCCCAAAATTGCGTTGGTCGCACCGTTCCAATCTCCGCCGAACTGCTTGCCCTTTCCAAAGGGCAGATTGTAGAGCACGCTGGCGGTGAACTGCTGGTTGAGATTAAGGTTGGAAAGAGCCCAATCCAGCTTTTGATATCCAGGCAATGGAAAATATGTGGCTCCGGGGAACGTACCGAGGCCGTCGGGCATCGCGGAATCGAAGGTGCGAGAGTAGGTGTACCCTAACAAGGCATAGAGTCCGTGGCGGACACTCCTGGTTTCAGCCTTGATTTGCAGCGAGTCATAGTGAGCCGTGCCGATGTCGTTGTTGTTGTTAATGGTCAAAAAGCCGACGAACGTCGGCGGACCCCACTTGGGTCCGAAAGCAGCTCCGCCGGCTCCGCAGCCCAACGTGTAACCCGGAGTACCGCAGGCCGTCGGAGATCCGACGTTCAGGTTCAAACCATCCACCAGAATGTGGGAACTGCGAGAACCGGCATAGCCAGTCGTCAGCACAAGATTCCCGAAGAATTCATGCTCCACATTCAAATTGAACTGCTGTACCCGGCCCTGCTTGAAGTCGAGATTCTGTGACTGCAAAGCGCCCGGAAAGGACGTGGGGCTGGGCGGCGAAGTGATGGGGGGAAGGAACATGCGCTGTAGACCGCAGTTCTGTGGATTGGGCGAGTTGACATTGTTGAAGGGACAGGGTCCGGGGAAATTGTCCGATTCGGCGAAGTAAGGAGGATTCTCCCACAGCCCTTGCGCTCCCTGATTCCAGGAAGAATCGTGGAAAATGGCGTACCCGGCGCGCACCGCCGTATTCTGGCTGCCGAAGGGCTTCCAGGCTAATCCGACGCGCGGTTCGAGAGCAGTTTTATCCATCTGGATACCGACGTCGCTATTAGAGTGCACACAGATGGGGCACCCTGCGAGCAGGGAACTCGATCCGGCCACATAGAACTTGCCCGTGTCGAAGTCGAAATTGGCCTGGCGATTTTGGGCCTCGGTAATAGGCGTGACCAGCGCCCAGGCAAGCCCCAAGTTCAGGGTCAGGCTGTTGGTCAGGCGCCAATCGTCTTGTACAAATGGCCGGAATAGCTTCCAGCGCCGGCCGGTGGTGGCGCCGAAGAAGGTCTGGTCATGAATGCCACCGCCCAATTGCCCCAGAAGCAGGTCCGCGGCAGCATCCTGGCTTAAGCCGAAGTTGATGAAGAAGCCATCCTGGAAGGCATTGGTGAGCACATTCATCTGCTGGATGCGAATGCTTCCGCCCACGCGGATGTTGTGGTTGCCACGGATCATGTCGAAGGAGTCGGCAATCATGAATACATTCGTGCCCCCCTGGAAGGGAGCGAAGCCACGATCCCCGAGCGCCCAGTAGTTGTTCATCAAGGTAGAACTGAGCCCGCAACTGACGCAGGCACTTGTGGATTGCGTGGCTACACCAGAGGGGGCATTCGGACACTTACTGTTGAGGTTGGCCCCTTGTATACCCAGGTTGGCGGATTCGCAGGTGCCGTCGCCAAAGGAAATGATGTGGTTAAAGATGCGATTGAAGCCAAAATTGAACTGATTGATGTTGTTAGGGGAGAAAATGTGGGTTTCCGAAATGGCAGCGTTGCGCCCGTGGTTGGTGATGTGCTGCGTGCTGCCGAAGGCGTTTTGCTCAGAAAAACCGGGCGAACCTCCCGGAACAAACGAGGCTGCCTGGTCGTAACTGAAGCGCGCAAACGCGGAATCCTTGCTGGAGAAATTGTGGTCCAGACGGATGTCGAACGAGTTCTCGTCCAATTTCCGAACTGGCACATCAGCAAAGTTGGTACTGGTCGCCAGATTTGGCCCCGTACTCTGAGGATACAGCTGGATCATCGCATGTCCGGTGGAATCGAAGAGGTTCGCTGGAATCTTGTTGCAGTTTGTGCCACCGGTCTGGGTTCCATTGGAATTGCCGGGAATGGGATTACCTGCGGCGTCGCATTTAAAGGGTATGAACCCCCCAACGGGATTGACAAGATCAAGAAACCCGTCCTTATTCGTGGTCTTGCCGTCGAAAACGTCGGGACGGGGCTGGCCCAGCGGGTCCAAGCTGAAATCACCATTCATCATCGCCTGCGTTGGGACAAGTCCAATGAAGGGAATGCCGCGACGCTGGTGCTTGCCCTGGTAATCGGCAAAGAAGAAGGTCTTGTCCTTCTTGATCGGACCGCCAACTGCGAGACCGAACTGGTTCAAGTTGAATTTTTCACGCTCGGAGGCGAAGTAGCTGCGGGCGTCGAGAGACGTGTTGCGGAAGAATTCGAACACCGATCCGTGGAAAGCGTTGGTGCCCGCCTTGCTGGACACGAGCACCGTCGGACCCGCGCGCGTCCCGTACTCAGCGGAATAGTTGTAGGTCAGAACCTTGAATTCCTGGATGGCATCAATCGAGGGCAGGATGGCGATGCCGCCAGCGGTCAGCTCATTGTTGTCGACACCGTCAAGCAGCCAGTCGGTGCTCTGGGCGCGAGACCCGCCCACGGAGAGCGAATAGATGCCGCGGGCGGCAACTTCACTGCTGGCCCCGCTGGTGAAGAAGCTGTTCGGGTTGGTTTCCTGCGTGGTACCGGGGGTGAGAGTAGCTAACTGCACAAAGTCGCGGCCGTTCAGGGGAAGCTGGGCCACCTGCTGATCGTTGATGACCTGGCCCAGGGTTGGGTTGGAGGTCTGCACGGCAACTTCGGTGGCGCTTACTTCGACGGTAGAGGTGACGGAGGCGGGGGCCATGGTGAAATCGAGCTCACGTTGCTCGTTCACCTGCAGCCGCACGTCTCTCTGATCGACGGTCTGAAAGCCCTGAGCCTCGACGTGAACCGTGAAGACGGAAACGGGCAGGAGCGGGATGAGGTAGTGACCGGTGTCGTCGGTCTTGACCTCACGGGCGAAACCCGTGGTCTGGGAAGTGACGCGAACGGTGGCGCCAGGTATGACCGAACCGGTCTTGTCGGCTACGGTGCCGGTGAAGCTGCCGTTCGCCTGACTGAAAAGAAGGGGACACGCAGAGAAAACGAGCGCGCACAGAACCACGCCGAACAGCCTGCTTCTGCTGAGCATTTGATACCCCACATTTGGCGGCCACTCAAGTGGCGGCGAATCGGGCTCTCCCCCGCAAAGAAAAGTGTCGGAGCATCCCTGGTAATAGTCCGGTCATATAACTGCATCCGCCGCATGATGTCAAGACGATTATTGTGGTTAGCGGAATCGGCGATGGGGCGCAGCAGGAAATCGACGCGCCCACAACATTTCTCGCCAAGGCGAATACGGGATTCCATTTTGCGGATGAGGTCTACGGAATTTCATCGAGCGGCGAGCGGCTCAACAACGTCAGCCGGCTTCTTGGAGTCCACCAAACACAGAAGGTCGAGGAGGGCGCAGGGACGCGGAAAGAATGGTCGATCCTGGAAGGGGCTGGTCCAGGATGAGAGTCGGGTTCGAGTGCGGCTGTCAACCGTGCGCGCGTGCGACCAGCAGTATCGCGAGACAGTAGAAGACAAACATCAAGGCCAGATATGTCTTGGGCTTGCCGCCGGCACCGGCGAATTCCTTCCAGGCGAAGACACCCCACAGGGCGGCCACCATGGGCGCGGATTGTCCGATGGCGTAGGAGATGGCCACGCCGGTAAAGTTAGCAGCGACCAAATTGAAGACCATTCCGATGCCCCAGATGACGCCGCCGAGAAGGCCCATGGCGTGGCCGGAAGCAGGGCCGTTGAAGAAACCGCTGAAGGTCACCGGGTCCCCGACCAGCGGCCTCTTCATGAAATACACGTTCCAGATCAGGCACGAGAGCAAGGCTCCGAGAGTCAGGAAGACGGCGATGCTGTAGGGACCGAGGGTGTTGCCCGTGGTCATGGCATGGGCTACGAAAGGAGCCCAGAGTCCCATCAAGACACCGGACACGATGCAGATGATGATGCTCTTTTTCGAGATTGAGCGATCGGCGCCGGCCAGACTGCCATAGGCTTTGCCGTCGAGGATGACGGCGATCAGCGCGCAAATGACGCCGGCTGCGAGCAGGCCTGCGTTCCCTTTCGGCTGGAGCAGGTAACTCAAGATGACCCCGACCACGAGCGCGATTCCGATTGACACGGGAAAGGCAATGGCCAGGCCGGCCATGTCGATGGCGGCGACCAAAAGAAGATTGGCAAGGTTGAAGATGGCTCCGCCGACCATGGTAGAGACGATATTGGACGTGTCGGCGGAGTGCACGTTGTTCAGGAAGCTGGAGGCGTCATGGCCGGTGCTTCCCATGGTGAACGCCAGAAGGAGCGAAATCAGGAAAATGCCGACGGCATAATCCCAGTAGAACAGTTCGAAGCGGTAGCTGCGGACACCCTTATAGGTGTTAGCCCACGAACCCCAACAAACGGCGCTGGTGATCATCATTAATAGGGCAATCCCGAGAGTGTGTGGGGTGAACATCGGGTCTCCTTGGAATCTCTTTCTGCCCGGCTGCGGGCTGCCACTACTTGCCGCGGATTCTCGAAACGAAAAGCTGGAGGAAGCGGTCTGCGTCGACGTCGACGCAGACGTTCGCGTTCGCCGGAACTTTATCGACACCCTCCACCATGTAGCGATCTCCGTGGAGCACATTGCGTTCGATCATGCCGCGGCGGTTGGCGACAGTCTCTCCGCGGGTAAACGTGCCGACGGTTTCGACATCCACGTGTATGGCACTGGTCTTCACCAGGGTGGAATCGATCGCCACGCCAACGGCGAGGGGGTCGTACATAGGAGTTCCAGGGGAGTCGAAGCGCGCGGACAGATCCACCAGGAAGCCGGCGACCCGGGAGATAAAGTCGTTGATGGGTCCGTGAGTTTCTTCCAGTTGTGCCAGGTACTTTGCGGAGAGCAGGGTTTTGTCGCCGACGTCGAGCCCGACCATGGTGACCGGCCAACCGGCCTGGAAGACGATCTGCGCCGCCTCGGGGTCGTTATAGATGTTGGCTTCGGCGGCGGCGGTGGAATTGCCTCCCCCGATAGCGCCGCCCATGAGGATGACTTCCTTTACCAGCGGGACGATCGAAGGATCTTTCAGAACCGCGAGAGCGACATTGGTGAGCGGCCCGACGGGGACGAGGGTGATCTGGTGCGGTGCGGCGTGAACCATCTCGATGATCAGGTCCGGACCGAAGCGGGGATCGACCTTGCACTGGCTGGGCGGGAGTTCCACATTGGCCAGCCCGTTCTTGCCGTGCCAGAACTCGGCAGTGATCAGTTTCTGAAAGAGCGGGTGCTGGGCGCCGGCGGCTACGGGAATGTCGCAGCGATGGGCGAGCGAAACCATGCGCAGAGCATTCTCGAGGCCCATCTGCGCGGTGACGTTGCCGGGGACGACGGTGACGGCGCGAACCTCGAGTTCCGGCGAGTTCAGCGCGAGCATGAGGGCCATGGCATCGTCGGTGCCGGGATCAGTGTCAAGGATGATGGGGCGGGTGGCAGCGGGGCTGGCCGGCGGAAACAGGATCACCAGGAGAAGGAATAGGGCGTGGCGCGCAAGGGAGCGGCGAACGGAGATATTCAGGACAGGCCTCCGGGAACGCGCGTAGGCTAGACCGGCCGCTAGTGGAGTGTCAAGACGCGAACCGGATGATTGTGGGTAGCACACCAAATGTCCGGTCGGCTTCGCACCTGAAATATCCGCTTTTCCGGCGGTGCGAGCATGAACGGTATAGATCCTCGGGCGGGTTGGGCAAGAGCAGGATGCCCCTCGCGACAGTCGGGAGACCCTCGGGCTAAGCCCAGGGCAGTGCGGCCAGATAAGGGAGGCTGGGGGCGAGGTGCGTCGTATGGCCGGCGTACTGCTTTGAGGGCATCTGCCGTACAATTGCAGGTCACGAGCTGTGGTTATTCCGCCACTGGCGACGACGGGCGGAACACGGGGGCTTGCGATGGCAGCCGACAATCCGTATTCGACGCTTACGCATGAACTGAGCCCAGTTGACGCGGCCCGCGACCGCACCGTGGTGGCGACGCTGGCTGGGCGAGCGCTTCAGCCGAACTCCGGCATACCCCTGAATCTGGACTGGCTGCGAGATGTGCACGTGAATACCAGCGCCGTGGAACGGCGAGCGCAGAGTCACATGGCGCGGAGAACGGTGAAGAAAGAGTGGCAGGCGGCATGGCTGCTGCGCGCCATCACATGCATGGACCTGACGACGCTGTCAGGGGATGACACGGATGAGCGGGTGCGGCGGCTGTGCGCCAAGGGGCGGCACCCGATCCAGCGGGAGTTGGAACACAAGCTGGGGATCGAAGAGCTCAACATCAAAGTCGCGGCGATATGTGTGTATCACACGTTCGTGGAGACGGCGCTGGAGGCTCTCGAAGGCAGCGGCGTGCGGGTGGCGGCGGTGTCAACGGGATTTCCGGCTGGCCTTTCGCCTCTGGCGGAGCGGGTGGCCGAGATCCGCAGGTCGGTGGAAGCGGGGGCGCAGGAGATCGACGTGGTGATCACCCGGGCGCATGTGTTCGGCGGACGCTGGCAGGCGCTCTACGATGAGATCGCCGCGTTCAAGCAAGCGTGCGGCACGAGGCACATAAAAGTGATCCTAGGAACGGGGGACCTGCTCACCCTGCGCAACGTGGCGCGGGCGAGCATGGTGGCGATGATGGCGGGGGCGGACTTCATCAAGACCTCGACGGGCAAGGAGCCGACGAACGCGACGCTGCCGGTGGGGTTCGTGATGGCGCGCGCCATCCGGGAATACGCGCAACAGACGGGGATGGCGGTGGGGTTCAAGCCCGCGGGCGGGATTCGGACGGCGAAGCAGTCGCTGGAGTGGCTGGCGCTCATGAAAGAAGAGCTGGGACCGTCGTGGATGCGGGGAGAGCTGTTCCGGCTGGGTGCGAGCGGGTTGCTAGCGGACATCGAGCGGCAACTGGAGCATCAGGTGACGGGTCGGTATTCGGCTGCGCACCGGCATCCGATCGCGTAGGTCGTGATGCAGGAGCGATGTCGGCGGCGCAGCGAAGCGGTGGTGAGGGGAAACGCGGCGCGCCTAACAGACCTAAATTGAGGCTGGAATGGAGGGGCGAACGCCTGCCAAGGGCATGCTGGTACTATGCACGCGGGATGGTCAGAGTGGAGGGTATTTTTGTAACGGACGCGGGAAAGGATTGCGCATAGGCGAATGAGCATCGCGGAAAAATTCGTGACCATGGAATATGGGCCGGCGCCGGAGGATCCTCAGGAAGCCTTGGGTTGGCTGGAGCGGCACGGGAGGTGCTTTGGGCACTTTATCGACGGCCAATGGCAGCAGCCGGCGGCGAGCGAGTACTTCGAGACCCTGGATCCATCGAGCGGCGAAAAGCTGGCTTCGGTGGCGCAGGGCTCGGCTGCGGACATCGATGCTGCCGTAAGCGCAGCGCGCGCGGCGGTGGCGGAATGGCAGGCGCTCACCCCGCACAGCCGAGCGCGTTATTTGTATGGGCTGGCGCGGCTGCTGCAGAAACATTCGCGACGGTTCGCGGTGCTGGAGACGCTGGACAACGGCAAGCCGATCCGCGAGAGCCGCGACATCGACATTCCGCTGGCGGTGCGGCATTTCTACTATCACGCGGGCTGGGCGCAACTGCTGGAGACGGAGTTCCCCGGCTATGTGGCGTGCGGCGTGGTGGGACAAATCATTCCCTGGAATTTTCCGCTGCTCATGCTGGCCTGGAAGATCGCGCCGGCCCTGGCCACGGGCAATACGGTGGTGCTGAAACCGGCGGAGTTCACGCCGCTGACGGCGCTGGCTTTTGCCGAACTATGCCAGGAGATCGGATTGCCGGCGGGCGTGGTCAATATCGTGACGGGTGACGGTTCGACGGGGGAGGCGCTGGTCAAGCATCCCGGGGTGGACAAGATTGCATTTACTGGGTCAACCGAAGTGGGGCGCTCCATTCGCGCCGCAACGGCGAACAGTCACAAGCGGCTCTCGCTCGAATTGGGAGGAAAGTCTCCGTTCATCGTATTTGAAGATGCGGACCTGGACAGCGCCGTGGAAGGACTGGTAGACGGAATCTGGTTCAATCAGGGTCAGGTGTGCTGCGCGGGCTCGCGATTGTTGATGCAGGAGAGTATCGCGGAGCCGCTGGTCGCCAAGGTGAGGCAGCGCATGAGCATGCTGCGGCTGGGGCCACCGCTGGACAAGGCCATTGATGTAGGACCCATCGTCGCGCGGGTGCAACTGGAGCGGATTCGCAAGTTAGTGGACCAGGGCGTGGCGGAAGGGGCAGCGTGCTGGCAGCCTCCCCTCGCCCTGCCGGCACAAGGCTTTTATTATCCCCCGACGTTGCTGAGCAACGTACATCCGACGTCGGTGGTGGCGCAGCAGGAGATTTTCGGACCGGTGCTAGCGGCGATGACCTTTCGCACTCCGAGCGAGGCGGTGGAACTGGCCAACAACACCGTCTATGGCCTGGCAGCGTGCGTGTGGAGCGAGAGCATCAACGTAGCGTTGCAAGTGGCGGCGCAACTGAAGGCCGGCGTGGTCTGGGTGAACTGCACCAACCTGTTTGACGCCTCCACCGGCTTTGGGGGATACCGCGAAAGCGGCTATGGGCGCGAAGGCGGACGGGAGGGATTGCGGGAATACCTGCAGCCGGAATGGTTCCAGAATGCTGCCCAGTTGGAGCCGGCACCAGCGCCGGCGGAACCGCTTGAGGATTCGGAAGTGGAACGCAGCGCACCGGCGATTGACCGCACCGTGAAGCTTTACATCGGAGGTAAGCAGGCGCGGCCGGATTCGGGCTATAGCATGGAAGTGCGGGCGGCGGACGGGCGTCTGCTTGGAGAGGCTCCGCTAGGCAACCGCAAAGACATTCGCAACGCGGTAGAAGCCGCCCACCAGGCGAGCGGCTGGGCTAAGACCACGGCCCACAACCGGGCCCAAGTGCTGTACTACTGCGCGGAGAATCTGGGGCAGCGGCGTGACGAGATGGCGCGCCGGCTGGCGGCGGTGGTTGGAGATAAGCAAGCGGCGGCGGAAGTCGAGCAGGGTATTGAGCGCATCTTTTCGTACGCGGCATGGGCCGACAAGTTTGATGGCGCGGTGCACAACCCGCCGTTCCGCAACATCACGATCGCCATGAACGAGCCGGTGGGAACGGTCGGGATCATCTGTCCCAGGGAGGCGCCGTTGCTTAGCTTTCTGTCGGTGGTGATGCCGGCGCTGGCCATGGGAAACACGGTGGTTGCGGTTCCGTCGGAGATGTACCCACTTATTGCTGGAGATCTCTACCAGGTGTTCGACACCAGCGATCTGCCTGGGGGCGCGGTGAATATTGTAACGGGGTATGCGTCGCAATTGCTGAAGGTGCTGGCGGAACATGATGATGTGGATGCGATCTGGTCCTTCGGCGACGAGGCTCGTGCCGCGGCGGCGAAGTCGTTGTCCACCGGCAACCTGAAGCAGGTCTGGACCAACGAAGGACGCGCCATCGATTGGTTCGATCGCAAGACGGCCGAGGGCAGGTGGTTCCTGGAGCACGCGACGCAGATCAAGAATATCTGGGTGCCTTACGGGGAGTAACCTCGGTCACCTGGCGAGAAAACCGCAGACAAAAGTTCCGACGAGATGGCAATCGGCTTTTCAAAGTCGATGCCGGCCTTACTGCGGCCGAACCGGCAATAGCACGTAACCACGCCGGCTCCGACATAAGACCTCCACCAGGCGATCACTTCGCGTCGTGAACTTGCGAGCTCTTCACCGCTACACTGCGGCAATCGTTCCATGCTTCCGTCCCGACGCGGCCACTGCGACTTGAAAATGGAAAAACGAGCCGTATTCCGATCAGTCTAAGCCAACGGGTGTACACCAGGTTCCCAGTCGTTTGGTCAATCCGAATCGCCACGCTCTCCGCATCGGTCCAAGGTTTCGCAGGCCTTGGAGTGAGAAACGGCGGCCAGAGCAGTCACAACATGATCGGAATCGGAATTCATGAGTGCCGCACGATTGGCGGCAGCGAGATTGGCGCCCATATCGGAAACCCTGTTCCTTCCTCGACCCACCTGCTATCCCATCTCTAAAGTCTCCCGATGGAAAGACTCATAGCTGAAGGATCCTTGGATTCGGCAAGGTCCTGCACATTGTTGCGAATTGCCACATGGACGGGACAGTCAGTGAACCTCTGTTGACATATGCCAGCAATTAGGACCGACCTAAAATCGGCCCTATTCGGAGACAAAAATGGAGATCTTGGATGAAAAAAATCCTACCTTTTTTTCTGACCGCATTTCCGGTTGTGGTTTTGCTGTTTCTGACCGTGGTGGATCCACCTAGAGTGATGGGGGTTCCAAGCTACGCACGGCAGACAGGCTTGGCCTGCAGTGGCTGCCACTACGCGCCTCCGGAACTTAATCCCGCCGGACGAAGGTTCAAGCTTCTGGGATACGTCGATAAAGCAGATGACACCAAGGTCATCAAGACGGAGGGAGGCAAAACGCGGGCCGCGCTTGACCTTCTTGCTTCGCTGCCCCTTTCCGTAATGTTTGAAACCTCTTTTACCCTACTCGGGTCACCCCAGCCGGGGACCCAGAATGGCACTTTTGAATTTCCCCAAGATGTGTCGCTCTTCCTTTCGGGCAGATGGACCAGCCACATCGGTAGTTTTCTTCAAGTGACTTACAACACCCAAGACGACCATTTCAGCAGCGATAATACGGATATCCGCTACGCTAACACAACCAAGCTGGGTGGTAAGGAGCTGGTTTACGGCGTGGATTTCAATAATAATCCGACCGTGGAGGACCTGTGGAACAGTACGCCGGCTTGGGGGTTCCCGTGGGTTGCTAGCGATTTCGCACCTACTCCCACTGCCGCTCCTATCGTTGATGGTCTCTTAGCCCAGGACGTAGCGGGATTCGGTGGCTTTGGGATGTGGGACAATCATCTGTATCTGGCCGCAACCATCTATCGCTCAGAACACGTGGGCTCGCCTCAGCCCAACGCCGGATCGAACGCACCCTACAACATCCGCGGCGTCGCACCATACTGGCGCGTTGCTTGGCAGCAATCGGGAGCGACGACGCAGTTCGAAATAGGCACCTACGGAATACACATGCAGTCCACCCCCAATGCAATCGCCGGCCTGAAGGATGAATACACCGACTGGGCCATCGACACTCAATATGATCGAGCCTTATTCAGGAAGGACGTGCTTTCGCTGCGAGGCACCTACATCCACGAGAGTTCAGATTTGGCAGCTACCTTCGCTGCGATGGGAGCATTGCAGCCCAATCACCATTTGGACACTTTTCTGGCGAATGCCGAATACCATTTCGGTACTCGCTACACCGGCACATTCGGTTGGTTCGACACAAGCGGCACGGTCGATCCTACGCTGTATCCACCAAGTAGCGGCAGTGCCAATGGAGACCCGAGAGGCGCCGGTTATATTCTGAACTTTTCTTATTGGCCGTGGCAGAATCTACAGCTAGCCGTCCAATACACCGGATATACGCGATTCAATGGTGGCAGCACCAACTACGATGGTTCGGGTCGCAATGCGAATGCCAATAATACGCTCTATCTGAATGCGAGATTCATATTCTGAAACGCACCTGCGCAATTGCTGATTCACAAACCCCAAGACAAAGACGCATTCAGGCAGAAGGGCATTTTTGTCGGTTGTACTGGCAGCCGGGTTGCGTATTGCGGCGTGAGCCCGGTATCGAAGGAAAAGGTACCGGAATGAAGGGCCAGTCGGTACGTTGACGCCAGTCCGGGCTGAACCTTCCCGGCTCCCAAAGAACAGCCGGGCATCGATCAAGGGCGACGTTTCTTTTGCCGCTCCTTCCAGGTAATCGTGGGCTGCCCTTCTACCGTTCCCTTGTAGGAAACATCGCGCTCCAGGCGGAACGCCATTCCGGCGGACGACCAAACTCCTCGGGTTGCGTGTCAGCCACACTGCGCCCATTGCCCCCGGATCGCTCCTAGCGCCCGAGTTGCACATAAAATGGTGCAATGGTGTGGCAACTTTGCAGGGCTCTAACTTCTGTCCCAGGCGACGATTGACACCCTTCGGGCCTGATGACTACACTCTGCCTTCCTTTTGCGGACCTTAGAAGGCGAACATCATGGCCAAACGTCCTCGCATTGCAGTGGTGGGCAGCGCCAACGTAGACCTGACCACCTTCACCGAGAATTTTCCGAAACCCGGAGAGACGATCTTCGGGCAGCGATTTGACCTGGGCTTCGGCGGCAAAGGAGCGAACCAGGCCGTGGCCGCACGACTGTGCGGAGCTGAGGTGTTCATGGTGGCGCGGGTGGGGGACGACCTGTTCGGTCCAGCCACAATCAGTAACTTTGAAGCGCTGGGCATCGATGCGAGGCACGTGCAACCGGTGAAGGGAGTTTCCAGCGGTGTGGCGCCGATTTTTGTCGATCCCTCGGGACAGAACCGGATCATCGTGGTCAAGGGGGCGAACGACGCGCTGAAACCGGGCGATGTTGATGCGGCGGCGGAGATGCTGAAACGGGCGGATTCGATCGTGTTGCAGTTCGAGATCCCGCTGGAGACGGTGTATTACACGATCCAGTTTGCGCGGAAGCATGGCATCCGCTGCATTCTCAATCCGGCGCCCGGGCAGCCGATCGATCTCCAGGATGTGGCCGAGCTCGACTATTTTGTTCCCAACGAACACGAGGCGGAGGCCATCTCCGGGATGCCGGCGGGCAACCTGGAGGAAGCGAAGGAGTGCGCTGCGCACCTGGTGGCAGCGGGCCTTCAGCGGGTGATTATCACGCTGGGCGCGAACGGTTCGCTGCTGGGTGGGCGTGACGGCATGGAGCATGTGCCTGCGTTCCCCATGAAGAGCGTGGACAGCACGGGCGCAGGGGACGCCTTTATTGGGAGCTTTGCGACCTTTCTGGGAGAGGGGTTATCCGAGCGGGAGGCGGTGGAGCGGGCGAACCTGTATGCCGGGCTGTCCACAACGAGCGTAGGGACGCAAAAGTCATTTTATGAGCGCGGGCGGTTTGAAGAGGAGTGGAGGGCGAGACGCCATGCCAGCGGCTGAAAGGTCGTCGGGGAAGTGGCGTTTGGCAGTTTCGACCACTGAAAGGCCGCCAGTGTTATCAGAGGCTCGTGGGCCTGAAAAGGCCACATTCTGGCGATCTCAGGGGCTGAAGCCCTCAGGCAAAACCAGCCTCTCAGTGGAGCGTTGCAGCGCTGTGCCATCGAACTGCGGCATTTTCCAATGACCGCAGGTCGAAATCACGGAGGATGGTATCCACGTACTGGGCATTGACGTTGGGACCGGGGGGACGCGAGCACTCGTCATGGATGAGGCGGGGCGCGTGGCCGGGGCTGCCACGGAAGAGCACCGGCCGTTCACTTCGCCATCCATTGGTTGGGCGGAACAGGAGCCTGAGGACTGGTGGCGCGCGTGTGGAATTGCGGTACAGCATGCCCTGGCCAAGGCGGATCTGCGCGGGGAGGAGATTGGGTGTGTCGGATTTTCAGGGCAGATGCACGGGGCAGTCATGCTAGACGCGCAGGATGCGGTGGCGCGGCCGGCGCTGATCTGGTGCGACGTGCGCACGGAGAAGCAGTGCCGCGACTTGACGGAGCAGATCGGGGCGGAACGGATCATTGGGCTTACCTGCAATCCGGCGCTTCCCAACTTTACTCTCACCAAGCTTCTCTGGGTGCGGGAGAACGAAGCTGCCAACTGGAGCCGGGTGCGCTCGGTGATGCTGCCGAAGGATTACGTCCGATTCCGCATGACCGGGGAGCGGGCTATCGACATGGCGGATGCATCGGGAACCCTGCTCCTCGACGTGGCGCGGCGACGCTGGTCGGCGGAGATGCTGGAGGCGACCGGAATCGACAAGCGGTTGCTGCCCGCACTCTACGAATCCCCGGAGGTTTGCGGCAGAGTTTCAGCAGCGGGGGCGGAGGCAACGGGGTTGAAGGCGGGCACGCCCTGCGTTGCGGGCGCGGGCGACCAGGCGGCGGGGGCGACAGGCATGGGGATCGTGAGCCCGGGGGCGGTGAGCGCCACGATCGGGACCTCGGGAGTGGTTTTTGCGGCCACGGACCAGCCGGCGCGGGACCCGCATGGGAGACTGCACACGTTCTGCCACGCCATTCCGGGGCGATGGCACGTGATGGGAGTGACGCAGGCGGCGGGGCTCTCCCTGCGATGGTTCCGTGACCAGTTCGGCAGCGGTGCGGACGATGGGCGCGATCCTTATGAAAGGCTGACCGGGGAAGCGGCCATGGTCGAGGCGGGATGCGACGGGCTGCTCTGGACGCCGTACCTCATGGGGGAACGGACACCACATCTCGATCCGAATGCGAGAGCGGCGCTGGTGGGGCTGACCGCATCCCACACTCGGGCGCACGTGATTCGCGCGATCCTCGAGGGAGTGGCTTTCAGTCTGCGGGACAGCCTCACGATTTTTGAGGAAACGAAGGTGCCGGTCAGGAGCATTCGACTGGGTGGCGGCGGTGCACGATCGAAGCTATGGCGGCAGGTGCAGGCAGATGTGTACGGGCATGAGGTGGAGGCGGTGCAGGCGGAGGAAGGCGCGGCCTATGGAGCAGCGATTCTGGCGGGGGTGGGGGCGCAAGTGTGGCCGTCAGTGGACGCGGCCTGCGACGCCGTGGTGCGGGTCGCCACGCGAGTAGCGCCAGAGCCAGAATCGGTGGCAATTCTGGATAAAAACTATGCCGCCTACCGCCGGGTGTATGGGGCTACCAAGGCGGTGTACCAGGCCTGAAAGGATGGGATTTGTGCCATTCTTGCGTGCACCTTCGAGTTGCGGGGCCACGTCCTAGCCCCCAGGTAAAACAATTCTGGCGCTGGAAGACGCCAGCCAGGATAGTGGGCGAGACGCCGCTCCTTGGACGGCCCTCCCAGGCTGCCACCGGGTTGCGCTGGACGGGCGATTGCGACGGGTCAAGGCAGGCTGCCCGTTGCGCCATCGCCGGGAGCGGCCGGCAGACAGGCCAGCGTCGGATGAAATCTGTCGGGGCACGATATTCTGAAGTGCAGGCAACAGCGCGACGATCACCAAGGATCGTCAGGCGGAAAATTGACATACCGGGCACACTCTCTCTAAGATAGTCGTACCTCGAAATGTTCAATTGTGGTTCAGGTCTACGGTTGAAGGTCCTCACCGTCGGCCACAACTTCTTATGATTACTGTCAAAGAACTTACCAAGAGATACGCGCGCACCACTGCCGTCGATGGCATCACGTTTGAGGTCCCCAAAGGCCAGATCGTCGGCTTCCTGGGGCCAAACGGGGCGGGCAAGACGACCACGATGCGCATGCTGACTTGTTTTCTTCCGCCCTCGGCGGGCACGGCCACAGTCGCGGGTTTTGACGTCCTTGAGCAACCGCTGGAGGTGAAGAAGCGGATTGGCTATCTGCCGGAGTCGCCCCCCATCTACCCGGAGATGGAGACAGTGGAGTACCTAAAGTTCGTGGGGAAACTCAAAGGTCTCTCGGGCTCCGAACTGCAAAAGCGAATCGACTATGTCTGCGATCGCTGTGCGGTGATCGACGTGAAGACGAAACTTCTGGGCAAGCTGTCAAGGGGCTACCGGCAACGCGTGGGGCTGGCGCAGGCCATCATTCACAATCCGGACGTGCTGGTTCTCGATGAACCGACCGGCGGGCTCGATCCGAAGCAGATTAACGAGACTCGCGACCTGATCAAGGGCCTGGCAGGTGATCACACCATTATTCTCAGCACCCACATTCTCCCCGAGGTGGAGCAGACCTGCGAGCAGGTGATCATTATCAACCAGGGGAAGCTGGTGGCGACGGACTCGGTGCGGAACCTGCAAGCGCGAGCACGCGGAGTAGAGTCGGTGGTGCTGGAAGTCGCCGGCCGCAGTGGAAGCCTGGAGGCGGCGATCGTGCAGCACAGGCTGGAGCAAGTTTCTGGCGTCAGCCGGGTGCTGTGCAAAAGTCAGATGGACAGCCGCGCAGTGTTTGAGGTGGAGAGCCAGAGGGGGCGGTTGGCACGGGGAGACCTGGCGCGCGCGGTGGTGGAATCGGGCTGGGATCTAAATGAGCTTCGTCCGGCGGCGATGAGCCTGGAGGAAATCTTCCTTCAGCTTACCCGGAGCGAGGCAGCGCCGGAGGCGGGCAAGCAAGCAGTAAAGGAGTCACAGCAATGAGAAATGCCTGGATCATCTGCCGCAAGGAACTGGGCAGCTACTTCGCGTCGCCGATCGCCTACATCCTGCTGACCGTGTTTGCGGTGATCTTCGGCTTTTTTTTCTGGAATGCCCTCGGCTATTTTGTGATGGAGGGCATGGAGATGCAGATGCGGGGGCAGATGTTCCCCATGAATCTGAACGAACAGATCATCCGGCCCCTGCTTTCCAATGCGGGCGTGATCGGGCTTTTCCTTATTCCGCTGATCACCATGCGGCTGTTCGCGGAGGAAAAGCGCATGGGGACCATCGAATTACTGGCAACGTCTCCGGTAACCGATCTGGAGATCATTGTCGGGAAGTGGCTGGCGGCGATGGTAATGTATTCCTGCCTGCTGTTGTTCACCGCGCTGAACTTTGCGTTTCTGTTCCGCTACGGCAACCCGGACTGGAAGCCGCTCGCGTTGGGCTATCTCGGATTGCTGCTGCAAGCGGGCGCGCTGCTGGCCATCGGGACCTTCATCTCGACCCTGACCAAGAACCAGATCATTGCGGCCGTGGCCACTTTCGGGGCTTGCCTGCTGCTGTGGGTGCTGGAGTGGGTGGCAGGATATGAAACCTCGACCTGGGCGCGCGTGCTCTCCTACATATCGGTGATTCCGCACTTTGAATCATTCGCCAGGGGCGTGCTCGATACCAAGGATGCAATTTTCTATTTGAGCGTGATTTTCCTGGGACTGTTCTTCACGGCGCGTTCCATGGAATCGCTGCGCTGGAGATCGTAGATGGCAAACCAGTGGCTGAAGGCAAGACAGACCAAGTACGCCGCCTACGTGACGGTGTATATCGCGGTGGTGCTGGCGGTGGTGGTGGTGGCCAACTTGCTCGCCGACCGCTACAACAAGTCCTACGACACCACATCGAACAAGCGCTACAGCCTTTCCGAGCAAACCACCAAGATTGTCAAGGGCCTGAAGCAGGACGCGACCATCACCTATTTTAACCAGAGTACGCGGTTCCGCGAGGGCAAGGACCTGCTCGACCAGTACGCGAATCTTTCTCCCAAGGTGCGGGTGGAATACATCGATCCCGACAAGAATCCACAGGTGGCGCGGGAGGCCGGAATTCGGAACCTGGGGACCGCGGTGGTGCAGATCGGGGCCAAGAAGGAAGAAGCCAAGAGCATGACGGAGGAAGGCGTCACCGGCGCCTTTATCCGCGACCTGAAGAGCGGTACGCGGACGGTGTGCTTTGTCACCGGAAGCGGAGAGCGCCAGATCGACAACAGCGACCGCGACGGCTTCTCCCGTTTCAAGGACCTGGTGGGGAAGGACAATTACGAGACCAAGAGCATCAGCCTGCTGCAGAGCGCAGAAGTGCCGACCGACTGCACGGCGCTGGTTGTGGCCGGGCCCACGCGGAATTACGAGCAGCCGGAAGTCGAGGCGATCAAGAAGTATGTGGAGAACGGAGGCCGGGCGCTTCTCATGCTGGATCCGCCGTTGAAGCTAGGGCATTCGGAGATCGCGGACAATGACGGGCTTACGAGCCTGCTCCAGAGCTGGGGGGTCACTCTGAAGAAGGACTTGATCCTGGACTTGAATCCGCTGGGACAGCTGGTCGGCCTGGGGCCTCAGGTGGCGCTGGTCACCAGTTATGGGTCGCAGCCCATCGTGAGCGAGATGAAGGGGACGGCGACAGGCTTTCCACTGGCGCGCTCGATGGAGATCAAGAACGCGGACAAGACCAGCGTCGAGAAGCTGCTTGATTCCTCAAGCACCAGCCTGGCGACCAACAACCTGAGTTCAGCCGCCGTCAACGTGAACGATCCCAAAAACACAAAGGGGCCGCTGACCTTGGCGGCAGCTGGCACTTACACAACGGGGAAGGAGAACTCCCAGGGGCGGTTCGTCGTAGTGGGAAGTTCGTCGTGGGCGGGCAACGGGTTTATCAGCTTCAACGGCAACAGCGACCTGGCGTTGAACGCGGTTAACTGGCTGGCGTCGGATGAAGATCT
Source organism: Terriglobales bacterium (assembly GCA_035623795.1). Classification (GTDB taxonomy): domain Bacteria; phylum Acidobacteriota; class Terriglobia; order Terriglobales; family Acidobacteriaceae; genus DASPST01. Next base: position 204,042 of record DASPST010000065.1, read on the forward strand.
GATTTCCATTCGGCCGAAGCCGCCGGAAGACCGACGCATTACGATGACGCGGGCGCAGTTTAGCGGCGTGCGGGCAGTGAGCCAGTTCTTGCTGCCCTTCCTGGTGGTAGCGGCGGGCATATCGGTGTGGTGGAAGAGGCGGTAGCGACATTGCCGGCATGGGGTGAAGAGCTACGGTCGCCCTTGCAGCTGAAGCCCACATTCAAAGCTAGTTCCGGTGCCGCGCAGAAGCGCTGCGCCGCCCAAGGGGGCGGCACAGATTTGAGCTGGCGAGGGCGCCCGGCGCTCCCTCGTCCCCGCTTGATTTCTTCGCAATCGAAAACGCTTGTTCTGGTGCTAATCACTATTTTTTCCGCAAGCAGTCGAGTTGTGTCCCGGGAGAAGATATGAGAATTCGCGGCCTGCTGGTGGCAACCTTAGTCTTCCTTATACTCGGAGGCGTTCTCTACTGGTCGGACCACCACAAGCCGGCCGAGGAGACGGCTAAGGCATCCGCCAATATCCCGGCCCCGATTCTCAAGCTGGATCAGGCAGCCATCACGACGGTTGAGATCAAGAAAAAAGATGCGGAACCGATTGTGTTGACGAAAGCCGGGTCGGGCGACTGGCAGATCTCTGCACCCAAGGCGCTCGGTGCCGACCAGAGCGCAGTGACGGGCGTGGTTTCAACCCTCTCCTCGCTGAACTCGGAACGGGTGATCGAGGAGAAGGCGGCCGATCTGAAGCCGTATGGTTTGGACCAGCCAGGAGTGGAAGTGCACGTCAGCGAAAAGAACAACAAGACCCAACGACTGCTGATCGGCGACGACACGCCGGCGGGGAGCGCCGTATACGCGATGGTGGCGGGAGATCCCCGGATCTTCACCATGGCGAGTTACAACAAGAGCAGCCTCGATAAGAGCCTGGACGATTTGCGGGACAAGCGGCTGCTGACGGTGAACTCAGACAAGGTCAGCCGCATCGAGCTGCTCCGCAAAAACCAGGACATTGAATTTGGGCGCAATAAAGATGAGTGGCAAATTCTGAAGCCCAAGCCACTACGCGCCGACAGCTTCGAGGTAGGCGAATTGGCGCGCAAGCTGACGGGTGCCCGGATGGAACCGAGCGGGTCGGAGGATGACAAGAAGAAGGCGGCCGGGGCGTTTGCCCAGGGCGGCGCAATTGCAACCGCCAAGGTGACCGACGAGTCGGGAACGCAGGAACTACAGATCCGAAAGAGCAAGGACACCTACTATGCGAAGTCGAGCGTGGTCGAAGGAGTCTACAAGGTGGGAACGGACTTGGGGCAGGCGCTAGACAAAAGTCTGGACGACTTCCGCAACAAGAAGCTGTTCGACTTCGGATACAGCGATCCCGACAAGATTGAAATACACAGTGGGGCAAAAGCTTACTTCGTGACCAAAGGCGGCGCGGACTGGTGGGGAGCCGACGGGAAGAAACTAGACGCGGGGAGCGTGCAGGAACTCATTTCGAAGCTCCGCGACCTGACGGCGAACAAGTTCGTGGACTCCGGGTTTACCCAGCCCGAGATTGAGGCGACCGTCGTCTCCAATGACGCAAAGCGGGTGGAAAAGGTCCTGATTTCGAAGTCGGGCAACAGCTACGTAGCGCGGCGGGAGAATGAGCCGGCGCTTTACGAGCTTGATTCCAGTCCCGTGGACGATCTCCGGAAGGCGGCCGAGGGAGTCAAGCCAGCGGTCGCGGCCGGCAAGTAGGAGCATCCTCAGGGTGAACGGTAGCTGCGTCCAGATCATGTGATTCGATCGACTGTAAGCCGGGGCACACATTTCGGTCCTACCGGCGGGCTTAACCTCGAGATATGGGCATGCCTGGATGCTGGCAGTCATTGATGTCTTGTACTGACTCCTTCCAACCGACAGTAATGCCGCCGGTTTGTTGGACTTACCTCAGTTAACAGGCGGGAGCACGAGCGCGCCAGCCAGCCTAGGCTGACTGACTCGGCTTGACTGCAGTCACATGGAGGGTTGAAACCCAAAGCTGGGCCAATCCTGCCGTGTCCTCTCGTTCCCCTCAATCGGGTCAACTGCCCCATTTGTACTCAGTCGGCCTAGTATCCCCGAACAGATTCCCGTGATAGCCGTCACATGCAACTGTGACGGGTGTCGCAGCCAGTCCGGTTGCCTCTCACGGACACTCATCCCACGCAGCAATGCAAGGGACGAGGTTGAACAGCTAAATGCATAATCTGTAGCAGCTTGCCGGAGAACAGAAATCGGGGAGGCTGCCTTCCCGCTATTCCTAGTTTTCGAGGAGAAGAAATGAAATCGAGTGTGAGGATCGCAGCAGTCATAATTCTGGGGGCCAGTGTGGCGGCCAGCGCAGGAACCATCAGTGGCAAAGTCTCCGGTGTTTCCGGTGAATCCGTGGTTTACGTCGATACCGTTCAGGGCAAAACTTTTCCCGCCCCTACCGCCCATCCGGTCGTTGACCAAAAAGGACTCATCTTCCAACCACACCTCACGGTCGTGCAGGTGGGTACCACCGTGGATTTCCTGAACAGCGACTCGGTAGCGCACAACGTCTTCTGGACTTCCGTCGGCGGCAACAAGAAGCTGACCCACAACCTGGGCACGTGGCCGAAGGGAGAAAAACGCTCCTTCAAGTTCGACAATCCCGGAGCGGTGCCCTTGCTGTGCAACGTGCACCCGGAGATGTCGGGCTTCATCATTGTTTCACCCACCCCGTATTTCGCGATTACCGACAAGTCCGGCGAGTACAAGATCGAAAACGTTCCGGACGGTGGCTACACCGTGGTTGCCTGGCATGAGGGCGCCAAGAACCAATCCAAGGCAGTGAACGTGGCCGGCGATACCAAGGCGGACTTCACCCTAAGCAAGTAAGGGAACTGGGAAACGGCGATCCCTGCCGCCGTTTCCCAGTTCTCCCTATCGATGTGAATTTGCTGTCCATGGAGTGAAGAAAGCGAACTGGCATCACCTCATGCTGAAGCGATTCAAAGATAAGAGAGTCGATGGGGACTGGCTGAACACCAATTTCCCCTGCATGATGGCATGCCCGGCCCACACCAACGCCGGGCGATATATCGGGTTAATCGCGGAGGGGCGCTTTGAAGAGGCGTACCACTTCGCCCGCGATCCGAATCCACTGGCGTCGATCTGCGGTCGGGTGTGTGCGCACCCCTGCGAGACGGCATGCCGCCGCGGCGAAATCGATAGGCCCATTTCGATCCGGGCCCTCAAGCGCTTTCTAACCGAGAGATGCGGACCCGAATCGAAGCACCCCATCGATGTCAACCGCGGCCGGTTGCAGGCGAAGCTTTCCCAGCGAGTGGCGGTGGTCGGAGGCGGTCCAGTGGGTCTGTCCGCTGCCCATGATCTGGCCTTGATGGGTTATTCGGTCACCATCTTTGAAGCAGCTCCTGTGGCTGGAGGAATGCTCTACCTGGGGATTCCGGAGTACCGTCTGCCCCGCGATGTGGTGGAAGCGCAAGTGCGCGAGATTCTGGAAACGGGAGATATCACCCTCCAGCTGAATCACGCTGCGGGCCGGGATTTCCTGTTGTCAGACCTGAGGCACCAGGGTTTTGCCGCAGTACTGATCGCGGTCGGCGCCCACCGCAGCCGGGACCTGAAGCTTCCCGGTGTCGATCTGGACGGCGTACACAAGGGCATCGACTTCCTGCTCAACGTCAATCTGGGCTACAAGTTCACGATCGGGAAAAAAGTGGTGGTGATTGGGGGTGGCAATGTAGCCATGGATGTGGCTCGTTCCGCGGCCCGCGAGGTCGTCAAGCAGCACGCTGCCGGGGTGGAAGCCGTGGAGCCCTCGGCCGAGAGCGTCAGCGCCGTCGCGACCCGCGAAATGGTGGACGTGTCCCTATCGGCACTGCGTTTAGGGGCGCGCGAGGTAAACATCGTCTGCCTGGAAGGGCGCAACGAAATGCCGGCAGCGCTCGAAGAGATTGAAGAGGCAGAAGCCGAAGGCATCATACTCCATCCGGGCTTCGGGCCGAAGCGTTTTCTGGGTCAAGCCGGGCGCGTGGTCGGTCTGGAAACGCTCAAGACCAAGTGGGTCTTCGATGAAAACCGACGTTTCAACCCGGCCTTTTACGAGGGCAGCGAGAGCATCATCGAGTGCGACACGATCATCATGGCCATTGGACAGGCCCCGCGCCTGGACTTCCTGAAGCCTCAAGACGATGTGGAGATCTCGCCCCGCGGGCTGATCGCAGTAAACCCGCAGACGCTGATGACCTCTGCGGCAGGCATCTTCGCCGGCGGCGATTGCGTATTCGGACCAAGACTGATCATCGACTGCGTGGCCGACGGGAAGCGGGCAGCTATTGGCATCGATGAGTACCTGCAGGGACGCAAGCATCCCGAGCCGGTGATTGAGGTCGAGATCCTCAAGCGCCATTCCATGCCGCTCGATTTCATGGACATCTTTCGCCAGCCTATCCCAACCTTGCCGCTCGAACGGCGCACCGGCGTGACCGAAGTGGAGATCGGCTATGACCCGCGAGCGGCGAGGGAAGAGGCGCAGCGATGCCTGCATTGCTGGGTTAACACCATCTTCGAGGGCTGCGAAGAAGACGGCACCTCGTGCATTCTGTGCGGCGGCTGTGTGGACGTCTGCCCGGAAGACTGCTTGGAGCTGGTGTCGCTCGAGCGTATCGACTTTCCACCGGAGACGGTGGGGGCCATTCGCGCGGAGCAGGAACACTTCGGAATGGAACTAGGCGAGGTCGCGGCGGACGAGCTAGGCCACATCACCGGCTCGGCGATGCTGAAGGATGAAACCCGCTGCATTCGCTGCGGGCTGTGCGCCATGCGCTGCCCCGTAGGCACCATCACGATGGAGTCGTACCACTTGCTCCCGGCCGAGCCGACGGGATTGATCTCGGTTGAAGCGGTCGACGCCGGTCTCCGAGAGAAAGCACACGCGAGGTCGTGAGGTAACCATGCCAGAGGAAACGCACGAGAGCAAGCCGGAAACGGGCGGCGAGTTCGACCGCCGCGCGTTCTTTGTGAAACTGGGGCTGGGCTCGCTGAGCATCGCAGCCGCGGGCACAGCGGTGTTTGCCTACCAGTTCCTTTCGCCTAACGTGCTCTATGAACCCTCGCCGATCGTAAACGCGGGCAAGCCGGAGAGCTACCCGGTGGACTCGGTCACGCTCGATGTGAACTCGGGCATCTACCTCATCCACGGCAGGGAAGGTTTTTTTGCGCTGAGCGCGATCTGCACCCATTTGGGCTGTCTCACCGCCTGGAAGCCCGAACTGGGCATCATTGCTTGTCCGTGCCACGGCAGCAAGTTCAAGCGCGACGGAGAGAAGATCGAGGGGCCAGCACCGAGGTCGCTGCCCTGGTTGCGGACATGGCTGAGCGATGACGGCGATCTCCTGGTAGATCGCGCAACCATCATCCGCCCCATGGAATACCTGAGGGTCTGAGCATGGCCAAGACAGTGGATCAGTATTTCGAGGAGTTGCGCGAAACCCGGGTGTGGCGCTCGATCTTCCGCAGCGGCACCGGATCGAGCACTCTGAAACGTTCGCTGGCGGTTCAGCAGAACGTGTTCCTCCACCTGTTCCCTACCAAGGTGCGGGTACGAATGCTGAGCTTCAGCTCGACCTGGTACCTGGGCACGCTGACGTTCGGGACGTTTCTCATCCTGGTGACCACCGGCATTTTGCTGATGCTTTACTACCACCCATCGGTGCCACAGGCCTATGCCGACACCAAGGACTTGCAGTTTGTGGTTTCTTCCGGGCTGTTTCTGCGCAACCTGCATCGTTGGTCGGCACATGCCATGGTGTTTCTGGTGTTTGCTCACATGTTCAAGGTCTTTTATCGGGGAGCCTATCGGCCGCCCCGCGAATTCAACTGGGTCATCGGAGTCATCCTGCTGCTGGTGACGCTGTTGCTCAGCTACACCGGCTATCTCCTGCCCTGGGACCAGCTGGCCTACTGGGCGATCACGGTGGGATCGAACATCGCGTCGGCAGCACCGGTGATCGGTAACAAGATTCATTTCCTGCTGCTGGGCGGAAACCAGGTAAACGCGAACGCACTGCTGAGATTCTACGTGCTGCACTGCATGATCCTGCCGTTGACGGCGATTCTGTTCATCGCGATTCACTTCTGGCGGATCCGCAAGGATGGGGGCCTGTACGCCCACTCGAGCGAACCCGCAGGCGCTCGGAACAACGCGGTCCTGGCCAAGGGGGCACCATGAGCGACGGAAAAGATTTCGTAGCCGGCATGGACTCGAATGCCCGCAAGGCACCGCGGCGCGTAGTTTTCCTGACGCGGCGGACATCCGCCCAGGTCCGAGTGGTCGACGAAGACAGGGTCCAGACCTTTCCCGAAGTCCTGTTCCGGGCGGCGGTAGCCATCGAGCTAATGTCGATTGTTCTGGTGACGGTTGCCCTGCTGTTCAACGCCCCGCTCGAGGGAATTGCCGATCCCTCGCACACGCCCAATCCGGCCAAGGCACCGTGGTACTTCCTAGGCCTGCAGGAGATGTTGCACTACTTCCCTCCGGTGGTAGCGGGGATTCTGGTTCCGGGCCTGGTGATCATCGCGCTGGTGGTGATTCCCTACTTCAACATCAACGTCGAGGCCGAGGGTCTGTTTCTGAAGGATCGAGCGCGGCGTTTGAGGATCTTCTATGTCGTGATCGGGGCCTTCCTGGTTTTCTTGCTGGTCTTTCGCGTTTACGTGGCTGTGGTACCGACGCTACTGGTGGCCAGCTTCATGGTGGTTGCGGCCCAGAGTTCTCCGCAATCGCGTTCTCCGTTTCGCCGGTACCTGGCTTCCAAGTCGTTGTCGTATTGGATCATGACGTGGTTTTTGTTCGAACTGGTGGTGCTGACCGCTGTGGGCACATTCTTCCGTGGACCGGGCTGGTCCTGGGTGTGGCCCGGGAGGAGTTAAGTGCAATCCCCCAACCCTAGGTCGCCTTTCTCCTGGCAGAACTTGTTGGGAGATCCCACACGCGCCTTCGGTGTGGTGAGCGCCTTGCTATTGGTGTTGCTGGCCATCGCGCCGGCCAAGAACTACTTCAGCGAGTGGCGCCACTACCAGAATGGTTATTTGCGCCTGATCCGCGGTAGAGGCGAAGCGGTTACCCTGCAACGCCACTTCCAGCCGGGCATTCACCAGATCTGGCATCCCGATCTGGGTATCACCGACCGATGCACGAGCTGTCACGTCGGATTGAGCGAGGCCAGCCTGGCGGACGTGAGCACGCAGCCTTACGGCAAGCATCCGATAATTCCGCACTCCCTGGAAGAATTCGGCTGCGTCATGTGTCATCGCGGGCAGGGAGCGGCCACCACGGTCGAAGAAGCGCACAGCAGTACCTTGGCCTGGGAACAGCCCATCCTTCCGGCACGCTATATGGAGTCGGGCTGCGGACAGTGTCACCATGCGGGACTGGTGAGCACTCCACAACTCAACCAAGGCCGCGAACTGTTGGCGCGTTACGGCTGCGTCGAATGCCACGTGATCAAGCTACCTGTTGGCGCGACCATGAAGGCAACGCAAGATGCACCCTCGCTGAGTCATGTGGCCGACAAGACCTCGCGCGAGTGGATTTACGCCTGGTTGAAAGACCCGCAGGCCTACGCAGTTTCCGCGACCATGCCCAACTTCCAGCTGAAAGAGGACGAGATTCGCGACATTTCCGCTTTCCTCACCGCAAACAGCACGCCGCTTCAAGGAGACACCGCGCCGCCCAGCGGGCAAAAGATCGCGGATCCTTCCGCCGGTGCGATCTTGTACGGGGAGTCGTTCTGCGCTTCCTGTCACGCCGTACAAAACGCAGCCGGGAATCTGGTGGGCGGCAATCTAGGACCCGAACTGACCCGTATAGGGACCAAGGTGAAGCCGGAGTGGCTGCGGGCGTGGATTCGGAATCCCCGCAGTTACGATCTGAAAACCGAGATGCCGCACTACCGGTTCAATGATCAGCAAGTCGCGACACTGCAAGGTTTTCTGGAAGCCAAGACCGATTCCGATCTCCTGGCCAACGTACGCCTGGAGCCAGCCACACCGGAGCAAATCGCGCACGGCAAAAGCCTGGTCATGGAGTATGGGTGCACTTCCTGCCATGAGATCGGCGGCCTCAAGAAGCCGGAGAATTTTGCCCCAGAACTGACGCACATCGGCAGCAAGCCCGTCTCTCAGCTAATCTTCGTGGCCGGGATGCCGCACACACTGCCGGCCTACATTGCGGGCAAGATACGCCAGCCCCGATCGTTTGCAGCCGGCTTGAAGATGCCGCAGTACACCTTCACCACCGCGCAGATCGATGCGCTGACGACGGCGCTGTTGGCGCACAACGAGCGCGCACAGACTCTACCGCCGTCGCTCATGGTGCCGGCGTCGCCCGCATCCCATTACGAGCCCGCCGGCAAAGCCGGGCGGCTCATGGCGGATCTAGGCTGTTTCAGTTGTCACACCATCTATGGCCGGGGTGGAGACATGGCGCCCGACCTCACGTGGGAAGGCAGCTCGGTGCAACGGAAATGGCTCGAGGATTTTTTCCGGAATCCCGGCACGCTGCGGCCTTCCCTGATTCGGCGCATGCCCAAGTTCAACCTGACGGAAGAAGAGATCGGTACGCTCAGCGATTACATCATGACCGTCTACCAGACGCCGGAATTTGACCGCGATTCGATGCCGGACTCGGGCTATCCTGCCACCCAGGTCGAACAGGGGAGACAACTGTTCTATTCCAAGTATGCTTGCCAGTCGTGCCACATCGTAGACCCGAACGCCGATAAGGGTTACATCGGCCCCACCCTGACGGGTGTCGGGGCGCGTCTTACTGCCGCATGGGTGTATCACTGGTTGAAGAACCCGCAGTCACTGCGAGCAGGAACCGTGGAACCCAACCGTAACCTCAGCGATGACGATGCCAAGGCCCTGACCGCGTTCCTGATGATGCAGAAGGGATCAAGCAAGCCGGAGGCCAAGCCATGACGAGACGACAACCACTGTTATCCGTCATGGTTTTTGCCCTGGCCCTGTCGGTCTGCGGTTGTGCACGCAACCCTGTCTCAGCCGCTCGAGCTCCGGCTCCGACAGCGTTCGGGGTTGCGATTGTGGAGTCTAGTGGCGGCAAGCAGGTTGCAGCCGTGGGAACCACGTTTCCCCAACCGCTGACCGTCGAGGTCAACGACGACTCCGGGAATGGGGTTGCTGGAGCGGCGGTTACTTTCAGCGGGCCAGTGGGCGTTCGCTTCGATCCACCCAACGGGCTTACCGATTCTGGCGGCCAGTTCTCGACGAACGTCACGCTCGGCGCGATGGCGGGTCGTTACCAGCTTGTGGCTAGCACTATGTCCAAGGCACAGAAGAAGATTGATGTGAAAGTGGAGGAGATTGCGCTGGACTACCAGCGTCAACTGGGACAGATCCTGGACGACAAATATTGCGCGCGCTGCCACAACCCGGAGTCGACGCCCGAACGCGTCTCGAACTACGACAATCTGGAAGTGAAGCCACATCCCTTCACCGAAGGTGGCACCCTTAACAAGCTCAATGACGCCGATTTGTTCGCCATCATCGACCATGGCGGCCCAGCCCTGAACAAGTCGGCCTTGATGCCGCCCTATGGCTTTACCTTGAGCAAAACGGAGATTCAGGCACTGATCGCGTATATTCGTACCATCTCCGATCCACCGTATCAGGCCTCAGGGATGGTGTATGCAAGATAAAAGGTGGCTTACCTTCCCGAACGAAAGCGCCTGCCATCCTGGGCATGGCGTATCGGGGAATCTGAATGCTGCCCAGAATGTGCCAGACGAGGTTCTTGAGAATCCTCGCCGTGGGATACATGGAGAGTCGAAACGCTTGTGGACGAGGTCTAAGACTGGCGAAAGCCAGCCGTCTCGATTGAAGCAAGAATCCCCTGCCTTGAGGCGTGGGGAGTGTCAACTGCCCTAGTGGCCCGACAAAATCGGGGCATCGGTTCCTTTTCCCGAATGCAATGACCGCAACCTGAACAGCGAAGAACTGTCAGTTGTGTGGCGGAAGAGCCATTTGTGTACGGCGCGGGAGAGGTTCTGAGCTTTGCGACAGGCAGAGCGGTCGGTTGCGTCTTCGGAGTACAATTCGGTTCACGAACCGGCCCTAAAGGAGTTGCCGATGAGACTATCCCTGTGTTTGGCTGCAGCGGTTCTGTGGGTTTCGCTGCCCACCCTCTGTCGTGCTTGGCAGCTGGACAGCCGCGAGGCTAATGCCGTGAAAGCGGGAGGGACTGCCTACTTCACCACCAAGATGGAGAATCTCACCACCAAACTCGACTTGACGCCGGACCAGCAAGCCAAGCTGAAACCGATCGCCGAGCAGGAGGTGGGATTGCTGGAGGAGATACGCGCCAATTCTGGCCTGTCGCGAAAGGAAAAACTTGCCAAACTCCAGCAGATCGTGCTGGATTCGGACAAGCAGATGAAACCTTGGCTCTCGGTGGAACAGTGGGACAAGCTTCAAGCTTTGAGGAAAGAACAAAAAGAGCAGCTGAAGCAATACGCAAAAACCAAATAAACGGTGTCATCCCAAGAGTCGCTAATATCTCACTCGAGAACACGGCTTCGGAATGCTAAGACCGAACTCCACACTCCGCGGGGCTCCCAGAGTGAAGCTGAGAGAACGAGTGACTCCCCCCTCCACTTGGCCGCGAGGTGGTGTAACTGAAGCCGCTAGGGTAGCCCAACCTCCTGTCTGGCGATCGCTTGAAATCTGGGATCGGAGCGGTAGGGATCCCATCGGTGGTCGGATCGCAGGTGATGAACCACGGGGTTGAGTTCTTTGGCGGCAGTCGCCAGCCAAGCCAGCGTCCCATCCCGATCCCTCGCATATCGGTGGACATCAATGATCATGTCTCTGGGGAAATAGCGCTCTCGTGCAACTCCATCGACAACCCTTAGCACCTCTGCGATCAGAGCCTGCGACCCTCCTCTCGCATATGCGCGCTCCCACGCTTCTGCCTCCTCATTCCAACCGTAAATCCGCGCTACCGTGGTCCAATCCTCGACGGCATCGGAATATTGACCTGCTTCGAATTCCAGTTCGCCACGCGTCCAATAATCGGCACCGCTGGGAGAATTCACCCGCATGTAGTTTCGTGCCCGTTCCAGTTGGAGTGCACGGGGCGTCAGCGGAGATAAACTCAGATAATCTGTATCCGGATCCAGCATTTGTGCCTTCTGATGCTCCTTCATCCCCGCTTCGAATCGCCCGAGGTCGTCGAGGAATTCAGCGTAGGCCTCGTGGCCTGCGGCGAAATCCGGGCGCAATTCGATCACTTTCTTGTAGTGATTCTCTGGTTCATCCCATCCACCCTCAAGCTTGAACCATAGGTAGTTGGCCATCAGCAGATGAGCCTCTGGATTACCTTCATCGAGAGCCAAGGCCTTTATCAACGCGGCCCGCGCTTTGGGAGCAAGATCGACATGCGGTGGCTCTCCCATAACCGCCTTGGCCAATCCGAGATAGGCGGGAACGTAGCTCGGATCTTCCTCAATGGACCGTTCCAGAAAAAGAACAGCTTTGGCAAATTCGTCTTCACTTTTTTTCATGCTCCCAGACTTGAATACAACCGCTTCGTAAGCCTGATCCGCATGGTAGCGCCCCTCAAGACAATCTTCTCGAGCATTGGACTTGGGTGGCTGAGAGCGGCTTAAAGCAGACGTCGGTTGGACCATCATAGGGAACCGAAGGACAGCGAGTGCACCGACTATGAGTACCATCGCCACTAGCGCATGAATTTTCCAGAGCCGGTGAACGAAAGACGAGGTCGGCACGCCTTCTGCTGTCCCGGTTTCACGGACGGAACCCGTACTGCCGTTTTCGTTTAAATTTCCGATGAATCGGTACCCCCGCTTGGGGAGGGTCTCGATGAAGCGGGGTGTAGCGGATTCGTCTCCCAGAGCCTCGCGCAGTTTCTTAATGGCGTTGTAAAGTCCGTGATCGAAATCGACGAAAGTGTCAGCCGGCCAGACACGCCTCTGCAGTTCCTTCCGCGTAACCAACTCGCCGGGTCGCTCCAGCAGAATCTGGAGAATTTGGAGGGGCTGTTCCTGTAGCTTGATCCTGACGCCCTGCTTACGGAGTTCTCCAGCGCGCAGGTCAAGTTCGAAGACGCTAAAGCGAACCACCGAACCGTTAGGCTGCACATCCCCCACGCCGGCCACCCCAAGTCAGGTTCCGGGAAGTCTACCACCGAAACTGAACAAGGAGAGACGATCGCCTAACTCGCCGCGCTGTCAATGAGATAGCGCCATAAGGGCAGAGGTGAAACAGAAGAGATGCTGGGCATTGACGGATTTCAGTGAGCGGAGCAGAGAATCGCGAGGTTGGTTGGCGGCGGGTGTGTGACCTAGGTTTTGGGCATGGCGAACCAAGGAAGAATCGCATTTCAACTTTCGCATACAGGGCACGGGTATCGAGTGCAACTGTCAACCGTCGTTAGGAGGAAAGGAAACATGAAACACCGTTTACTCGCAACCGCAACTCTACTTGCTTCTGGCCTCGCGCTGTGTCTGGCGGCAACCCTGCCGGCGCAGGCGGAGCCATGTTCGTTCGCTCGTGTGGCCGGAAGTTACGGCTACACCACCGCTGGATTTGTCGCTACTCCGACCGGAGCATTCGTTCCGGCCGCGGCAGCAGGCAGGATCACCTTTGACCGGAACGGGAACGTCAGCGGGACCCAAACCCGCGTCGTTGCCGGCAGCGCTCTGGATGAGACTTACTCGGGGACATACACCGTAAATCCGGACTGTACCGGCAGCTTCACCGTGCTGGTACAACCGGACACGCGCACGTCAACTGTGAATTTGGTGTGGACCGATAATGCCAACGGCGCTGGCGCGGTCTTTACCACCCCAGGTTTTGTGTTGACTGCGACGGCCCGAAGAATTCATCCCAAAGACTAGGTGAGTTCGAGAGCAGACTGGTGGTTCGCAGCGAACCGTCTGGGGCGGGCCTCGTTACTGGCACTAAGCTGCGCGTTTTGCCGGTTCTCTCCCGAGAGCCCGTCCCTCCATGTTCAACGGTTCCAAGGCGGCTGCCTAGACGACCAGCGAGGAAGATGACAAGGCTCTTTGCCACAGCGTTGACTCCAAATTCCTTGCCAGCAATACGACGGTCACGCTGGTAGCAAACGCAGCCGCCGGCTCGACGTTCGCCGGCAGGGCCTGTCCCGGCGTCAGCTCGTGTGGCGTCATCATGAACTCCGACCGCTCCGTTAAGGTCACCTTCAACATGGGGCCGGTCCGCTAGATTTTTCTTTGGACCTGCGAGAAATGACTTTGCGTAGGCTTTTGGAGCCTGGTCCAGGTTGGCTACTTCGGCTGCTCGATGACTCTCCCATTAAGGCTGAATAGACAATCCGGGGCTGTGGTACCTGGGACCTGAGGGGTTTCTTGCTCCCGTGACCGGAGTGGCGCTTGTCTCGTAGGCTCAGGGGCCGTGGCCACTCGGCCAGCCAAAATCCGTTCCGCTTCTTCCCCCTGTGCACGACGGGGTTGGGCGCAGAGCGCATGCCTACTGGGTCTCTAAGTCCGTAGTGGGCGCCAACATACGAGCCACATGGTATGAGGGCGATGCGAGAGCTATCGAAGAAACTGATTCGAAGGCGCGGAAATTTGAATTCGACAGACTCTTCCTCGCTGATCTAGAGTGCGGAACAAAGGCAAGAGGTAGGATATTGTTGTCCCAAATGAAGCTATCGGCAACCAACGCGACTTCAGGGGAGGTGCGACTGCGTCTGCTCGCCCTTAGAGTGGCCATTCCTGGCCTGGTGCTTGCACCTCTAAGACGCGGTGGATGATAAAGCGGCAAAAGACGTAGCCTAACAGGTTTCCGCAAGGGCCATCATCCACCAGAGGACGATGGCCCTTTCACTTTTTAGTGGCCAGAAGCCTTCGAGACCCCGCCGTTCACCGGGGGGCTCGATTGTCCGGCCAGGAGGAGCAACGTGTCAGAACGAGAGCAGGTAAGAATATTCGACACAACCCTGCGGGACGGGGAGCAGTCGCCGGGCTGTAGCATGACGGCAGCGGAAAAACTGCGCCTGGCGTACCAGCTCGACCGCTTGGGCGTGGATGTCGTCGAAGCGGGGTTTCCCGTTTCTTCGGATGGCGACTTTCAGTCGGTTCAGGCTGTAGCCGGCGACATTCGCCGGCCCGTAATTGCGGTCCTGGCGCGCTGTTGTCGGGATGACATTGAACGCGCCTGGCAGGCCGTCAAGCTAGCCGCTCGGCCACGTATCCATACTTTCCTGGCCACTTCCGACATTCACCTCCAACACAAGCTTAAAATTTCGCGCCGGGAGTGTGTGGAGAGCGCGCGCGATGCCGTACGCCTGGCCAAGTCGCTGTGCGAAGACGTAGAATTCTCGCCGGAAGACGCCACCCGCTCGGACACGGACTTTCTTTGCCAGGTGCTGGAAGCGGTGATCGAAGCGGGGGCGACCACAGTCAATATTCCTGATACCGTGGGATATGCGGTTCCTGCAGAGTTCGCCGAACTGCTTCAGATGCTGCGGCGGCGGGTGCGTGGGATCGAGCAAGTTACTATCTCGGCGCACTGCCATGACGACCTCGGTCTCGCGGTTGCGAACTCCCTGGCCGCCGTAGGTGCCGGGGCACGACAAGTGGAATGTACCGTCAATGGCATTGGGGAGCGTGCCGGGAATGCGTCGCTGGAAGAATTCGTGATGGCGATGCGGGTGCGACCGGACCGTTATCCTTACCGTACCATGGTGGTCAGCGAGCAACTCTTTCCCGCAAGCCAGTTGCTGACTGAAATCACCGGGGTGCCGGTGCAGCCCAATAAGGCCATCATCGGACGTAATGCTTTCGCACACGAAGCGGGTATTCACCAGGACGGTATGATCAAGAATCCCTTGACCTACGAGATCATGACACCGCAGTCCGTTGGAGTTCCGTGCACGCGATTGGTGCTGGGCAAACACTCCGGACGCCATGCACTCGGCTTGCGTTGCGAGCAGTTGGGCTTCCGACTAGACCGCCACGAACTGGATGGCGTCTATCGCCGCTTCCTCGCCCTGGCCGACCAGGTCAAGGCGGTGGACAATAGTCACGTTACAGCCCTGGTCCGGCAGGTGCGCTCGGAGCGCTGGTCTCCGCTCCACCCACCCGAGCCATCGCGCAGTTCCCCGGTAGGCCAAGGCGAGGCGCTTCCGGTCTCGATTGTGCGTCCGGCACATGGTGAGGGCAGCACTCGAACCGCAATGGCCACTAGTCACGAAGGCGAGCAGCAGGAAGATTATCTCTGGGGCGTGTGACCTGGACAACAGCAGTGCAGTTCGGGACCAGGCAGGGCAAAGGAGAAGGGATCGGATGATGAAGACGGGAGCGCAGATTCTTTGGGAATGCCTGGAACGCGAAGGTGTGACCCATGTCTTCGGCTATCCGGGAGGCGCCATCCTGCCGGCCTACGATGCGCTCAAGCACAGCCGGATTCATCACGTGCTGGTACGTCATGAGCAGGGTGCGACGCACATGGCTGACGGCTACGCACGCGCCAGCGGGCAGGTCGGCGTCGCCGTGGCCACCTCCGGACCGGGAGCGACCAACATGGTGACAGGCATAGCCACCGCCATGATGGACTCCTCTCCGATTGTTTGTATTACTGGCCAGGTGGGGAGCAAGTTGATCGGCTCGGACGCATTTCAGGAGACCGATATTACCGGAATCACTCTCCCGATTACCAAGCACAATTACCTGGTGACGCACGCCGAGGAGTTAGCCCGCACCCTGCGCGAAGCATTTTATGTGGCGCGGTCGGGACGGCCGGGGCCGGTTCTGGTGGACATTACCAAGGATGCGCAGCAGTCAGCTTGCCCGTTCGACTGGGAGGGTGCGAAGCCGCAATTGCCGGGATATCGCCCCGATCTTTCTCCCGCCGCCCGAGAATATGAACAGGCGCTTGAGCTGATTCACAACTCGAAGCGGCCCTTGATTCTCCTGGGCCATGGCGCGGTTGTTTCCGGAGCCATGCGGGAGGTGCGTGACCTGGTGGAACGCGCCGGCATCCCGGTGGCCCTCACCCTGCTCGGTCTGGGCGCGTTGCCGGCGTCTCATCCGCTGAACCTCGGCATGATGGGAATGCATGGAGAAGCCTGGGTCAACCACACCATCCAGGAAGCCGACCTGTTGATCGCTTTGGGTATGCGTTTCGATGATCGCGTAACGGGAAACCTGAAGACCTATGCCCCCAATGCCAAAAAGATACATGTAGAGATCGATCCGGCGGAGATTAACAAGAACGTCAAAGTGGATGTGGCGCTGGTGGGTGATTTGCGGGAAGTATTGCGCGAGTTGTCGCCGAAAATCGAATCCATCAACCGCAGCGAGTGGCTGGATTTCATTGACGGGCTCAAAGGCCAGTCGGCGGTCCGCGACATTCAGAACCTCCCAGACAATGGGCATCTCTACGCTGCGCACGTCATCAACGACCTTTGGCGAGAGACGCGAGATAGCAACACCGTGGTCGTCACCGACGTGGGCCAGCACCAGATGTGGGAAGCGCAGTACTACAAGCACGAGCAGGCCCGTTCGCTGATCACCTCCGGAGGATTGGGCACCATGGGATTTGCCCTGCCCGCGGCCATCGGAGCCAAGGTGGCCCGTCCCGATGCGGAAGTCTGGGTAGTGGTTGGCGACGGCGGCTTTCAAATGACCATGCCTGAACTCGCCACCCTGGTGCAGGAGAACCTGAAAATCAATATTGCGATTGTCAACAACGGCTATCTCGGCATGGTGCGCCAGTGGCAGGAATTCTTTTACGAGCGCAACTATCAGGCCACACCGCTGCTGAACCCGGATTTCGCAAAGATAGCGGAGGCTTACGGGATCCGGAATGCGACCGTGACCCAGCGTTCTCAGGTAGTGCCCTCGGTGCAATCGGCCCGGCAGCACCCGGGGCCGGTGCTGATCAATTTCCAGGTGGAGCAGGAAGACACGGTTTACCCCATGGTGGCGGCGGGCGCCTCCCTGCATGAAATGATCCGGCGGCCCAGCCCCATCGTGGAGACCGCTGCGGACGAGTAAATCAACCCTATGCTGAACACATACGTGGTCTACGTGGAAAACAAGCCAGGCGTGTTGACTCGGGTGGCGTCCTTGTTTCGACGCCGTGCCTTCAACATTGACTCGCTGACGGTGGGGCGGACGGAAAAGCCGGAGGTTTCGCGCATGACCATCACCGTCGATGCTGACCTGGATCAGGCGCGCCGCATCGAGGCCAACCTCTACAAACTGGTGAATGTGCTGCTGGTGGAAAACATCACCAACGAGCCGGCCATCGTGCGCGACCTGGCGATGATCAAGGTGGCGGCCACGCACGAGGCCCGCTCGCACGTGCTCGAACTGGCCAGCGTTTTCCGGGCGCGCGTGGTGGACGTTGCACCCGAATCTCTCATCATCGAAATCACCGGCGGCGAAGACAAGATTGATGGCCTGCTGGAGGTGCTGCGCCCCTATGGCGTACTGGAAATGGTGCGCACCGGCATCGTCGCCATGCGGCGTGGCGCCAAATGTTCTTCGGCGGTGACAACGGCGAATACGCTTTCCCAGATGGCAGCAGACGACGATGTTCAATACTCGGTTTAGAAACCCGCTTTGAAAGGAATGCTCATGGCGAACATGTTTCACGACAGTGCGGCGGATCTGGCGCTGATCCTCGACAAGAAAGTGGCCATCCTCGGGTACGGCTCTCAGGGACATGCTCACGCGCTCAACCTGAAGGACAGCGGCGTGCAGGTTCGAGTGGGCCTGGCTCCGGAGAGCGAATCTCGCGCCAAAGCGCAGGCGCAGGGGCTGACCGTAACGCCGGTTGCAAGCGCTGCCTCCTGGGCCGACGTCATCATGATCCTGGTGCCGGATACGGCCCAGCCGTCCGTCTACCGGCAGGAGATTGCACCGCATCTAACGGCCGGAAAGACGCTGATGTTTGCCCACGGGTTCAACATTCGCTTTGGCACCATAACCCCTCCTTCCTACGTGGATGTTTCCATGATTGCCCCCAAGGCCCCCGGACATCGCGTGCGCGAAGTGTTCCTCGAAGGGGGTGGCACCCCAGCCCTGCTGGCGGTGCATCAGGATGCCAGCGGAACCGCAAGGCAGTTGGCTCTGTCGTATGCCAAGGGGCTGGGTGCAACCCGTGCAGGCGTGATCGAAACCACCTTTGCTGAGGAAACCGAGACCGATCTCTTCGGCGAACAAACTGTTCTCTGTGGAGGAGTAAGCGCCTTGGTCAAAGCCGGATTCGAAACGCTGGTGGAAGCGGGCTACCAGCCGGAGATCGCCTACTTCGAATGCATGCACGAATTGAAGCTGATCGTGGACCTGATGTATCGCGGCGGTCTCAATTACATGCGCTATTCCGTCAGTGACACAGCTGAGCACGGCGATTACACTGCCGGGCCGCGAATCATCACGGAGCAGACCCGGCAGACGATGCGGCAGATCTTGCGGGAGATCCAGGACGGAAGCTACGCTCGAAAGTGGATTGCCGAGAACGAGTCGGGAAGGAAGTGGTTTGAAGCAACACGCCAGCGTGAGCAGGAGCACGAGATTGAGCGCGTCGGAGCGCTCCTGCGTAACATGATGGCCTTCCTCGACCCGGTTACCGTCAAGCAAGGCAACCGCCGCCCCGCCGCGGCAGGCGAGGTTCATCCGCTGTTAGCCAAGGGGTGAGGCTTCACGAATGCGTTGCGGCACCGCTCAGGTGCGGGACTTCTAGGAGGGTCGGCGGAGACGGAGGCGGAGCTGCGACCACGGTCCGCACAAAGCTGTCGGCACATCGCCACCAACCGTGGAAGACTCGAGCATTTGCGCAGCGAACTTCGAGCGGCTGCCAACCATGGACATGGAATGAGGTGCCGCCCGGGTGGATGACGACCGACCGAGTATCGAGTCGAAGGCCGGTGTGTAAGGCTTTGAGAGTGCTTTCTTTCCCGCTCCAAAGCAGGGCTACAAGTCGAGGCTGGTCGGAGGCGGACACCTGGGCGATCCGCGACTGTTCTTCGGCCGTGAAATAGTCGGCGACAAAAGCCTGACCATGCGGTTCGATCGTTTCCAGATCGCAACCCAGGTCTACAGGGGTGCGCGCGAGGGAGCATGCCGCCCAACCGGCGCGGTGGCTAAGCGACACGCAGAGGGCGGCTGGCTGGTTGGCGACAAAGACCTCAGGGACGCCGGACGGTGCCGCGCGCACTTCGATTTCCGCCAGGGCTGAAGGACGGTTGGGTATGTGCAAGCAGGCGGCCAAGGCCTGTTTCGCTGTCCAGCGCCCCAGTCGCCAGTCGGTGCGGCGCTTGACAAAGCGCATGCCGCTCAGACAGGTGGCCTCACCTGCGCTCAGCCAATTGTCCTCCTTTGGCACATCCGCTTCGCTCTGTTCCAGCCAGTAGACGTCCATCCAACCGCCTTCGCCACGTCAGGCGGCCTCAACCGCCACGACCTCCGGCTTCTCGGCCTGAGTTTGCAGTTCTTTTGCCATTCCCCGCTCAATCGCGTGGATGAGATACGGCCGCAGGTTCGAGGGCGGAATGATATGGTGCAGCGCGCCCACATCGCGGGCTCGTTGCACGCTGTGCACGCGGTCGAACTCAGCCGCCATCTCGCCCAGTTTCTCCGAGTGCACGGCTTTGAAGAGTTCATCCCAGCGGGCACGCAGGCGCCCTTTGTCCGCCCCCTCGGCCTTGGCAATCGCTTGCGTCAGTTCCTGGAGGCGCGGGTCTTTGCGGGCGCGAGCTTCCACTTCACCGGCGAAGACCACGGCCGCTGCCGGAGCGCCGCCAATCACGGAGGCGTAGGTACCCTCCAAGGCAGCCACTTCGAGATTTTCGTTCAGGGCTCGGGAGAAAACCACATAAGCCCCGCCGTGATAGCGGGAGATTACGCAAAACACAATCGGACCTTTGAAATTCACCACGGCCCTGCCGATTTCGGCGCCGTATTCAAGCTGCAATCTGCGCATGGACTCAGGCGAGCCATCAAAGCCGGAGAGGTTGGCCAGCAAGACTACCGGACGGACATTACTGGCGGCGTTGATGGCGCGCGCCACCTTCTTCGAGGATTGCGGGAACAACGTCCCCGCGCACCACTGGTCTGGCCCGTCGGCGGGCACGAATCCCAGGCGCGGCACCGGCCGGGATTCGATGCCGATGAGGCAAACCGGATAGCCCCCCAGATGCGCATCCCAGACCACCGCCGTCTCCGCTGCCCGCATGCCGGCCCAGCGTTCGAGTGGAATGCGATCCTGATCAATGGTCGCCATCATCACGGTGCGAACGTCGAAGGACTTCTTGCGCCCGGGGTTGGTCACCTCCGACAGTATGTCGCCCACCCGAGTGAAACCTTCCTCCCCGTTTCCGTGAGGGTACGCTTGCACGTCGCGGTCGATGGGGTCGCAGGTTTCCGCGCGCCGCGGGAAGCGCTCACCCGGCGCCACGTAGGTGTACTCATAGTGACGGAAGAGAATAAGGCAGGCCTCGTCAATGTCGCGGGCCCAGTATTGCGCCTGGCCGTTGATGCCCATGATGCGGTCGTAACCGCCAATGCCCTGATTGTCTTCGGCCGAAATGCCGCCGGAGTAGTCCAGCGCACGTTTGCCGGTCAGCACCATCGCCGCTTTCGGCGTCATGACCAGAATTCCGCGGGTGTGCATGAGCATGCTGGCCTCAGCGTTCCAGTAGGGCTGCGCCCCCACGTTGATTCCATTGATGACGAGGTTTACTTCACCGCCCGCCTGGGTGAACTCCACCAGACGACGCAGAACGCGAGCGATCCAATCCATGTTCTCCACGCCGCTGTCCATGGAAATCTTGGCGCCCGCGGAGATGGGGAACCACTCCAGGGGCACGCCCATCTCCTGGGCAAGGTCCAGGGCGGCGATGATGCGCCGGCATTCCGGTTCAGCAAGCGCGCCCAAGTCCTTGCTGGGATCGCCCAGCAGCATGACGCGAGCCATGCCCTCGGGATACCGGGCTGTGAAATTACGGATGATGCCCACGATGATGTTGGCCTTGTTCTGGCCGTAGGGGCGTTCGGTGGGAACCAGACGACCGTCAGAATCGAGATCATACTCGAGGAAGTCGCCGGGGGGGAAGTCCGCGTGCGTGTGTTTCTCCGCGGGAGTGAGCATTTTGATGATTTCGTACGGATAGATCAGTCCGCGTTGGCGCATGCGGACAACCTTCTGGTCGTATTCGGGTAACGAGCGGATGGACTGCAGTTTATCCGCGGGCCGGAAAGTGATGAGCAGGCCCCGTCCGGCGGGGCTCGAAATGCGCACCACCATGTCGCGCAGTTCCCCAGTGGCCGGGTTGGGTATGCGGGCGCGTACCACGACCTGTTCCAGCCCCAGACCTTCAGCCGCAGGCGCCAGTCTGGCCGCAATATCCTGCAACTCGCTGCGATCGAGGTAGAGCGGGGGCCACACGTACAGCAGTATCCGGTTCCACTGGAGGCGCTGGTTGGGAGGACGCCGCGACTGGAACAGCCGCATGCCGGCTACGGCTTCTGTCAACATGCTCTCCAGGTGCGGTAATTGCACGATGCGGCCTGTTTCATCGCGGACCGGGGTTACATCACGCACCTCGGCGCACGCGATCAGCCGCTCATCCTTGGGATTGTCGCGGGCGATTGCGTGCAGCAGGTAGACGTCTTCCACCGAGGGGAGCCGCTCGATGTTGAAGTTGCGAAGACGCCAGAGATACAGCCGTTTGGCCATCATCGGATGGATTCCGCGCAGCAGCTTGTCCTCTTCATATCCGTTGCCGCCGGGATGATAGGTGAAGTGCTGCATCCCGGCGGCGCCCTGGGCCTGGAGGGGGCCTGCTACCTCCACTGCGATGCGCCAGATGGGCCGAGGCAAGCCCCCCTGGTTGAGTACGGCGTGAATTTCTTCTTGTGTAGACTCGGGATCGCCCATGCGTCCGCAATGCCAGGCATAGAAGTCGATGACGACGTCGTGATCCGCGGGCACTTCGGCGATCAGAGGAGACAAGGCGTGGATCGCCTCGGAAAGCCGCTCGTACTCCGTGTGCGTGGTGAAGACATGGATGTGCCTGCCTTCATGATCGTATTCGGCGGCTGCGAAGCACTGTCCGTCCCCTGCCAGAATGCGGAAGTTTTCGAGCGCCCGGATGCGATAGTATCGCCGGGTAATCGCCTCCAACATCAACTTACGCATGGTCGGATCGGCCGCCGCAAAGCGGGCGGAAAGCAGGGCCACCAAGGGCTGCGGACATTCCACGAGCGCACGCGCACGCTCGTGGCGGTCCGTGGCATCCGGGTTCGCGGCCAGGTAGGCAAGCTGTTTCTCCACCTGCTCATAGACTTGCTTGCGCGCCTGCTCAAACAGCGGCTGATCAAAATACCGATAGCGCACCTCCCGAGCCAGGTCGCTGACGGCCGGAAACTGCCCGGTGCTTACCGTGATCATACGGTCGAGGAGGGTGCGCCAGGCTTGCTGCGCCTGCGGAGCCAGGATCGGAACCGGCTGCAGACGCCGTTCCAGCACTCCCAGAACCGGGGCAATCTGCTGTTCGACCCGCTGGTGTGACTTGTAGATCCACAACAGGCTTTCTTCCAGCTGCGGCGATCGATCCAAGGTTTCGACGCCGTAATGCGACAGGGCGCGGCGAAGGGCAGCGACAAAAGCCGGGGGAAGTCCCTCGCCACCGGTCTCCAGCATCCGCAAGTAGGAATGCAGATAGGCCTCAGCACTTGGCTCCTCGCCGCTGGTCTGAAAGTTGACCTGCGGGTCACGCTGGAACAAAGAGCAGATGTCCACGAAAATGTCGAGGATCTCGTCCTCGGCCTCTCGAATCTCGTCGCTGTTCGCTGGGCAATTCTTGATCCATTCGGCGAGCAGCCGCGTACTGTGTGCTGGGTCCACGTCAAAACCGAGCATCAACTGGCGCAGTTCCTCCAGGCTCTGGCGGCTGCCCGCGGAGAGGGCTTCCTCATTACTGCCGGGGTGGGACGCGCCGAACACGACGCGCTCCGCTGCGGCCCCCGCATCGCTGCCGACTTCCGGTTCAATTTGCAGCAGGGGGGCTCCGGTCTCGACCTGCACATTCGGCATGGTCATCACGTGCCGAACTTTCCCCGCGAATGGGGCGACAACTTGCATTTCCATCTTCATCGCTTCCAGCACGATCAGGCGGTCTCCGGCGGACACCAGGTCTCCCGGTTTAACGCCGATGGAGACCACGACCGCTGGGGCGGGCGCGTGAACCATGCCTCCATCATCGCGGTCAATCTGGTGCGACACACCATCCACGTCAATGTGGTAACTCAAGCCATGCGCCACCGAGACAACCCGGAAACGCCGCCCGAAGGCGGTGAGCCAGTACTCAAACTGGCCCAGGTGATCCAGGTGGGCATGGATGCGCGATCCGTCCACTTCAATGCGGTATTGCCGGGGACCGAGGCGGTACGTCTTCGGCGAATAGGAATGGCCACGATACCGTAGTTCCGCGGTCCGTCCTATCTCAATCCGCACTTGAGGCCGACCACGGACGGCGGACGCGTAGAAGCGGACCTGCTCCACCGCCAACTGCGCGTTGTAGGCTTCGATCGCAGCTTGCACCAAAGCCACATCGCCATAGGTCCGGGAAAGATGTTCGCCGGAAGCGGCCAAGTGATCCATCCAGCCGATGTGCACGTCTCCACATTGCACCTCGGGTCGTTTCACCAACTCCAGCAGGAAAGCCTTGTTGCTGGCGCCGCCTTTTATGACAACCACGCTTTCGCGCAGCGCCCGTTGCAGACGTGAGAGCGCTTCCCTCCGGTTCTGCCCGTAGGCGATGATCTTCGCGATCATGGAATCGAACTCGACCGGGATGGCATCCCCTTCGGCCACCCCGGTGTCGACCCGTACGCCCGGTCCTGTCAGAATCCTGAAGCGCTCGATCATGCCTGGAGCGGGCGCGAAACTGTTGTGCGGATCCTCGGCATTCAGCCGGACTTCAATGGCATGACCGTTTGTGCCGGGTGCCTCACCCTCTAGACGACCACCGCGCGCGATGTAAATCTGCAGCTTGACAAGGTCGAGCCCGGTGGTGCATTCCGTCACCGGGTGTTCCACCTGCAACCGGGTGTTCATCTCCATGAACCAGAAGCTCTGGTTCTCGGGCTGGTAGAGAAATTCCACCGTGCCGGCGCTGCGGTAAGACGCGGCCTGACTCAGGCGCACCGCCGCCGCCCGCAACGATTGGTCCTGTTCCCGAGTAAGCGCAGGGGACGGAGCCTCTTCGAGAATCTTCTGGTGACGGCGCTGAATCGTGCAATCGCGCACCCCGGCCGCCCAGGTCGTGCCGTAGTGGTCCGCGATGATCTGGACTTCGACGTGGCGGGCGCCCTCGACCAGTTGTTCCATGAAAACCGTTGGGTCACCGAAGGCCTTGAAGGCTTCAGCACGCGCGCTCTCGAAGGCCTGGGGAAGTTGGTCCGCCGAACGAACCCGGCGAATTCCATGGCCGCCGCCTCCGCCCGTGGCCTTAATCAGGAGGGGATAGCCCAGGCGCTCCGCATGGCGAGCAGCGTCCTCAATTGTTTCTACAGGCCCGCCGCTCCAGGGTGCTACCGGTATCTGCGCCTCCTCAGCCAGGAGCTTCGACGAGATCTTGTCGCCCAGCCGCCGCATCACGTTGCCATCGGGGCCGATAAACACCAGGTCGAGGCTGCGGCAAAGATCCGCGAAGGCAGCGTGCTCGGCCACGAATCCCCATCCTACCCATACCGCTTCCGTGCGCGCGGCCAACAGGGCCCGCTCAATGCGTCCATAATCAACGTAGCTGCTTTTGGGCTGCTGCGTGTTGGGATCCAAGACCTGCGCCGGGCCAAGGCACACCGCTTCATCCGCCTCACGAACAAACATGGCGTGGCGGTCGGGCTCGGTGAAGAGAGCAATGGTGCACAGGGACGTGCCATGTTCCTGGTTGAACTCACGCGCCGCGTGGATGAAGCGCATGGCCGCTTCGCCGCGATTAACGATCGCCACGCGTTGAAATTCATGTTGCATAAGCACTCCGATCGGCAGACCAGCGGGTGAGTCGCATTCCGGTCACGCCGCGGTGACAACTTCGTCTGACATAAGAGCTTGCAGTGCTTTCAGCGGCTCGGCATCAACCGCATCCGGCAGTCCTACAGTGGAGTAACCCCGCAACTGCAAGTAGCAGTTCCCTCTCGTGTCTACAACCTCAGCATCAAAGCTCGCTTGATGGGGACAAGGCATAACCACGGCATACAGCCGGCCCTCGACCAGATCCGGCGCCCGTAACACGGAGACCCGACCGACCCGCTGCGGCAGACCCAGCCGACCTTGCACGCCCATTTCCCAGAGCCCGGCGGTTTGGAAGCACAGCTCGATCAGCCGGGGCGCCATGAGTGTCGGCAGTTCAGGCGGGTAATGATTGCTACCCAAGTTCTGAGCCATGAGTCCGACAATGCGATTTCCATCCCACCACGCACGTTCCAGCACCCGGTAGGCCGGACCATGGAAGTAGAGGCGATAGATGTCAGCGGCTTCGACGACGGATCCGGCAGGTGTGCCCAGTGTCGGTGCCGTTATTGCCTCAGCCGGCCTTCTACCCAGTCGCACACGCGCTGTGAAGTGTTCGGTGATCTGCGCTTCCGCCTGGTTGGGGAGCTCCCGGCGCCCGGTCAATCGACAATCGGCCACCAAGGCGTCTCGATGCGGATGAATGGTGGCCTCGATGCTCGCTCTTCGCGGCTCATTCCGGTAGAACTTGAAGGGCGCGAGGAAGTTCACATCCTCCAACGCCTCGACATGCCAGCCGGGAAGCAGGTACTGGGCGGCTTCGGCAAAGGCCTCGATGCCCATGACCCCGGGCAACACGGGTGTGCCGTCGATTCGATGATCATGCAGGAAGGGCTGGACCGTTGGGTCCAGCGTCGTCTCGATGGTGATGCCGCGGTGAAGGCCCAGGCCCGCGAGGCGGCCGATCATGGGGCCGGGTACCGCGACCAGGTGTTCGCTTGCCGCTTCAACCGCCTTGGTATCCAGCCCGCCGGTGGCATCCCATTCCTGCAATAGAGCCCCGAGACTCTGACCGATGACGACTTCTCCGCGGGTGTCTCCCGAGGTAAGTTCCCGACGGATCAGGGGGACGCCGGCTTCGGGGGACAGCATGTCGATGCCGGCTATCTCCATCATCTTCGGGATCGAGCCCCTGGTGGCCATGCCGAACCCACCCCAGGCCGTCCAGTCGATGGCGATCCCGCGGGTTGCAGGGCGGATGTTACGGAAGCCCGAGGTGATTTTGCATAGTAGATCGTTGGCAGAACTGTAATCGGTCTGCCCGGCGTTGCCGAATCGGCCGGCAATCGAGCTGAACGCCACGGTCGCGCCAAGCGGCATGTCCCCGATGGCGTGCAGGAGGTTGAAGAAGCCGTCAGTCTTGACGTCAAAGACCCGATCAAATTCCTGAGGGTCCTTGTCCGGCAAAATGTGACTCCGCTCGATGCCGGCGGCGTGCAACAGCACGTCGATGCGTGCACTGCGTTGGCGCACCTGGTCGATGACTTGGGATACCGCGTCCGCATCGGTCAAGTTGACACTGAAGTAGTGCACTGTGCCACCGGCCGCGCGCACGGCGTCGATCGCGGCTTGCGCCGCTTGCGCACGTTCCAGCGCCGCCAGCTCCTTTTCGACCAGCGCGGGCGTGGCCCGCTCGCCCCGCGCCTGGATTCTGGCGAACAGATCCCGCTTAAGACCCTCTTTGTCACTCACGAAACGCTTGAGATCGGGACTAGAAGGATCAGGTTCAGGTACCAGATCGAGGAGGTAGAAGGTTCCTCCGGACGCGGTCGCCAGATCAGCAGTGATGGCCGAGACGATGCTTCCCGCCGCGCCTGTGATTAGAAAGACCGTGTGCTCGTCCAGGGTCAGACCGGGTTGCCCGTTGTTGGCGGACTGTTCCTCCAGGCCAACCGTCCAGCGCTGACCATCCTTGTAGCCGATCTCGATTGCACCGGGATCGCGCAGGCATTCGTCGATGAGGGCTTCGGCAACTTCTGCCGCCTCGCGTTGTGGTTCAAAATCGACCGCCTTAACGACAGCGTCCACGCGCTCGCGCTTGTAGGTTTTAACGAACCCGACTACGGCGCCACCAAGGGGCGCGAGTGCTCCTGGTGCATCGTAGCCGTGCTGTCCGCCGAGCCGCGTCGCGGCGACCAGAAACGTGCCCGGTGCTGCCACGTGCTCGTAGAGAGCGCGCATGGTGGTGTAAAGCAACTTGACGCGCACGCGTACCGCTTCTCGCCAGGCGGAGGGGCTCAGGTCGTGAAGGTTTCCTTCGTGATCAAGCGCGGGCAACCAAAAGATTCCGTGAACCGGGCCGGCGGCCAGCCAGTTCTGTAGCCGATCGGCCAACTGCTGGCTGCCCGGAGCATCGTCAATAAGGAAGACCTCCACACCTCTTGTCTCCAATCGTTGCGCCAGCGCCTTCGCGACTCCATTGTGGTCCGCCATGATCAGAACGCGGCGATGAGCTCCCAGGGTCACGCCGGTTGGCTTACATAGTGCGATCGGCGGACGCAAGCTGGGTACGGGCACGCGGCGGGGCATACAATTGGCAGCCTCGAAACCGGCAAGGGCGGGGCGGGCTGGAGCGAGTGCCGACGGCAAGGGTGGGGATACAGCGCTCTTTGCCTGGAGTGCCTCAGTCTTCCGGGGGATCGCGGGGGAGACGGAAAGGGGCCGTGGAGCCGATCCTGACCGCTCCTGCGCAAATTTGATCACGTGGCCCAGCGTGGGGAAGTCACGCAGCTTGAGAGCTTCGTCCCGGGGAATGTTGTACGCCGCCCGGATCGCGGCAAACATTTCCGCCTGTTTGACCGTGTCAATCCCGAGATCGGCTTCGAGGTCAAGGTCCAAGTCCAGCATGTCTTTCGGATAGCCGGTCTTCTCGGCCACGATTTCCAGGACTTTCTCCTTAACGGCATCTCCCGCGGCGGCTTCCGCGACAACCGGGATGGGAGCAGGCGCGGCTGTCTCTCGGATTGCTGCCGGTGATGACGCAGTGCTGGCCAGGTCCGGACGCTTCTCATATATGAAGCGGACGACGTGCGCCAGTGTTGGATAATCTCGAAGCTTGCGATTCTCATCACGGGGAATGTTGTAGATCTCGCGGATCGCGGCGAACGTCTCCGCTTGTTTCACCGTGTCAATGCCGAGATCGGCTTCGAGGTCAAGGTCCAAGTCCAACATGTCTTGTGGATAGCCAGTCTTCTCGGCCACCAGGGCCAGGATGCGTTCTTTCACG
>DASPST010000074.1:0-9178 GCA_035623795.1 Terriglobales bacterium
AGAAATTTTGTGGGCCAGCATTTCTGGGCGCGCGGGTATTACGTGTCCACGGTGGGCCGGGATGAGACGGTGATTCGCGACTACATCCGGCAGCAAGAGGCGGAGGACAGGCGGTTGGATCAAATCAACCTGTGGCGCTGAAGGGCCACCGTAAGGTGGCTCCAAACCGTCGGGGCCGCGTTAGCGACCCCGCCTAGCCGCTTTGAGCGGCTCACAACCTAAAGCCTCCGGCTCTGCCGGAGGATATTTACTGCCATGGCCACGGCAACTTTGACCCATCCCGGGATGAAGCGCGTCGATACATCAACGTGTTTCTTGTAATTGTCAAGCGCTTGCCATCCTCTACGGATTTGGCGGAGGATTCAGGAGGTCGCAGTGCTCAACGCACGTCACGGTCTCGATCTCGACGTCGGCTTTTTTGTGGCCGGAGAAGCTGATGTCGGGAAGGATCAAGATTGTCTGCGATCCATTAGCGAGGTTGAAGGTGCAATTGAAGCTGAGCGACTGGACGCCACGTTCCTTGCAGCCGGTTTTGTCGAGGGCGTCGGTGAGAGTCACGGTTTTGTCGTAGACCCGGTCAGCAAGATGCGATGGGAGTATAGCGACCGTCAGGGGAACGGGCGACTTGATCTTCACGCTGAGTTCCTGGGCATCGTGGTCGGGAGTCATCAGACTGTAGACCTTGGGCGCCGACGTCACATCGTATTTTTCCTTCACGATGCGGCGCCAGTGGAACTCGGGCTGGGTGCAATTGTTCACACAAGTCCAGCTGTAATACTGGACGTGGAGGTCGTTGGGGGAAATGAATTGCCGAACGCCGGGACCGAGGATGTCGCCGATGGTGGAGACCACCGACTTCTCGGGCTTGCGCTCGTCTTGGAAGGTGATAATCATGGGACGCTCGGAGGGTAAATGGCACTCGTAAATCGTGCTGGTGACATGCTCCTTCATGCAGAGGAAGCTGAAATTCGCGGGAGCTTCGGGGTGCTCGATCGCGTTGTTCCATTCGTCGGCCCAGGCCATGGCGACGGTGACGGGATATCTTGCTTCGATGGCGACGTGCATGTTGCCGCCTCCGGCTGCAGGATGGTAAACGCGACCGGCGTGCAAGCTGGCTGACTCCATGGGGATAGTCTCGCTGTTGGCAGGAGTCCAGTCGAAAACGCGATCTTGCGCGCACGAGAACGCGGCGAAGGCGCAGAGCAGCTGCGCGGCGAAGATGGACAGGTTCCTCATACCACAAGTATTTGTTGGGTAAATGCACGAACGTAGCTAATTCACGAGGGAGGGATTACGAAAGTACTATGTTGCCGAGGACAACGGTGGGATCGGACGCAGCGCAGGTACGAAAAACCGGGGGATGTGAAACAGAGTTGAATTGTCTTGATTCGTCATGAATATAGCTGCCCGGGTTTGAAGATCACCAGGACCGTTCTGAGGGGTTCTGAAATTCTCCACTCTACTCCACAGCTTACAAATCGGAGCATTTGACCTGTTCTGATCTGAATTGCCTGGTTCCTAGCATAGAACGATCACGTTTTTATGACGGTTGTGTGCTCTCGGATGCGGTGCGCATCGTCAGCAAACAGAAACTATTCCGTACACCAACAAGGGTGGCAAGCTGCACGCGCCCGCGATTCCCATCCGCTGAGGCCCTGTCCAGAAAGAAGCCCTAGTACGAGAACCACAGTAGACGAGGAGAGCACAACTGCGCCCAGTCGCTCCGCGCTATCTGTCAACCGTTGTGATCCATTTGCGCTCGAAACCCCCGGCTAGAGCTAACGCTCCATCGAGGGCTTGCTGGCCTTGCCGTCGGCACTGTAGGCGATCACGCGGTACTTGGTCGTGAACAAACCGGCCGGCTTTGGGTCCACCCAAGGGGCATCGGCGTCCGTCGCGCATTTGTCGCAGACCGTCTCCCACGGGGTTGAATTACTGGTCCGGCGCTGCACACTATAGACCACAGCCCCGGCCGAACCGTGCCATCCGAGCAGCCCCAAGCCCTTGAAGGTGATGACCGGAGAAACGGGCACTGCATGCGGAGGCACGGGCGTTCCCGCCATGACATAGCCATGCGCGCGCAACTGCTCCGCGCGAGCCTGCATATCGTCGCTCGAGTTGACAAGTGTTGTGACGCCCCCATAGAAGAGCGACCACCAATGACCGCTCTCACCCGAGTGCGCATAGGCGGGATTGCTGGTGGGAGCGGGAATCGGTTGCCAACCGAATTTGTCGGCATGCGCCTGCAGGGCCCAGTAGTCGTCACCGGAGATTTTGGGGTCGAATTCCAGAGCCTTCAGCACGGCCTGGAAATCGTCCCGTGTGGGCCAATTGGTAACGTCCCAGCCGAACTCGTTGACCACGTATACCTTACCTCTCTCTGTCACCATCCCCGCGTGCCTCGAAAAGGTCTCGGCCGTGGTCTTTTGACCGGTTCCCATCAGAGCATCCCAGTGAGGATAGTATTCCGAAGTCACGATGTCTGGAGTCTTGGCATCCAGCGCCATCTTGTCGAACAGGAAGAGACCGCTGTTGTCTTCGTACATATGCTTCTTGTCAATCGACTTGATAAAGTTGCCGATGGCGTCGATCCAAGGCAAATAAGGCGCCAAGGTTTGTCCTGGCGAGGTCCATATCACGCCGATCCCGCATACATTGCAGTTTTCCCAGGCCAGAATCGTGGGGTCGTCTTTGTAGGCGATCCCGGTGAGCGCATTCTTGTGGTTCAGCACGGCCCGAATGTGTTCTTCGAATTCGGCGATGATCGCGGGATCAATAAAGAACTTCTTGAAATCCCGTTGGCTTTTCCAAAGCAGATATTCACCGGGCCCGCTGAGTTCGCAGTTGGCACAGTCTCCTACCAAGGTGATGATCAAGCGCAGTCCACGGTCGTGCGCGGCCTTCAAAGCATAGTCGATGGACTTGAAGGCTTCCGGATTGAAGGTTCCTTCCTTAGGCTCGATGCAGAGATCGCATCCCACGCTGTCGCCCAGTGTCTGCGAGCGCACCACTCTCGCGCCCATTTCCTTGGCCGTGTCGAGCACGTCGTCCACCTCAAGATGCGACGGGTAACGGGGCCCCAAGGGGTCGTGCGGTCCGTAGGCCTCGATTCCGAGCCATTCGATGTTCGGGCCGCTATAACGGAAATCTTCGCCGTTCAGAACTAGCTTGGTTCCGCTGCGTTGCACGAATTCATCGTTGTGCCCAGTTTGCGCCAGGGCCTGGCTGCTCATTGCGAGCGTCGCCAACATCAAAACACCTGCGGCCCGAAACCTGCCCTTCAGCGTGAAAAACCTTGTCATCTTCCCCTCCAAACCTTGCTCTGATCCCCTTGGCATTTTTCTCAGCGGCACGCCCCACTCTAAACCCGATTCCCGGGTCCACAAACGCTGGTCCGAGCCGAAATTTCAGAAAATCGCGTGGAGTCGTGGTAAATCGGTTTTTTGGGAGCTAAGTTCTACAGAAAAACCACAGAAAATCGCTGCAAACCGCGTTTGAACTCGTTTCCCTGGCTTCCCCGAAGCCCGCGGGATTATGGGACCGGCCCGATAGCCACTCCATTTGCACGGCGACCACGATCACAGACACTGACGAATCAATTTCGAAGTGGCGGATCGATTAGGCGTTTACCCTGAGACTATAATGACTCGCCATGGTGCTAGGCTCGGGAACCAGACTCGGGCCGTATGAGATTCAGTCGCCGCTGGGGGCGGCTGGCATGGGGGAAGTGTATCGCGCCCGGGATACGCGTCTGGACCGCATCGTGGCGGTGAAAATCCTGCCCTTGCATCTTTCGTCCAGTCCTGAAGCCAAACTTCGCTTTGACCGCGAGGCGCAGACTATCTCCACCTTCAGCCATCCCAACATCGACCATCTCGACGACGTTGGATCGCAGGATGGGACCAGATTTCAACGGCGATTTGACGAACTAGACAGCCCGGACAAACTAGCCAAGAATGGTTGCCGTTGAGAGGGAGGTTTCATGAAGAGCGCTATACGACTGACGGGCGGTTTAATGGCCTGCTTGGTGGTGGGATTCTTGGTAGTTGGTTGGTGCACGGGAGCAG
Source organism: Terriglobales bacterium (assembly GCA_035623795.1). Classification (GTDB taxonomy): domain Bacteria; phylum Acidobacteriota; class Terriglobia; order Terriglobales; family Acidobacteriaceae; genus DASPST01. The sequence goes on from DASPST010000074.1 coordinate 4,068, forward strand.
CGGTTGCCGCTAACAGTTCAGAACGCGTGACGGCTCAGCCCGATAAGCCGGAAACAAAGACTGTGAACTCTTGGGATCCGAAGGCTGCAGCCGCTTATTTGGACAGGCGGCAATCGTGGTGGATGCAGTGGCCCAGAGCCCAGCGGGACCATGAAACTTTCTGCGTGTCGTGCCACACCGCTCTTCCTTATGCTCTTTCGCGTTCCGCCCTCCGAACGGCCCTTACCGAGCAAGCCCCATCTCCGAACGAGCGACGGCTGCTGGAGAGCGTCACGAAGCGCGTGCGCCTCTGGAAAGAGGTTGAACCGTTCTACAAGGATGCGGACCGCGGGCCATACAAGTCGGTCGAGTCGCGCGGAACGGAATCCGTTCTCAACGCACTGATTCTCTCAATCCGTGATGCTCAAAGTGGCCAACTCAGCAACGACGCGCATACAGCGTTTGAGAACATGTGGGCCGAACAGCAAGTTGCCGGCGAGCAGAAAGGCGCGTGGCTCTGGCTGCGCTTTAAGAACGAGCCGTGGGAAGCGGACGATTCGGACTATTTCGGGGCCACATTGGCCGCCGTCGCCGTTGGTGTCGCACCGGGAAACTATCGCGCAAGGTCCGAAGTCCAAACCAACCTCAGCCTATTGCGGGAGTACCTCAGCCGCGAATTTGCCGTGCAGACCACTATTAATCGCGTCCTTCTCTTGTGGGCCGCCGCGAAGCTGCCGGGACTGCTCGAAGCAGATCGGCAGAAGACCATCATAGGCGACCTTCTGGAAAGGCAGCGGGCTGACGGCGGCTGGAGCCTGTCTTCTCTATCTGGTGACTGGAGGCGCGCGGATGGAACGCCTCAGGAAACGACGAGCGACGGATACGCGACGGGGTTGATCACCTTTGTTCTTCAGCAGGCCGGGATTTCGCCCGAAAATGCCAAGTTAAAGCGGGGGCTCGCGTGGCTCACTGCGAATCAAGACAAGACGGAAGGTTCCTGGGCGGCCTACTCTCTAAACAAGGCCAAAGAGAACCACATCAGTCCGGAGACCGCGCTCTTTATGAATGACGCAGCGACTTCGTACGCTGTGCTCTCTCTGACTGCTGCCAATCGTCGCTAAAGAACAATCGCTTTGTGTTTACTGACTGTGGCTGGATAGCCGACCATCCGGGAGTGATCGCACGCTGACTCGCATAAGGGCTCCCTTTCCCTCCTCCCCGCCGTTCGTTGACTCGCGAGTGCCCTGTCCGTAAGATGAAGCGACCCGAAGGCCAGGCATCCCCCGATGATCGGCCAATCCATCTCGCACTACCGCATTTTGCAGATGCTGGGCGGCGGCGGAATGGGTGTGGTGTATGAGGCAGAAGACGTCACTCTGGGCCGGTGCGTGGCCTTGAAGTTTCTCCCTCCGGAATTGAGTTCGGACGCGGCGGCGCTCGAACGTTTTGAACGCGAGGCGCGCGCGGCTTCCGCTTTGAATCATCCCAACATCTGCACTATCCACGAAATCGGGCAACAGGATGGCCAATACTTCATCGTGATGGAGTTACTGGAAGGCAAGACGCTGCGCGATCGGATCGTGGGCCGGGCATTACCGACGGAAGGGGGTTGCGGAAGGTCTGGAGGCGGCGCACCGGAAAGGAATTGTTCACCGCGACATCAAGCCGGCCAATATTTTCGTGACCGAGCATGGGCACGCGAAGATCCTGGATTTCGGTTTGGCAAAAGTGGCGCTGGGGCAGAGCAGTTCGGCGGCATCACTCGGCGCATCGCCGACGGTAATGAGCGAACTGCACCTGACCAGTCCGGGGACAGCGCTGGGAACGATTGCGTATATGTCGCCGGAGCAGGCGGCAGGCGAGGAACTGGATGTGCGCACCGATCTGTTTTCGTTCGGGGCGGTGCTGTACGAGATGGCGACCGGGCTGCCGGCGTTTTCGGGAAACACTTCGGCGATGGTGTTTGATGCGATTCTGCACAAGGCGCCGACGGCGGCGGTGCGATTGAATCCGAATCTGCCGGTGGAACTGGAGCAGATCACTAACAAGGCGCTGGAGAAAGATCGCAAGCTTCGCTACCAAAGTGCTTCCGAAGTGGGCGTAGATCTGAAGCGGCTGCGAGGAGCAGTAACAACCAGACCGACTTCGAGATGCTCGATATCCAGACAGGGAACGTCTCAGTGCTTCCCGGTTCCGAGAGCTTAATTGTTCCGGCTATGTCGCCGGACGGGCGCTTCCTGGCCGCTACTACTACCGACCGGCTGAAGCTCATGCTCTTCGATTTCGCGACCCAGAAATGGGCGGACCTGGCCAAGACCGACGTCGGCTCTGTGAAGTGGACGCGCGACGGCAAAATATCTCTATTTCGATTCCGCGTCGGGCCTGGACCCGGCAATCTCCCGTGTGCGCATGGCAGATCGAAAGCTGGAGCGAGTGACGGGGCTGAAGGATTTCCGGCGTGTGGAATTTCCGTACTATCCGTGGAGCGGCTTGACCCCGGACGGCGCTCCTCTGCTGCTGCGTGACGTGGGAACGCAGGAAGTCTACGCGCTCGACAAATAGGGGGCAGACGACTTTATGAAATCAACTGCGAGGGACGCTGGATTATCTGCCCCTTAGGCGCGCACCCATCGTGCTAGTAGATCCTGGATCCCCACCGCAGGTTTCCAATCAACGATCCGGCAGCTCATAATCGTTCCGCTTTGCGCGATCTTCGGAGAGATACTGCACAAACTCCCAATCATTACCTTCGGGATCGTAAAAATACACACGCTTTCGGAACGGATGCGTGTTTGGAACCGTGGAATCGCGATATCCGGCAGCCATCATTCTTTTTCGCAGCGCCTCGACATCATCGATTTCGTATGCGAGATGATTCACGCCGGGTATGCCCTGATAAGGCGTCCAGCGCTTTTGCGGTTCGACTCTCGATTGACCGAGCGCGATGTAGGTTTCGTCAGTACCGACATGTACCCAACGTGTGCCATCGTTGCTGGTTCCTTCGCCTCGAACGTGGAATTCAGGAAATGCCGTTACCAAAAACCGAATCATCGCGTCGATGTCGCGGACGCAAACGTTCGCATGTTCAAGCCGGGCTGCCATCGTCCACCTCCGCGCCTTGGCCCATGTTTGAAGTCATTCCGCCACGAGCCACACGGTTCTCTGAGGTTCTCTGATGACCGTAGTGCAAGTTCCGAACCAAAAAATCGCACAGCCCGAAAACACTCTATAAGTCACCGAACCGGCAGAGCATCCGCCTTGGTAGGTGTCGCTAAGAGGCCATTGCACGCAGAGCCGGGTCAATCAGTGTAATTGATTCCATGACAATGTCGGCTCCCAGGTCCGAGTAGAGTTGGTGGTGCTAAGCCAACCAACAGGCTCGGAGAAGGAGCCGAACGATGATCATTATAGGCTGTGATTTTCATCCGGAGTTTCAGCAAATCGCCATGCTGGACACCGAGAAAGAAGAGGTTGTGGCGGACAAGGGGACGGCAGCAACTGAAAGCCTTCGTATTGGCCCCCGACGCCGGCAGGATCTGCTGGAGCTGCTGGAGCGACTGAACCCGACGATCGCGGAGTTAAGCCAGGCCATCGAGCAAGAGGCCGAGAGGTGTCCGGAGGCACGATGCTTGATGACGCATCCCGGAGTCGGTGCACTCACTGCATTGGCTTTCGTACTGATCATCGGGAAGGCGGGGCGCTTTTCCTGTGGGAAGCAGATCGCCAGTTATCTGGGTCTGGTGCCCTTGGAAAAGTCCAGTGGGAATCGGCGACGACTGGGTCACATCACCCAGCAAGGGAGTTCGATCGTACGCTTTCTGCTGGTGGAGGCGGCGCAAGTGACAGTGCGTAGCCTGCCAGAGTGGCGCAGCCAGTACTTCCGTCTGATGATGCGGCGGGGACAGAAGATCGCGAAAGTGGCGATGGCGCGACGGTTGGCGCTTCGTTTGTACTGGATGTGGCGGCAAGGATGGGAGTACGAGCAGTTAGTCAAGTTCGGTTCGCATGCGGGACAGCCCGGAAATCTCGATGGTGTGCACTAGAACACCGAGTAATTGATTGGGCATCCCACTCCCCTTCACGGGGAGTCTGAATTAATTAGTAATCATGATCGCAGTGGCGGACCGAAGAGACGCATGGGTCGGACCGAGGTCCTGACCTGGGAGGATTACGAGGCGAGCTTTGGTTGGCATGGCACTCTCTCCGCTAGAGCGAAATGGCGCTCTCCTCCGAGTGCATGCCGCCGTGTGCTCCAAAAAGAGCTTGACATGCCCGACATTGTCAGAGACGCGATTTTTCACCAACAACCTAAATGGGGTGAAGTTCACTGTGCGAATTGCAACCGTAGTTGCGTGTGACAAAACGAAATGGTGGGCGCTCTTTGGCGGAGGAGCGCCCACCATATAACGCGACTCTCTTTTTTGAGTGTTACTGCTTGGTGGCCTCTCCGCTAATGATGACCGGAGCGCCTTCTGTCGTGTTGAGGACATAATACCCTTTACGGTTATTCACCAGCACTGAAACATGTGTCGTCACGCTTCCGGTGGTGTCTGAGCGCCAAAAGTCGGTGACGATACATTCCGCATCCACGGAATACGTTCCTGTGTATGTGTCCAAGACATTGCTTCCCGTCGGAGTCCGGGTATAGAGTTTGGCTGTCAGATTTCCTTCTCCGTCAAAGCTGAACCTCCCAAGGACGATCAAGGCACCTCCAGTTGTGGTGTTCCCAGTGGCCCTTAAACCGAAACTGCCGCGCAAACTAGAATTGGAGCAAGTTTCTTTGTCCCTTTCCTTGTCCTCTGCTGTCGCAACCAGGGTGGAGGCAAGCACAACCAATGCCACAGCCGTGAAGAAACGGTTTATTAGAAGCATGTTTGTTCTCCTTTGCTTGTTAACGCAGGTTTGTTCACTCGTGAATTTCAACAGTAACTGAGCGTGACAAAACGAAATGGTGGGCGCTCTTTGTCGCAGGAGCGCCCACCGTGAGAGCCCAGAACTCAGTCTTCGGGAACGGTGACTTTCACGATCGTGCCCAGTCCGACAGGCGGAGGACCGAAGCCCCAGGTGGACACATAGAGATTTCCATCTGGACCGAATGTCATGGCGGTGGGCAGGTTCAATCCAGTTGTGAT
>DASPST010000093.1:0-40812 GCA_035623795.1 Terriglobales bacterium
AGTCCGCCCGTCGCGTAGCTGCCGGAGATGTGAACAACGGTGGGGCGCCACTTGCCCTCCACCAGTCGTCCGCGAGTGACGTAGTCGGTGTAGGCAAGCGGCGCCTTGCCGGGACGCGCCTCGAGATCGTAGAGAACCCCCAACTGTTGGAGATCGGCGCCCAGATCACGGTAGTAACGCTGGTTCACGGAGACAAAGGAATCTCTCGGGGTTACGGCGCTGAGCAAGCGACCGGCTTCTCCGCCCCGATAGAAATAGTTCCAGGGCTCGACCATTTCGCCGCCATCCACCTGGCGCCAGGTGTCGAGAATCTGCTCCAGCCAGTGCTCAACTTCCCGAGACGATACGCCGATCGTTTTCGCGGCGGATTCGATCCTGGTGCCGTGTCCATCCTCTGCGGATACGACTAGCGGAAGCAGGCGGCGATAGGGGCTTGCAGCGTTATCCTTGCCATTGGTGGCATTCCAGAGAGGCTCAAACGCGTAGAAGAGTTTCTTGCGCCGCTCCTCTTCGTTGATTTCTTCCAGCATGCCGAGGGCAGAGACGCGGGTGAGGCGCTGGCCCTCGAACTCGAGGTTGTTGCCCACCTCGGTGAAACAGGAGTGAAGGGCGCCCCCGAGCGATGTCATGGCGAGGTCCTGGCGCTGCGCGTCCTGGCAATGCTCGGGCGGCGCATTCTCATCCCTGAATTGCTCTGGAAAATCGTCACGGAGGTGACGGTTCATCACATCGAGCGCGCGGCCGTCGAGCGGCGAGAGACCGGAGGCGCTGATCTTGCCCAGCGTCTCTGTCAGCTGCTTGCGTTTTTCACCATAGACGCGCCCCCACGCGGCGCGGTCCTTCCCCTGGTAAGTGGCGAACAGGCCGGAATCGATGGTGGCAATGATGCCATAAGCGTCGGCGAGGTCGGCATATATGGCTTCCGCCTCGGCGACGGCAGCAGACGAGGGGATCTCCGCCGTGCGGCCCGGCAGCGAGAGCGCAAGAAAAGCCGCCAGCAGGCAGGTTGTCTTATGCAACACGTTCCTCCTTCGGTTGTGCCATAAGCTAATGCTGTAGGCTGGCGTGTTGCAAATGCAGATGGCGAGGAAGCGCTGAAGCAATGCAGGCCCGTGGAGCACATCTCCACAGTGTCAACGTACCACCGTACGAAAAGACAACAGCGTAGACCGTATCGAGCATACTCTCCACTCACGCCGTTTGCGGTACCGAAAGGAAGCGCCGCTTTTCGTCAAGTGGCCCAGCTAGCATGCCGATTCCTTAACTTCCAACCGAAGCGTACTCCTGTGGGAAGCTTAGGAGCGGTTCGTGAATATCGGCCTGATCATCGGCTGACGGGCCATAGATGGCCGGTACTTTGCCGCCCATAGGGCGAATATAGACCGTGAGCTGGCCACGATGGTGGACGGCATCGAAGAGTCCAAGCCAGAACATGTGTCCCATACAAGTCTCGTAGAATACCCGACCATCCACCACAAATTGCGTGGGATTTTGATGCCAGCTTGCATCGTCAATCTTCCTCAAGCGTGGAGCCAGCTCCTGGTGGGCCTTCTCGTAGGCGGCGATCATCTCCGCCAGATTCATGGTGATTGGCGGTATCTTCCAGTTGATTTGCCCGGTTTGCAGAAGCTCAATCCAGCAACGTTTTTCGACGACCTGCAACCACACCAGATCGGCCGCCGAGCGCGAGTTGGGGTGCGGCCGGTAGTCCCACCGGTCGGCAGGAACTGCCCTGAATGTCTTCAAGAAAACCGGATACTCGTCTTCCCAGCAACGAATAAAAAAGTCCCGATTGGTCACGACTATTCTCCTGATTCAAAGATTCACGCGACGCATCAAATCCTGAAACCGTGGCTCGCCCCGCAGGGAACTCCAATCCAAGTCCACACCCAGATGGACCATGGCTATGAGGTGCTCCTCGTAGGCCCTCTCCAGCCAATCCAAGGCATGTTCTTTGTCGCCGGCGTGCGCGTAGAGGCGGGCAATCTGGGTGGGTTGAACGTAGGTGTAATGGGACCGCTCGACCAGTGTCTCCGCTGCCACATACATCGCCCCAGAGTAGCCGGCATCGGCATACCCGCGTTGTAGGGCTTGCACAACTTCCTTGTCTCCCAACGCCTCAAAAAACGTCTCCGCTGCTTCCACTGCATCATCGTGCATTCCCTTTCCGTAGTACGCACCCCATAGACGCAAGTGCGCCGCCGGAAGAAGGGGCTCACTGGTGAGCGCCTTGCGCAGCTCGGCGATGGCTTCGTCATAACGGCACAAATAGAGCAAGTGCCAGCCATAGAAGCATTGATAAAAGAAATTGAGCGGGTCCAGCTCCAGAGTCCGTCCGACGTGCTTCTTCCATTCCTCGGGATGTCCCCGCGAGATCGCCAAGTCCGCCAAGAAGAAGTGGGCATCCACAGAGTTGGGGGTGAGTTCGGTCGCACGTTTGTATTCTTTCGTCGCCTCGTCCCAGTTCCATTCCGCAGCTCTGATCATGCCCATGCTTATATGCGCTTCGGCGAGCGAATCATCCAGCTCAATCGCTTTCAAGGCAGCGGCCTTTGCCTTCGGGAATGCCTCACGGGGTGGTAGAAGCCCACAGTCGCTGCGGGAACACCACACGCTAGCACTGCCCACATAGGCCAAGGGGTCGCTAGGGTCTTTTGCCAAGCTGACCTCGAAATACTTCAGCGCTGTATCCAAATGCTCACGCGAGAGTTTGTACCAGTGAAAGCGGCCCTTGAGGTAGGCTTCATAGGCGCCGGCGTTGACTCGTCGTGCGTCAGCCAACCGCTTTGCCTCCTCCGGCGTGATCGCAACCTGAATCTCGCGGGCAATGGCGCGTGCGATTTCGCTTTGCACCAGGAGCACGTCCTCAAAATCCCTGTCGTAGCTCTCCGCCCACAGATGAGTGTCGCTGGCAGCATGGATGAGCTGGGCACTGATGCGTACACGCGGACCGAACCGCATGACTGACCCTTCCACCACGGCATCGACATTCAGCTCCGTGGCAATTTGTGGCAGCGGGGTCTCAGTTCCCTTGTAGCGCATCACCGAAGTTCGAGAAGTTATCTTCACAGCTCGGAGTTTGGCCAGGTTGCAGATTAAGGTCTCGGTCATGCCGTCGGCAAAGTATTCCTGCTCCGGATCGTGCGAGAAATTGTTCAAGGGCAGCACTGCCAGCGACCGGATACGTCTCGAACGTGCACGCTTGCGAGGAGCTCCGGCTCTGATGCTGGCCGATGATGTAGGTGAGATCAGCCGACGCAGGTCCACGTGTAGTTCTTTCGCTGACTGATAGCGATCCTCTGCGTCTTTTTCCAAGCACTTCAAAATGATGTCGGCCAGACGCGCTGAAAGCCGGGGCCGCAAGCGCTGGGGCGAGTTGGCGTGACCGTGAAGGATCTGATCCGTCAGCACCGCCGATGTCTTGCCCTCAAAAGGAAGGCGCGCCGTGGCCATTTCGTACAGCACCACGCCTGCGGCCCACACGTCGCTGCGCGCATCCACCCTCTCGCCTCTTAACTGCTCCGGTGCCATGTATGGCAGGGTGCCAGCGATGGCGCTGGTCTGGGTCAGGATTTCGGTTTCGGCATCCCCACTCACCGGCTGCACCAGCCGGGCTAGACCGAAGTCGAGAATCTTCAGCCTGCCGTCGGTAGTGAGCCGCAAGTTCCCGGGTTTCAAGTCACGATGAATTACGGCTTGCTCGTGAGCAGCGGCCAGCCCTTCCGTCAATTGCACACCGAGTCGAGCTACTTCTTTTTCCGGCAATGGCCCCGCTGCGAGCTTTTCGCTGAGGGTTGTTCCTGGAACATACTCCATCACCAGGAAGTCCACTCCCGCCTGGGTGTCGAAGTCGTGGACCGTGGCGATGTTGGGATGGTTCAGCCGGGAAAGGGTCAGGGCTTCATTGCGGAAGCGTCTGCGCGAAGACTCGTCCGACAATATTCCGGATTGCAAAACCTTGATCGCTACTTCACGATTGAGGTGTTCATCGTAGGCCTGATAAACCTCCCCCATCCCTCCGGCGCCGATCTTCTCGGCGATGCGGTAGTGGCCCAGCGTTTGGCTGACAAGCACGTCCTGGCCAACCGCTTGAGGCGCCATGAGGAAGCTCCTCCTAGCCCTCACCCCCTCAGCCAAATCGTAGGCCCGGTGGGAACCCTAGTCAACGTAAACGATCAGATAACCGGCGCGAACCTTGCCTGAATGCGCCAACGTGACGGCATAGCGGGAATACGGAAACCTGGGCTAAGGGTTTTCGTGTCCCTCGGATCTGAACCGATCAAGCGTTGATAGACAAGTAAGAAGATGGTTGATCTAGGACGGTAACACGGAGCGCCGGGACCCGGATCTCCCCCGGCAAACTTCAGCAATTCCCCAGGTCTCGAAGTCTCGGGACCTGGGGTGCTGATCAGTTGCAGTCGTTCTTTAGCCAGGGGTACGTGTTACCTAGAGCGTCGTTGTGTGCGTTGCAGGGCACCGTGCTCAAATAGGTCCAAATGGCCTCAAGCTGATGGTCTGTCATGTGCCTATACAGGGGCCAGGGCATAACCTGCAGCCGGCTGCCGTCGACGGGCGGGAGGTAGCAGTTGTCGGTGACATCGCCGCTGCAATTCAGGTGCAGTTTGTCGAAGTCACGACCGGTCCGCATGATTTTGATGAAGCGGCGGAGGTCATTGCCGCCTTCGGGGTTACCGGTCTTATCCGGCGTTAGGTTGCGCGAAATGATGGTCGGGCCGAGTCCGGCGCCGCCGAACAGCGGGCTGTTTGGGTCCTGGACGATCCCCGGACCCACACTGCCGAAGTTTTGCCCGCCATTCAGGTAGGTCGTCTGGTTGTACTTCGCAGGTCTGTACTTCCGAGGTTTTTCGGGATTGAGCGGGAGAAAATAGGGATTGTACGCCGGCAGATATTCGTTAGCCGGATCCGACCCATGGCAGCCGTTGCAGTCCGCTTGCGCGTTGACGATGAAGCTGCCCAGTCCGACCAGTTTTGGGTCCTTGCCAGTCATGTTGAGGAAGTCAGGGGCGATGCGCAGGCCGATTTCCACCAGGTCATCGTCCGAGTCGTGTTCATGGGCCTGCACCTTCACAGAACGCGCATGCATTGCGGCGAAGGCGATGATTCCCGCCGCGGATGTAGCCAGCGTGACTCTGACAATGCGTTCGGAAAAACTCATTTGCTAGCTCCTCCCCCAAACTTTAGGGTGCGAACTCTAGCACGAGACGGCAGAATTTCAATGGAGACTATTGACCCTGTGGCGAGGTGGTTAATCCCGCGGTAATGCTCTTCGGCGCTAGGCTCCGTAGCGGGCTCTGTACATCAGCCATCGCTCCCGCTCACGGTACCTCTGGGCGACTCCGTTTTTTGACCTGGATGTCCCTGAATGTCCCGGAGTTGGTGAGCACGACTTCCGGGGCAGACCGAGGAAACTATTAGTTCTCATTTTGAGTACGAGCAGGCTAGCAAGCCGATTCGCTTAGGACGTAGAAGGCGGGATAATAGGCCGAAAAGACCAGTGGCGTCAGCTCGAAGTCGCCGCCCTCCTGATGTTCCACTGGGCCGATCTCTCGAGCACGGGGAGCCATCTGTCAAGATCATTTGCCAGAACACCTCAGAGAACCCAAGCCCCGGGATACACAACTGGGAGTGTCCGCTTCTGTGGGAACGGATGCGAACCCACCGACCGAAGGTGACGGCCCAGCAGTTGCTGACTCCTGGGTAGCGGTCGAAAAGCGGAGACAAGCTTCGGGTCGTATCGGCTTATTGGGCTCGCTGAGCCAACCAGATAATCAAAGCTGAAATCAAAAGCTGACTAGGTAAAGGGGATCGCCGACGCGGAGGATCTTTCCGGCTTCAGCGAGCGCGACACGCGTGTTCACGGCCAGGCGGTAAAAGTGGTCGAAGCGCTCCTGCGTGGCCCAGGCGGGCAACGTGTCGCGCCGCAGATCGCTGAAGCGTTTCTGAAACGCGGTGATGTCCACACCGGTGTGCGAGTCGCGGGGCGGAACGCTGCATCGTGCGCACGGGTTGCTCCCCTCAAAGTTCACTTCGGCGATGCGGAATCGCACCGCATAGGTTTTCGCCGCACCGAAGAGGCGATCCTCCCAGAACGGCGGCATCCGGTCGCGCGATCCGGACGTGCCATCGACAGCGTCGATCTCGAGCGTGGTGCGAAAGCGCCGCCGCGCTTCCTCGATATCGATCTCTGGGAACCAGTCGCACAACGCTCGCAGCGTCGCCGTCGACACGATCGTCGGGCCGTTCGCGATGGCATCGTCGGGGAAACCGTTGCGCGAGTGCCGCACCAGAATCTTCTGCTCGAAGTAAACGCTGAACCATTCCGCGGCGTCTTCGGTGTCATCTGGGAACGCGAAGTCGCGTGCGGGGATTTGGCGGTTGTCGCTGGGAGCGGACAGGGTCACGCGGCTCAGGTCTGGAGCGAACGCGGCGCGAATCCGCAGAATCGCGGGCGTGCGCTTGCCGTTGACCCAGCGATTGTCGACCGTGTATAGCGCCCACGCGCGATCGTGCTCCAGCCCGCCGGATGGCCCGACGCGCGCCTCCGGCACCGAGATCGGGTCGAGCGACTTGATCGGATGCAGTCGGATGTTCGCCAGGCGAGCTTCAGTGCCCGCGGTCATTACAGAGAGTCTAGCAGGCGAGGCGTCAGTGGGCCGGGTATGCGTATCAGCGAACTTCTCGGCTCTTCCGTGTCAACCGATACAAAAGAGAAGGACTTAGACCGTATCGACCATACCCTCTACACGTCGGACTCCTCAGCGGCATAGGCGAGGACGCACTTGCACTCATTGCTCAGGGGCAGGTCGACCGAGGTGGGAACCTTTTTCTCGGATCGTGGTGCGGCCTAAGATCTGCAAGTCTTTCACCATATTCTCCGCCCGAGCCGCGCTGGCTTGCCTAAGGGTTGTGACAGCGAGGCGTTTCGCTCCCCATTGGTCGCTCCACCTTCGTGCTGAAATCTCCCCCACTAACTCAATACCTCTGCCTAATAAACCGGTGTAAACTTGTCCGGATTCGAAGGCCCGAAGCGCTGAAACTCCCTCCAGCGGGCACTCTCAAAAACGTTTAGAACGTGCGGTTCTGGTTCGATGTTTGGTTCAACCACATCTTCCAGGAGTGGTCACGCAGGAGGATTCATGACGCGAAGGTTTGCAGCACTCTCGCTCGCGCTCGTGGCGATGATTATCGTCTCGAGTTCTGTTTGTGCGGCGCAGTCGCAGTTACTGATGACGCGCCACGTCCATGACGCAGTCCGCAACGGGTTGGCTCCGTCCGTCGGGCGCCTCCCGACCACGCAGGTCATGCGCCTGGTACTGGTCCTGCCCTTGCGGCATCAACCAGAACTCGAAAGCTTCCTCCAGGAACTCTACGATCCTTCCAGCCCTGACTACCGGCACTTCCTTACCGTCGAAGAATTTACCGCGCGATTTGGTCCCAGCCAGGAGGACTACGATGCCGTGATTCAGTTCGCGAAAGCCAACGGCCTGTCCGTGGTGGGTACCTCGCGGAATCGTATGAACATCGATGTCCAGGCGTCGGTCGCCACTATCGAGAAAGCTTTCCACGTAACGATGGGCATTTATCAGCACCCTGCGGAAAACCGCACTTTCTACGCCCCGGACCGCGAGCCGACAGTCGACCTGCCCTTCGCGCTCTGGCACATCGCCGGACTGGACAATTACTCGCTCCCGCGTCCTCTGGTGCGGCGCGCCAATAAGGCTCACCTAAGGTCCAACGCAACCACCGGCTCCGGTCCAAGCGCCTCGTTTCTCGGCAGCGATATGCGGGCTGCCTACTACGGCGGATCTCTGACCGGCAGCGGCCAGTCGCTCGGTTTGCTGGAGTACTACGGCACGGATTTGGCCGACTTGAACACGTATTACAGCAACGTGCATCAAACGAATGCCGTCCCCATCACCCTCTTGTCCACGGACGGAACCTCCACGAGTTGCGTATATCCCAGCTGTGACGATACCGAACAGACACTGGATATGACTCAGGCGCTCGGGATGGCGCCGGGTCTGTCGAGCCTGGTGGTTTACGTGGGGTCGAGCGATGCGGCGATCTTCAACGCCATGGCAACCGCGAATCCGCTCAATGCGCAATTGAGCTCTTCTTGGACTTGGTTCCCGGCTGACCCCAGCACCGACAACCCTTACTTCCAAGAGTTCGCGGCGCAGGGTCAGAATCTGTTTCAGGCGGCCGGGGACGGTGGCGCGTGGAACTCATCGTCCATGATCTACCCTGCGGATGATGCGTTCCTGACCTCGGTCGGCGGCACGTCCTTGACTACTCAAAGCGCCGGCGGACGCTGGTCTTCGGAAACCACCTGGGTCGACGGTGGCGGCGGCATCTCGCCGGATGGGTACGCGATTCCCTCCTGGCAAACGGCCGCGGCCAGCAGCTGCTCCAGCTGTTCCACGACCATGCGCAACGGCCCTGACGTATCGGCCAACGCCAATTTTACCTTCTACGTCTGTGCCGACCAGAGTGGCTGCACGGCCAATTACTACGGCGGGACCAGTTTCGCCGCTCCCATGTGGGCCGGCTACCTTGCTCTCGTAAATCAGCAGGAAGTCGCCAACGGCAAGCTAACGCTCGGCTTTATCAATCCAACCCTGTACACAATTGGCTCGGGCGCGAGCTACAGCACTGCCTTTCACGACATTACCAGTGGCAGCAACGGCTATTCCGCAACCACGGGCTACGATTTGGCCACCGGATGGGGAAGCCCGAATGGATCCGGCCTGCTCAACACCCTTGTTGGAAGCTCCTCTCCCAGCTTCAGCCTGTCCGCCTCGCCCTCTTCGGTGACGGTAGCGCAGGGCCACTTGGGAACCTCCACGATCACCAGTACAGTTACGGGCGGCTTCAGCGGGGTCATTGCCTTGTCTGCGACAGGCCAGCCAGCGGACGTGACCGTGGGCTTTAGCCCAACCTCGATTACCGGAGCCGGAACCTCAACCATGACCGTTACCGTGGGCTCATCCACGGCTACCGGGACTTATACGATCACGGTCAAGGGAACCTCGGGCAGCAGCATCGCTACCACCACGGTCTCGCTGAAGGTAACCGGGACGAATCCCAACTTCACCATCAGCGCGTCGCCCTCGTCCCTTAGCGTTGCCCGGGGCAGCTCGGGCCACTCCACCATCACGACAACCATTTCTGGCGGCTTTAACTCGGCGGTTGGCCTGTCCGCGAGCGGACAGGGGTCGCGCGTCACCGTAAACTTCAACCCGAGCTCGATTGCGACACCAGGTTCTGGTACATCGACCTTGACGGTCACTGTGAGCAGAAGAGCCACGCCCGGAACCCGCACGATCACGATTACGGGCACAGGCGGGGGTCTGACGTACACGACAAAGGTAACTCTTACTATTCACTAGTAGCGGCCCCCGGCAGGTCATGGCAAGATGGAAAAGCCCGGGCTCGACAGTCCGGGCTTTCTTCTCGTTATCCGCCTGTGTCCATCCACTCCACCATCGAATTGCATCCGCTAAGGTGCGGCCGCCCGCGACGTACAGCGTTGCACCGATGGCCCCCGCGCAAGCACTGTCCCGTCCCATGGGATCGCCCGTCAGGGACGTCCAAGAATTCGAGGACCCGCTGTAGCCTTCGTTGTCGCCAGGGTCACCTGTGCTGGTGTGTGTCCGTCAGCGGCCACGATTGTAGTTCCTAGCGTGCCGACCGAAACAAACGACTTCGCAATCAGCATAGGCGCCTGGCAGCGGTCCTTGGGCGGCAACAATACTACTACTACCTACCCCTGTGTTTGGGATGAGGCTTAGGTCCACCCGCGTGGGGTCAAGGGACAGTTGTGTCTCCAACCCCGCGCCCCGCGCAAATTTTCACATTCCCATCCGAGCGCAATTGAGGGGTCCACGGACTCTGGCTTGGTCTTCATCTGCGGCCGGGAACTTCGAAATAGACGCCGCGCTCGTCGTTCAGCTTGCTGGTGGCGGCGAGGTCGATATCCATCAATGGAATCTTCTTGATGTGATCGCCGAAGATCCAGAGCGTCTCCCCAACGATCGCATAGTTCTTGACTTCCTCGATGTGCTTGTCGGGGTAGACCAAGATGGTGGGCAAGTCGGTCCTGGTTGACGCATCGGCGTGCGGCTGAGGCGCGGGCGGAGTCTGGGGCGCTGGAGGCTGCAACGCTGCCATTTCGCGCTCCTCGCGCAGGCGCTGGACTTCCTGCCCCAGATCGTCGATCTGGCGCATCACTTGCTGTTGAAAGTCGCGCTGGGATGAGTCGTCGTAGGAGGAATTATCCCAGAATATCGGATAGTAGCCCCCATAGTATCCGCCGTAATTCCAGGGATAACCGTGGTATCCGTAATACCACCACGACGGGTAGGTGTAGACGTGAATGTGGGTGTAAGAGTGGCTGAAGCCCGGATTGCTTCCGAAGTGGGCCGGACTTCCGGAATGCGGATGAGCGCCGAAGTGCGGGCTGCCGCCGAAGCGAGACGGGGCGTGAACACCCGCCCAATAAGGTCCGCGGGAAACCGGAACAGGTGCGCCCGCGGGATGACCTGCTGACATGGCGGGCCGGGAGAATCCTGCTGGCGCTACGGATCCGTGGAATGCGCCGCCTCTCTGAGCCTGGCACAGCGAAAGGGCTAGAACCAACACAAACGCCGCAAGGAAGGCGGGGCGACGCATAGCTAGATTATAACGCCGTTCCGTGCGGCCGGCCCGACGGAGGCAAGCCCCTAGACCAGGTCCGGGACCTCTCCGTTACGTGCGGATGGGAATGTGAAGATTTGCCCTGGCCGTGCTCGGGCCCTGGCTACGACCGCGACTCGTTCATCATGGCACATGTTGGAATTCTGCCCGCGAATTAGCCCACCAGTATGCACACCTCGCCAGGCTTAGCTCCACACCTCGGACAAGACTACCTGACGCTTCGCGCACGCTAGGCCCCTAGGAGAGCGCAGGATCGCTCGGGTATCCAGTGCTACCCCGATTGCGACCCCAGCTCGTCTATTTGCGTAAGAAACGGCCTGTTTGACCCTCGCAACGGATCACGCAGCGTCCAACGAGTGTGCAACGAATTCGCAGTGATTAGGCTACCCGTAAAATGCCGCCTGCATTCCGCGACACAGTCGAGGCATGCTGGTAATTTTGATAGTTGACCACCCCTCATCGGGCAGGCAAAATCCTTTGAAAAGCCGCGTTGCCATGAATTCAGACATTATCAGACGTGTCCTCTTTCGGACGTGTGACGACGTAGCGCGGAACTACAGTTTGTACATGGCAGCTGCACTCTCGTATTACTTTGTACTGTCCTTGTTCCCCGCGCTGATTTTGTTGTCGGGAATGGTGGCGTACTTGCCGGTGCCTAATCTCCTCGATCAGGCTTTAGGGTTTATGGCGCATTTGTTGCCGTCTGACAGTATGGGCCTGATCCGCAGAGTCTTGACTGATGTACTTACACCTAATCACAAATTTGTTCTTTCCTTCGGAATCCTGGGCACTCTGTGGACCATTTGGTGCGGTTTTGCGGCAACCATCCAAGCGCTGAACATGGCGTATGAGGTTAGGGAGGTTCGTCCGTTTTGGAAAACTGGTCTCCTTGCGGTCGGGTTGGCATTGACAACTGGATTCTTAATATTGGTCGCTCTCTCCGTGATGGTAGTGGGGCCACAGTTTGGCGAGTGGCTCGCCGGCAGGGTTCACCTTTCCGCATTCTTCGTTCTGCTTTGGCCATATATCCGTTGGACAATCGCAGTCGGATTTGCGGTCCTGGCAATCGAGGTGCTCTACTTTCTCGCGCCCAACGTAAAACAGCGCTTCCGCGCTACGTTGCCGGGCGGAGTGTTTGCGGTGGCGTGTTGGATTGGGCTGTCTTCTCTATTGGAGGAATATTTTCGGTACTTCGGGAGGTTCAATAAGACGTACGGAACTTTAGGCGCGGCCATAGCACTGATGGTTTGGTTGTACTTGACAGGCTTTGCAGTACTGCTGGGCGCAACATTGAATGCGGAATTGGCCAAAATAGGCGAGGAAGGCAAGCCACCAGGGAAAGAGGAACCCGCAGCGATTACGAAACTAGATTCTGCCGCCTGAAGTTACCGGTTCTTAGCATTTTTTTTATGTAGTGTTATATCTTAAAGTAAGAGGAACAGGTCATCTCTTCCCACTGGAACGGTGGGCACCCTGCCTGGGAGCAGCGCCACGGGCGGTGCCAGGCAGATCAACAGGGATACGCAGCTTGCCTGTTACTTCGTTCCCTGGTCCGGCAGCGTCTCGTACTCAGTCCAAGCAAACTTCTTTGAGTCGTGTGCCCAGCCGCCGGTATTGCCTGAGCCCTGGCCGCCAAAGAAGGTCCTCACCGTCGTCAGGTCGGCGCCCTTCGCGCCCACGCCGTTTTCGAGGCGCAGCAGCTTGATCTTCATGCCGTCCCCGACGTACTGGTGGTCGGGATGATCCATCGGGTAGGAGATGGTGTAGAGCCACTTGCCATCCGGAGAGATGTGCGGGAACCAGTCCTGCGTGTCCCCGTTGGTGATCCTCTCGGCCAACTTGTCGTCCGGCCCAGCGCCATCGGCGGGCATGCGCCATCCATCCCACTTACCGGAACGGTTGGAGCAGAAGTAAACCCACTTGCCATCGGCGGCGTACTCAGGACCATCATCCTGCGCCTTGTTTGTGGTCATCAGCATCTCGCCGCTTCCGTCCGCATTGATGCGGTAGATATCGAAGTTGTCTCCGTGGTACTGGACGTAGACGACGTACTTGCCGTCGGGCGACCAGCCATGGAGCCAGCCCAGATGCACCTCGCGCGCATGGCTCCCGTCCATATTCATGATGAAGAGCGGGTTATGAATATCCGCGGCACTGCGAATGGTCTTCGGCAACGGCGGGATGAGACCGGTGATGGCGATCTGCGTGCCGTCCCACGAGAGCGCGTGGTCGTTGGTGGCCATCATCTTCTGGCTCACCCGGATCTTCTCCGGATTCCCCGCCGTGGCGCCACTCACAGGAATGCGATAGAGGTCGCCGCCCATGTCAGAGACGATATACTCCCCGTCCGGGGTCCAGTTGGGAGCGTGCCACTCTCCCTCGACGGTGAAGATGGTCTCCGTGGTCTTCTTCTGTACGTCATAGATCACAAAGTGTGTGCGGTATTTCGGCCGCGGGGCAACAGCACCGGGCTGGGTGGCATTCTGCGCGGCAAGCGTGGTGACCGCGAAAAGCAGTCCCACGCACAGACCCGAAAGCAGCATAAGAGCGCAGCGGAGTGACTTCACGGTGAACCCTCCTGGGTCGTGAATGCGATTGTCGTGACGCATGGTCAATCCAGTCTATGCTTTGTAGCAACGACGTTGAGGCATCAAAGAAGCCAGCCTTTCTCAAATTGAGCCGCAACCAATCCAGGAAAGCGCATCCACATATGCAACAGGCGGCGTGAGATTCCCCGGCTATAATGCGCCCACGCTAAATCTGGTCCTGCAGATGGCTGTGCAGGGCTGCCCCACAGAGGGACCGCCTCCTCGAAGCGTGCGGTCCCTCTTTTAATTCAGCGCATCCGTGGGACACCAGTTTAGACAGCAAAAACTCAGCGCG
Source organism: Terriglobales bacterium (assembly GCA_035623795.1). Classification (GTDB taxonomy): domain Bacteria; phylum Acidobacteriota; class Terriglobia; order Terriglobales; family Acidobacteriaceae; genus DASPST01. The sequence goes on from DASPST010000093.1 coordinate 13,600, forward strand.
ACCCGCCCAGGTGCGCTAGCATCTGAACGGAGCTCAACCACATTCAGGCCGACAGAGGCGGGCAAACATGGCTGAATCGGTGAAGCACATCCCCTGTCCCAGCTGCGGTACTGAACTGAAAGATACCCGCGAACCTGTCCTCCAGTGCTGGTTTTGCGCACACGTATTTCTGGCTGACTGGCAGGAGCGCAAACACAAGCGCAGAAAACGGAAACCAAGGCGGAAGGCGGCATGAGGCTGCGTGAATCAACGAAAGAGCGGGAGGCAGATTATGAAGGAAGTTCCTCCCACTGCTAGGCGACGGGCTGAGTGTTGTACGGTTCGGGTCGGTCCCCGTCGGCGTTATAGCAGAGCCTGGAGCACAGTTCGCGAAAAGGCAACTAGGACTTCTACCAGTTGACTCTCCCTGCCACTACGCTAGAGTCCACGATGGCGTCGGCGGATTGAGGCCCGTTGACGCTGACCAACGACGTACCGCGAGGGCGGGGTTTTCGGGAACTCCGCCCTATTTTTTGCCCTGCTGGCGGGTGCATGCACCAACGTAACCTCAGAGCCTCATCTCCGTGGTGCTAGATTGTCCTCGTTTCCGTTTCCGAAGACGCAACTCCCCCTGGGGCGGGCCCGCTAAGCTCGCCCCGATTTTTCTTTAGTTTAGATGGCCATTGCCCTAGTGATTATAGTCTTGGGGTGATATCGCTGCTAGGCTGTTGCGGAATGCACCATGATGGATCACGATGAGATCGCCAGCATGCTCCTCGCCCGGCTGTTCAAAGAGGTGGAGAATTTCACCGCTGGTAGCGTGATCGATAGCGACCCAAAGGGCGATGAGATCTGGAATCGATTCCTCGAGCAGCTGAGAGATGGTAAGCCGTCCACCGCCAGTAGCAGCAAGAGGGGCACGAATGCAGCTTCCGCTGGTCGGTGAAACGTCTCAGGACAGCCTCGTACTCTAGCTTTAGTCAGCCGAAAATCAAGCCCAACAAGGAGATTGAGATGCCCTGCAGGTCGTGCCAGTCAGACAATCGGGGTGCGTTTCAGAGCGAAATCAGCATCCACCTTCCCGGACTCAATAATCCGCCCGTCTTGACATTTCCAAGCCTTCTGGTCTGTTTGGAGTGTGGTCACGCCGAATTTCGCATTGAGAAAATGGAATTGCGAGAGCTCGCCGCAGGCAGTGACGCACCCGCTGCCTTGTAGCCGTTGGCCGCAACCTCTGCCCAAACCATCCTCTAATCCGATCGAGAAATAGGGCGTAAGACTTGTCTCTCTCACGGATCCATATGATTTGCGTTCTTGAAGGAGCCGCATCGCATCCATATGGGTGATCGTCCGAAAGTCGCAGCAATTCCAGGAGTATTCACTCTCATGAAAGCTGCAGTCGTACCCGCCGTTAATGCCAAGTGGGAAGTAAAGCAATGGGACACGCCCAAAGCAGGACCCAATGAGGTTGTCATCAAGATTCATGCCAGCGGCTTTTGTTATACGGATGTGCACCTCACCCATGGCCTAATCCCCCTCCAGTTTCCCCGCATCCTCGGCCACGAGCCGGTGGGCGAGATTGTTGAAATCGGTCCCGGAGTGACTTCGCGCAAAGTGGGTGACCGCGTTGGGGTGGGTTGGGTGCAAAAAGGCTGTGGACGCTGCGAGTGGTGTCTGCGCGGCAAAAAAGAGCTGTGCCAGAGCGCGATTTCCACCGGGATTGGGCTGCACGGCGGTCATGCTGAGTACATGCTGGCGTATGCCGACGCCGCCGTGCCGATTCCCGAGGCTCTGAGCTACGAGCAAGCCGCTCCGATCTTCTGCGCCGGCTACACTGTCTGGAGCGGGCTGCGATTGGCCGATCCCAAGCCGCACGAGCGCGTCGCCGTCGTCGGCATTGGTGGACTGGGACATTTGGCGCTGCAATACTCCAAAGCCTCTGGCTTTGAAACCATCGCTGTGACCCAATCCAAGGACAAGGAGAAGATGATTCGCGAGCTGGGCGCTGACGAAGTTGTCGAAAACGGGGAGCAACTAATGGCTGCCGGCGGCGCGGATGTGTTGCTGGCGACCTCCAACTCCTGGGCCGCCACCGCCGAGGCTGCAAAGGGCATGCGTCCCGACGGCCGGATTATTCTCATGGGTGTCGGCCACGAGCCATTGAACTACACTCCCGAATTGATGTTTAGACGAGTGCGCCTGATTGGGTCGATGCAGAACGGTGTTGAGTATCTCTATGAAGCTCTCGACTACGCCGCAAAGGGCAAAGTTAAGGTCGTCGCAGAAACCTACAAACTGGATGACATCGGCAAGGCGTACGACCGAGTTGCCGAGGGTAAGGTCCGCTTCCGCGCTGTAATCATGATGAACTGATGTTCCCAGCTACTGATTAGGCTCACAATGGTCAAACGGAAATGCTGGGCTTCGGTGTGTTTTCGTGCCTCTGCGGAATGGCTCGCATCGCGACAGATTTGCTGGGATGGAACGCAGCGATAGAACAATGGTAGAGCGCAGCCTTTTCAGGGCTGGACATCTGACTCATTCCCTTGGGCTTGCTCTTGTGCCACTTGGAGCACCAATTTTTTGGGACACGAATGGACGGGTCAGTTGGCCCTGGGCAAGCCGAGGCAGAGGAGGCGTGGCCTTGCTCAGCAAAGCCATTGAGCTCACTGTTTAAAAGCTCGCGGTTTCGCTCTAGGTTACGGTCGAGGAAAAGACAGTCATTTAGAACTGGACGGCAAGATGGTGACTAAAGCAAAAGCAGCTTTGCTAGGAGCATCCGCCACCGCGGCTGTTACCGTCACGGCAGGAGGACTGGGTGCCTTGACCGGCGCCGTGTAGAGGCCATCCGCCTTGATTGTGCCACACGCGGTTCCCGAACAGCCTGTTCCGGAGACTTTCCAGATCACCTTTTTGTCAGTCGGCAGATTGGCTACGGCAAACTGTTGCCTTGCTCCGAGGGCAACATCAGCGAAAGGTGGTGCAATCTGGGGTGCATTTCCTGGGTGTAGCGAACCTTGAGGTACCACCGTCGACACTCGGCCCGCAGTAGGAGTTCTAGCTCTGCTCGTTGGCCGATTCTCCGCCGACTTCCCATTGCTTTCCTCCTGGGCACCGACTGCTGCGTTCTGGCCTGCAGTCCTCGCGGTACGGCGGCAACTGGAGCATCATGTCAGTGGCTTCGCCGTAGGAAACGCCTCTAGCGGCACCCGGCTTAACAGCTCCTGTGCGCGGTCATACTTCTTTGCGTTAATTGTGCCTGCGAGATCGTGTGCGCAGGATATTCTCCCTAACGCTTGGGTCCACCTTGTAAGAGAAGATCGTCAGTCTGTGCCTAGTCCACTGCCGCAAGATGCCTCAATGCGGATTCCTGAAACTAGTAGCGTTTGCTCTCCTGATACATGTCAATCGTCGCTTATTTGCTCATCGTAAAATCGGCTTTCGTATTACCCGCTACGGTAACCAGTTTGGACGAGTCCTTCGCGCCCTCATGCCAAGCTACTACCGTGTACTGGCCATCGGGAACATTTGCGATCTTATAATTGCCATCCTTGTCAGTGATGGCGTGGTATGGAGTGGGGGTCACGATCAGGTAGCCGGCCATTTCTGGATGCGCGATGCAGAGCAGCGGCACCACGCCAACATCGTCAAACTTGAAGCTGCGGGTTTGACCCTGGGGCCATGTACCGAGGTTGTGTCCCAGCTTCTTGTTCCCGCTGATCGCGGACCAGTACACGTTGTGCGCAACCGGGTCGCTGTTCAAAAAGTCCACTGTCGTGCCCTGCTGCACCACCGTAATGTGGGGCCGAAACATAATCCTCTTTTGATCAATCACGGGCCTCTCCGTCGGGGCAGGGAACGTCTTTCCGGGAATGCCTTCCAGGTAGACTACGGACTCGCCGTTCACGCCTGAGACTTTTCCGCTTATCGTTCCCGCGCTTGCCGCGAGACTCAATGCTCCCACGACGGCCATGACTAACGTTAGATTGCGCTTCATCGTTTCTCTCCTCTATGTCGAAGCTCCCCTTAGTCTTACCAACAGGGTCTACCAAAGAAACCTGTTGGCCCTGCGATTCTCGATGGCGTTGGTAACGTATCACTACCACAGCAGCGGCCACCGCACAGTGACTTGGATCACGAACCTGTGGTGAGCGCTTGGGAACAGCGGCCCCGGTGGCTAAGTCGATCAAATGTACGGTTGGAAGAGAATCAAGCGCCTACAAAGCCGTAGGCCATCATTAGAAGCTACACTATCACGGAAATGTTTGCGAAAAATGCGAGGATAAGCCAGCGTGCCTGATAGGGTCGATAAGATCCGGACTAAGTCACGCCGGCGCCGGGCTAGACCCCCGAATTTCCAGTCATTTCCGTGCCCAGACCTGACTCACTCGCGCCAGCAGTAGCAGGGTCGAATCGTCCTGAGCTATCATCTGCATCTCGGTACAGATTCGCTCCAGTTCCTCTGACGTCGATGCGCCCGCGGACAGAATCGCCGGCGTCGCTTCCCGTAGCGTGATCTCCCAGAAACTCTTGGCCGGTCCACGGAGGACCACGACCTGTCTGACCAAAACCTCAGGGGTTGCGAACCCCGCTTGGTGAACCAATCGAGGTAGCTTAAGCCCCACGTACGAGTCGAGCCCGCGGCTCTTGTTGACGGCTTCACTGATCTCAACCAGCCGCTTGTACGCCCACGTGGGTGGTTCGGTGAAGATGCCACCATCGTCATGGTCCTCACAAACTAGAATGCCTCCGGGTTTGAGCAAAGCACGCATTTCTGCCAGTGCCCTGGCCGGTTCGGCAAGATGGCACATCAGGAAGCGCGAATACACCAGGTCAAACCCATCCCGCTGCAGTCCGGTATCGTATGCGCCCGCCACGTGAAAAGAAATGTTCCTCAAGCCGGCCTCGGCCGCGTCTCTCCGGGCCACAAGCATCTGCTCGCTGCTGAGGTCGACCGCTGCGACGAATCCGTTCGTACCCACGACGCGTGCCATCCATAGCGCGACCAAGCCGGTGCCACAGCCGACCTCCGTCACGCGCATTCCCGGCGCCAGGCCCGCCCGCTTGAGGACCTCGTGTGACTCTGGCCCGAAGATCTCATCCAGCAACTGCAGCCGGTTCGCCGCTTGCCGGCCGGTGGCCAGCATGTAGTCTCTTCGCGAAACAGACAGAGCCGCCTCCTCGTGGGTACCAGGTACCAAGGACCAGACTTGCATCTTACGATATGATGGAAATCGTAATCGGATAGCTTGCCGGCGACGGCCGGTCAGTGATAAGGCGGGATGCCTTCCTGCTCCCGCTCACTGCCGTAAGCCGAAGTAATCCTACTCACCTGCCACCGACTCTCAGCAGCCAGCCACTGCCGCGCTCGATTGCCAGGTTTCCTTGCGTCGAAACCAGCACGATCTCACCCACCGGATCCGTCCGCCCAGCGTGGGCGATCCTCACGTCTGGGTAGCCATACACGCCGCATGCATCGGTGGCGAACAACCAGAGCGCCTGGGGCTGAGCATTGTGATCCACTCCCGCTCGGCAAGGCGACCCCGGATCGTTGCGCATCTTCCCCAGCACTCCGTCCGGTGGGACAGGCGTCCCCACAACCTCCAGTCCTTGCGCCACCGGACCCCCTCCCCGGTACACTACATCTCCACCGATCTGCTCGGTGGTCCAAGCGCTCTGTGACGTGCCCCGGTCCGGCCCCGTCTTCGGAATCTGCGCATCCTCCACTTCCATCAGCGAAGCCAGCGCGCGCAGCTCGGTTGACATCGCGAAACGCTGCTTCTTCGCCTTCACCGTGTCGAAACGCAGAGCGATTCGTGCTTCTACTCCTGCTGCCGGCGTCACCGCGACCAAGTGACCGAGCAACTGCGCGCCAGTTCGTATCGAGGTTCCCGGCACATCCTGCATCACCCGTGCTTTCACCGCCTGCCCGACCTTGCTTTTCTTCGCATTCAACCCTGTCTCCAGCCGGACGGGAAGGACCGTTCCCGGCGGGAGCGCATTCTGCGCCCTCAGTCCCACCGAACACGAGAGCACGAACAGCAACCAAGCGTATCTCATGTGACACACTCCCTCTGCTTACCGCTGCTGTTGCCCCTCCCCCCGCCCTCACGCGCATATGCAGGGGCGCGAAAGCAGCTGTAAAACAAAGCCGGGGCGACCGCGCCGGACGCGATCCTCTTACAGATTGAGAATCCGAAAATGCCCGCTGGAGATGCCCCGCCGAAGTTAAGCAGCCTAGCGACTGCACTCCATCCTCGGCGCGGTCTGTCAGGATCTTGGCAGCTGGCGAAGCCCCACCTGTAAGCGCGAGGCTATGATCCCGTCCGGGAAGACCTCTTTGAGCGACTTACGGAATATGAGTTGTTCGATCGTGCGACCGCACTTTCTCTCAAGTTCCGCCATTTCTTTACGATCGATCAATCCTTCCTGTTCCAGCTCTGCATGCTTGTTATACAGGTCGGGGATTAGCAGTTTCAGCCTTGCCAGCTCGGTCTCTGCTGAGGATCGGTTTTGAGCGGCCCGTCATTCTTCAAGTCGGCGCTCCTCGCTCCAACTGTCGCGCGACAGCTTTTTGTGAACCATGGTTGTGCAGTGATCCTCACGCGCACCAAGACTCCGGTTGGCGAGCCTAACCTCAAGCAGCAGCAAAATCTCTGGGTCTTTAATCTCCCGAACCTGCTCCAGTGCTGTTTGAGGCGAGAATTGCGACACAGCCAATACAAGCCGCCAATAGGCAGAAACGGAGGGCCACCAGCCCTTGAGGCCTATGTTGGGGTCATCGGGATCAGCATCGTCGCTTCTCAATTTGTCCGCCTGTTCCATTCCTGATCGAAACAGTTTAAGAGCAAGGTCCACCTCGTCCATTTTTTTCGATATCGCGATTCCCTCGACCCAATTATCCATCGCGCGGTACAGATGGGGCGTGTGCTCGAGAGATTCCGCCATTTGCTCCAAAGCATCCTTTGCGGCGGAATGATTCTTCGTCATGAGCGTTCGAGCGATCCCCAGATAGGCTTGGCTGCGGGGAAATTCTACCCGCCAAGCCGGGCCCACCGACTCGGGCAGAGTAGCCGCTGTAGCCATCGCCTGCCGGGGATTGCTCTCGGCCGTGCGCTCAATTTCTTCCACTTGGGCTTTGGTGGCTTGCGAAATCTGATCTATCTTATCCGGAGGTCCCCACGAGCCCCCGATTTCTTGTCTCTCACCCTCTTTTGCTGGTGTGTCCCTGATCGTGGGATCGATCGACTGAAGGCCACTCGGAAACTGCTTCAATTGGAACTGGGCCTGTTGCGAGTCCTTCAGTAGCTTGTCGGCCTCATCGTTATCCAGCTGCTTAAGAATCGGCAACAGCTCAAAGAGGCGATAGTCGAGCTGGCGAGTGAAGCCCACGGTTCCGGACGTAGTATTGAGAGTGACGCCGCTACCTTCGCGCGACTCCGCCGCATCGAGTACCTGGTGAATCGCAGCCAAGACGAGCGCACGGTGAAGATGCTGCCAGAAACGCACAATCATACTGGCGAAGTCATCGCCGCCAATGGCGACCGATTGCTGTTGGCGGTCGGCCGCCATGGCAAGCCGGAAAATCTCCTGCTTGTCTGTGTCCCGCTCGGCGGGCAGTGCAAGCATGAGCTGAGTCGCTTCTCCGTATGGAAAGTTTTCTTTGGGGGGTACCCGGTTCAATAGTTCCACTGCCCGGTCGAGCCTCTTGCCAGTCGTTGCACGGGAAATCATCCAAATCAAGAGATTGGCTCTTACGTCAGGTTCGGCTTGTGGTAACAGCGACTCGACTTTCGCTTCGTCAACGATGAGGAGGTCCGTCAACGCAAACTCTTGCAGTCTTCGCTTTGTTTCCAAGTTGTAGAGTGCTTCCATCGTCACCTGGTCCAGTCGGTCATCCGAGGCGAACAACTGCACTCTCTGGTTGATCTCTTCCTGATTTTCAGGCATTGCCAAAGTAGCAGTAAACGAATCTACGAGCACCGTGCGCACTCTTCCCGGGTCACATCTGCTAAGACCGCCCGCAACTGCATCCAGAAGGTAACTCCGCATCGGAGGTTCTGCTTCGGCTGCCCCGCTGAGAGCCGAGTTTAATACCGTGCACCACAACTGTTCTTTCGGGGAAAGCTGCTTTTTTGCTGGACTGGTGGACTGCGACTTTGAAACCTGGCGCGTGGGGCGCGGCGAATTGGACTGTGCCCATGCAACAGCTACAAAGGCCAAAGCGAGAGGTACTGCGACAGGTTTCACGGCAATTTGCCAGCAGCAGTTGAGCTTGAAGCGTGGCTTGCGACTCAGAGCATAGCAAAGGCCAACGCCCCTATGCGAGGAGTTTGTTGATGCAAACAGGGCTCAGAGGCAGTTATCTTCCACGAATCTTGTCCCAAACCCACATCGCCACCAGGTGGACAACGGTTGCGATGAAGGTTAGTAGCGCCGCAAAGCCGAAGACCGCATCTCGCAGGACCGCTTTCAGTTTTCTCCGCAATTCGCCGCCTTCGATTCCCCAACAGAAGTTGGTAAATGACTGGCTGGGAATGCAGTTACTGTAAAGGTCCGCTATCTCGCAACCCCCTGATCGTGGCGCGTAGGTCCGCATCTGCCCTTTTATCGAAGTCCTCCCAAGAGAGGCCTGACTTTCTGTATTCATTCTCCATTTGCTTACGCAGGCCCTCCGCAAGCAATCTGTGCTCACGAGGCAAAAGCAGTGTGTATTCATCGGGTCTGACCGGCTTATCGGGCAAGACCTCCGTTATGGTAAGGAATACCAGCACTACTCGACCAGGGAGATTGTCGCGAGCGAGAGCCAACTCCGCTTCCTGCTTTGTCTTGAAGAGGGCTGCCTCGCCACTGCCGAGAAAATGCCGACGGCCAGATTGGTCTCGGACAACGATGGCCCAGCGGTACAAAGACATTTCCAGTTCCATCCCTTAGCTCTCTCAGTTCATGCTGTGGAGACGCCTCAGGTTACGACATACTGGCACGATGTGACGCTTGAGCATTGGTCGTCACCCTTTGCGTCCGGCTGGGGGGCTGTAATTATAAAGAGTGCTCGCACCAAGCATCCAGCTATCTAACGGTTGTGATGGAAGGGGGACACCCCGAGAGCCGATACTACCGACGGGAGAAAGTGCAAATGTTTGCGGAGAGGAGAACACTAGGCGTGCGGCCTATTGAGCCGTGCGTGTCTCCCTGCCATGCGCAGCGTCCAACTTCAAGGTATTGATAAGTTTGGACTTTATACGGTTCGGAATAACTGGTAAGTGAGGCTGGGGTTCGGGAAAATGAATCCGATGGCTGCATCCTTGGTCCAGACTCACCGCTGGAATGCCTGAATGGTTGCACTAGACGGTTTCTAAAGCCTTGTACTCGGAGGTCGGGTGGTGCGGGAATCGCTTTCCTGGCCGCTGTGCGTCCAATGCACGTTGCCGCGGACCTGACCTGAGGATCTTGCATCGGCCACTGCTAATCCTTAGGATAAGTGCCTACCAGGCAATAGACGCCGCGATAATGGGATGGACCGGGCGGCGATTTGTAGCGGGGAATCATGGCAACGTTCTCGCATTCATAAACCCGAGCGGGAGCCGGAACAAGAAAGTATTCCTCACTGATCTCTGGGTTCTGCTCGCCCTCGTTGCCCTTCAGGACATACCTCGCAGATCGGCCCATCATCGAGATGAGCTTGACGCTGCCTTTGCCGTCCTTGAGGTCTACCGTTTGCGAGGACCCCAATTTGACTGTGTCGATGACCCTAGGTTCCTCTGCCAGTGAGAACGCAACTACCAGAAGAATCCCAACTGCGATGCACCTCATGCGGCCACTATGGCACAGCTGTCGCCACACTTCAACGGAGGGGTTCCCAACCCGCCAACAGGTAGTGTCATTACCAATTTGGTTTTAAAGCAGAACTTCGGCCCGCCGGCCAGTTGCGGCCGGCAGTGCGGCCGAGAAGCAGGACAGCTTTTCCCACTGGCACGCTACCATTCTGGCGGCGTTGTCAGCATGTTCCACCGGAGGCTCTATTCCGGCTGGGATTTCGGAAGGCTGCTCGATGTGGGTGGGGGTTCGGGAGCGTTCGTTATTGAGCCTTGCCAGCGTTACCCCAGTCTTTCCGCGACCGCCGTGAGGGCTCCGTGGGGTGGTCAAAATCAGCTGCACGACCGGGCTGGGGCAAACCCGTCGAAGTTGAGCAGGGAAGTGCAACTCCCCTGCGAGCCGCGTGTTGCAATAAGGGGCCGTGAGGTTGCTATCGAGTCTGACTTCTCGAGTTAGTGGGTTCTACTAGGAAATCAGAGTCAATCTTCTCTGGTATCATCATACCTCCAGCTAGAACATCGGCATCGCTGTGGTGGTCTCCGGTTAGGTTCGGCCTTAATCCGCTCTCTTGGCTTTTAGGTGGATTCACGGTTCTTCGGAGCGGTGGGCTACTTGGCCATGCAGGACAAGCCGATGGGGCGACGCTGTGAGGATCAATGGGCCAAGACGGTCGTGCACCTGCGTTCCGACGCCCTCGCCGACAGCCTAAGAAGAGGCGGCCCTTGCATCGCCGCACGTTTTGTCGCCCCCTTGGTTTTGCGTTTCTTTGGATATGATGGGCGTACTCGTGAATATCCGCGGGTAGTCGTGCTGGCGAACCGATACTTAGTCAAAATGAGATCGCCACTGAAAAAACTTCGGGCGGTAGCGAGGCGCGTAAATGTGCCTATTCTTCAGAAATTCGCGTGGAACTATGAATGGCAGCACCTTGCCGTAAAAGTTGAGCCCTGCCCTGTTTGTGCTTCCCTTGTACTGGATCACGTACCCAGCGGCGCAACCATAGTTGAATTGGGATGCGGGACCGGAGTCTTCGCTCAAGAGGTGTTTCGGCGTGGCTGGGTGGGCCGCTATATTGGCATTGACCTGTCCGATGCAGCCTTGACCGTCGCAAAGACGCGCTGCCCGCAAGGCGAGTGGAGAATTGGCAACATGCGCTCCGCGCTCGGATTCACGCCCTACGCCCTATTGATGATTGACTCAGTGTATTACCTGCCGCCAGCCACGGCCCGCACCGTGTTGGAGAACGCGAAATCCAGAGTTAGCATCTGTCGTATATTTAATCGCTTCGCCAAAAGAGGGCACTCCGACATGCTGCTAGACATGGGATTCCAAGAGCAGAGGGTCGGCGATGCACTGGGAGTATTCTGTCGCTTGCAAGATTAAAGCCGGGACGCGGCACGGGAACGCAGACACCGCGTCCTCAGTGTCGCACATCGCACAATGACGACGCGGTTACTTCTGCCAACTCACATTCACGAACCCAGTACCGCTCGTTGGGACTGTGTAGGTGTGGTTCGCACCGCCCTCCCAGGTGACGTCGCCATTGGCGGCAATCCTGATGAACTTAAACTGGATCGTGCTTCCGCCTGGCACTGAGGCATTGATAAACCAGTCGGGATAATTCGGGGTGAGCATCGGCCCGACCGCGGTGTCGAAAGTCGTGCCCCAACCGCCCAGTTCAACGGTGCTCCCGGTCAGAAAAATATTGTCACCAAAATTAGTCGGAATAGCATTCTTCACCGTGAAGGTCACCGGGATGAGCTTGGCCGTGAGCACGGTAAACGAAAGTGTGTTCGCTGTGGCTCCCAGTGAAGTTTTCAATTGTACGTTGTACCTTCCGCTGCTCACCGGCGGCACGTCGAACGTAACGGTGGTGTCGGACCACGAATGGATCGTCGCAGGTGTGAGACCGAATAGAACCACGCCAGGTGTAGCGCCCAAGCCTTTCCCGGCAATTGTGACTTTCATTCCTGTCTGGCCCACAGTCGGCCCGAGTGAGCCAGCCTCGGGTGATGTGGCAGCCGCCGTACTCTGCCATACTGCGACCGTATGCGCCGGCAGCGTGAAAGTGGTGACCGGATTGTTCCCATGCCCGTCATTTACCGCGATGCTGAAGCCGCCTATGAGCCCGCCGAGATAGTCCGAATACATGCCTGCCGGCAGCGCCGTGAACAGCCCACCTATGCTATAGGAAGTGGTGTCACTCTTGTTGATAGCCGTCAGTACCAAGTCATCGAAAAATTTACGTTCGTATATGTACACGTCGTTACTGATCCATCGCTGCTGCATGCTGCCGTATCCTAACGCTGCGTTGGTCTGCCGCAGGCCAGCGAGTTTGCCCACCAGCTTGTAGCCGGTGGTGGTGGTATCGAATGCCGACATCCAGGGGCGGTTATAGGGGTCGCCGCCGTTTTCTGTTCCGTTATTCGTGTCATTGTGCAGGTACTGCTCGTCGCCGTAGTAGATGACCGGAATGCCTCGGCAGGTTAGCAAGAACACGGTTGCCTCATCCAGGCGCGCGGGGTTGTTGCTGATACTGAGGAGACGAGGCTTGTCATGGTTGTCGATGAAAGTGACGAGGTCATTTGGCCAACTAAATTCGCGACTCTCCGCGGATAGTGTGTTGTCGATCTCAGGAAACGGGCTGTTCTTGGCGAACACATCGGTGATCGCGTAGTAGAGGGGATAATCGAGCAGCGACATGCCGCTCGTGTTGGCGAATTTGTAGGCGTCGTGATACAGCGAGTCATCGCGACCGCCCATCCACTCCCCGAAGACAAAGCTGGGGCCATCGCTGAAGATCGAGTTCACCTCACTGTATTCCCATCCCCAGGTCACATGTTTCACCGCGTCCATCCTGAAGGCATCCACACCGTGTTGCTGTAGCTGGCGCAGTGCGGATTTGAGGTAAGAGTCAACCGTGGGATTCTCCTGGTTCAGGTCCGCAAGTGACAAGAGGCTGTAGTACTGAACCTTATAACGATCTTCATAGTCGGCGCCCGTCAGGTCGGAAGTGTGGTGGAAGATGCCCTGTGGATCATTGTCATAGGCCGCGAGAAGCGTCCCATTATCGTACAGCGCTCCCTTTTCGCCTTTTTTCTCCGGGCTAGTGTGGTTTGCAGCGAAGTCAACGATGATCTTGATCCCATTCTGGTGTGCAGCCGCAACTAGGTTGTCGAACTCGGTCCAGAGGTTGGCCGTGTCGCCGTAGTGCTCCTCAATCCGCTTGAAGTCGCGCGCGCTGTAACCGTGGTATGGCGAAGTGGGATTGCCTTGCTCATCGAGAATCTTCAGGTTTACGTTATCCACTGGCGGTGAGACCCAAATCGCCGTTACGCCCATACCTTTTAGATAACCCAACTTCTGCTGGATACCGGTGAAATCGCCGCCCCAATAAAGGAGCCAGTTGGTCTTGGTTGCATCGAACAATCCGGTGCTTTGTGGCGGGTTGTCATTGGCCGTAGTGCCGTTCACAAAGCGATCAGTGATGATCTGGTAGATAACCTGCTTCTTAAAGTCCTGCGCAAAGGCACCGGACACCATTACCAGGAATAGTGCCGGCAAGACGTAATGCGAAAGACGGCGTGAGCTCATGAGCCAAACATTATGCCAGCAACGTAATCAGTGTCATCGCATTTGTTTCTTGAGACCACCGGCATCGTTCCGGCGCAATGTGCAGGCCAACACCACGAACGCATGCAACGAACTTCGCCGCCGATTACCGGCACGGCGATCCCCACCCCATTCACAGTTACGCTCCACCCTGCCAGTACTCGGGCTGTGCCTCGAAACGGCTGTGTAGCTGGTTCCCCCGCAAGGAACACCGCTGGTCTTGTACCGGCGGTCATCTCTGGAACACGTTCCACTCGACAGGCACTTCGACGCTGTGCCTCTCGTATGTTCCCGCTGGTCGCCCGCATTCCGAGTGGCATGCGCAGTGACTCGGAGGTGTTCCCTCGCGATGTTGTGAGCACAAAGGACCGTTTCGACAGGCTTGCGCTCACCGCCTGCTGCGTGGCACGAGCAGTTGTGCCAGAATTTCCTCGGACGACTCAGGGCTGTTCGCGACCTCGGCCGCGGTGGGAAGCGACGAGGCGAACTTCTGCCTTAAACGGTCGCCCGCTATGCAAAGTTCCGACAAGTAACGCTGGCCGGCAGCACGCTGGAAGATCAACCTCGAATCCCCCTGCGCTTTGGCAGCTTCCAGGTGCGTGACGATCACCTTGTACCCGTATGCGTCCACCCGGCGTACCGCAACCATGCCGATTACATCAGTCGCCTTTGGTGTGCCCAGCAATCTCTGAAAGTCGTACGTACCTGCCGGGAAACTCTGGTTGCCGATCACGAAATTGAAGGGCACACTGACCCGCAGCGTGGCAGTCTGTGCATAGGCGGCTGCCGTTGTCAGCATCACGCCCAAAACGATCGCAGATAGAGCTAGCCTTTTCATATCTCCTCCTTCAATTTTTCGGAAAGGGAGGGGCGGCTTTCCTGAGAAACCCACATCACCTGCCGTTGCTTCCTAGGAAGGGCAAACAGCCTGCCAAAGGCTCAGATTACATTCACCGAGGTGCCCGAATTTGTGGAAGTGCATACTCCAAAAGGGATTAGAGACACGACCCCAACACCCGCGATGCGCCCTTTGGCTGCCTGACCTCCCAAATCTCTATCCCATCGGCTTGGAATCGCTAACCATCCAGTTAGTGCATGGGGACTCGGGGGGGCGACACCTAACTTTCCACGCTCTTGACGCAAACCGGGCGGCGGAGTTTCTCTGCCTTCGGCCGCGGCAACTGCTGGAATTGGCAGCGGCAGGGAGCGGTTCCTGCTCCCCCGCTGGGGAATGGGCAACTGAAGGTCTGGCAGTTCGGCCTTTCGGATAGCACGAGACGCCCTACTCGAAGCCGACGGATTGGGTTTTCCCCTCCTGGAAGCTCGAAGGTAAGGAGCCGCGCGTTTCGAACATGCTCGTGAAATGCTATGTTCGCCTAGCGGCCGCGAAAACAGGCATTCTCTCGTCGCCCCTCGATGAAAACGGTGAGATTGTACAAGATGATCCCCGCCGCTTTGGGTTCCACAATCTACGCCCTTCACTTCCGTCGTTCCTGTGCGCAGCAAAACGGATCCGAAAACCGTGCAAGCTTTGCTGCGACATTCGGACGGGTGCAAGACTTTTCAGCTGTACGCGCACAGCGTAACCGTGGTAATCCGCTGGCCGCACCGGCCAATCGCTGACTAAGTGCTGACTGAAGGCGTCTCCACGGCTCCCGCTAACTCATGGGTTGGCTTCTACGAAACCTAAGCAACTGAAAACACTACCCGTATCGCTCCATTTTGTGCGCAAAATTGTTCAACCCAAACGCAACCCAATACAGCCCAGAGCGGTATTCGCCTGACCAAACTCCCCGGAACCGGAGCTTGAGCCAGGAAACCTTCGACCCCAAGCTTTTGACACGGCCGAGGTGGAGATGGCTGGGACGCCCGGAATGGGGGCTCGGCTCGGGCCACGCCGGCCACGCCGTCGTAACTTGACTTCCTTGTATTTCAAGAGCAAGATTCGGCACGACTGGAAGTCGATCCCATAGGCCACGATGAACCCGGGTCTCTGCCCGCAATGTGCTGCTCCTGCCGATGTTGAATTGATCTTTTGCAAGACCTGTGGGGCAAGGCTTCGACCAATCGTCTCACCGAGTCAATCACTCCAACAGAAACGATCGTCAACCATCACGTTTGGGAATGGGACGGCCGTCACTCCGCAATTTGACAAAGCCGAGTATTTAGGAGAATCCGGCTCAGAGGGTTGCGCCGAGTGCAGTCAGCCGATTGCCGATTCCTACTACCAAGTCAATGGCGCCTTGTTCTGCCCCACTTGTGCAGCCCAGGTTCGGTCTAGCTTGCCTAAGGATACGCACCCAGCTTACGTGCGTGCTGTGCTCTTCGGCTGCGGTGCAGCGGTCCTCGGTTTGGTGCTTTATTCCAGTGTCGTAATCATGACCGGTTGGACAATCGGCTATCTGTCTTTGGCCGTTGGATACCTCGTCGGCAAGGCGATGATGGCAGGCTCTCGTGGAATCGGCGGACGGCGGTATCAAGTCGCGGCTGTTCTGCTGACCTATTGCGCAGTTTCGCTGTCCGCCATTCCTATTTTCATCTCCATGGCGCCCAAGCATTCGTCGGTGCAGCAGCATCAGAGCATCGCCGACGGAAAACAACAAGGCCCTCAGGGACAACGCCCTCGTATCAGCACCGGCGCCGCTATGGCGGCTCTCGGTATGCTCGCTCTGATCGGATTAGCTTCGCCCTTCTTAGAGCTGCAGGATCCTATGCACGGGATCATCGGCCTAATCATTCTGTTCGTGGGAGTTCAAATTGCCTGGCGACTGACCGCGGCGAAGATTCCCGAGATCTCAGGTCCATTTGCGAATCAATCTGTAAGCTCGTAGTTCAAGGACGCTGCATGGCCTTGCCAGATAGCTTAGTGCCTGCCCTCTGCCGCCAATGCGGGCAGCAGCTCAGCCCCGGAGAGCTAGCTTGCCCGCACTGCCGGACTCTGGTTCACGGCGAAGAGCTCCACCGTCTATCCGCTCAGGCAGGACAGTTCGAAGGGCAGCAGCGTCTGGCTGAGGCTCGCGAGCTATGGACGCAGGCTCTGCTACTGTTGCCACCGCATTCCAAGCAGGCGGACTGGATCGAGCAGCACACGCAAGGACTTGAACAAACCACCAAAACCGGCCGCGTCCCCAAACCGGACAACAAGTGGGCCCAACGCTTAGGTCCCGTCGGCCCAATCGCGGTCCTGCTCGTTAAAAGCAAGGCGCTGTTCGGCGCGGTGTTCAAATTGAAATTTTTGCTGAGCTTTGCGGCCTTCATGGGTATTTATTGGAGTCTGTACGGCCCGTCTTTCGGCATCGGCTTTGCCGTATTAATCCTCATTCATGAACTTGGACATCTGATCGACGTTAAGCGCCGCGGCCTCCCAGCGGACATGCCTGTCTTCCTACCCGGGCTGGGTGCGTATGTGCGTTGGCAAGCGCTGGGCGTGCCACTCGAGACGCGTGCCGCTATCGCCCTGGCGGGTCCGTTTGCCGGGTTACTAGCCACGATTGCCTGTCTCCTGATCTGGCGGAACACTGCCGAGCCGGTCTGGGGAGCGTTAGCGAGAGCGAGCGCCTGGCTCAATATCCTCAACCTGATTCCGGTCTGGGTGCTCGATGGCGGCCAGGCCGCAAGTGCCATGAGCAAGGCCGAGCGCCTGGTTCTCATCACGGCGGGACTGGGCCTGTGGTTGTTGCTTGGTCAGAATTTGTTCTTCCTGGTAGCCGCGGGGGCGACCTACCGGCTCTTTACGAAGGACTTTCCTTCTCAACCGGGCCGAGTAACAACTGTCTATTTCCTGGCACTCCTTGCCCTGCTGGGATCTGTCCTGTGGCTCAGCCCGGGTCATGGCTCAGGGCTCCGGTAGATGTCTGGCCTCACACCGGTCGAGAGAGGTGGTATGCGACACGCGATCAGGATAGTGTTCCTCGCTGGGCTCGTCGCTTCGTCGCTGGCCCAGGATCAAGCTGAGCATCCGATCAACGAACAGGCGCAGAAAACCTACAAAGACGCCGAAAGCAACCTGCGCCAGCACATGGTCGGCGCTGCTCTCGATGGCTTCAAGAAAGCCGACAAGCAGGATGGCGGGCACTGCACGCCCTGCCAGCAGAAGATGGTCAAATACGGCGTTGAATTGGGTGACTGGAAGACCGCCGAGACGGGGGCGGAGGAACTCCTGGCCCAAGCGAACGGCGACAAGGATGTCGCCCTCGCCCACTACCAACTCGGCATCGTCTACTACAACGAAGGCATACAGAAAAGGAAAAGCGAACTCCTCGAGCGTGCGCACGACGAATTTTCTAAGGCGCTGGTATCGGCTCCCAATTTTCCTGATGCGATATTCGCCGATGGTCAGGCGCTGGCCCGCCTGAACCAGGATCACGCCGCTAAAGCTCGCTTCGAGCAATTCGTCGAGGCAAGGCCGGCGGACGACCCACGCCGGCAAAGGGCACAGCGCTACATCGAGGAGCCGGAGCTGGCCCGCGCCAGGATGGTGCCGGCATTCACCGTTACTACGACCGACGGCCAACGTATCTCCATGGACGAACTCAAAGGCAAAGTCGTGCTAATCGATTTCTGGGCGACGTGGTGTGCCCCCTGCCGCGAGGCGCTGCCGCACATGCGGCAGATTGTCAAGAAGTTTGAGGGCCAGCCGCTAGTTGTGTTGAGTGTAAGCCTGGACGACGACGAGCAGAAATGGAGGAATTTTATCGTGAAGAACGAGATGACCTGGCCTCAGTATCGCGATGGCGGCTTTACTGGGCCAATCGCTAGGCTGTTTGACGTCCGAGCCATCCCGAATACTTTCACGATCGATGCCGATGGTGTCCTGCAGGATCAACGCATCGGTGATCCTTCGGTTGAGGGCAAACTGAAAAAGCTGATAAACCGGGCCCGTGAGATCCAGGCGGCAGGAAAACCCACTTCGTAACCGGGCGTGGTGTTCGGAGGGCCAATCGCGTGTGTGGCGCAGCCAAGAGTCGCGGTTCCAGTATGTCAAAGTGAAGGAACTGAATATGCTTCAAACCCTGCGTGTAACACTGTTTGTTGCTTTCATCGCTTCCCAATTCTTTGCCATCAGCGCGCAATCCGCTGCCCCTGCCGCGCCCCCTAGTCCCCAGTCATCGCCTGCCGCCGCCCCACTACCGGCTGGCGCCCCACCCGCAGGTCCCCTCGCCGACGCCTTGGCTTTCTACCGCAAAGGAGAGTTCGACGCCGCCATTCAGAAATATCAGCAGATTCTCCAAGAGAATCCAAAGTCCTCGGATGCCTATGCAGGGATGGCCCGCGCCTACCTCAAGAAGAAAGACGTGGCGCAGGCCGATGAAACCGTGAAGCAAGGTCTGCAACTCGCCGAAGGGCCGTCCCTCCACGTCGCTCTCGGCGAAGTGGAGTTTCGCCAAGGCAAGATCAGTGCCGCAGAGCAGGAATGGGTCACCGTCATCAATTCCGGGCACCCAGAAGCTCGTGCCTACCTGGGGCTCGCCCGGGTTCGCTGGGCCGTTTCCATGTACAAGAGCGGCCAGGACATGATCGAGAAGGCGCATCAACTCGATCCCGCCGATCCCGAGATTCGCCGTGTCTGGGTTGGCAAACTCAGCCTCTCCGAACGCATCAAGTTTCTCCAGGAGTATTTGGACGGCGAAAACAACGAAGACGAAGAAACCCGCACCGCGATGCGCCACTACCTGGAATATCTGATCGCTCGCCAGAAAGATCCTCGCGGCACATGCCACCTCATCGGTAAGACCGAAACCACCGAAACACCACTCGTCCGGTTGCTCATCGATCCCAATCACATACGCGGCTACGGCCTTGCCGTCACTGTTAATAATGAAAAATCTAAGCTTCTGCTCGATACCGGTGCCTCAGGGATCATGATCAATCGCAGCCTCGCTGAGAAGGCTGGCGTCACCCGCTTGTCTTCCGTTGAATTTGATGGCATCGGCGACAAAGGCAATAAGTCCGGCTACATGGCTCTCGCCAATTCCCTAAAAGTCGGAGACTTGGAATTTCAGAACTGTCCCGTGCAGGTCATCGAAGCGCGCTCGGTGGTTGGCGAGGATGGCCTGATCGGGCCTGACGTCTTCTCCGGCTTCCTCGTGGATCTCGACTTTCCTAACGAGACCCTGCGTTTGCGCCAACTGCCTAAGCGGCCCGCCGAAACCGCTGCGCCCCTTGCTCTGAAGACCAATGAAGAGGATGCCGACGAAAAAGACGGGGAATCTGAATCCCAGCCTTCCGCTACGACTGCGTCGAAGCCCGCCGCCGCTCCCACCCGCTCCGGACCCTACGATCGTTACATCGCCCCAGAAATGAAATCCTACGCTGTAGTCTTCCGCTTCGGACATGCCTTGCTGGTGCCCACTTCCATCGGTCCCGCTAACTCCTCCGCCAGACTCTTTCTCCTTGACAGCGGCGCGGCCATGAACCAGATCACGCCCGCTGCAGCCAGTGAAATCACCAAGGTCCACGGCGATTCTTCCACCACCATAAAAGGCATCAGTGGTTCCGTGAAGAAAGTCTATAGTGCCGACAAGGTTACTCTCCTCTTCGGCCATGTGAGGCAAGAGAATCTTGACCTGGTCACCTTCGACCTTACTCACATGAGCGACAGGTTTGGTACAGAAGTTTCCGGCATCCTGGGTTTTGCGGTGCTGCACTACCTCGACGTCAAAATCGACTACCGCGACGGCCTCGTCGATTTCTCCTACGTTCCGAAACCGTTTTCTCGGTGAGTTTGGAACGATCAGTGGCAAGGCAATAAAACGCCCATCGCGTATTCGTGATCCGGTCATTGCCCGATTAAGGAGGAGCGTGGGTGAGAACTATCCTGCTCTGGTTCCGTCCGGCACATGCGCTTCGGGGATCGCCAGCACCGGAGTGATTCCATCCAAGTGGCCGATGTCGAATAGCATGCCTTCGGAAACCATTCCTGCCATTTTCCTTGGCGTAAGATTTACAACAAACAGAGCTTGCTTGCCTTGAATTTCGCGAGGGTCGGCACGCTCTCTTTTCATTCCGACAAGCACCGTGCGCTTGTGGTCGCCGAAGTTGACTTCGAGTGCGACCAACTTTTCAGAATCAGCAACATCGTTCACGGATAGAATCGTGCCGACCCGCATGTCGATTTGGTTGAGAAGTTCGGGTGGGATGAGTGGTTTGAGCTGCGCGGGCTTCATGTGCCAATTCTACTTTGGGAGTAACCGGATGCCCTATAGTGATAGCGCAGGGTCGCGCGGTTGCCCGAGGCTTAGGGGGCCTCGGGCGGCGGGCAAACTGATCGAATTGACTACGGATCGGTGACAGAGCTGCCGTAGCCTTGCTGGCGAGCGGCTTCCTGCATGTCTTCGAGGGCTTTCTGCTGAGCCTTCAGCTGCTCTTTCATATTCTCGACTTCCTGCTGCTTTTCCTTCTGGTGCTTATTCCACTCCACGCAGCCGGCGACACAGTTGCCGGGAGCAAACTGGATGGATTTGTCGAGCTGGTCGATGTTGTGCTGCAGGGAAGTGACAGCATCGCGCTGGGTCTCGATGCGGGACTTCCACTCGTCGGCGGAGAGCTTTCCGCTCGGAGCTGCGGCGAGCGCTGCTGGGTCTGCCGCGTGATCGTTGCCGGACGTGTTGGCCGTCTCGTCGGGCAAGGAGCGGACGATGTTGTCATCGTTCATGACTTTGGGCTTCTTCGCCTGCGTGTCCTTATTCTGGGTATCTTTCTGTTTCTGCTGGCGGGCCTGACGCGCGACATCGCCCAATGAAGGCACGTCTTGCGCATCCTGCGCGTCCGCGAGCCAGGCGAACGAGGCCACGGTGGCGGAGCAGAGTAGCAGGGTTCGGCACAATTTCTGCATGGATGGACCTCCGGAACGCAATCCATCAACGGGCGAACGGAATGCTTGGGGAATGCTATCGCTGATCGGGAAGAACTCGAAGTTACGTCGGTGTGTAGGGAACGTAACGGACGGGTACTCGCGCGGGCCAGGGTTGCCGGCTATTCCAGAACGCTGTCGTCTGGGACGAAGGCGATCACGAGCGGATGGGGCTTCTTGGGCGTGGAGGTGACCTTCCGGGGCCCGGCATTTTCCAACGCTTCTGGGGCAACGCTTCTGGGCTATTGGCAGGTTCGGGAGCACGGAGTACACTCGATCGCTCCAAATGCCGGGCCCCCAGACCCCCTGCCTCAACACTGCGTAGAGGAAAGACGATGAATCGGGGCGAAGCCGCATCCTTCGCTGAACTTGTCAAACGTTATTCAGTAATGGTTGCGTCGGATCTGCTGTGGCATGTCAAAGGCTGCAGGCGACCAATGACAAAATGCCACTCCTGCCAACTCGTACTCCTGCGGGCAACCATGCATTGCCGGAACCGACTGGAGGAGAAAAAGGCACCGGTTGAGAAGGTTGTTGAGAAGGTGAGGCAAGTGGAGTCCCAGTCGCCGCGGACCCGGTGTGCGGCGTACAGGCTCTGCATGGAGCCTATCAAGCAGGTTGGCATGACCGGGATGTGGAAATTGAGCAGTTGGAGCACCTGCTGTCCATGTCCGACCGACACGTCAAACTGCTACAACATGACATCGAGAGGCTAAAGGAGCAAATTGAGGATCTGCAGAATGCCTCCTGGGAGCTGGAGATGAAGGAGGAGGCTTGACCGGGGACGCCTGCTCACCGTCACGGAATGGAGGCTTATGAATTTCAGATTCGTTTTTCGCCTGGTTTCTGCAGTCGTGGCTTGTGCGGGCCTGGCTGGTATCGCCACGGCGCAACAGGTTTCGTCTCTGCCCGGCGTTCCAGTACACATGGTTGTCACTGTCGAAACTCGTCACGGCGCGCAGATGCCTGTGATTGACAAGGCGGACGTGATGGTGTTTGAAGGACGGGATCGCGACACCGTCACCGATTGGGTCGCTGCGCAAGGCGATCGTGCCGGACTGGATCTGTTCATCCTGCTTGACGATGCCTCGACCCTTAGCCTGGGCTCACAACTCGAGGACATCCGCCAGTTCATCAACACCCAGCCCACGACCACTCGGATCGGCATCGCCTACATGCAAAATGGTATCGCACAAATCGCCCAGGATCTTACCACTGACCATGCGCTGTCTTCCAAGGCGCTGCGCCTTCCTCTGGGAGTTCCCGGCGTAAATGGCAGCCCGTATTTCTCTTTGGGCGACCTCATCAAGCGCTGGCCTGAAGGCAGCCCGCGCCGGGAAGTCTTGATGGCCACAGACGGCCTCGATCGCTACTACGGAAACGGCTCGGACGATCCCTACGTGTCCGAGGTCATCGAACAAGCCCAACGCGCCGGCGTTATGGTCTTTGCCATCTACACTCCAGGTGTGGGTCACTTCGGCCACAGCTACTGGAGCGCCTACTGGGGGCAGTATTATCTCTCCCAGTTAGTGGAGGAAACAGGAGGCGAGGGGTATTACATCGGCTTCTATGGCCCGCCCGTAGCTTTCGTGCCGTACCTGAATGATCTAGCGCAACGGCTGACCCGTCAGTACTTACTGACATTCCTGGCCAAACCGGAGAAGAAAGCCGGCATGCGGCGCGTGCGGCTCGCAACCGAAGTTTCCAACGCCGAATTAGTGGCGCCCAACAGTGTCTACGTTCCCGCAGGGCAGTAGCTGAGACCGCGTGTGCCCTAAGAGAATGCGAGCAGAATCTATGAATCGTTATTCACTTCTAACGGCAATGTTGTTGTCTCTCCTGGTGAATGCCATGATGGGACAGGAATCTCGCACTACGTTTGAAAATATGCTTTCCCGTCACGATGCACAAATAGTCGATAGGCTCAAGAATGACGCATATGTTTGCTTTGTTTCGACTGACAATCGGTTTCTCATCATCTCTTGGGATACCCCGAGACAGTGGGTCTTGGACAAATATGGGTTGAGATCAAAGGGCAGATTTGGCCTCATATTTTTTCAGGATGGTATAGAACACCAACAATTATCATCTAATCCATACATCAATTGGACAAATCTAGACACTGCCCGACAGTTCGACCCACACGGTTCGGATACGTATGGTTGGATATCTTACGAGATAGATCAGAATCCTCCTCCACCATCATCGCAAACGTTTTATAGCAACTGCTCTACTTGGGAGGTGACGATTTGTAGTGTGAATGTTAATGACAGCAGAATAGAATTGATAGAATCGACGATGGGAGGAAAACATTTTCTCAATATTCGTCGTAGTACAGGCATGTTCGTAGAGGAGATCGATGGAAGGAAGTATAAAGGGCATTGTGATCTATACCATGATGAAGTAAGGGTGCAACAATGATCTGCTTCGCTGCTTCTGGTACGAATTGCATCACGGTCCTTACCGCACCAACAGGGTCGAGCTGGATGCGAACTCGAGAGGTTACGCTAAGCCGCTCCGTCGCCGTGCTGCTGGGATTCCCGCGTCGGCGGGGCACACGTGAAACGGTCCAAGGGACTACTACTGCTGTCCAACAACCCGCTGCGTGTCTCCAGCCAAGTCAGCCCTCCTGCCATTCTCCCTTCTTTGCATATCCACGTTCGTAGGCGGCTTCCGGCATCGAATATTTCTTGAGTCCCCCGGCCGCGATCATGGTGACAGTGGTCTGCCGGCATTCTGGACAGTCGAGTTTGCGAAGACTCATGTCCCCGGACGGAGGAACTTGCACCCAGGGCATGTGGGCGAGAATTACGCTGTCACATTTGACGCAACGGATGCCTTTGTACGTTGGCATCGTCAACCTCTGATCTGCTGCGGTTAGGGTTCCACCTCTTAAACCATCTTCTCCCAGACGGTTTCCCATTTGTGTTTGGCAATCTGCTTATCCAGGCGGTAAGGCTTTGCTACCAAGTCTTCCGATGTTTCCCCACATCCCGGGCAATCAACCGCGTGGTCTACGAAGTGAGGCGCCAAAAACGTCCGTCTCTTTGAAGAACCCTCTGAGTCGCAGTCCACACTTGCCGCAATCCCATTCTGCGGAGTAAAGCACGCCGCCATCCTTCCCTCCTAAGATGCGGCACTCTCGTGCAGGCCAACCACCTCAATTACGCAGAACGCTTCTCGAAGAGCCTTTCGCGCCCAAGGGCCTGGCTATAGTGACCATTCTTGATCTTCAACCAAGACATGCGGTCCTCGTCCGAAATGTACGCCCCGCGCTTTCACTTGGCAACGATCCCTCGCAGGTCACCGTCACAAACACGGCGCGGAAGGTATCCCCGCGCCGATTGACATGATCAACATACAGTAGTCGCCGCGAACGTGCCGGAATAATCTGGCGCAGCTAACCAGAACCCATGCACCCTGCATACCAGAGAGAGGTGCCGAATATCTCTTAGTTTCGTCCACTGGAGTTTGTTCGGTCTCCGGCCTAGAAAGCATCCCTCCATTCAAGACACCCGGCTATCACCCAAACCGGTCTACGACATCTGTATTCTTGATCTGAAATCTGGAGGCAAGGGAATCAGGATATGGCTAATACCCCGTTGGAGTTGAATCATGGAGGCACCATTTCCCCCCAGCCCTGATCGTGAGGATTGGAAGGCCCTGTACCGGGCCGCCATTCTCGACACAAACAAGAACGCTATCCTGCAGAAGAGTCCAAGGCAGAGCAAGCGGTTCTGGCGCGTGCTCGAGCACTCTTCTACACGGCTGGAACTCGTGAAGAAAAAGAAGCTCTTGAGGACGCTCTGTATGCCTAGCGCGCGTTCAGGAGCGCTTGGGAAAACACCGAAGCTGCATAAGCAGGCCAAACGCAAAAGCTAGCTGAACACTCAAAACCTTGCGCTTAGTCCCATGCCTGGCACATACCATCTCGCCAGGCTCTCTAAGAGGAACAGAAGGGGACATGTTATGCTCCAACGACATACGTGCCGAACGTCAACGGTGGTGGCACCGGACGTGATTTCGAGCCTGTTCCCAAGGGTGACGGAGCCAATGGCAATGGCAACCTCCACCCGCACCTATTGGGTAGGGCGCGCGTAACCCTTCAGTTGACTGGCCAGTAGCTTCACCTCTTGGTCCGGGATCCTTACTCTCCCGCCCAGCACAGCTTGCAAGCCGCTAGCTTCCCGGAACTCCGCCTTTTGCAGCGTGGCATCGTCTTGCGCCGCGGCCGGGAGCGTCGTCTTGAACGACATCATTGCCTGCACTGCCGGCAGCAGCGCCTCGGTCACCTCGTCCCGCAATTTCTCGGCCAGTGTGCCTGACCGCAACTGCTCGCGAAGCATTCCGTCGGCGTCCACTCGCCCCAGCTCCGACACCAACCGAAGTCCATTCCCCTGCTCCACCACTGGTGTCAGCTTCACCTCGACCGTGCCCGCGCTCTCGGCCATCAAATTCTCTCCTCCCCCTGGATGGCACGACCACCACTCATAGTGCAGCTGGGTCAGCGCTAAACTCCCCGGCTCCTTCGCGCTCAACGCTGCCTGCTGCACTTCAATCCGCTCGCCACAGCCCTCCCCGTGGTTCAGCTTCGACCGTAAGATATTCGTCATGTTCTGTTGCAGGTCCGAGAGATCCGCCGTCAGTCTCAGCTCAAATACACTTCCACCCCCGTCGGCCGCAATCTTCGAAAGCGTTCCACTAAGTGTGATCATCACCGCCTGATCGCCGATCGCGACCGAATTCTTCACTGGCGCAAGCTCGAAGCTGAGATCCCGCCCATCTCCTTCTATTACGATCCCCATGTCATCGCCTAGCTCCATCTGCTGCTCATGAAAAGTTCGGAGCGCCTGATTCAGGCTCTTCGCCGAAAACCCCAGTTGCGTGACATCGAGATTCACTTCTTCCATCCTCTGATCCAGCAGGTTTGCCTCCCTCGCCAGATCCGCCTCCGCTTTCTCCAATTTCAGCACGACGTTTTTCAACCCAACACGCTGCTGTTTGGTAAGCTCCTCCACAAATCGTTTGTTCTGATAGCCTATGCTGTTCAGCAGCTCATGCAGCGCGCGTCCGTTGTCAACGATCTCCGCAGTGCTGCGTCGCTTCTCGAGCCGCCCCTGCAGGCTCTGCATCTGTTGCATTGCCTCCGTGGTCGTTTTCACCATCGAACGGTAAGCTCCGGCCTGCTCGCTCGTTGCCTGATCGGCCATTACTCGCTCGAACCGTTTCGCATCGTCATCCTCCTCGACCCGGCTCGCTGGGCTCGGCCCGCCCAGCACAATCCAGGGCCGCTGGTGCCGGTGCGCCCCGACCATCGGCGGCCCGCCCACATTCTGTTGCCCGCTAGCGGTGATCCCGCCAAAAACCACGCTTACCAGCATTCCCCCGTACCAAGCCACCTTGCACATGCGCACGATCCGTCCCGACTCCCCCAGCAGGCCGCGGAAAAACTGAAGACTTGCTCCACGCTTGAGAAGAGCGACTTCCCAGTCTGTTGAAGAACTCGATTTCTTATCAAAGTATCGTCTTGGCGATACTTCTCTGCGGCTCGGCCACCAGTTCTTCAGTTACGCAGCGCATCTTAATCCGGAAGTCGTCCTTTCGTACGCACTACTACAATTCTTTGCACAGCTTTACGTGAATTTACTAAGCGGTCGGCCGGCGGCCGGCCGGATCCCTCAATTGCGCTCGGATGGGAATGCGAGGATTTGCCCGCTACGGTGGCCCTAGAGACACAACTTCCCCTTAACCCCCACGCGCAGGCGGGCGTAAGAAGCGCGCAACGGTGCCAGTATCGCGCGCCGCACTGTCGCCGTTGCTCCGCCTCAGAAGCAGCTCCCTAACCTGCCTGAAGCAGGGAAGCAACGCGACCCGGGCACTGTAGTCCGACGAAGCTACCCCGCTTTTGCATGAAAGTCACGAGTGCCATCGCCAACCGCAGGCTCGCATATCGT
>DASPST010000111.1:0-11209 GCA_035623795.1 Terriglobales bacterium
CTAAGGCGCTGTATTCCGCCCGCGGGACATCCCCCGCTTCTGCGCTGGCAGCAAGGCAAGCTGGAGCGCATCGAAAGCAACGGCTTACTTTTCGGAGTCAGACCGGAATGTTACGACTACCCTGTTCGCGCAATGCTTCTCGCCGCGGGCGACCGCTTCCTGCTCTACACTGACGGCCTAACTGAGCCGAAGAATGCCCACGGCGATCCCCTCGGCGACAGCAAGCTTGAACAAGTCGTTCGAGATGGTCAGGGGAGCTCGCCCTCCGAGTTGTCGGATCGACTGCTCTCCGAGATAGGTTGCTGGCAAGCTGCTTCCATTAACCAGCAGGATCGGTTAAAGGCGAATCCACCTGTTTTCCACAGTTAGCGATGAAGCATCTCTAAATTCTTGCGCTGCTCTGAGAAGAATCACTTCACTTCTTCAATCTCACTTGGCCGCCAAGTTTTGTCGAAGAACGGCTGCTCTGGACCGTAAAGCCGCAAGATGACCCTCGGTAGGACGCTGGAAGATTCCCGGCTCTAGGACAGGTCCATTACCTCCGTTACCTTTCCTTCGATCCATAAAAGCTACACTTTATCCTTGAGAACACCAGGCGAGACCTGTCAACTTGCACTGCAAACCGCAGACCCGCCCGGCTGAGCGCTGAGATGATGGTGCACGCGGTCCCTGGCACATTGAACCGGAGGTCATCTTGAGACCGACTCACACGATAGGGTTCCTCGCACTTTTCGTGGTTTCATTCCTGCTAGCTCTCTCCGCTCAGGAAAGCAACCAATCGCTCGGAGACCTAGCTCGGCAGCAGCGTGAACACAGACAAAAGCAATCTAGCAATTCCGGGCAAACGGATGCGAGCGAGATCATCGGGCTGAAAGAAGGGAATTTCAAGGCCAATATCTTGATCACCGATTCCCATAATGCAATTGAGAGATGGGTGTTGATGCCCGAGGCCAACCGGGAGGGCGCAGGGCGAATTCGCCAAGTGACCACCGGCAAGAAGTACTACCTGCCCTTCGTCGTGACGGACTACAAATGGCCAGCTTCCGAGAGGATGACTTTGACTGCCCACGTGAGCCTGATTTCCCCAGAGGGCAAAACCCTATTTGAATGCCCAACCGCTTCAAGGACAATTTTCGCCGATCCGAGATCCCCCAGCGTGATTGTGCTGAATCCTGTCATGGACTATACCCTCGATTCGAGCGATATTCCCGGTACATACACGATCCGCGTGACTATAACGGATCATGTTCACTCCGCCTATGCGAAGGCTGAAGAACAATTTCAGCTAATCCAGGGAGCAAGCGCGGAGGAGGAAACGGCGAAGACGCCTGCGAGAGCCCAACAAACCAATCCTCGATAGAGCCCGACATCACTCTCGTTGCCATCGACGCGGTTTAGCCGTAGTTGGCGCCACGGCCTGCGGTTAATCCCCGTTGCGCTCAATGACCAGGCAGCCGAGCCGGTTGCCAGCGATCTACACAATTCTCGGCGGATTGTCAGCAGACGAACGATCCGAGCACAATGCAGCCCAACGTCTGAAGGTCATAGAGCCAACGTTAAATCAGCAGTCAAAACTTGGAGCTGTTGGCGTCAACTACTGCTGAGGCGCGCTACGGTATTTGATAGCAACCGATATCAAGTTTCCCGTCTTGTGCCCTAGGACGCCCGTCGAGATCCTGACTTCCCACAACATCAGGTCCCAGGTTCTCTCCTTTGCCTCGAATTGGGGTGTCTGGCTTCAGATGAAAATCGCCAGAACCGGGATCCACAAACTGTGGGTCCGCGAAAACTGAACTCAAATCGTTCCCTGTCTGCTTTACGTACTGCTCAAAACTCGAGAACGCCTTCGCGTCAAAGCTACCATTCAGCGCTCCCGAGCCACGGGAAAAGTAATAGAGGTTGTGATCCATCACAACGGTCGGCATGCCTTGGCTTGGGCCAGATCTGCTGGTCATGAG
Source organism: Terriglobales bacterium (assembly GCA_035623795.1). GTDB lineage: Bacteria > Acidobacteriota > Terriglobia > Terriglobales > Acidobacteriaceae > DASPST01. Next base: position 1,959 of record DASPST010000111.1, read on the forward strand.
CCTTCCGTGATCGCCGACGTAAACGATATTGTTCTTGAAGGTGTTTCTGGACATGTAGAACTGCATCAGGAATTCGCCTCCGCCAGTACCCCAAGTGTCATTTTTGTAGATTGTGTTGTTAATGATGGCTACGTCTAGGGTATGGCCTCTCTTCAAGTCATAGCCGCCGATAGCGAAGCCAGGCGCGTGGCAGGAATAAACCAAGTTGTTGCGTGCGGTCACATGGCTGGTATCACCATCGTAGTGCTCGCTCGCCAACTCAATTCCGTAATCGACATCGTGGACGACATTGCGTTCGATCAGGATGCGAGTTCCACCGTCCACGTAGATACCGTCCGAATTTGCGTCGCCCTCCCCCAGATTGCCACGCGATGTGATGTCGTAGACTCTGTTCTCACTGACCACTCCGTCTCGGGCACGATCCACCACCGGGTCGGGAGCGGTATGCTCAAAGCCGATTACATCGATTCCGATATTGTTGTTATCATGCACGTCATTCCTGGTGATGCGAAACCCACTGATATTGCCATTCACGACAAGTGACTCACTACTGCCCGTTTTCAAATGATGGACCTGATTCCCATCGATCACGAGGTCGCTGATGGGTGTTTTTGCGTCTGTCCCGTAAACTCCGATTCCTAACCCATTCACTGGGCGCCCAGTTCCCGAGAAATTCTGCTCAATGTGGTGTACGTCATTGTGCAGAATCTCGATGTGCGAGCCACCACCAGCTACGCGAATTCCCCAGGGAACACTCTGATAATCGCTTGTGCGAAGGTTGCGTATCTCGAGTTCCTGCAGGCGGACGAAACTGACGTTGGTCAGTTCAACCAAGGCATAATCGCCTTTCCCCACGCTGAGACAAGACCCGTCAAGAATTGCTCGCTCACCGAGCTGACTTCGAAAGGCGACGAACCCTCCCTCCTGGCTGCCGCCAGAAGTTACTCTCAATCGCTCGCAGTAAAGTCCGCCACGAAGGTAAACGGTCGTGCCGGGCCTCGCAATGTCTGCTGCACGTTGGATTGTTTTCAGTGGTCGGTTTATTGTTCCGGGGTTCGAATCATTGCCACTCGGCGAAACGTACAAAGTAGACGTGTCATAACGAGCGCCAGCAACAACACCGATGAACACTAAGCCACAGACCGTGTGTATGGCCAGCCTACGGATGACAGACAACTCAGCTCGACTGACAGCCGGACTCAATACGCTGGGCGAGCAGACCCGATGCCCCGATTGGCGAGAAATCCCCATTTGACTCACTGACCCCTTGGCAGGGTTTTAAGTGCCATGGCCTGGCTGCATCGGCAGCGAGTACATCAACAACGAGCTGGTTTAAACTAGCCTGGTTACCACGACTGATTTTCGGTTTGGCCGTCGAACACCCGGATTCGTCGGCGGGTGAATTGTCGGATGTGAGTCACGGTCCTACGGCTGTTTCTGCTCCCGTCTCGTGGCGGTATCGCCCATGAGCGCAATCAGACCGTCTGCGAGCGTTCCCCGCCAGCTCAAGTAATCGTGGCCGCCCGCGAACTCCTGGAAATGAACTTCATAGCCCTTCGCCAGCAGCACGTCGCGCAGAGTCCGGCTGGTAACCAATATCGACCTGCCGTCCCCGGAAACGTCGAACTCCTCGCTGCCCGCGTCCAGATAGAAGCGAAGCGGGAGCTTGGGACTGGCGATGAACTGCCTGGCGACCCAGTTCGGCTCTGAATCTGCGTCCGCGTTCGGGGCCTCGTCACCTTTGGTTGGCAACCAGTGGAACGATCCTGATTGCGCGAGGACGTTGCCGAACGTTTCGGAATGCTGCAGGCCAGCACAGGCAGCGGCCAGGCCTCCGAAACTAGAACCAGCGGCCACGGTCTGGCGCGGATCGACGGTGAAATTGTACAGGCCATGGGCCCAGGGGAGAAGTTCCGAACTGAGAAAATCGAAGAACGCCGGATTGCAGGGAAGCTCGCGATCGCGCTGCCCTGGAACATTCCCCACGAGAAGCGCGATCATTGGTGGAATCCGCCGCTCCGCAATCAAGTTGTTGAGGATGGTTGGCGTGGGCACGAGAACAAGCTGTTTCGGGTCTCCGAGATAAGCAAGCTCGTCGAAAAGAAGCAGAACCGGATAGGGTTTGGCCTCACGCGAATATCCTGGAGGAAGATAAACCGCGATCTCACGTTCGTTCTTGAGCAGCGCGCTCTTGAATCGCCTTCTTTCAATCTGGCCGGCTGGGACGCCCGGCTTCTCCGCGAGCCACGGCTGCGCGGGCGCATCCGGCATTTCAATCATGGACCTTTCCTCATGCACAGGAGAATCCACGCTCTGTGCATCGACTCTCCAGCGCTTCGGGTTCAGTGGATCCGTTCTCGCGGCGGCCGCGATCATGGCAATGGCCTCATTGTCCATTCCCTGTGACACCGGCCGGATTCGCGGGACATCCGGAGCAAGCGAGTATTCAAATCGTGTTTTCTTGTCAGTCGCGACCGTCTTGTACCAGACATCGGTGTCTGCGATACGCTGCATGAAATAGTCGTCGGGTGCGCCGCCGGCATAAGGCAGGCGAGCCACGAACACGTTGCGCGTATCCGGCCTCCCTCTCCATAGGAAAGTCACCAGCATGTTCTTATCATCGCCGGGCAGCGGTTCGATGATGGGTGCGCCTTCTTTCTCAACCTCTTTCCAGAAGGAGTCAATGCTCCCCAGCTTTCCCGCCTCGACCGCAGCGCGCAAGGCATTGATTCGTGGACTTTCATATGCCGGTTTGAGCGGCCGCAGGCGAGCCTGCAAGCTGACGATCTTCTCGAGTGTGATTGCATAGGAGCCCTCGACGGTCTCGGCGGTGGTCGCAACTTCAAGCCGGCAGGTGCCTTCGCGATCCACTATGAAGTTAAACCTGTCCTCGTCCGGTCCGACCTTGGCTCCGCGAACCTTCACGCCTGAAGGATCATATGCCATAACTGCGAGTTGCTTTCCCCGAGGTTCAAGCTTGACCTGGGCATAATCCCCGGCGTTGAGCGTGAGCTGATAGGAATGCGGTTTGCCTGCGCTTACAGTCCCTTCTTCTACTTTTCCTACGGCAAGTTGATTGTCGCTTGCGAACAAAGGAATGCTGATCGATATGAGAACTACTGACGCCAGTCGCCCTAGTCGCCGAGCCACGGCAGTCCTCCTTTCCGACCCGAGATGTCTCCAGCAGGCGGTTATAACAGGTTGACCAGACGTGTACTAGCCCTGGTTCAGGACACAATTGTGCTGCTGCACACCTGGATGGGCACTCTTGCCGAGAGCATCCGTTACAATCCGGTTTCAGGCGAGGTTGTCGAAGGCCCACGGGGAAATACGCTGGCAACAATAAGCAACGTGAAACGACGCTCAAGCAAATGTTTGCAGAAGTTGCAAACGACCAGCACCTTTCCAAACAATCAGTCCAGGGATCGAAGCTGCTTAACCTCCCTCCACACGGCAACGGGCCTGCTGAATGCCAGACCTGGAGAGGGTGTTCAAGGAGACCGAGCGCATATTGCTGAAGTTGTCGTCGTTGTACGACGGCACAAGTAGCAGCGAGCTGAAGTACATCGGCTAGGACGATTTCGGAGGTTGCGCTCAACTGGATACGGTTGGCGAAGTGCGCCCACATCGAGAAGTACAAAAGGGAGTTTCACACAAAGTTGGACGGGCCACGGTCGAAGAACTGCTCTCGCAAAGACTGGGAGTAGGCGCCTTTATTTCCCGAGAGAGGGAGAAATTTTTTTCGTGGCAGCGATAGCGCATCTGGGTGTGGGCCTTGCCGCCAAGCCGCTGGCTCCTGAAATTAACGTCGGCTGGCTAATCCTCGGCAATTATGTGCTGGACTTTCTGCGGTTCGGTCTTGCAGCTGTGGGAATGGAAGTGTGGCCCAAATCCCGTACGCAGTCATTCCGCGTGGTGGGAGCACAGTCTGCTGATGGCTGTAGTCTCGGTGCTCTTCGGCCTGCTGGCTTCTTGGTTCGGGCGATGCTCCCGGAAAAGAATAGCATTGGGGTCTCTTGGCCTGATGGTCTTTGCCCATTGGGTGCTGGATTTCATAACCCACTCTATGTCCGCAGTCGCTCCAGGCGATAAGGGCCTGCCGTTGGCTTTTGGCGACTCGGCGTTGAGTGCTAAAGTTGAAACCAACCCAGACATCCTCAGTTTTGGGTTTCTACCTTTTGTGCGCGAATCCTCGGCCGACCCGGAATACGTGGCCATCTGGATGACGAATATGCATCTCGCGGACGTTCCACGGCATATCGGTGGGCGGAAATGTGACCTCCAGCCCGGCGGCAACGCACTGCTTGGCATCTCGTCCACGTCGTCCACCCAAACTGACATCCAGACGCCCTTGTCGCCCTCCTCGTCTCCTTGCTGCTGAAACGTGGTGGTGTTCGCGCCACGACCGCGACCTCCTTGTGCCCCCTGACCGAGAAAGATGCATTCCTTACCCGATCCGACTGCGCCAAAGGTGGGCGGAGTTCCCCAGTCCCACAGTTTCTTCCATCCCCACTTTTCAAACCACGCGAACGTGCTAGCAATGTCGGACACGTTCAATATCGGAGTCAATCCCTTGGCTTCCATACTGGGAACAGAATAACTCGGGAGATTTGGTTTACGGTTGCAAAATCCGATGAAAACCCCGGGAACAAAATGACACGCGTTGCTGGTCTGTTGCCTGATAAGGATGAGCACACGTCCCAATCGCGTTTCATGCCGGACTGCACGCGCCGCCGCAGCGCCAGTGTGTTGTTCATCTCTGAACCCAGGTCCCAAACCGCGGTGACGCCCCAGCGCGTGAGCATCTCCTGCATGCGGGATTCAAGCTTCTCGGCGAGCTGTTCCGCGACGCGAGGAAGAAAAGACCGGCAAGGGCATGCTCGGTGCAGAAAAGACGTTCCGTTAACCTACTTTTTCAACATCCACACCTGTTCATGCCAACATCAACGTGCGTGGATGCGTATGTTGAATGGAAGACGGGCATGCGCGAGCAAAGTCAGCAGGATCAGCACGAAGAAGGCAAGCGAGGCAGCTTTGTTCGACATTGCTTCACTCCCAGTGGGGATGGCACACATTGCTACCACGCGCGAGACCCAAGTTCGTGAGCGGTTCTTCAGTGCCGGAACATCGCCTTATCAACGAGCAGCATGCGCGCGCAGTTGGGACGGGTCGTCAGCCTGGGAGACGGACCAGCGTGTCAATTCTGCGGCGCCCTCATGGTGAGAAACGGATCCTGCTATCGGTGCCTTGAGTGTGGCAGCACGAGCGGCTGTTCATGACGCGAACTCCAGGAGCAGAACGGCCGAGAAGTAATTTGTCTACTGGCCGCAATTGCTCCTCCGGGGCAACGGAACGTGCTGCACGGATTTCCGCCCCGCCTGAGCGGCTGCGAAGAAAAGTGCGTTGTGTGTCAAGAATAATCAAGACGCTTGAAGACAGCGTAAACTGTGGCCATGCCCCTAGGAGACAGATTGGAACGGCGTGCGGTTGAAGCACTAGCTAGCCGCCGCGCAGAGCTGGAGCGCTTGGAGGTTTTTGCCTTAGGAGATGAACCGCTAGTGATGCATATTCAGGGCATCCCGGGCATAGGAAAAACTCACCTGATGAATGCACTGGCGGCAAGTATCGGCGGAAAGGGCGTTTTCGTTGTGCGGATCGATGCCCGCTGGTGCGAGCCTTCTGCGGCGGCCTTGTGTCGAGCGATCTGCAAGGAAATCGGTGCCTCGGAGTCCGAAGATTCGGCGGTCGTGGCGACCAGTCTGTCGGACGGAGCCAAGCGAACTCTCCTGGTGCTCGACAGTTACGAATCTTTCCGTCTGCTTGACTCTTGGCTAAGGCAGGTTTTTCTGCCCTCGCTCGGCGACAGTGTGCGCACAATCCTGTCCAGTCGCGAGCCACCCCGGCCAGCGTGGCGTATTGCCCCGGCGTGGAGAGGCCTGTTTGATTCTATGCTCCTGGAAACATTTTCTCCGGAACTGGCTCTTGAGTTTCTGACCTCGGAGGGTGTGCCGGAGGGCAGCGCTCGGGAGTTGAATCGGGTTGCGCGCGGGCATCCGTTGGCACTTTCCCTGGGATTGGGGCTCTACTATGCGGGCGGGAAGGTGCGTGGGAGCGCGGCTACTCGTCATCAGATACTGGAGCATATGGCAGCGCTCTTTCTAGAGGATGCCGATTCGGGAACCATACAGGTCGTACAGGCCGCCTGCCTAGTCCGAACAGCCACCGCGCCGCTACTGGCGGCCATGCTGCCGCATATCCCGGCCGATGAGGCACTGGACCGGCTGCGTGCGCTGCCATTTGTGAGCGTAGGTCCTCACGGACTGCTGGTGCACGAAGCCGTTCGCGGGCCGGTGACGGCTGCTCTCAAGGCCCGTGATCCGGCGCGATACCAGGCGTACCGGCGCGCAGCTTCGCAGGTCGTGCGTGACCAATACAGGCAGGCACCGCGATCCGACCTCTGGCGTTGCACGGCGGACGTAGTCTACCTGCTCGAAAACGAGAACCTACGCGAAGGTTTTTTCCCCACGACTGAGAGCCCGGTTTCCGTCGAACCAGCCCGCGCCGACGACGCGACATCAATTTCAGCGATTATTCACAGCTTCGATGGACCACAGTCGCGTCAAGCACTGGAGCAATGGTGGCACTACCATCCAGACTCGTTTTTTGTCGTGCGGGATGAATATGGCGGAGTGCAAGGTTTCTACCAAGCAATTGTGGCATCGAAGGTTCACAAAAATGTGATTGGGAGAGACCCGCTTGCGGCAAGCTGGGCCAGGGACCTACCTCGTTCAGAAGATAGGGCCGCCACTCTCTGGCTGCGACGTTCGTTGGATCGCGACACGGGAGAAGGGCCGTCATCTGGCCAGGCGGCCTGCTGGCTCGACATCAAACGTACCTATTTGGAACTGCGTCCGCGGCTGCGCTGGGTCTATACCTGCTACTGTGATGCGGAGCTATATCGCCGCTCCTTCGAGCAATTGGGATTCCGGCTGGTGGACGAAGGCCGCCCGGTCCTCGACAGGGTTATGCAACACACATTTCGTCTCGACATGGGAATGGATTCCGTAGATGGCTGGCTGGGCAACCTGCTTGCCCAGGAAACCGGCACGGCAACCGGCGAGGCTGCGGGTTACTCGCCATTGCTGGATGAGCAAGCGCGTGAGTTAGTGGTGAACGGAAGCCGAATTGGCCTGACCCCGCTTGAGTTCGGAGTCTTCGCATATCTTGTGGCCAGGCCGAACAGGGCTGTGGCTCGCTACGAACTCGTGGAGGCGGTCTGGGGATATGGAAAGGAAGCGTCAACCAGCAACGTGGTTGAGACGGTGGTGCGCTCCGTGCGACAGAAGCTAGGAGCGCACCGGAACGCGCTGGAGACGGTGCGGGGAGTTGGCTACCGATATCGGCCAACAAGCTGAATTTGCGCTCCCCGCACAGAGATGAATGGTGGTTCAGGGGCGAGCCTCAAGAATCAGGTTGAACGGAGTTTCCATCGCCACTTTCGCGCTCCGGAATCCCGCGTCCTTGAGGATTTCAAGCAACTGCGCAGCGCCGGCCTGCGCTCCCAGTGAATAGCGTCCTCCTTGCGATAGTGCATTCTGGGTACAGAGACCAGCGGAAGCCGAGTAGTACATCCTTGCTACAGGGCCGACATTTTCCTCCGACCGGTCCCTTGCGAACGGTTCCACCAGCATGAGTGCGCCACCGGGGGCCATTGCCAGTCGGGAAGCCCAGACAGCTTCCAGTGGATCACCCATGTCGTGGAGTGCATCCATGAAGCAGACCAGGTCGTATTTCTCCTTACTGCTCACAAGCACCCGCGGGGTTGCCACCTCAAACCGAATTTGATCGGCCACTCCGGCCTGCTTCGCTCGTTCCCGCGCCACGGCAATCGAGGGTTCATGGTAGTCAATTCCCACGAACTCCGACTTCGGAAATGCCTGCGCCATAAGGATGACCGAGGCACCGTGCCCGCAGCCGAGGTCGGCTACACGCCCGCCGTTGGTTAACTGCTCCTGGACACCGATGAGAGATGGAATCCAGGTTTGAGTCAGGTGCGCCCGGTATCCGTTGCGAAAAAAAGCCTCCGTTGCGGTGAACAGTCGGCAGTTGTGTTCGTGCCAGCCCATTCCATTGCCAGAGCGGAAAGCGGCGAGGATTTGGTCTTCGTCGTGCCACAACGTAGCCGCTACGTCGAAAGCCGGCGTCAGAAATGCGGGACTATCCGGATTCGCCAGTACAAAAACGTGTTCGGGTGGCAGTAAGTACTGGTTGGTATTAGCGTCGAACAGCACATATCCCCCGGCGACCTGCCCGTTAAGCCACTCTCGCACATAGCGCTCATTGGTGGCGGTGCGGCGTGCCAGTTCATCCGAATTGATGGGACCACTCTCTGCCATGGTTCGGTAAAGGCCGAGCTTGTGCCCAAGGTTGGTCATGACACCAGCCATGGCGGCTGCGAGATCGGTTACCACCTGAGCGGCGAACTGCTCGATTCTCTGCTCGATGTCTTCTCTGATCGGCTTTGTACTGGGACTCTGCATCACCGACCTCCTGCCACCAAAGCGTCTGGTTCGGAATATTGCACGCAAATATCCCGCAGAGGAGCCCGCGTGAGAGCCGAGAGGGAACTCTCTACATCCCATAGCTGGGACTGGGTGGATACTACTGCAGGATTGCGGCACACGGCCTGGATTACCGGGTGCTTCAGGTAAGCCTCGGCAGTTTCCCGGTTGGCAAATAGATACATGCCTCCCATCTCAAACTCTTCCTCCCGCAAGACCCATATTTTCCAGATGAGACCTTGTACCGAGGCAATAATGGTAGCGGCCTCTCGGCTGTGGGCAAGCAAGACAGCTGGCGGTACCCGCAACTTAAAGCGCAGGTGCAAGACGGCGTAAGGGGTAGCACTCTTCTCTGTCATTTCGTTCCTCCAATGCGTTTATCTCTGCGTCTGTAGCAGACGCAGGTTGAGTCTAGGACTCCTGAAACGGCCGAGATGAGGGCAGGATGAGAACATGATGAGAATTGGGTACAGTGCCGATGCAACCCCCGCTCGTGCTGGTGGCTCAGGAGATCGATGGCCTGATGGCATCCGCCAAAAAGGTCCGATCGAAACCAACGTGAAGTAATGACTGACGTTGGCTCCTGGTGGATGCGGCTGACGGCGTGATTCCCCGTAAGCTCTAGGTGGCGAACAATCGATCCACAACTCTATGACGATCTTGCAGGCCAGTATGAACAGGTGCCGACGG
>DASPST010000010.1:0-27264 GCA_035623795.1 Terriglobales bacterium
AAAATTCCCGTCCGGCGTGAAAGTGGCACCCCCACCCAGAAAGCGCCCGGGTTGCGGTGCCACCACCGTAACTTCGCTGCCCGTAGCTACCTGCTTCACCCGCAAGCTGCGCTCGCCTTCCCGCCGGCCATAGGCCACGAATCTGCCGTCTGGCGAAATACAGGCAAAGTTCGTGACCTGCCCGTTGTCCGTCAGGGGCTGGATCGTAAGGTTCCCGGTGTTGATCGACAGCCCGCTTCGGTTCACAAGCCTGTACACGCCAACGGCGGCCGCGGCCATCACGGCCACGATCACTAAGACCGCGCCCATTAGGAGTCCCCAATGCCGCTGGGCGTCAGCAATCAACACTGCATTCGACGATGAAGAAGCCGCCACAGGGTTCGCAACGTCTGAAGCGGGTGCCGCAGGCTGCGAGGGGTTCACCGAGGAAACATCGGCCGACACCCTGCCGGACTCCGTCTCTCGCTTCAACCGCTTCAGGTCCGCACGTATCTCCGAAGCGTGCTGGTACCGCAGATCGCGGTCCTTCTCAAGAGCCTTCTGAATGATCCTTTCGAATTCGGCGGGAACTTCCGGATTCAGCCGAACCGGAGCCGCCGGCACCTTATGCAGAATTCCATCCACGATGTCGCCAGAACTCTGTCCGCGAAACGGCACGGTACCCGTCACCATCTCGTAGAGCACAGCCCCAAACGAGAACAGGTCCGTGCGCGCATCCAATTCGCGGCCTCGCACCTGCTCCGGCGACATGTACGCCACCGTGCCCAGCATCGCTCCCGGGCTGGTGAGGTGTTCCTCTGTCGGCAACCCTTCCTGCAGCGTAGCCGTCGCTCCCTCGGGAACGCGTCCGCTCTGGGAAACTTTAGCAAGTCCAAAGTCCAGGATCTTGGCGTGGCCGCGCCTCGTCACAAAGATGTTGGCTGGCTTGATATCGCGGTGAACGATTCCCCCTTCATGCGCGGCATCGAGAGCGTCGGCTATCTCGATCGCCAAGGAGAGCACTGTCTCGAGTTCCAGCGGCATTCCCCCGATCCGATGCTTCAGCGTCATGCCTTCAAGAAACTCCATCGCGATAAATGCATGGCCGTTCTCTTCGCCGATGTCATGGACGGTGCAGATGTTGGGATGATTGAGTGCGGACGCAGCCTGAGCTTCGCGCTGAAATCGCGCCAGGGCTTGAGGGTCGCTCGCAACCTCGTCGGGCAGAAACTTGAGGGCGACGAACCGGTGCAGTCGTGTGTCCTCGGCTTTATACACTACGCCCATGCCACCACCACCCAGCTTCTCGATGATGCGGTAGTGCGAGATGGTCTGCCCAATCATTGGGCTGAATCTTAGGTCCAGAGGTCCGGCAAGTCAATGAAGGTGTGGAAGTTGGCTGTGTCCTGCGGTTGCTGTGAGTGGTTGACGAGAAATCGCCATCTCATTGACCCGATTCCGAGGCGAACAAACCATGCAAGCTTGTGCTAACGCTGATTTCGACAATGACCTGAGTTCTAGATCGGGCGCCCGAGGGTGATCCCCCAAACCTCGACGACGGCGCAGGCTAGGAGAACCAGAAGGTAAGGGCGTGCCGCCAACCGGCGACGCCAATCAAACGCGATCAGGCCAAGCAGCAAGACGTCGATCAACACAAGGCAGGCGTCTGAGACGAAGATTGCTGAACGTGGAACAGTATCCTAGCGGCCTTGCCAGGCCCGCGGCAACAGAACCAGTGCAATTTCAAATCACGCATCGCATGTGCATCGCGACATCGTGCCGCCGAATCGCTGTGTCCCGCTGCTTGACTTACACGCACGTTACAGACTTCGAATGTTGAAGCACTCTGATTTAAGATTCTCGTTCCAAGAGTCTATTACCAAGTCCTGGCTGCTATCAATACTCGGTGCTGTCTTTATCCGCATCCATCTGAGCATAAACAACGTTCTGTAGACCAAGAGCAAACGGAGGAAGAAATGGGCGGGAGATCGGTCCTGAAGGTACTGGTTGCGGTGGCGGTATTGCTGGCTGCCGCGCCGGCTGGAGCCGAAGAGGTCGGGCCAGGCTACGACATCGAAATGAGCCGCATGATTCCCATGCGAGACGGCGTCGAGCTCGAGGCGTGGATTTTCAAACCCTCCCACCTGAAGGCCAAAGCGCCGGCAGTGCTGACCCTGACTCAGTACGACATTGATGCCGGCCGCCGTGGCAACGTCGCGGCCTATACCCGGCGTGGTTATGTTTTCGTGCTGGTGTACGTGCGTGGCCGCGGCCGCTCGGGCGGCGTAAAGAGCGACAATCTGGGCCTGCAGGTTGGGCGCGACGGCTACGACGTGGTGGAATGGATCGCGGCCCGGCCCTGGAGCGATGGACGGGTCGTGATGTTTGGCGGTTCGTTCGTCGGCATGACGCAGTGGCGCACCGCCGCCCAGCACCCGCCTCACCTTGCCGCCATCGCGCCTTACGTGCCGATCTATCCGGGATGGGATGTGCCCAACACCAACGGAATTCCGCAGGCGTGGTCGGCGGTGATCCTGGGCTACACATCGGGCCGCTCGCTGAATACGGGGTTCATGGCAAACCAGAGCTACTGGGCGGGAAAGATGCTCGAACAGTACGCTGCATATCGTCCCTTCCGGGAACTGGACGATGCCATTGGAATTGCTCAGGACGACTGGTGGATGACTGACGATCGCGGCCAAAAGCTCTCCTTTATGAAAATGTGGCTCGACCACGTTGGGGACGAAGCCTTCAATCTTGCGGCGGAACCCAAAGCTCAAGAATACGCTCGCATGGATTTCCCAGTGCTAACGGCAACCGGCTATTTCGATGACGACCAGCCGGGAGCGCTGCGCTATTATCGTGGCCACGTTAAGGATGCTCCGGCAGCAGCCGTGAACCAGCATTATCTGGTAATCGGTCCCTGGGACCATGGTGGCACGCAGAAACCGACGAAGGAGATCGAAGGTTTAGCTATACCCGATGCCGCCGTCATTGACATGGACGCGCTGCACGCTGACTGGTACGACTGGGTGCTGGGGCGTGGGTCCAAACCTACATTTCTGCATGACCGAGTTGCATACTTCATGATGGGTGCAGACGAGTGGCGATACGCTAAGACCCTGGAAGCGGCATCCTCGGGAAAGGATTTGAACTTGTTCTTGTCCGCCCCGGAGGGAACGCCAAAAGACCTATTCCATTCTGGCTCGCTTTCGCAAAGCCCGGCTGGCCAGGAACCGCCTGCCATGGTTGTGGATGATCCACACGAACTACCCGAACTCGAAGTCGCCAAGTACGCTGAAAACGAGGATCTGAAGAGCCAATTCCGCGGTTTTCAGAAGCGAGCCATCAGCTTTCACTCCGAACCCTTCGAACGGGATACGGAAGTAGCAGGACAGATGCGCCTGAAGTTGCTGGTGGAGGCGGACGCGCCCGATTTTGACTTGTGGGCTCAGGTATTGATGGTTCTGCCGGATGGTTCCACGCTCAAGCTTGGCGAAGACATCCGGCGCGCCCGGTTCCGTAACAGTGTGTTCAAGCAGGAACTATTGAAGCCGAATCAAATCGTGGAGATACCCTTCGAGTTTTACTGGATGGCGCGAAGGATTCCAGCGGGCGCGCGGCTACGGCTCACCATCGCTCCGCTCAATTCGCCCAACTTTCAAAAGAACTACAACACCGGTGGCAGGATTGGCTACGAGAAGCCGGAGGACGCTCGCGTGGCGCACATCAAGGTCTTCCACGATGCCGAACACGCGAGTCAATTGATTCTGCCGCTCGCGGCATCTGTTCCCCCATCCACAGGCCAATGAGAATGCCTATGAGACGATCGTCGGTTTCGCGTCGTGAATTCCTTCGCCAGGCTAGTTCTGCGGCCGTGGCTGCGCCATTTGTCCTCCGGAGCCGCTACCGGGTTTTTGCCGAAAGTAATGAAGAGTATCCGGAGCGCGTCGTGCGGCTGATCCGCGAGGCGCTGGTGATTGACATGCTCAATCAGTTTCTGTACCGCAAGGATAAAGAGAGCGTGCTGAATGACTGGCTGTCCAAGCCAGGTGCTTTCAAACAATCCGACTTTGAGTTCTTTATGAACTCGGGAGTCAATGCAATCAACTTTGGTCCTGGCGCATCATCCCTGGATGATGCAGAAAAGCTCTTTGCAAAGTGGAACAGCTTTCTCCTCGACTACCCGCAATGGCTGGCACGAATCAATTCCGCCGATGACTTTGAAAAGGTCAAGAGCCAGGATCGGTTCGGCATTATTTTTGGACTCCAGTCCAGCGCGCAGTTCGAAACTGTGGATGCCGTCAATACTTGCTACGGCTATGGCCAGCGGATTTCACAGATCAGCTACAACTTCCGCTCCCTGGTCGCGGATGGCGCGTTCGAGCCACACGATGGCGGAGTGAGCGAGTATGGCCAGCAGGTGATTGAGCGTATGAACCAGGTCGGAATGGCCGTGGACCTGGGACACGCGAGCGATCGCACCAAGCTGGAGGCCTGCGAGATGTCCAAAGCGCCGGTGATTCTGTCGCACGGGAACTGCCGCGCACTGAATCCGGATGCCGCTCGCACTTCGACGGATGAAGCGATTCGCAAGCTGGCCAAGCGGGGCGGAGTCATGGGAATTACGTGCATCGCGTTCATGGTCAAGGGCACGGAGCCGGTGACCGTAGAGGACGTCGTGAACCACTTCGATCACGTGCGCGACCTGGTGGGAATTGAGCACGTGGGAATCGGGTCGGACGCCGGGGTCGAGAGCAATGATCTGGGAACTCCTCAGATACTCAAGGAGATGCTGGCCAAGGCCGACCCGCGCTATCACGTTCATGGAACGCACGAGGTGGTCGCCGGCCTCGAAGGGCAGAAACGAGTCTATGATCTCACCGCCGCTTTCGTCAGGCGCGGATACACCGAGGAGCACCTTCGCCTGGTTCTGGGCCAGAACTGGCGCCGAGTACTGGGAGAAATCTGGCATGCCTGACACTCCCACAGCGACTTGGTTTCGATTCCCGGTGGCGCCACCATACTTCACGCAAGCGATTGATGCCGCCGCACTAAGCGAAACTCCTCCGAGGCTTGTATCCATCGTGTAGCCACTTTCTGCCGACCCAAACCGCTGATCTCGCTTAAAACCGAGTATTTGATGCTCCGGTGAATGATTCCCCTGAATCGGGCGGAAAAAGCAAGTCGCACAGTATCCGTCGCAGCCACACTCGAAGTCCGGAATCCCTGCATGCGGCGATCCGCGTCACTCCGAGAAGCGCCGAGAACTCAGCAAGCGGAATGGCGAAAGCAGTGATTAGAGGCTATCGAAAAGGATTAAACGAAGCGAGCTGGATTTACTATTGGCGGATGCGTGCGTATACGCTCATTCTCCTGTTTGGCACTGGGGCACTGAATCTTGTCATTGCCGGATACAACTATTGGAAGCACCGCACGCACGCCGGCTGGCTTCAGGCGACCGGTCACATCGAAAGCAGTGATCTCCGTAACGATCAAAAAGATAGCTACCTTCTGGAAATGCTGCAGCGGGACGCGCTGGTTGCTGAGGTCGCTTACTCCTATCCGGTCGGAGGCTCCTACTACTCGGCTCACAATGACGTGGTATTCAGAGACGAAGCAGAAGCATGGAATTATATTGACCGCCACCGGAAAGGGGACTCCGTTTGCGTATACTACGATCCCCAGAACCCCGAACACTCAGCGATCGAGCCAGGGAAGGCACGCAGTGGCAAGTATCTTCTCGCGGGGTTCGGCCTTTTCCTGCTCGGTGTTGTGGTTCTGCTGGAAAAAGGCGATGGTCAATGAACGTCTACAATTTCAATCGTTGTTCATCAGTCGCCCCGGAGACTATTGTGTACGGAGCAAGCCGGACTCGGTCGCCAGATTGCTAGGCGGGTGGAGAACGGAAGTCACGTTCGCGTTGTCATCGTCGGCTGGTTCTCGGATTAGTACTTGCGGCGATGCTCTTGCCGCCATCGGATTTCGGCTCTCATCCGACCTCTCGCGTCAGCAAAGCGTTCAGGCCTTCCACTGCTGGCATGCCTCATCAATCTTTTAACTTGATCTGGTGTTACCAATCGCGATCACACCGCTTCTCCCATCCACTTCATTGTTTTCCTGATTCGCGAATGAGAACGACATCGGATTGCCTACTGCCGCGAATCACGGCCAATTGCTTGCCATCCATCGAGTAGTCGAAGTCGCGAATCAAATCGGACTTGAAGTCGGTGAGCTGCTTTCCCGGCGAACCGTCGAGAGGCTGCAGCCACAGATTATCGGTGTCGCCGTTGCGCACCGGGTAAACGACACCCCTGCCGTCTGGGGCAAAAGCGATCGCTGCCGCAGTTGCTCCCACGATGAACTCGGCGCGAGTCCGCTCGAATTCCAGAAGTCGGGGAGGCTGGGTGGAATCAAGACTCAACAGCGCCAGTTTCTCCTTTGGATCATTGCCGCGAAAGGTGACGAATGCGGCGAGTTTCCCGTCCGGCGAGATGCTGATGTTGCTGAAAACGGCGAGATCCGAAACTTGTTGCGGCTTTCCACCCTTCAAGGGAACTCGCTCCAGCTTTACGTCCGCGTCCTCGTACAACACAGTTCCGGAATCAGGTGAGCAGACGGGAAAGAAATCGGATTTACCATCGGTTAGTTCTTTCACATCTCCGCCGTCAGCATCCGCTCGCCATATGTGCACCTGGGTCCTCGGCGACACCAATGCGGCGAAAACTATGTGTCCATCGGGGCAGGCACTGCCATAATTAGCGCCCGTCATCTGCGATAGGAACGGCGTCTTGACATCAGAACTCGGATTGAGCAGGCTGAGACCACTCATCGGGATGGAAGTCATGAGCTGGTCATTTCGCGTCCAGGAGATCGATGTGATCGAAGAACCACTCGTGAGCTCCCGGGCCGGGGAGCTGCCGGCGTCGACGGGCATCACATAAGATTTCAGACGAATCTGCCTCTGCACCGTCGCCAGCGTGCGGCCATCATCCGCCAGGCTAAGATCGATATAAGAGTTCGTGTCGCGTGTCACCGGAAAGAGCTTGCCACCGGGAAAGGAAACAAAAAAGATCTGCGTGTGGGAACCATATCCAGAATCGCCAAGGGCCAACAGGCCACTGTCGTCGGGCAACCATGAAACCAGCGTGAAATAAAGCTCGTTCGTCGTTGTCAACAGTTTCCGTTTTCCGCTGCTTACATCGATGGCCACCAGGCCGGAGAGCGCATCGCCCGGTTGCGAGATTGCGTCGACAATCGTTTTACCGTCGGCAGACCAGGCTGGAGCGTATAACACTTCGCTCATGGGGCCGCGCGTCAGGTCGTGTTCGTCGCCTCCGTCCAGCGAGCGGATGACCAGGTGGTATTCGCCAGGCTTTGGATCGTTGTCGACTACGTAGGCTAGTTTCTTGCTATCTGGAGAAAACGTCACATTCGAGTCGATGTTTGTGACCAGCTTCTCGGGGGTGCCTCCCAGCACGGGAGCCCGATACAGGTAATGCAGCGAACTGCTCCCGGCCTCGGTGCGAACGAAATAGAGGAAGTTTCCGTCGGGAGAAAAACGCAGACCGACGTAGCTGACCGGTGCAGGCGCTACAACTTGCGTGTTGCTGTTGCTTGGAATGTTCCGCAGCCACAGGCTCTGTAGCCCGTTTTCTGCAATCACATGGAGAATGTATTTGCCATCCGGCGAGATGGTAGCCAGCATTGCCTTCCCGGTGTCGGTTACTTTGTTGACCGCAAAATTCTGGAAAGGGGCCGGCCGCGTTCGCGAGAGCAGAGCGTAGATTCCGTAACCGGCCGCCGCCACCAGCAGCAGTGCCACCGCGGTGGCAACGCCGAGCCCGATTCTGTGCTGCTTGGCTACGGCGACCACGGCGGAACTGCTGGAGTGCGCCGCCGAAGTGGTGGCCACAACCGGAATGGCTGTATCGGATGTTCCCGCAGTCCTCTGCGACGACGCCGGCACCGACCCGCTTTCCGGTGCGATCGGCACCGAGGTCGAACTCGTGGCCGCAACCCGTCCTGTCTCTGTATCGCGCTTCAGCCGCTGCAGCTCGGCTCGCATGTCGGAGGCGTGCTGATATCGCAGATTCCGGTCCTTCTCCAGTGCCCGATTTATGATGTCTTCCAGTTTTGGAGGCAGATCGGGGTTGAAACGAATCGGCGGAGTCGGAACGGAATCAATAATCGCCTTGCAGATCATGGCCGAACTCTCACCGCGAAACGGCAGCGTCCCGGTAGCCATCTCGTAGAGCACCGCCCCAAACGAAAACAAATCGGTGCGTGCATCGAGCTCTTTTGCCCGCACCTGTTCCGGCGACATGTAAGCCACCGTGCCCAGCGTCGACCCCGGACTGGTCAGGTGCTCTTCGGTCGCAGCGGTCAGCCCGGCTTCAGTCCCGGCCGGCCTCGCCCCCGAACTCATCACTTTCGCCAGTCCGAAATCCAGAATCTTCGCGTGTCCGCGCTTGGTTACGAAGATGTTCGCCGGCTTGATGTCGCGATGAACGATCCCTTGGGCATGCGCTGCATCGAGCGCGTCTGCAATCTCGATGGCCAGCGCGAGAATCATCTCCGTGTCCATCGGTTGACTGCCGATCCGATGCTTGAGCGTCACACCATCCAGAAACTCCATGACGATGAACGGCTGCCCTGCGTGCTGTCCGATCTCGTAAATCGTGCAGATGTTGGGATGATTCAGCGCGGAAGTGGCCTGCGCCTCGCGCTGAAAACGCGCCAGCGCCTGCGGATCTTTGGCAACCGCATCGGGCAGGAACTTAAGGGCGGCAAATCGTCGAAGCCGAAGGTCTTCGGCTTGATAGACGACACCCATCCCGCCGCCGCCCAGCTTCTCGACAATGCGGTAGTGGGAGATCGTCTCGCCGATCATTGGCGTGGAATCTTATGCTGGCAGTCTGGGCAAGTCAATGAAGACACAAGCAATTTGGCCCGGAGACCGACTGCCCAGTTGGTGTCCTATCTAACACTCCACTGCCCAGTGGACGCGACCCAGGCACCTCCGACAGCGGATACGTGATCGTAGGCTCAGAATCCTACACCGCCCAGATTACAGGCTTGAGGAGTTCATGATCGAATTCATTCCACGATTGCGCTCGGCAGAGCTCAGCTATCGCGATCGCGCCCGGCGATGGACCGAAACCAGTTTCTGAAAGTACATTGATTTGGTATGGATTGCCGCCGAACACTAGTACTGTCTTCTCGTCGTGCGACCAGTCGGTAGCTCGCAGGCATCCCTCACACTGCGAAGACTTTCAACGAGGCTACGATTCATGGGGCAGATAGTAGCTCTGCACACCTGGTCGGCCGAGGGCCAGTGCCTTTCGTAAGCTTGAGGCGTTACGAAGGTGCACTACGCTGTGAGCGTCGCTCCGACGGTTACATTACACTTACTAAAGCCATGAAGCGGAATGCCGTTTTGCTGTTCCTTCTGTTCGCCGCCACCCTCGGCTTTGGTCGGACGCCCTCTCAGCAAGACACCGCTCAAGCAGTCAAGGGCGTTCTCCGCTTGCGTGACGGCATGCGCGATCCTGATAACTTCCAGGTGTCCCGCGTCCTCATCACCGACAAAGGCGTTTGCATTGACTATCGAAGCACGAACGGGTCGGGCTTTGCCGTCTACAAAGTGAATAAAGACACCCTGTGGGTTGACAACTCTTGGGTATGGGAACAGGCCTGCTTATTTGGCAAACTGGCTCAGCGTCGGGATGGCGCGGACATAACCGACGCGGCGCGGGCTGCGCTCAAAGGACAACAGGTACAAGTGCGGCCCGTGACCCCGGCCGCACCAGTTGCAACCGCACCAGCAGCCCAACCCGTTGACCTTGCGGCGCCTGGTCGACCCCAGGTGACAACTTCACAGCCGACGGCTGCAGTGACTCCGCCCTCATCAGTTGTGCCTCCGTCGACGGCCCAACACGCGGTCACCACTGAGGGAGCACCAGCTCAGGCCGTGAGCCCAGCCGTACCAGTTGCAACAGCACCAGCAGCTCAACCTGTGGTCCTTGCTCCGCCAGTTGTAATCGAGGTAACGCCTGCACAGACGACGGTTACAGTGACTCCGCCCTCACCTGTTGTGCCCGCGCAGGCGGCCCGACCCCCGGTCGTTGCGGCACCCGGAACCGCTTCCGTGCCGGCTAAGGCGCCCGTGACACCAGAGGCACCCGCACCCGTTGTGACCCATTCAGCAGGACAGCCTGCCGCTAATTCTGTTCAAGTAACCGTTGTGCCGGACTCGGCTGTGCCGCAGTCGACGGAGCGACCCGCTGCGGTCACCACTGAGGCAGCACCAGTGCAGCCCATAAGCCCAGCCGTACCAGTTGCAACAGCACCAGCAGCCCAACCTGTGCCCGCGCCTGGAGTGACGCCTGCACAGACGACGGTTACAGTGACTCCGCCCTCACCTGTTGTGCCCGCGCAGGCGGCCCGGCCCCCGGTCGTTGCGGCACCCGTAACCGCTTCCGTGCCGGTTAAGGCGCCCGTGACACCAGAGGCACCCGCACCCGTCGCGACACGTTCAGCAGCACAGCCTCCAGCTACTTCCATTCAAATGACTGTTGTGCCGGATTCGGCCGTGCCGCAGTCGACGGAGCGGCCCGCTGCGGTCACTACTGAGACAGCACCAGTGCAGCCCATAAGCCCGGCCGTACCAGTTGCAACAGCACCAGCAGCCCAACCCGTGCCCCTCGTTGCGCCTGGAGTGACGCCTACACACACGACGGTTACAGTGACTCCGCCCTCACCTGTTGTGCCCGGGCAGGCGGTCCGACCCCCGGTCGTTGCGGCACCCGTAACTGCTTCCATGCCGGTTAAAGCGGCCGTGACGCCAGAGGCAACCGCACCCGTTGTGACCCATTCAGCAGGACAGCCTGCAGCTTCCGTTCAAGTAAGCGTTGCGCCGGCTTCGGCTGCGACGCAGTCGACGGAGCGGCCTGCGGCGCCCGCTGCGGTCACTTCTGCACCGGCCGCTCAGAAGCCGGTCGCCACGGTCCCGGTGACGCCGGTTGCGGCGAATCCATCTGCTACCCCTAGTACTGCAACTGGGGAGCCTTCCACCATTCACGGCGTCGTCATCTTGGACAGCCAAGGAGCGCTGGGAAAACCCACGCCCTCCATCCCCGCTCCACCGCAGGAATCCGTGGCGGATGCGGCCCGTCGGGTGAAGAAGGCCAAACAACCGGAACCCTAGTCCAGGCGCGATCGACCTGGTTTTACAGACTCATTCCCTCTCGGTAGCGTGACATGGTCACTCGGGGCAGGATCTTGTTCGCCGTGGAGCGCTACAAGAAGGCTGAAGCCTCTCTCGGCAGAGCCTCCGAGTTGGCGGGAGTTCCGGCGGCCGCATGATGTCACTTTTGTCTGAGTTTGGAGTGGAGAGTCGGATCCAGCAGGAGGACTACCTTCGCGGGTTGGAGCCTCTGCGAAAGGCTTGGTAGTTTGTGGGTTGCACATCGCCCACTCTAGGCTCCAGTCCAACACGGAGTGTACGCGATCCTGAACGACTGCCGGTTGGTTATCCGGTGTATTGCGATTCCAACCTGCAAGATGGTTCGTAATCAACAACTTGCGTTAACCAAGCCCGCACGGAAGCATCTGGCAGCACAACAGAAAGCTATTTAGCGTTTAGGGATTCGAGCCAAGCGGCACAGTTTGGGCACACCTTTGGGATAAACCACGAAACGGCTTTTAGCGGCACTTTATGCCCTCGACGGTCTTAATCTTCTAGAACCTGCGGCACCTCACTCGAGAGCCTCATTCCATCAAATCTTATCCGAACCGGCGAGCTTGGCCGCCGCTTCATCTGCCAATCAGTGCCTTTAATCCGTTCGATCTTACCAAAGACCGCGGGTTCCACAGCGCAATCGCTCCGCGAGAATTCTTTTCAACTGCAATGATCAAATCCGAGGGCAATTTGCGCTGATATAGACAAGAGGACGAACTCAGATTGCTGATCGAAACGGAGGAGTTATGAAAAAGCAACTGCTTCCGATTCTCGGTAATTCTGAGAACCTGGAGGCTTCTATGAATCGTAAGACGTTTTGGGCAGTACGCATTGCGATAGGAATGATTTTAGTGGCAGCTATAGGTACGTCGGCGCAAGTTTGGCCGCGCACGCACTACAGTGGCGTGATCAATGACTATCCACTATCAGCCAACCCGGCAGCCGGTCCGTGGGAACTTCGCGGCCCGTGGTCCTTGAAGCTGCGACCGCACGGAAGAGCAGATTTTTCGGCATCTCTGACGATGGAGTTCTCCGATTTAGGAGCCGGCTCTGGGATCACCACCGACTCCCGGCGCCAGCACACGCACCACATAACGATGAAAGACGCGACACTAGTTTGGAACCCGCCTCAAACCGATTGCCCGACTGGCATCACTCCATTCCCCACCTACACCTGGATTCTGGAAGTGAACGGAATGACGGATGTAACGGGAAATGGAGGATCTCCCTTTACGGGTCCAGTACCACTACAGGTCTGCCTCGGCGGCGGCCCAAACCTGGAGATTGCAAACATCACGCTGGTGTTTACGGATCTCCCGACCGGCCCATCACAGGCAACAAATCATTTCGGAGCGCAGCCGATCCACGGGGTCGTTCAGCTTCCCAAGGAACCTGCATGGGGTGACAAAGACCGGGACTGAAGTGGAGGGCTGGGCACGGACAGTGATAAGCGCGCAGCGAATGTATTGCGCCTCGAAAAGAACTTTTCAGTGACGCTGGAGAACGCCGGTAGCCAGACGATCACGGCGACCGATACCCGGACGGCCACAATCACTGGCAATTCGAACTCAATCGAGGTCGCAACCAATTCGAACGCGCGCGGATTTCATGCCATTGGAGACATGGGAACAAAGCGCGCGGGGCACACGGCCACTTTACTCCAAAATGGAAAAGTCCTCATTGCAGGTGGATACAACGATACTGAAGTTCTCGCGACAGCGGAATTGTTCGATCCGGCTACGGGAATCTTCACCCCAACGGGAGTTATGACCACCCAACGCTTTTCGCAATGCCCTTGGTGCGGATCGCAATCTCTGAGGGAGGCTTCTCGATGAACGGCTCTTCATATATTGGTCGCAGGCGCATAGAATTTATCGGGCTTCAATTGAATCCAGGACACCGTCGTGATTTGCGCTCTCTGAAGTCAACGTCGATTGCTGTCTGAGGAGGAGCAAATGGTGAAGCCTCGTTGTATCGCTTGGCTCGGTCTTTTGCTTTTCTCGACTTTGGCTTTCGCGCAGGAAGGCATCATCTCGAACTGGTTGACAATGGTGACTCAAACGGAAAACGAACAGCCTCACTGGATCGTCCCCCTTGCGACAACCACTCCGACACTCCACCAGCTGTTTCGAGACGACATCCAGTGGCAGACTCACAACAGCGGGGTCACAACGACGAACTACGGTGTTAGTAAAGGGCTGGAGATTGTCCCGGAGAAAAACATCGAGCTCATTCTCGCCGTCCCTCCGTATATCGTTAACAACCCAAATTCTCCGGACGGATTCGGAGACTGGCAGTTCCTCGTGAAGTATAGGATAGCCGCGGCAAACGAGGAGCGCGGGAACTACATTTTGACAGCCTTCTATCAGATGAGTCTTCCGACAGGGCAGTATCGACAGGGAGCGTTAAGTCCGGTAATTACACCGGCGATTGCCTATGGAAAGGGCTACAGGGATTTTGCCTGGCAGGGAACCTTGGGAGGCAGTTTGCCCACTGGGAATACAGCAACCATCGGACGAACGATCTTGTGGAACAACGCACTGCAATACCGCATCTTGAAAAAAATCTGGCCGGAGACAGAGTTCAACTTCACACACTATTACCAAGGCTCAAACGGGGGACACTCGTTGCTCTACATCACACCCGGCATCGTGCTGGGCAGGTTTCCCATCCATAACCGTTTCGGGTTCATCATCGGCGGGGGATTCCAGATCGCCGCGACATCGTTCCATCCCACGAATCACAATGGAATTTTGTCGATCCGCTTCCCGTTCTGATGACTACGGCCGAACTTGATTCTTCGCAAGATCAATCAGCAGTATTTCTGAGTCTTCCGATAGTCGGTCAAAAACGATCCGCCTGCTATCGGGAGTGATATCAAAGGTCCGCATAACTGCGGAACTGCTCAGCCGAGTCAAACGCCGTGAACGCATAGTGCTAAGGTCCAGCAACCAGAAATCTTGTTCGGCTAGCGTACTTCCCAGCATGTAGACCAATCCCGTGCCGTCGGGCAGAAAACGCGCACGCAAACCTTCGCGCTGTACTCTGATCTCTGGTAGTTTCGCCGCCGTGCCATCCGGGTGTACAGCCAAGAGTGGCGCGAGCGTAAACACCTGTGGTCCGCAATACACGATCAGGTCCCCTCGTGGAGACCACACCGGATCCAAGAACGGTCCTGTTGCAATCCGAACCGGCGCGCCTCCGTCAATGGGTAATTTGAACAAACCTTCTCCACTGTTGTCGGTGCCGGCCACGACAATCCATTTGCCATCAGGAGACCAGGATGCTGCGCCCCGGACATCAACATTACTCGAAAGTGCACGGAGGTGCGTCCCATTCGCTGCCAGCACGTGCATCTGTTGCTTGCCATTTCGCCTCAGTGCAAATGCAACGTTGCTCCCGTCCGCCGAGACCGCCACTGGGGAGTGGAGCTCCCCTTCGGAACCCTTCCATATCTCCAGCGCTTTCCCATCGCGATAGCTCCACAATCCGTCAGCGCCGTCGGGCGAAGAAAGGTAGAATAACGATCCACCTCCGAACCGTGGAGCCCAGGAGCGGAGCGTGGGTACTTGGAGAGCTTCGACTTCGTGGTCTTCGACTGCGCGACTCGTAATCGGGATGCTCCACAAATTAACCTGAGGGTTCACGACACTCGCCGCAAGACGTCGGCCATCCGCTGTGGCTGCCAAGGCGGTGTATTCTTCCAACCCGAAACTCACGCGTTCTGATGTTCGCGTTTTTGGGTCGAATGCCCACAACCATGGGCCAGCTCCGTCTTGATTGTGGGCGACAAATAGAACCGATCGTTCACTAATCGGGGCCGGGTAGCCAATGTCAGTGTCTAGATGAGTGAGTTGTTCTAATCCTCCACCATCCGGTCGAATGCGCCACAGATCCATCTCGTGCGTTGCCGGTCGGCCGCGCACAAAGTAGATCCAGCGGCCATCCTTTGACCAGACCTGATAGTGGTTGTGTAGTCCAGGCTCATTTTGCAGGATTAGGCGTTGATTAGTGCCGTTCTGATCCGCCACAAATGTCGGGTCACCCGCTTCCCAGGTGTGATAGACCAGTCGTGTGCCGTCTGGCGACCAGGCAACTTCGGCGGCCTTTTCGTCAATAAAATTGTGGGGTGTCCCACCTATGAGAGGCCATAACATGAGCCTCCTCCCCTCGGTGCCAGCGCTCCACACTTCTGATCCGTCACCTGAAAACCCAAACGCACGGAGGGGTGCGCGCGTATCCCCTATGCGACCTTGGGTAAGGTTCGCAGGGCTGTTTCCGTTGGTTTGCATCAGCCAGATGTCGAACGTACCGCTCCGGTCGGAAATGAATCCGGCGAATTTCCCGTCTGGGGAGATAGCAGGGTTGATCTTGGTTCCGCCGAAGTTTGTCAGGTTTGTGAACTGCGCACCGGAAAGTGGATTTTGGACCTCTGGCTGGGGGCGATTGGCGACAAACCACGCGCCCAATCCCGCCACCAGCAACGCCATGAGAGTCCACAGTAACCAGGTGTAAGGCTTCGCCGCGGAGACCGTTGAAGGAATTGTTCGCGCACCACTTGAATCCGTGTCGCGTTTTAATCGCTGTAGGTCAGTGCGAATGTCCGAGGCGTGCTGGTAACGCAGGTTCCGATCTTTTTCCAACGCCTTGTTGATGATCCGCTCCAGTTCTAGCGGTAGTTCGCGATTCAATCGGACAGCCGGCGTTGGTGACGAGTCAAGAATCTCCTTGAAGATTACGCCCGTACTCTCGCCGCGAAATGGCAGCGCCCCGGTTGCCATCTCGTAGAGCACTGATCCAAACGAGAAAAGATCCGTCCGCGCATCCAGTTCCTTTGCCCGCACCTGCTCCGGCGACATGTAGGCCACCGTCCCAACGGTGGCCCCGGGGCTGGTCAGATGCTCTTCAAGCGTCACCGTCGTCTGCCTCGCCACTTGCGGGTCGCTGCCCGGCTCGCGAATCGGGCCTGTCACCTTCGCCAACCCGAAATCTAGAATCTTGGCGTGGCCGCGCTTGGTGACAAAAATATTGGCTGGCTTGATGTCGCGGTGGATGATCCCCGCCGCGTGCGCCGCATCCAAAGCGTCGGCGATCTCGATCCCAAGCGACAAAATCAATTCCGTTTCCATGGGACGCCCGGCAATCCGGTGCTTCAGCGTCATGCCGTCCAGGTATTCCATCACCAGAAACGACTGATCTCCGTTCCTGCCGATCTCGTGGATGGTGCAGATGTTGGGATGGTTCAAAGCAGAAGCCGCACGCGCTTCGCGGCGGAAGCGCTCCAGAGCCTGCGGATCACGCGCAACATCGTCAGGCAGGAACTTCAGGGCGACGAAGCGTCCGAGTTCGGTATCTTCGGCTTTGTAGACCACACCCATGCCGCCTCCGCCGAGTTTCTCGAGGATGCGGTAGTGTCCAACGACCTTGTTCAGTTGCGCCGGAAAGGGACTTGTGGAGGAAGGACTTGTCGAGGACGTCAGATCGAGAATGTCGGGAGCAGCGGCAGCCAGGAACTGACTGCCCGCCTGTTCGTGGGAAGCAATCAGCGATTCCACTTCAACGCGTAATTCCTGATCGTTTCCGCAGGCCACATCCAGAAACTTAGAACGCTCTTCGACCGAGACGCGTAAGGCTTCTTCGAGAATCTGCTTCGTGCGCTCCCATCGATCCCCGCTCATACGCGGTGCCCTCTCGAAATTTCCCGATGAAGCCACGCACGCGCTGCTGTCCAATCGCGCTGCACCGTGGCAGGAGCGATTTCTAACACCTTGGAGATCTCGTTCAGAGACAGCCCTGCGAAGAAGCGTAATTCCACGACACGACTCTGTCGCTCGTCGATTCTTGACAGTGCGTGCAGAGCATCATCCAGAGCAACGATATCTACTTGTGCTCGCCGGGGCGTCGCCATCGCATCCTCCAACGATAGCTTGCAGACGCTGCCGCCGCGCTTCGCGGCTCCGTGGCGCCGCGCATAGTCGACGAGAATCTGGCGCATGAGCTGAGCGGCAATGGCGAAGAAGTGAGTGCGGCTCTCCCACTGTTGTGGCGGACTCACCCCCACCAAGCGAAGGTACGCTTCATGCACGAGCGCGGCGCTTTGCAGAGTGTGGTCTGGTCGTTCGTTGCGCAGTTGATGGCGCGCCAGGCGGCGCAATTCCTTGTAGACGCGAGGAAGCAGACTGTCGAGTGCTTTGCGGTCCCCGTCTCGCCAATCTCGCAATAGCTGCGTGATCTCACTTGGAGGCTCGCACTCCATGCACATCCCCAATGGGCACCCTTGGTGGAATAGCCTATCTACCCTGCTAGTACCTGTCAATCCGAACCTATGAAAACCCAGTAGCTTACAAGACTTCCGGCATGATGGAATGTTTTTCACCAACAGATGATCGCCGCTCTAAGAGTCGCTGTGTCGTCACCGGCGTGATCTCGATATCGGGGTCGCGGGCCAAAGTGTCATCCAGATGGATGGCTGCATGACGCCCGGCAAAGCCGCCGTCACGGGTGAGAAGCCGAGTTCTCTTTTGAGAAGCCAGAGCAAGGGCTCGACATTCCTGGTTACAACGTGAAACTGGTTCCAGGAAAACCAAAACGGCGTTAGAATCAACTCGGTGTAGTCTCCGGTAGATGTATGACCCTAGTGGGCACAACGCCGAAGAGGCGCAGGGACGTCCGTCCCGTCCTGATTCTGTCGCTCTCCCTGATAGGCCTGCTCTTTACCGGAAGCGTCCCTCCTAGTGTTCCCCACTCCCTGTTCCGTTCGAACGTCATCTCTCAGGCTCACCACAGTCACAAACAGTACTTCGACGATGACTATTCGCAGTGGGCGGACCATCGAGACACTCCCCTGGCCATGCCGCCTTTGACGGTGTCGTTCCATCCCGTTCGTCCGGCTGACCGGTTTGTGGAAACCGTAACCCACGGTCTGCACTACAACCGTCCTCCTCCTCTCTTCTAGGTTCCTCCCTATCGTCGTTTCTGCTCGGTTTGTTCGCGGCGCACGCTGACGAAGCACCCGACCCGCTGACGCCCAGCTAAGGCTTCACCATCGCTGATACCGACTGGGCCCGGCCCAGCAGGAAGGAGAGAATTCGTGAGCATTCCTAAAGTTCTCTGCGTGGAGAGCCACCCTGAATACATGGGGGCGCTGAAGGCCATGCTGGAAGCTGCCGGCTACGAGGTCATGCCGGCGACTACGGGCGAGCAGGCTCTGCAGCTTCTCAGCAGGGTGCCCATCGACGGCGTTCTGCTCGAATACGACCTGCCCGATGCCACCGGAAGTAACATCCGCACCGAGATGAAACAGATCAAGCCCGACGTCCCGGTCCTGCTGTTCCCCGGCGTCGGCAGCCAGACTCCCTTCCTCCTGCGCTTCCTTGACGCCTATCTGCGCAAGTGCGAGCGCCCGGAAGATGTTTTCGAAGATCTCGAGGCCTAGGAGCCGACAGGTGGGTCAGCCGACTGGAGGAACCGCGGCGACGAGACGCTGCGCGAGGTGCTGCGCAATGGCCCGCTGGCACTGCGCAAGGCGATCGACTATTCCGTTCAGATTGCCCGAGGATTTGCGGCCGCGCACAGCAAAGGTATCGTGCATCGCGACCTGAAGCCCGAGAACCTGTTCATCACGCATCTCATGCACCCGGACGGGGCAGCCCTCAGCGGCGATGCACCCACCGTGCAGGCCTTGACTGCGTGGTCCTGGGCACCGTTGGCTACATGTCACCAGAACAGGTGCGCGGCAAAGTTGCCGATCCGCGCTCCGACATCTCGCAACGGGTGATTCCAAGCCTCTGACTGCCGAGGGATTGGTGGGTCTCAATCTGTCGTCGGACGAGCGCCGATGATCCACGATTCTGCGGTTCTCATCTAAGCGCGAGTTGACCACCACAGTAGCGCAATAAACAAAATCTGCATCGGCGCCCGCAACCAAAGCGGCGTTGGCGGTTTGCCGCGCAGGGTGACGCCCTTTTGTGCAGCGTTGACGTTGGCGATGAACATTCCGATGAGAAGCCCAATGAGACAAATGCCCGCGAGTCTGCGAAATTGCGGGACCATCAGTCCCGCCGCTCCGAGAAGTTCTAGAACACCAGTGATGTACACGATCAGCAGGGGACGCGGAAAATAGCCCGGAATCATTCGCGCTATGTCATGCTTCATCTTGTTGAAATGCGCGGTCGCGGTGAAGACGAACATCACGACCAAGGCATAACGGCCGGAATCCTGCCACGAGGCGAGAGCATGCACGCCAGCCGCTCCTATCGCTCGGAAGACCAGCCACGCTGCCAGCAATACGATGAGAACGAGCATAAGATTCGCCAACACTATCCGACCTATCGTTACTGATCTGGCCGTTCACATCCGGGTCGGCCTCCCAACGCGTTTTCTCTGCGCTAGCCGTTTTCGACGCGCGCCTTTACATCCGCATACGCCGCATCGATAAGCCGGCTGAGGGCTGCGGCGTTTGTGACGCCTCCAGGTCTCAGCTTCACATGGCGCATGAACTTGCCGGTACCTTGCAACAAGCGCGCCGGATCCGGCAGCGCTGCGCCGTGAAAGAACCCCACGTTTACGTGCGAAGTGAATACATTGACGTAGCCGAAGGGCGCATCTCCCAGACATGCAACCGGACAGCCGTCATGCAAAACCTCCCGGACTTCGTCCCCGCATTTTCGCATCGCTTCAAACCACTGATGCGCGATGGCTCCCAATCCACCTGCATGCTGCTTCATCCACGTATCGATGGCGGGATCGCGCTCGACAGCGCCGTTGAATCGCAGCAATTCCGATCTCATCGTCGCTCCAGTTTCTGCATTCGAGATCGGTTGGTTCCTAGCACGCATTGCCTTCCCTCCAGCAAAATCCCTCGTTTGGAACAGTCGTTCTTGTCGAAGGAGTGTCGCTACCAGCTAACACCGTAGTCTTTTATAACCCGGATCGTCCCTGACTGGTCGCGACAAGGCAGATTTAGCCTGATTGTAGAGGGTGCGTCAATTGCCCAAGGAGGTCATTTCCACTGTTGCTATACTTGCCGGGTATGCGCGGACTCGTGTGTGGTTGGGCCGTACTTCTTGCTTCGACTGCGCTGGTACTCCGGGCGCAAACGGTTACGGTAAGCTTTCCTGGGACACTCTCCTCGAAACCGCTGGACGGCCGCGTGCTGTTTCTGCTGTCCAACAATCCCACCGATGAGCCGCGCATGCAGATTGACGATACCCCGCGTTCACAGATGATTTTCGGGGTGACGGTCGATGGCCTGAAACCGGGCGAGCCGGTGACAATCGACAAGAGCGCCGCGGGTTATCCAATCCGCGCGATCGCGGATGTGCCTGCGGGTGACTACACGGCGCAAGCGGTGCTGAATATCTACGAGACGTTTCACCGCAGCGACGGCAAGATCATCAAGCTTGCGCCGGACCGCGGCGAGGGCCAGCACTGGAACCTGGCGCCGGGCAATTTGTACAGCACGCCGCAGAAGGTGCATGTGGGGCCGGGATCGCCCCCGATCAGCATTTCGCTGGACAAGGTCATCGGGCCGATTGCACCGGCAGCGGACACGAAATACATCCGTCATCTACGCATTCCAAGCGCGTCGTTGACGAAGTTCTGGGGACGGCCCATGTATCTCGCCGCCATCGTCCTGGTGCCGGAGGGATTTGACGAACACCCCAATGCTCATTACCCCGAGATGGTCTTCGAAGGGCATTTCCCGGACGGATTCCCTGACTTCCGGACGATGCCGCCGGATCCGGATCTGAAACCCGATTACTCCTACCGTTTTCACCTGGCGGGTTACAACCGGATTCAGCAGGAGGAAGCGTATGAAGAGTATAAGAAGTGGATCAGCCCGGGCTTTCCGCGCGTTCTCGTCATCCAGATTCAGCATGCGAATCCCTATTATGACGACTCCTACGGGGTGAACTCCGCGAACCTCGGACCCTACGGAGACGCGATCGAGACCGAGCTGATGCCCGCCGTCGAGAAGCAGTTTCGCGGCATCGGGCAGGGCTGGGCACGGTTCCTCTATGGAGGCTCGACGGGTGGATGGGAAGCTTTGGCCGTGCAGATGTTCTATCCCGACCATTACAACGGCGCGTTCGTGGCCTGCCCCGATCCGGTCGACTTCCACGCCTACCTGACGACTGATCTCTATGAGCAGTCGAACATCTTCTATCTGCAGGGCGCACACAAGCGGGTCGAGCAGCCTGCCATGCGTGATTATCTGGGACACACTCTGATTACGGTTCGCGACAACGTCGCCTATGAGGCAGCGTTGGGCGATCACGGGCGCTCGGGAGAACAATTCGATATCTGGCAGGCAGTCTACGGACCGGTTGGTGCAGACGGCTATCCCCGACCCATCTTCGATAAGGAATCGGGCGAGATCGACCATGAGACAGCGGCCTATTGGCACGATCACTACGACCTGGATGCCATTCTGCAGCGCGACTGGAATACCCTCGGCCCAAAGCTGCAGGGAAAGCTCCACATCTATGTGGGCTCCGATGACACGTATTTTCTGAATGATGCCGTCTACTTGATGGAGGATTTTCTGAAGACCACGGGCAAGCCCGGGCATGGCGTTCCGTACGACGGAGAAGTGAAGTACGGACCCAGGGCGGAGCATTGTTGGAACGGTGATCCTAACCTGCCGAATGCGTATTCCCGGCTGCACTACAACACGATGTACTTGCCGCAGATCATGGAGAGGATTGAGACGACGGCTCCGGCAGGCGCCGACATGAGCTGGAAGTATTAGAACTGGTCGTCACTACGGCCGACCTACCAGCGTTCCAGCCATCGAACGGTCACTTCCACGTGAAACTGCAGGCCTAGAATGTGGTTTCGGATCGGAAA
Source organism: Terriglobales bacterium (assembly GCA_035623795.1). Taxonomy (GTDB): domain Bacteria; phylum Acidobacteriota; class Terriglobia; order Terriglobales; family Acidobacteriaceae; genus DASPST01. The sequence continues at coordinate 22,073 of DASPST010000010.1, forward strand.
ACCTGGTTGGCATAAGCCGCCGTGGCAGCGAGGTGATGCGATCCTGCAGGCAGATCGAATGTCTTCGAATTTCTCGGCCTTCTTGGTCAAGCCATCAAGCTCGATTCAGTGGACCGCTTTGCCCATCCGCAGACTGGCTATAGGGTTGCGCGAGCCGATCGATGCCAGTATCGAACCTCACAGCAGCCACTTCGGAACACGTTAACCGATCGGTTAAACGAAAGTATCCAATCGGATAGATCGTGGTTATCCGGTCTGCTCCAAACCGATTTCTGGGCGCTCCCCCAAACCTTGCCCAGACCTGCTGGGCATCGGTATCTTCTCAGAAAGTGACGCATGGACACTCCAGGCAGGAGGACGTCGGGAGTTTCAGCCCAGTCGCTACCGACGTTTTCAGGAGAAACAGGCAGGCCCCGCCAGCTTTGCGCCAAGTGGGGGTCCGAATGTTGCTCCTTTCTGAAGTCGAAGCCCGTCCCAGACACTTTCCGTGACTGTGGCCCTCTGGTTGCAACACCCCAGTTAGCTCGTTTGTGCGCAACCGCTTGGGGGAAATGGCGACACGGGGAAAATCACCGAGATGAGAAGGCGAACTCCGGACTGGAGGATCGACCATGAAATCGAATCTAGCAATACTCCTCATGCTGTTCTTGCTTCCGGCCTTCGCCAGCGAAGAGAAAGATGAAAAGAAGGCGCTGGAGGTACAGGCCAAGGCACTCGTCCAGCAGGCCAAGGAATTAGAGCAATCCGGTCAGCTGGTCGAGGCGCGCAAAGCCTACGCCAGTTCCCAGGCGTTTTGGGAGACGAAAGACGCTGAGAAGGCAATTAAACACATCGATGACGAGATTCGCAGGCGTGTTAAGGACGCATTAAAGCAAGCCCATCACCTCTACGACCAAGGTCAGTTCAAGCCGGCTATTGAAAAATTGCAGGACGCGCAGCAGTTTGGGAATTCTGCCGGAGTCCTGTCCTATGACCTGGCTCTTTGCTATGAAAAAACCGGAGATTCGTCGACCGCTCTTGGTTATCTCGACGAGGCGATTCTGGCAACCGCTGACCCGAAGCGCGCGGCCAAACTTAAGCAGCTGCGAACGCTTTGGGTAACCGGCGAGCAAGCCACGGTCTTCCACGATGCGGAAAAGGACCACATCATAAAATTGAACCGGCTGATGGACAGTATCGGATTCGATGCCGCTGTAGAGGAGGGGAGTCCGGTGCTGAGTTCAGATCCCGCCGATCCGCCCGCAACCGATGCGCAGGTTGTCGGAAACTCATTCGTGAGTAAGTCTCCCGCGGTTCATTCTCACGCCAACCTCAAGGCGCACCGGAGTTCAAATTTGTGCCAAGCGCTAGATGGATTGAAAGCAGTCGCCCCAAACACTCAGGCGCTTACGTTTGATCTTGCGAATTGCGCGCAAGACAACGATCGCCTGGAAGAAGCTGTCCGCCTGTTACAGCAATATCTGCAGTCTTCTCCAAACGCGATCGACGGTACCAGAGTTCGTCTGCGCCTCGCCGAATTAGAAGCCCTGTTGCACTTGCCGGATCCGCAAGGACCTCAGGTACGAAGTCTGTATTCAGCAGCTGCGGGATCGATTGAAGAACGCAAATTTGACCGCGCCATGGAGGAGTTTCAGAGAGCTGCGACAGTGTTGCCGGATTTTCCCCCAACCCAGTGGCGCCTCGCGCTCATGTCCGAAGCTATGGGAAATGTTGATCAGGCGCGGGCATATTTCACGCGGTATCGGCAGTTGGAAACCAACCCCGAGGCGAAAGTGGAAGCAGATATCCATATCCTGACTCTGGATGCAAAGAAGGACAGATATGACGAAGAGGTGGATGCAGCCGAGGACATCATCTCTGATCTTCTGAATCGCGCAATGAATCTCACCTTCAATGGCATGGATGACCGCGCGGCGCTGTATAAGCAAAGAGAACACTCCAGAAACGACCACTACAAAGGTAATAGGAAAAAACTGAAACAGGTTGGCGGCTTCGGGGTCCCGTTCGCGTATGCCCAGCAGGAGTTGTCCGATGCGGCGGAGCATCTGTCAACCGCGCTGCGGCTGTTTCCGCTGGGCGCCGCGGCGAATGAGTTGATGGGGCTAGTGTTTTTGCAGGCGAATGACGGGCGTTCCGCCATGCGCTCGTTTGACGTAGTCGCTAGCCAAAACCTGCCCGTCTCGTTTTACGGCGAACTGCGTGGCCACAAGAAAGATCACGCGGTGAAGTGCGAGCTGACACACGACCGTTTGCGACTCATCTTTCTGTCTTCTTACGACAAGAAAGGAAAACCCACACCACCCGATAAGAACGCGGGAGAGGACGGATTAGGGGATTTAGTGCTCAGTGCATCCCCGTCTCGGAAAACTGAATTCGACTCGCTCAAGTTGACTCCAGAGGAAATCAAGAGAATAGAAACCAAGAACGGACAGCTCTTGTTGAAGCTGGCAAAGGAAGACATCACGCTTTCGCCGATTTACATGCCAGCCGTTACCCCAACCGAAGGCCCCCAAGGGCGCCGCTTCGCTAACACTTACACCAGGCTGTTCGTTCGTTATCCCGGTTTGGAAGACTCGAAACTGGGTGCAGAGGGCCTGACCGCGGGCGAGAAGATGAAGCTTACTTATGACATCGCAAACGCCGGCCTCCAAATTGCAACCGGTCTTAATCCCATGGGAGCCATCGGCGACGCACAGGCTTTTATAGCCATCTCCATGGAGATTCATAAAACGGTCAAGTCCCTGCATGTGAACTTTGCTTCGTGGGAAAGGTCCATCGAGGATCAGTACGAGTTCCAGAATGGCAATACGTTCAAAGCTATCCCGGTTGAGTCAGCAAGTCTGGTTTTTGTGGAGGAGATCAAGTAATTTCCGGCAGGCTTAGCGATCGCGATATCGCGGAACGGCTCTACGCCATCGATGGCCGCCCTCACCCTGCAACGCTTTCGGGCACGAAATGCTTGCCCCATCCATCCTCGCTGGAAACGCGTTGAACGCAATTTATGGGGTTTTCTTTGTAACTATTTGTAAATAAGTTACTTACGCTGGCTTCGCTCGACTTCGCAAATTCCCCTCTTTAGTTTCGGCTTCCGCGCGTTTGGCCACACGCACGTGTGGGGTAGCGATATTGTGGGTCTGAACCTATCCCCAACGTGGATCAACCTTCCACCTGCCCGCCGCCGCAAGTTCGGGCTCGCTCCAGGAGCAAGTGACGTTCGCGTGCGTTGCGCGTAATGGAGGCTGCTTTCTCGAACTCCGCGCGAGCCTCTTCGAAGCGGCCAAGTTTCTGAAGCAGGTCGCCACGGACGCTCGGCAACAGATGGTAGTCCCGAAGCGCAGGATCATCGCGCAGAGGATCGACCAATTCAAGGCCAGCAGCGGGGCCGGACGCCATGCTTACGGCAACCGCACGATTCAGCTCAACCACAGGGGATGGTGCAATTCCCGCGAGTTCGGCGTAGAGAGCCGCGATGCGTGCCCAGTCAGTATCTGCTGGACTGGCGGCTCGCGCGTGACAGGCAGCAATGGCTGCCTGCATCGTGTAGGGGCCACGCTTCCTGCCAAGGTGCTCGGCGCGTTCGAGGGCCGCAAGACCGCGGTGGATCAGCAACTGGTCCCACTGCGCGCGGTCTTGGTCCAGAAGCAGGATGGGTTCTCCCGATGCGCCGACGCGAGCCTTCGAGCGCGATGCCTGGATCTCCATGAGCGACACCAGACCGTGAACCTCAGGCTCGTTGGGCACGAGTTCGGCCAAAATGCGACCGAGCCGCAGAGCGTCTTCGCACAGAGCGGGTCGCATCCAGTCGTCCCCCGATGTAGCCGAATAGCCCTCATTGAAGATGAAGATGAGGTAGATGACCTGAAGAACCGACGAAAGACGAGCTGCGAACTCGGGTCCGCGGGGGACCTCGAAGGGAACGTGCGCGTCAGCTAAGGTTCGCTTGGCCCGGACGATTCGTTGGGCAATGGTGGACTCCGCGGCCAGGTAAGCGCGGGCAATCTCGTCGGTGGTGAGGCCGCCAAGCAAGCGCAGCGTGAGGGCTACTCTCGCTTCGGTCGAGAGCACCGGATGGCAGGCGATGAATATCAACCGCAGCAAATCGTCGCCAATATTGTCATCCACGGCAGCAGCGAGGTCGGGGATTGCATTTTCACGCTCGGAGAGTTCGCGGCCGAGAATCTCGTGCTTGCGGTCGATCAGTGTCCTTCGGCGGAAGTAGTCGATGGCGCGATGTTTCGCCGTGGCCATCAGCCAGGCGCCCGGATTCTGGGGGATGCCAGATTCCGGCCATTGCTCAAGAGCGGCAACCAGTGCGTCCTGTGCGAGTTCCTCGGCAACCCCAACGTCGCGTACGATTCGAGTCAGCCCGGCAATTACGCGGGCCGACTCGATTCTCCAAACGGCTTCGATAGCGTGATGCGTCTCGGTAGCTGTCACTGCTACCGATCACAACACGTTCATGGCTTCTACGCAACTTCGGCACGGTTACGAATGCCGGCGCAGTTTTGCTCCGCAGAATTGGGTTCATAGAGCTGGCGCAGTTCGCACTCACCCTGTCCGACAACGCTGAGGAAATTCTTGACGACCTCGATCGCCTCCTCCCTGGAATTCGCCTCCAGAATCGCGAATCCGCCCACTATCTCTTTGGATTCGGTGAATGGACCATCCGTCACTGTGACCTTACCGTCTGATCGACGTACCCGCGCACCGAGCTTTGAGGGCAGGCAGCCTTCCGTCCCCAGCAGCCAGCCTGCCTTCATGCCCTCTTCGATCAGCTTGCCCATGGTGGCCATTTCCTCTTGCGTTGGAGGGGTGTTGCGCTCAACCGTTTTGTAGATACTTAGGAATCGCATCTCTCTATCTCCTTTATCGATATAGGGTTAGGCTCTACCCTGCCCGCACTCCATGAACACGACGAATCAGAAACAGCTGACTCGACAGCAAAAAAGTGGGGAATTTGTTTATTTTCTTGCTGCAATCTGCTCGCGCAGGTGCCGGTCCCGTTCCCTGAGTTCGGGAGTAAAGTTCTCGCCGAGATCACTAGCCTCATACACGGGCCGGATTTCGACTTCCGTTCCCCCATCGAAGGGAGCGCGCTTGAGCCACTCCACGGCCTCGTCCATCGAGCGCACCTGCCAAACCCAGTAGCCGGCAATCAATTCCTTGGTCTCGGTGAAAGGGCCGTCGATTAC
>DASPST010000016.1:0-4786 GCA_035623795.1 Terriglobales bacterium
GATGAAGAAGCTAAAGTTAACGGTGAATGAGACGAAGACGCGGGTCTGCAAGCTGCCGGAAGAGAAGTTCGACTTCTTAGGATACACGTTCGGGCGATGCTACTCGTACAGGACGGGACGGGCCTATTTAGGAACGACTCCATCGAAGAAACGGGTGCAACGCATTTGTGAGGCGATCAGCCGAGAGACCGGACGGAACAAGACCCTTCTAGCCCAAGAAACAGTGATACAGACACTCAATATGATGGTTGGGTGGGCTAACTATTTCTGTCTTGGACCAGTCAGCAACGCCTACCGAGCTATCGAACGACATGCTCGTCGACGGCTGCGCCAGTGGCTGTGCCAAGCACAAGATACGATGGCCGGCGACCAAACAATATCCGGAAGCCGCCCTGCATCAGGAGCTTGGGCTCGTCCAGCTCAGTACGCGGACGACCAGCTTTCCGTGGGCGACCTCGTGACACTTTCTCCGAGAGCCGAATGCGCGAAAAGCGCCTGTTCGGTTCGATGAGCGGGAAGAGGAAACAGAACTACGTCAAACCGGACTGAGGCGGCCAGGTGAAAACCTGACCAATGGCCACCGGGAGGCTAAGGTCACTGCGCCTCTTCTCGACTCCACCCGTTTGTTTGCCTTTTCGAGTCTCATGAACGAGTTCTTGGTAGTTGAAGCGGCCCAAACCAGGGTGTGTTTGCCAGAATGGCACAGCAAGCATCTCCACCGTTGGGTTATGAGTGAAGACTTTGCGACGCAGCGGCTGCGACCGGTTGCTTCCGGCTGTGCCAGTAACCCAATACCACAAAAAGAAGGACGGCAGGCACGCCGGTCAGTCCGCAAGCGATAAAGAAAATGCCGTACGCATGAATGAGACCGTGCGTGGTGCTCAGACCTTCGACCTCAGCGCCCGAAAACCCCTTCAAGATCTTTCCCAGCCAGGCATAGGTTGAACTCAAGAGCGCATACTGCGTGGCGGTGTATCCAATGTTGGTGAGACTCGACATGTATGCTACAAGCGCAACGCCTGCAAAGCTGATACTGAAGTTATCACCTGCCATGACAAGAGCGAAGAGAGGAATGGTCGTGCCCGCGAACGCGAGGGTCGCATACGTGGCAATCGCGGCAGCCTGCACAATGCCTCCGATGATGAGCGCGCGCATGTAGCCAAGCTTCAGCGAGCAGAATCCGCCCGCTGCAATGCCTGCAAACGTAGCGATGAGTCCGATTGAGCCGCGCACCGCTCCGACAGTTTGTTTCGAAAGACCGATGTCGTGGTAGTAGGGATTCGCCATCGGACCCATGATGAAGTCCGGCAACCGGTACAGACTGATTGCCGCCAACATCACAAGCGCGAGCCAGCCATGTGCGCGAAAAAAAGCGATGAACGGTCCCACAACAGCGTCAAAGAAACCGCGCCACGTCCAAATCGGCGCTTCGCGCTCTTTCTTATCCATCACCGCATCCGCGCGCTCCGGTTCCTTTGCAAACCAAGTCGCGATTATTCCAACGACCATACATGCGCCGTAAATACCGTAGGACATGCGCCAGCCTACGGCGGCTGCCACGACAAGGATAACGGAATCCGCAGCCAGGAGCGCAAGACGGTAGCTGAACTGATAAGCAGACGCGAGGAGGCCTTGTTCTTCTCCATCGTCTGCTGATTCAATTCGCCAGGCGTCCACCACAATGTCCTGTGTCGATGAGGCAAACGCGACGACGAGCGCCAGAGCGCCGAGCCGGCCGAGCCCGGCTTTCGTGCCAGTCCCGCCCATCGCGGACAGAGCCAGCCCGACGAGAATTTGCGAGAACATCATCCATCCGCGCCGATGTCCAAGCCGTTTAAACAACGGCAAATCGACGCGATCCATTACAGGCGCCCACAGAAACTTCAGAGAATATGCAATTCCCACCCAGGAAAGAAACCCGATCGCCGTCAGGGAGGTGTGTTCATCGCGCAGCCAGTAGCCGAACGTATTGCCGACCAGGAGAAAGGGAAGGCCTGAAGAAAACCCGAGCAACAACATCGCAAGCGTTTTGGGCCGCAGGTAATCAGCGATCCGGTGCTTGTGCGAACTCACGCGTTCATTGTCTACCGGAGCCTCACGAAACTCAACCATGTGCTCTAGCCGTGCCTGCTGGCCGCGCCAAGCGCATCGCTCCTATTGAAAGCTTGCGGCTCGAAAAGCTCCACTCAGGTCTTTCACTCGTCGCGTCCGCTTCTCATGCTGTGCCCGTCCAAAATTGTGAATGGTTGATCCTCATTTTAATGGTTGCCATCGGCCCGACTATTGATAACAGGGCGATTTCACCACCTATCGGATAGCTGGTTAATTCAGTCTGAGTCTAGAATTTATTACTTCGGAAACTGGTCAACACCCCAAACATAGCTGTTCGAGGCGATGCCTTTTCTTCGCAGGTCATGGTTCCATGCGAGTCGTATTGCGTGGCGGGAATCGAAGCCCTCCGTAGTTTTTTCACGTATCGATTGAGATTTGCTGCATGCAAACTGCAGTTCGTATTGGGCTCCAGACCTTCCTCGTCCGAAGGATGTAAACAAGCTCCCCCAGTCGGGCATATCCCTGTCGCGATGTGTCGAGCTTGTAGTGTCACCCCAAACTGGGGGATTTTGTTTTTTTCTCCGGGTGCTGAGGGATCTCGCGCAGAACGGGAGTTCTCCACAAACGGTCGAACTGCCCGGCGAGTGTTCGAAAACGCCGGGCAGTTCTTGTCTGTTCGCAGGTTTCTGCTGTGGTTGGAGCCGACTTATTTGGGCGGCAAGACGTAGCTTAGCTCCGGTTCATACTTCCACAGGTCCCACTGCGTTCCGGTGATAAGCGGCGCGACTTTCGCCTGAAACGCCTTCCAGTCCGCCGCCGACATTCCCTTCTCGGCCCCAAAGGGTACATCGAAGTCACCCCAGCCGCTCAAGCCGAGATAGCTGTGCACCTCGTTCGCGGGAGTGCCGAAACGAGCCACGGCCATGCCGTAGCTGGTATAGCCCGCCTTTCTTAATGCGGGCACGACTTGGTCGCGAATCAGCGCTTTGAACTCGTCCATTTTGCCCGACACCACCCACGACCGGCCCGTGCGGACATAAGCAGGGATTTCCTTGGACGAGATCAGCAGCTCGGGCTGCATTTCGTCGACCCAGGTCTCGAGGCTTTCCGTGTCGGCATCTAGCCGGCGGAATAACCTCCCGCGCTCTTCTTCGAATCCTTTCATCTTGGGATCGTCCTCGCCGAGTTCTTTCCACTTCGTCGAGTACCACACGACCGCGTGCATGTTGGGTCCGCTCTGCGATTCCCACACGCTAAACGACTGCTCGGAGCCTGCTTTCTTTACTGTGGCCACGTAGTCTCTCACGGCCGCCTTCCAACTGTCGTCATGCCCCATCTTTACTTTCACGAACAATATCGTGCGGATGTTCCCCTGGGCCCAGCACTGCATCGATAACCCCAACAGCGCGGCTATTACGAGCGAACGCCGAAAAAGCAACACGAAGTTTCGCATCGCGAGTCTCCTTTTTAGTTTTCTTCGTGAAAAGCCAGGTTCGTAATTGACTTGCTACGACTCGTCCCCAGGTATGGGGCGCAAGTATACATCTAGGAATTTCGATTGCAACCTACTCTATCCTGCGCAGGAGCTTCGTCACAGCTATCTCGAATCCGCGGGTGCCCCGTCCTTGCGCTTTTTGCGCAGCCTATCCAGCCATCCCAAGCTTTCCGGCCCGGATAACCAGTCAAGCCCGGGGAACATCCCACGACGGAAAAACCGCTGATCAACGTGTCGCGGCTAGACCTCTTCGTCACCCTAAAATCGCAGGCGTTGCGGCTTGCCACCAACTCGGACTTGCTCGCTCCAGGTAGGTGGCCAAGCCCTGCAAGACAATCATTGCCGGGAAAACGTAGATATAGACCCTGTTGACACGACCATCCACGATGAGATCGCGCAGCATTCCAGCCACCACCAGTACGTCGAGAGCGGGATAGAAGAGGTCGTGGTGACCGATGTAGTTAAATCTCACGAAGGCGGCTTGCATGAGCTGACAACTGGCCATGAAAACCAGCCTACGGTGGTACTCGGGCCGTTTCCGAAAATAGATCGCCAGCGCCATGCACGCGCCGAAGATAATCATGTCGCACCAGAGAACCGACAGGAACGACGCAATGTTCTTGCGGTGGAGCGCGGCCATGTCGAGCCGCAACATGACTACTGACACGATGACACCTGAGACGAACATGGTTGCGGCCAGTTCCGCACCAAACCAGCCTAACGTGCGGTGTACGCTGACCTTGCGCACCCGTACTAGGGCAGACTGTGCGATGAACAGCACGATCCACGCTGAGAAGGCCGCGGCGTGAAACCACAGCAGGAGAGGTCTTGGCGGCCTGGCATGTAACAGGCGGGCATCGACGGTGTTGCTGAAACCCCAGACCGCAAGTCCAGCCATCAACAGCGTCATGCAGAAGTAGAAATATCGGCCCAGAAACACCTTGAGCGGCCTCCTGAAACCTGTTTGTGTCTCAATGCGGGCAGCTACCGTAGTGTTTCCAATCGCCACGGAGTCCTCCCTATAGGGGCACCGCGCGGATACAGTTTTCTATACGGCGCGTCGGGCGGGTGGATTGTACTCTGTCAAGCCTTTGAACCCAAGTGTCTGATATGGAGTGAACTGTCAATCCCTTTATTTATTCGGCGATGTTGGTTTTGGTGTTGGGTTTCATGTTGTTCGCCTTTCGAGGTAGAGCGGGTAGCGATCGAGGTAGCTTTTGCGACGGTTGATCAGCCTGA
>DASPST010000018.1:0-4114 GCA_035623795.1 Terriglobales bacterium
TGGCCCGGCTCGGTCGTCGAGCAGATGAAGATCATCGATCCGCTCACCAATCCCACGGCCCATGGGGGAAGTGCATCAGACGCCTTCGATGTGGTGGTTCCGTCCATGCCGGGCTACGGGTTTTCGGGCAAGCCGACGACGCCCGGCTGGGGCCCTGAGCGCATCGCACGTGCCTGGGTCGTGCTGATGAAGCGCCTTGGGTACACGAAATTTGTGGCGCAAGGCGGCGATTGGGGTGCTGTCATCACTGATCTAATGGGCGTGCAGGCGGCTCCGGAATTGTTGGGCATTCACACCAACATGCCGGGCGCGGTGCCAGTCGACGTTGACAAGGCGGCTTTTACTGGTGCGCCGGCGCCATTCGGTCTTTCAGCCGACGAGAAGGCCGCATTCGAGCGGCTGCAATTCGTATATAGCAAAGGCGTGGCCTACGGCTACCAGATGGGGTTGCGCCCGCAGACGTTGTACGGAATTGCGGATTCCCCGGTCGGCCTGGCCGCCTATTTTCTGGACCACGATGCGTGGAGCTATGCGCTGATCTCACGCGTCTTCGCAGGAGAATCCGCCGGCCTCACACGAGACGACGTTCTCGACAACATCACGATCACTTGGTTGACGAACACGGCTCTTTCCGGGGCTCGTCTCTATTGGGAGAATAAGTTCTCGTATTTCAATGTCAAAGGCGTTTCCGTCCCGGTTGCCGTAAGCGCCTTTCCGGACGAAATCGATCTCTGCCCGCGCAGTTGGGCCGAGCGGGCCTATCCCAAACTCATCTATTACAACAAACACGCTAAAGGCGGGCACTTTGCAGCATTTGAACAGCCGCAGCTCCTTTCAGAAGATCTGCGCGCGGGCTTCAGATCGCTGCGCAAATCTCTTCAGGACGTAGCAGCTTGAGCCGGGTGTAGCCACGTTATGAACACTGATAACCCACTCATCGCAGAAGTGCGCGATGAGTGGGGCACTCGGCACCCGGAGGCAATGGTTCTTCACACGAAAGGAGGAGATGCGCAATGCCTGACACTTCGCAGTTCAATACCGACCGCACCTATCCGGGCCGGTGGACGATCACCTTCAGCAACCCGCCGATCAACATTTTTGTTCCCACAACGATCGTCGAATTGGGAGCGCTAATGGCCGAGCTCGAGACGGACCCGTCCGTGAAGGTCGTAGTGTTCCAGTCGGCGAATCCCGATTTTTTCATCGCCCATCTCGACGTATCCAAGGCAGCTGAACGGCCCGAGACGCTGGGCCTTTGGCGCGAATTTGTACTGCGCCTCTCGTCCATGCCAGTCGTAAGCATCGCCAAGATTCGCGGCCGCACACGCGGCATCGGTAACGAGTTCGTGCTGGCCTGCGACATGCGCTTCGCCAGCCGGCAGAGTGCCCTATTCGGCAACCCAGAGGTCGGCGTCGGACTGGTCCCAGGCGGCGGAGCAATGGAATGGCTCCCGCGCTTGGTCGGCCGCTCGCGCGCACTCGAGATCGTGCTCAGTGGCGACGATTTCGATGCTGATATCGCCGAGCGCTATGGCTGGGTGAACCGCACGCTGGACGATAACGACCTCGACTCGTTTGTCGATACGCTCGTCCGGCGTCTGGCCTCGTTCGACCGTGAAACGCTAGCCGCGGCGAAGGCCCAGATCAATCGGTTCGGGACGCCGGCGGCTGCCGAGCTCAAGTCGAGCAACGACCTGTTCTTCCCACTCCTGGCTTTGCCCAGCGCGCAGGCGCGCCGTGCCAAGATCCGTAATATCGGTTACGGTCTTCGGAGCGATTTCGAATTGAACTTCGGCCGGTACCTCCCTGCGTTCGGGCGGGCGGACGACGATGACATGGATACGCAGCTGGTTGCGCAAAACCCAAAGCCGGCTCTGAGCGAAAAGGCGAGATAGAGAGTCGAGAACCAGATGATCTCCGCCGGCTACGACTCTTTGCACCACTTTGGACCAATACAGACCGTGCGAAGGTTGGTCTCTGAACTCTTTTCACTCGAGACCGCATAAACACGTTATCGAGGAGATTCGTTACATGGAGCGCGATAGCTTCTACACGCTGCTGGGGTTGCGTCGCTATTCAAGTCTGCAGTTGCGCGCGATCGAGGCGGTTGAGCGATCGGAGTAACCTCCGGCCTCGGTTCGGATACAGGATTTCCGGTAGAGCAGATTTTCAAGACTGCCGGCCGCAAGTTCCCATTTTCTTGTGGACCAAGAGGTATCTAGCACAAAACACAGGCGTCACCGATTGGAAGAGGACGTGCTCTTTGCGTGCTGGAAAGATTTCAGGAGCGGGCCATGGTGAACGTGCAAATCGAAAAGATAGCGGATGTGGCTGTCGTTCATTGTGAAGGCAGAATTGTTCACAGTGACGCCGCGTTCAGATTGCGCGATGCGGTAACACGGCAAACCGACTCCCGGGTTATCCTCCTTGACCTTTCGGACGTGAAAGCGGTGGAAGGCGGTGGTCTGGGCATGCTTCTGTTTCTGCATCGATGGTGTCACGACCAGGAGATTCAACTTAAGATGTTTGATCCTCCCCATCGTGTGCGGAGAGGTTTGGAGCGAGCAAGCCCGAGTGTGGAGTTTGAGATCGTAGGGACGGATGAAGTTCTGTCCTTGCTGGGTTGGGAAGGGCGATCGGAACCGGTGGTGGTGTCGCAGGAGAATCGAGAGCTAGTTACCAGGTTCTAGCGGCTACCAACAGGGCCGGGAGGCGGGGTGCCCCGCCCCCCTCTGCCGATTGTGTGTCCGAGACGCCGCGCTTAGTGCTGAGCCAGCAGAATCACATATGGGGTCGCCGATCCCGTGTCGGTCGTGATACCGAACAGGAAGAACTGCAGGCAGAGGACACACCACCGCAACGTCTTCTGCAAGGAAATTCCTCCCTGGGTTCGTCAAATTTTTTTGAAATTACCAACAGAAGCGCAACTCGAGTGGGGAGCCCGCCGAGTCCTGCTGTCGTTCTTTGTGTGGGCCCAATCTAGCAACGGCGATGGATCGGATTCAATCTCCCAAAAGTGCCAAGGATCATACGCATGCATCCCTAAGACTAGAAGGACAACGTAGAGCACTATTACGCTGATGAGAACCGTGATGATCTGGGGAACATCAACACTTCAACTGGTGACTCCCATCACGGCGGCGTTGAATCCCCAGCCTAACAATCGTGATGAGATGAAGGTGAAAGCATACATCTGGCGGGGCATGCGATATTTGGCAGCCGCGATCGCGGTCTTCGTTCTCGCATACGCTTGCGACGTCGGCCTCACGTGGTATCAGTACGGCCATGTGCAGCAAACGGCCGCCGAAGGCACAGATGCACTGCTGGATTCCCTTCTGCCCACATACGATGTAGCGAGACGTCAGCACGTGCGCGTTTCCGCCCCAGCACAAATCGCATTCGCGGCTGGGTGCGAGATGAATCTTCAGCAGTCCGTGATCGTCCGTGCCATTCTCAGAATCCGAGCGCTGGTTCTGGGGAGTGAGCCAGAGAAGAAAAAAACTCGTCCACTGGGCCTCGTCGAGCAGGCAAGAGTCTGGGGATGGGGTGAACTGGCCGAAGACCCCGGACGGGAGATCGTCTTCGGCGCAGTGACACAGCCATGGGCCCCAAATCCCGTCTTTCGGGCTCTGCCGGTTGGTGAGTTTAGGAGATTTCAAGAGCCTGGTTTTGTGAAGATCGTGTGGATGTTGCGCGTCGATCCTATCGAGGGAGGAAAGTCGGTGGTGAGCACTGAGACCCGCGTCGCAACCGCAGACCCGGTTTCCCGTGCGAAGTTTCGGCGCTACTTCTCTTGGGCGTCACCGGGGATGTTCTTGATTCGCTGGATCTCGCTGAGGGCCGCGAAAGACGAGGCAGAGAGGAGAGTGCCCCGAGCAGATACGAATTGGCGTTGAGAAAGCCAGCGCTTCCAGTCTTTCCAACGGGGAGGTCCGGCGGATTGATGGGTGAAGCGGCGACCCGAATTAGCACTAGGACTAAACCCAGCTGGCTTCCTGGCACTCCCACGAGCGATCAGGCCTACCCTTCTCATCGACCAGTCAGACTTCACTCCGCAGATGCGTGGATTGCTGCGCGCCGCTAACGGGAGTGGAGCCTACGTGACGAGAGCGGG
>DASPST010000031.1:0-53613 GCA_035623795.1 Terriglobales bacterium
CCTTTGTACTCCTTCTATTTGCCCCGTCAACCAAAAAGCGCACGCCCCTATCTGCCGCAGAATCAACGGAGTGCAGCCCGTGCACAGGGCCATGCCGCAATTTGGTGCAGCTCCGGACCCAGCCGAAAGGCGGAAAACCACGCCGGGCGCGTGGTTGCATCTCCCCGAGTGCAACAACCCTGCGGCTTGGCCCGGCGAGGGTGACCATTTCCTGTGTGGAAAATGCGTCAGGCCGCAGCAATCATGCACCCGAGGACGCCGGCGCCTGCCGAGCCCTCTCCGCCGACGCCGCGAAGTCACTTACGACATTCTGCGGGTTAATCCTAGAATCTTGGTCCAGGGAGGAGTGCCTTGTATGACGATTTACAGCGACGCTCGGGGCAAAGTGATTGAGGCCGGCGGGAATCCGCTTTTGAAGCTTGTCGGGCTCGGGATAGCGGCCTTCCTTGGGGTCATTCTCCTGTTCGGTTGCATCACCAAGGTCCGGACCGGCCACGTCGGTGTGCTGACCCTGTTCGGCCGGGTGACCGGCGAGGTTTTGCCGGAGGGCATGCACCTGATTAATCCGCTGAAGACCAACAACGAAATGTCAATCCAGACGCAAACCATCAAGGAGTCGGCGGCGGTGCCCTCCAGCGAGGGCCTGGTCCTCAACCTGGATACCTCGCTCATCTATCACCTGAACCCGGAGAAAGCGGCTGAGGTGTTTCAGAAAATTGGGCCCAACTACGAAACCGTGGTGATCGAGCCCATGCTGCGGGCGGCGATCCGCGAGAGCACCGCGTCCCATACCGCGAATGCCCTTTATACCGGAGAAAGGGAGATGGTCGCCACACAGATCAGCGAGCAGCTCACGGCCCAACTGAGTCAACGCGGCCTGACGGTGGAAAGCGTGCTGTTGCGGGACATTCAACTGCCGCAGACGCTCAAGGCCTCGATCGAAGCCAAGCAGCAGGCTGAGCAGGAGGCTCTGGCCATGAATTTCCGCCTGCAGAAGGAAAAACAGGAGGCGGAACGGAAGCGCATTGAAGCGGGGGGCATCCGCGACTTCCAACAGATCGTGGCCCAGGGTATCAGCCCGCAGCTACTGGAGTGGAAGGGCATCGAAGCCACCGAAACGTTGGCGAAGAGCGGCAATGCAAAAGTGGTTGTGATCGGCAACCCCAAGAACGGGCTGCCACTGATCCTGGGCCAGTAATCGAAAAGCCGGCTGTTACCATAACCGCGTGACGGCGCTGCTGGAGGTTCGCAACCTGAGCGTGGAGTTTCCACCGGCGGGCTCGGTGCGGGCCGGCTCGGGAGATGACGCCCCAGCGCCGCCGGCTTGGCTGGCCGTGCGCGATCTGTGCTTTGCCATCGCACCGGGCGAGGTGCTGGGCCTGGTCGGTGAGTCCGGATCGGGCAAGTCGATCACTTCGCTTGCCATCATGCGCCTGCTCCCGCCCCAGGCTCGAGCCTCCGGCGAAATCCGCCTGGCCGGCCAGAACGGCTCCACCGCGGACCTGCTTCAGCTTCCCGAGAACGAAGTACGCAAGCTACGCGGGTCACGGATGGCCATGATCTTTCAGGAGCCGATGACCGCGCTGAATCCGGTGATGCGGGTCGGCGAGCAGATCGCTGAGGCGGTGCGTGCGCACGCTGACGTTTCCAGAGCGGAAGCCTGGCGGCGTGCCGTCGAGGGCATGAGGGACGTCTTGATTCCCGAGCCCGAACGTCGTGCCCGGGACTACCCCTACCAGCTTTCCGGCGGGATGCGGCAGCGCATCATGATTGCCATGGCCATCGTGAATGATCCGCAGTTGCTCATTGCGGACGAGCCTACGACTGCGCTCGACGTGACGGTCCAGGCACAAATCCTGGAGTTGCTGGCAACCTTGCGCGAGAAGTTTCACCTGGCGATGCTGTTTATCTCGCATGACCTTGCCGTGGTGTCGCAGGTCGCCGATCGCGTGGCCGTGATGTATGCCGGCAGCCTGGTGGAACTGGCCGGCAAACGCGAAATCTTCCAGACACCCGCCCATCCGTACACGCGTGGGCTGCTGGCGGCAGCACCCACGCTCGAGACTGACCGGCACCGCCGGCTGGTCACCATCAAGGGCAACGTTCCCACCCTCGCCCAACTGCCTCCGGGATGTCCCTTCGAACCGCGTTGCCTGGAGCGCGTGGAGGAGTGTTCCCGCGTTCTTCCTCCGTTGGTGGAAGTTGCTCCAGGTCACTGGGCGCGTTGTCCCGTGGTCAATCTACCGCATTGAGGTGAGGGTAGGGGTTATAATGCCCACTTTGTCCGGTGGCCTGTGCGCATTCTCGTCCTCAGCGATATCCACAGCAACCTCGATGCCTTGGAGGGCTGCCTCGAAGCGGCCGGGCCTTACGAGGTCGTCGTCAACCTTGGCGACATCGTCGGTTACGGAGCCTGCCCCAATGAGGTCATCGAGCGGTCGCGCAGCCTGGGCGAGTACTTTGTGCGCGGCAACCACGACAAGGCGGCCGCCGGGTTGATGGACCTGCGCGATTTCAATCCGATGGCGGGTCTTGCCGCCCTTTGGACGCGCGATCAACTGACGCCAGAAAACCTGGAGTGGCTGCGCGCCCTGCCGCAGGGCCCGATTCAGATTCCCGGCGCTTCTGACGTGCAGTTCGTCCATGGCTCGCCCATTGATGAAGATGAGTACCTCGTGACCATTCACGATGCACTCGAACCGCTCGCCGTGCATCCGGTGCCCATCACCTTTTTTGGACACACGCACCTGCAGGGGGCGTTTTCCTTCAACACCACCGTCGGCGACACCTACCGACCACCGTACCGGACCGTGGCCAAGACAGAGGCAGCGGAGTTTCCCCTGCGGAAAGGGGTGCACTACCTGATCAACCCCGGGTCGGTGGGGCAGCCTCGCGACGGCGACTGGCGCGCTGCTTTCGCGACTTTTGACACGGAATCACGAATCGTCACCTTCCGGCGCACGCCTTACAATCTGAAAAATTCGCAGGATCGGATTCTGGCCGCGAACCTTCCGCAACGGCTGGCCACCCGGCTGGCGGCGGGACGATAGCGTTGTACACTAGGCGTAAATGCAAGGATCTCCATCGTCTCCCCGCAGCCGAAGGGGCGATTTCTTCTCCGGTCCGAGGACTACGCCCCCCGCCTCTTACCTTGTCGCTCATATCGACGGAGGCTCGCGCGGCAATCCCGGGCCCGCCGGATACGGCGTCTTCATCACGAACCGTGATGGGCACGAGGTCGCTTCCCTGAGCGACTACCTGGGTCGCCAGACCAACAATTATGCCGAATACCAGGGGTTGCTGGCCGCATTGGACTACGCGTTGACGCATGCGCCCAGTGCGCTCCAGGTGATTGCCGACTCGGAGCTTCTGGTGAAACAGATCCGCGGAGAGTACAAGGTCAAGAGCCCGGCCCTCCAGGAGCTTTATCGACGAGCCCGGGAAATGATCGCCCGACTCGAATGGTTTTCCATTCAGCACGTGTTGCGCGAGAGCAATCGCGAAGCCGATCGGCTGGCCAACGAGGCGATGGACAAAGGCATGGGGAAAAGCCGGGTCTCTCCCGCGGCCAGCGTAGGAAGTCAGGACCTCAACGGGACCGTCCGCAACGGGGTGATTGTGCTGGAGAGTGCGACGTTGCCGGAGGGGACACGAGTTCAAGTGCGAGTGCGGCGCTAGAAATCCAGCGTAGAGCCCCTCATCCGGCTGCGTCTGGGGCGAAGGCCGCTCCGAGTGGACACGATTGACCTAAGCAGCTTGGCGTCGGGGTGCTAGGGGCAAGATGTCGGCGCCAGGCGCCGGAATCGGGCGACGGGATCCGCTAGTCAGCGGCTGAGGTGTGGTCGTGGATAATCTTCCAGCCATCGGGAAACCGCCGGAAAACCAGGGTGAACAGGCCCTGCGGCGTTTTACCCTCTGACAGGGTGAGATGCCAAGTGCCGCGCACGAAGGCAGAGTCGGGTCCGAGCGGCTCGATGCGAAGATCGGAAAATTCCAGCCTGCCCATTTCCCTACCTTCTCCCTGATAGTTCTTACGATAGCGCTCCAGGGCGGCCTGCCACCCGGCGGCGACGTGGCCGCCGGAGAAGAAGGTGAGATCCGGAGAGTTCCAGTATCCGGCCATGAAGCCTTCCAGATCGTGGCGGTTCCATGCCTCCTGCTGGGCGTGCAATACTTGCCCCACCTCGGCCCTCACCTGCTGGTTGGGATTTTCTCCGGAACGGGCGGGTAAGGAATGCAGCAGACAGACCGTGATCAAGGGTGCCAGGCAGATACGCATGTTGCTCCTTCGCGGTGCAACCGTCTTGCACAAAGCAGTTAAAGGAATTTTGAGAGGGCCTGGCGGACTCGCGCGGTATCGCGGGTCTCAGGCGCCGCCCTTTTTTGCTGCCAGCGCAGGCGCCGGGGTCAGCTCCCACGGGCGTTTCTTCCGCTCCGGCTCCGGCTTGTCGCGATCGACAATGCGATCGTAGTGGTAGGACTCGCTCACGCTTCCCAGCGATTCGTTGTACAGACTGGGCAGTCCCAAGGCCTCTTTTAGTTCTTCGGTGAACGAGTGCAGGGCTTTCAGGTGGTCGGCGGTGGCGGGCACCTCGGTCTTCGAAGTCTTCAGGAACTGCTGGTATCCCTTGTTGACCAGCTTGGAGATCTCGCTGCCTACGAGATAGCCGGGATAAGCAAAGATCTTCACGCCCTCGTCGAGCGTTTTCTGGATGGCGGCGGAAACGTTGTACTTCTTGAGGAAGACGCGCCCGGCCGTTCCTGGCGCCTCGAGCACGTCAAAGCCGTGCTCGCGCAGCCAACTGACGGCGTCTTCGTAGGACCTCTTTTCC
The DNA here is from genome assembly GCA_035623795.1 of Terriglobales bacterium. Lineage (GTDB taxonomy): Bacteria > Acidobacteriota > Terriglobia > Terriglobales > Acidobacteriaceae > DASPST01. Next base: position 4,833 of record DASPST010000031.1, read on the forward strand.
AGTTTACTGGCCATTTTGATTGCTATACCTCTTCAATAAGCATTACTGGCTTAGATGCACGTTGTTACGAAAAGACTACGCGGGGATAAAAACTTCGCCGGATCTCCAGAACCTTCTCTATAATCTATGCTAAACGTAGTCCTTTTTTTCTGACCTGGCACATTACCATAGTCACGACGGGCCCGATGGCGCAGCTTCGTCCTCAACCCGCAGACGCTCCCTCTTCGGATGCGAAGAAAGCACCTGAGTGTCTGGGCCAGAACACGCTGGAACGGATTGGCAATACTCCGTTGTTGCGTCTCGGCCGGGTTGCCAACGGCCTTTCCAACATTGCGCTACTGGGGAAGGCCGAATGGTACAACCCCGGGGGGTCGGTCAAGGATCGGGCCGCGGCCAACATCATCGCCGAGGCTTGCCGAACCGGAAAACTCTCGCCGGGAAAGATTCTGCTGGATTCGACCAGCGGCAATACTGGCATCGCCTACGCCATGATCGGGGCCAGCCAAAACATTCCAGTTACGCTGTGCATGCCAGAGAATGTTTCCGCGGAGCGCAAACGCATCCTGCAGGCCTACGGGGCAAACATCCTTTACACCGATCCCGGCGAGGGTTCGGATGGCGCGATTCGGATGGCGCGGGCCTTGTCCGCCCAGCATCCCGATCTTTATTACTACGCCGACCAGTATTCGAACGACGCCAACTGGCAGGCTCATTACCATGGCACAGCCAACGAAATCTGGCAACAGACGGAAGGACGTATCACGCATTTCGTGGCCATGCTGGGCACCAGCGGCACTTTCATGGGCACCGCGCGCCGCTTGAAGGAACTTAACCCGCTTGTCCGATGCGTTTCCCTGCAGCCCGATTCCTCGTTCCATGGCATCGAAGGGGCCAAACACATGGCTTCCGCGATCGTGCCCAGCATCTACGATCCGCGACTGGCGGACGAGGACTTGGGCATCGCCACAGAGGACGCTTACAAGATGGCGATCCGGCTGGCGCGCGAAGAGGGACTGCTGGTGGGCATCTCGGCGGCGGCGGCGGTAGTAGGCTGCTTGAGGATCGCGGAAAACCTGAAGCGGGGGCAGCCTGGGGTAATCGTCACCATCCTCTGCGATTCCGGCGACAAGTATCTCAGCGAACGCTTCTGGGAACAGGGGTAGAGTGGGAATTGGTTCACCGCCCAGGGCACAGGGAACACTTGTCGATGCCTCGGTCACGATGGCGAACCGGCTTTTCATGCTAAAAATCAGCGCAAAGGATTATGACGCCATCCGCCGCCACGGCGAAGAAGCGTACCCGTATGAGTGCTGCGGGGTTCTGCTGGGGAAAATGAATGGCGATGTTCGCGTCGTAACCTCGACCGCACGTTGCGGCAATACGCGCACGGATTCTCCGCGCAATCGCTATCACATCGATCCGAAGGAGCTGGTCCGCATTCAGCGCGAAGGCCGCGAGCGGGGCGAGGACATCGTGGGCTTTTATCATTCCCATCCAGATCATCCCGCAATCTGGTCGCAGACCGATGTAGCCGAGGCACACTGGTTCGGTTGTTCCTACGTCATTACAAGTGTTGCCCGGGGAAAGGCCGCCATGACGAATTCCTTCGAATTGACCGGCGGTGACGAGAGCGATAAGCAATTTGCGGACGAGCCAATCGGAGTGGAGTGATTCTCCGGATCCATCTTGTCGAAGTTCACAACTCAGGGACGCGGCCTGGGCGCCACCGAAGAACGAGAACGCGCCTGTGGCGGTGAATCCCGCCGGTTTGTGCGGCATTCATGGGTTGTTTCAGGCCATTGCTCGCCGCCCGGAACCAGGGGCGTTGACGGGATGAATCTTATCTCCTTTTAATGCATCATTTAAATCTATGACCAAAGTCCATATCCCCACACCATTGCGGCAATATGCGGGGAAACAACCGGCGGTCGAGGTCAAAGCGGGTTCGGTGGCGGACGCGCTCTCCGACCTTGTCGCCCAGCACCCCGACTTGCGAAGGCATCTCTATACGGAGGATGGCAAGCTGCGCTCCTTCGTCAACATCTACCTGAATGACGAAGACGTGCGCTATTTGCAGAAAGAAGCCACGCCGGTGAAAGACAGTGATACTATCTCGATTGTCCCTTCCATCGCGGGAGGGCGCTGATCGATGAACTGCGAATGACAACCGGGATGTCCTGCCCCATTACCCGCTCATGTTGTTGTCCGCCCGGCGGTTGTCGATAGTCCTCCGGTCTGGCCTTTCGGCATTTCATTCTGACAATCGAGGTTCTTATGGCCACCACAACCCATGTTAAGCCCGAAGCCGCGATCCTGAGCAAGGACGAGATTCTTCGTTACTCGCGCCATCTGATCATGCCCGAGGTGGGCATGGAAGGACAGCAGAAGCTGAAAGCGGCGCGCGTGCTCTGCATCGGAGCGGGCGGGCTGGGATCGCCGCTCGCCTTGTATCTGACGGCGGCCGGCGTGGGCACGCTGGGTATCGTGGACTTCGACGTGGTGGACTTCACCAACTTGCAACGCCAGATCATTCACACCACGGCCGACGTTGGTCGGAAGAAGCTGGAATCGGCGGCGGACAAGCTGAAGGCGATCAATCCCTCCATCAACCTGCAAACCTTTGAGACCAGGCTCTCCAGCGATAACGCGCTCGGGCTTTTTCGCGAGTTTGACATCGTAGCCGACGGGACGGACAACTTCCCCACGCGCTACCTGGTCAACGATGCTTGCGTGCTCAGCGGCAAACCCAACGTGTATGGATCGATTTTCCGCTTTGAGGGGCAAGCCAGTGTGTTTGCCACCAAGGAGGGCCCCTGTTATCGCTGTCTGTATCCGGAGCCACCGCCGCCGGGCTTGGTGCCTTCCTGCGCTGAGGGCGGCGTCCTAGGCATCCTGCCCGGACTGGTGGGCGTGATGCAGGCGACGGAAGTGATCAAGCTGATCCTGGGCCAAGGCGAGCCGCTGATCGGGAGGTTGCTGCTGATTGATGCACTCGGCATGAAGTTCCGCGAACTGAAGCTGCGCAAGAATCCGGACTGCCCCGCCTGCGGCCGGCATCCCACCATAACGAAACTCATCGACTACAATGAGTTTTGCGGAATCCGTGGGGAGGAGAAACCGGTGGCGACGGGCATTCCCGAAATGCAGGTCGAGGAACTCAAGCGGCGGCTGGATGCGGGGGAAGACATTTTTGTGCTCGACGTGCGCGAACCGCACGAATACCAGATTTGCAACCTCGGTGGCTACCTGATCCCGCTGGGCGATCTGCCCAAGCGGGTGCATGAACTGGACTCGAGCCGTGAGATCGTGGCTCACTGCCGTTCCGGCGTGCGCAGCGGGAAGGCGGTGGACTTCCTTCGCCAGGCGGGTTTTAAAAGGGTTCACAACCTGGCGGGAGGCATTCTGGCTTGGGCGGACCGGGTCGATCCCAAGATGCCGAAGTATTGAAGGCTCCATCCCGGCCGTTCGAGTGCCTGTTCTCGGTTCGGTCGAAGACCTCAAAGATTAGGGGGAGCCGCGAAGGACTCCCCCAAGTTCCCTCGGCTATTTCGTGGCGTCAGCTTTGGCCGCTTCCTCTCCCACAGCGAATGCGAATTTCTTTCCGGTGAGACGAACTTCGGACAACGACTTGCTGCCGTCGTTGTTCTGCGTCACCACTGCAGCGTTGCTGGAGGACGGCTCGCTCAGATCCACCATGTGAGCCGGCACCTTGGCAACGACCGTTTTTCCCTGGAGGATACTTAACTCCACGTTTGGCCCGGCACCATCCCACTGCACTTTGTACTCGCCGGGTTTGAGCTGGGTCCCGCTCACCGATATGGCTTCTTGGACTTCCAGAGTCCCCTTGTTCGCCGCAAAGGCACTCGCGGCCAGCAGCACGGCCAGTCCCAGGAACAAGCTCTTGGGTACGGTTGACAGCTTCATAGCAACTCTCCTTTTTCTCCCGAATCGCATCGGGTGGTGTTCTGGGCGGCCTGGTTCTTGTCTGACGACGACACGCTTGCGTTTGCACGCACTTGGCATACAATGCAGCAGCGGGGTCACACGAAGAGGGCCGGGCCGCTAGACCTTAAGCTCTTTTCCCGGGGGGTTGTCTCATCTGGGCCGCCAAACCAAGCTGAGGCAATCCCCTGCACCCCGTGCTTCTAAGTGGAAAGAGTAAGCAGTGACGCGTTAGCCCCTGCCATCCTCTGCCCCTGCATTCATACGTTCGATCCCAACGAGAAGTTCCATTTCACTTCGTCGAGGATTACATCTTTGGACGGCAGGCCAGGCGGGTGGTTAGCGGATCCTCGAACTATGGCCTAACCACATACTGTCTGCGAGTGTGAGTGTCTGAGAATGTTGTGTAATTGCGCACAGCACAAAAAGGGGAGTGGGGCGGAAGTGCGCGGGCGGTGCCGCGAGAGCATCAAGTGATCTAGGCGATTTTAAGAACAACTTTTCCGAAGTTCCTTCGCTCCAGGAGCAACTGATACGCCTCACTGGCTCGTTCCGCCGGCAGGACATGGCCTACCACAGGGTTTAATCGGCCGTCGTTCACCCAGGTTGAGAGCTGCTGCCATGCCTGGTCCATCAAGTCCTGTTTACCTGAGAGGTAGGTCAACCACAGGCCCTGTACCATTGCCGCTTTCGCGTAGAGCGCACGAAGATCGAGGTGAGGCTGTTTCCCAGTTGCGGTTCCGTACTGAACGACCTTCCCGAAATCGCGCAGACAGCGAATGCTCTTGGCGGTGTGTTCGCCTCCGAGCATCTCAAAAACTGCGTCCACACCTTCGCCGCCAGTCAGATCGTTGATCGCCTGCTCGTAGTCGTGCTGCTTGTAGTTGATTCCGTGTTGCAACCCGAGCTCTTTTGTCCGTGCCAGTTTGTCTTCTGAGGAAGATGTGCCAAACATCTCCGCTCCCAGGATGTGACCAATCTGGACAGCAGCGGTTCCGACTCCGCCGGCGACGGCATGAATCAAGACACGGCGCCTTCTGCTGCCAGAAGGTTGGTCCAAGAAGCCGGCTTCCCAGTAGGCAAAATACGCTGTGAAGTAGTTTACCGGGAAAGCGGCGGCCTGTTCGTCGCTCCATTTCTCGGGCACCGGCCAGAGCAGGGCGGGACGCGCAGCCGTTTTCTCCGCGAAGGCCGACCACTGGGTATATCCCATGACCCGGCGGGTCGTGGTCTCGTCGATTCCGGCAAACTCCCGCCCCGCCACGAATGGCGGGGACGGTGTTCCCGGATACCCGCCGTGGGCGGTCATGATGTCGGCGAAATTGAGCCCACCGGCTCGAACCCGAACCATGACTTGTCCCGATGCCACCACTGGCTCGGGAACGTCCCGCACGGCCAGAACCTCCGGACCACCCAAGCGGGTGACAACGATAGCCCTCATGGAAAGGAGTGTATCAGCAAGGTCGGAACCGCAGCGGACCAGGGCGCGGCGAGCGGCGGTGTGGGACATCCTTTTCTGGGGTTCGACGCCCGGTATATACTGCCGGTGTACATTATCGGTTTCCGACTCAACGGTCGGCCAACTGCGGCGGGGCAACGATCATTCCATTCATAGCCCCGCGTTAGATCGTTGACTTCCCTTCGGGGCGAGGCCAACGCGGGAAGCGCTCGAGAGGGTTTGGAGCTTCCTGGGGAGGGCCATACTCGTGGACCTGATTGTGGTAAGGCTTTTATTTGTTCTCATCGTTACTGTTGCCTGTTACGTTATCGAGCCCTTTGGGTTGACCTCCAAGCTGGATGCTGGCCTAGGCATGGTTATCGGCCTCGGGGTGATTCTGTTCGAATGGCGCCTCCGGCTGGTGAGTCTGAAGCGGCTGATCGGAGCCGCGATCGGCAGCATCCTGGGTATCGCGGGAGCCTATCTGTTTGCGCTGGTCATCCGTAACAGTGTTCCGCCGGGCCACACGCAGAGCTTCCTGCAAATCATGGTCATGTTGCTGATGGCCTACGTGGGGCTGATCGTCGGCGCCAACAAGGGCGATCTGTTGAATTTGGCTGCCCTGGGTGGGATTTTCGGCGGCGAGAAGCAATCCAAGAAGAGCTACAAGATTCTGGACACCAGCGTCATCATCGACGGCCGGATCGCGGATATCGCGGAAACCGGCTTCCTGGACGGAGTGATTGTCATCCCCCAATTCGTGCTGCGCGAACTGCAACTGGTGGCAGATTCCGCGGATTCGCTCAAGCGCAACCGCGGAAGGCGGGGGCTGGACATCCTGCAACGGCTGCAAAAAGTCGCCTCGCTGAACATCCAGATTGTCGAAGACGATTTCCCGACGGTTCGGGAAGTGGATCTGAAGCTCATCGAACTTGCCAAGTTGTACGAAGGCAAGATCATTACCAATGATTTCAACCTGAACAAGGTTGCGCAGCTCCAAGGTGTGGAGGTGCTGAACATCAACGAGCTGGCCAATTCGTTGAAACCGATCGTGCTTCCAGGCGAGACCATGCGGGTATTCATTCTGAAAGAAGGTAAGGAATACAGCCAGGGCGTGGCCTACCTGGACGACGGCACGATGGTGGTAGTCGACAACGCACGCAAGATGATTGGCAAGACCATCGACATCTCCGTGACCTCGGTGCTGCAGACCACCGCCGGAAAGATGATCTTCGGCAAGTGGGATGAGCGCGCCGCCCAGGCGCGGGCTGAAGCGGCCCGATCGGCGGCAGCGAACGCCGCTCCTTCTGTGCCTGTGCCCGACGGACAGGAAGCCAAGAAAACCATGCTGGCGGAGCGACCGGCCGAGTAAGATTCGTCCTGATGCGGACTCTGGTTCGCCAGCCAGCAACCACCCGAGCCCACAATGCTATGCTCGCGACTCGGCGCTCCAAGCCGCCTCAGCTTGTTCATGGGCATGGTAGCTGGAACGTACCAGCGGTCCAGATTCCACGTGTTGAAAGCCGAAATGAAGCGCCTCTTCCCTTAGCCGCCGGAACTCTTCCGGCGTGTAGAAACGGGCAATGGGCAGGTGATCCCGCGATGGACGCAGATATTGGCCGATGGTGAGAAGGTTGACACCCCGTTCGCTGAGATCGCGGAACACGGCGATCAACTCTTCCTCGGTCTCTCCCAGGCCGAGCATAACCCCGGTCTTGGTGACGACCCCCGGTGAAAACTTCTTGGCCTTGGCGAGAAGGTCGAGCGTGCGCTGGTAGCGGGCGCCGGAACGCACAGCCCGATACAAGCGGGGAACGGTTTCGGTATTGTGGCTCAAAACGTCCGGCTGGGCGTCCAGCACGATACGCAGCGGCTCCTCCCATCCCTGGAAGTCGGGAATCAGCACTTCGACGCGGCAACCCGGTGCCAACAACCTGATATGTCGGATGGTTTCGGCAAAAACCCGGGCGCCACCGACATTGTCATCGTCGCGATTAACGCTGGTCACGACCGCGTGCTTCAAGCCGAGCGCGGCGACGGCCTGGGCGACGCGTGACGGCTCTTGCCAATCGATCGCCTCGGGCTTCCCCTTGGGAACCGCGCAAAAGCCACAGCGCCGGGTGCAGACATCCCCAAGCAGCATGAAAGTGGCGGTGCGATGGTTCCAGCACTCTCCGATGTTGGGACAGTGGGCCGATTCGCACACCGTGTGCAGTCCAAGTCCGCGGGCCAGCTTCTTTAGATGGTGGAAGTTTTCCCCTGCCGGAGCTCGGGCACGAAGCCACTCTGGCTTGGGTTGCCGCAAGGGCGGGTGAAGCTCGATTTGAACCAGTTGCGAAATCGCGGCCATGTCTGCCGTCATTGTACAGGGCGGTGGCTGTGTCGCGAAGGGAGTGCGAGACTGCCTGCGCGACATCGTGGCTTCCCGCAGCTCAGGCCACGTTTCGCGAACCTTCGCCGGCTTGTGCCCTGATCTGCGGGCCGTTCGCCCGCCAGATCAATCTACCAGCGCCGGAAAAGTACCGTCTGGGAGGGGCCGCTTCCTGACATCGGAGTCATCCTGAAGATGTGGATTCTGCCGGAGGAGTTTCGCAGCGCACTCCTGTCATAAGCCGGTTACGACCCTCTCGGCTCCCGTGTGACCGCCGTCCAAACAAAGCCTGCGAAGGTCCGCAAGAACCCGGAAGGTCAACCATGTCCCTTTCCTGGCCGTTGATAATTGATGCCGGTGGCATTTTCAGCTGTCAGAAGGGACGGGGTGGGCTTCTGGACGCAAGGGTCGCTCAAGCGGTTGCTGTTGCCGGGTGTCGTACTTCTGATCATCGGCTACCTGGTGCTGGCCACTGGTTTTCCCAGGAGCCACGTCTCCCTCATCGACTATTGCTACTATGCGGCACTCGCAGCCGGGCTCGGGCTGGCTTGGCGCTTTCACTCCAGCCGGGTCTTTTCGGCACTGCTCCTGCTGCTGCTGGCCGATCGCACGGTGATTTTTTTCTCTGGCGTCGAAACCGCTGGCCAGGGGCTGGCTGCCCTTGAGGCCATCTCCTTTCTGTTGCCGCTCAATTTCGCGCTGCTCGCCCTGGCCCCGGAGCGTGGCTTCGTATCTCCCGCGGTTGCTCTGCGTCTTGTGGCTCTGTTTTGCCAGTCGGTTTTCGTGGCCGTGATTTGCCGGCCCCGTCCTGCTGCCGGCTCCCATCTGTTTCGCGGTTGGTTGCCCAACCCCGCGTGGCTATCCGCTACCAGGATCCCCCAAGTCTCCTGGCTGGCGTTGGTCATCACTCTCTCGCTACTTCTGGTGCGATTCCTGCGGTCCCAAAAGCCAGTGGACAGCGGCTCGGCCTGGGCTCTGCTGAGCGCATTCCTCGCGCTGGAAACGGGAGCCGGGGGTCCGGTCTCGCGCGCCTTCATGGCGACAGCAGCTGTCATCCTGGTGATATCCGTCGTCGAGACCTCCTACCTGATGGCCTATCACGACGATCTCACCAACTTGCCCAGCCGGCGGGCTTTCAACGCCGCCATTGCCGCGCTGGAAGCGCCTTACACCATCGCGGCAGTGGACATCGATCATTTCAAGAAGTTCAATGACAGCTACGGGCACGAGACAGGGGACCAGGTCCTGCGCATGGTCGCAGGAAGGCTGGCTCAGGTGACCGGCTACGGGCATGCCTACCGGATAGGGGGCGAAGAGTTCACCATTCTGTTCCCGGGGAGAAACGCGGAACAGACAGGGGAGCATCTCGAACTACTGCGCGCCTTGATCGAGCACTCCACTTTCCGTATCCGGGTCGCGGACCGACGCAAAGCCAAGCGCGGTCCTGATCGCCGGAGGAGTACGACGCGTTCCGGTCTTCGCTGGTGGAGACCGCGGTTCGAATCGGAGGCTGGCCGGGAACTCTCGGTCACGGTGAGTATCGGCGTCGCCGAATCGGCCGGCGAGACCTTTCCGGTGGCTGAGATCATCGAGCAAGCGGATAAGGCGCTTTACCGCGCGAAGGCGAACGGGCGGAATCGCGTGGAGATTGCGGGAGCAGTCCGTCCTGGCAGGAAGAAGCGGGCCGTCGCGAACCGTGCTTGACGCAGTTCGCCAGAGTGCAGCCTGCAGTCTAGACCGGCCGCTTTTTTCCCCCTGGCTTTACTAACTCTTCGATTGAGGGAAACGAGCGTACGTCGACGAATGTGCGTTCGGGCGGCGTCGCTGCCCCACTGATGGTTTTGGCCAGCATTTCGACTGCCATCCCGGCATTGGGCGGAACCACGATGGTAGCGGCCAGGAGGCCGCTGCGTACGCAAGCCTGCCCGGTCTTCGGCATGCCGTCGCAGCCGGTGAAGGGCACCCTCAGCCAGCGATCCCGCAGTTGAGAGTCAGAAATCTCCTGAAAAGCCTTCCGGGCCCCCATCGCCATCGAGTCGTCCTGCGCGCTCACCAGGTCCATGGGCAACTCGCGCGAGGTCGAAAGCCGCAGCCAGGCGCTGACGGCCTGAAATGCGCTGCCTTCCGTCCACTGAGCTCGGAGAAGCCGGACCTGGATGTTGTCGGGCTTCGTCTGTTGCATCCCGTCGGTACGCTGCTGGGCTGCATCGCTGCCCGCCGGACCCTGGATATACAAGACGGAGCCTCCCTGGGGGAGGAGAGTTTTCATCTGCCGACCCTGAATCCGCCCGATCTCGACGTGATCCGAGGTGACGGCAAACACCGGAACTCGGTAGGTGCGGCGCAGTTCGGCAACGTAGTCCGCTTCGCGGTTCAGGATGACCCAACCGATCCCGGCCGAGGCCGCAGCACGCGCCACCTGGGGGAGCGCGGTCGAACCCGCAGGTTCAAGAATGATGGCATCCGGCCGCGACTCGGTCGACGACTGGATAATCTTCAGCAGTTGCTGGCTCTGGTTGATGGCGTCATTATCGGCATAGATGATCCGCAGCTCGATGCCTGCCCGGCGCGCCGCCTCTTCACCCGCTGCCGCCTGTTCCATCTGGTAGTCGTTGTCGTTGGTGGTTAACGACAGGAGAAACCCGAGTTTTTTCATTCCACGCCCTTGTTCAGAACATCATACCCCCTCCCCCATCTTCACACAGATCGCAAGCGCGCACGCGCCGTCCTCGCGGTCTTTGTCGGGGTTCCGGCCTCTCCGCCTTGATCCGTTCGGATGCCGGCCCGCCAAGCTCAGTCCGGCGGCACCTGGCCCTGATAAAATCCAGATCTGATCTGACCGGGCTGCGGCGGGCGACGTTTTTCGCTGGACAAACGAAAGTAAACGATATAAAAAGAAAGCCGAAGGAAAGTCTTCTGACCGGAGTCTCCTTGCTCAACGAAGAGCGGCGACGAGCCATCCTGGACACTCTGCGACGTGACGGTCGAGTACTTGTGCTGGATCTGGCGAGACGCTTTCAAACGTCGCAGGTTACGATTCGCAAAGATCTGGACGAACTGCACGCCGACGGGTTGATCCATCGCACCCACGGCGGCGCGCTACCCGCACACGACGGAGCCCTGGAAGATCCCAGCCTGCGCGAGAAGCAAAAGTTGCACCGCAAGGAGAAGCTGCGAATCGCGGAAGCCGCTGCGCACATCGTCGAGGAAGGCCAGGTGGTGATTCTCGACTCGGGCACCACCACGACGGAAATCGCCCGAGCGCTGCGCCACTTCCACAATCTCACCATCGTAACCAACGCCGTGAACATTGCGGCGGATCTTTCCGGGTCGGCCGTGGAGCTCATCTTGACCGGGGGGACCTTGCGCAAGAATTCGTTTTCCCTGGTGGGGCCGGTCGCGGAGGAAACCTTGCACCGGTTGAGTGCGGACGTGTTGTTCCTGGGCGTAGATGGATTCGACGTGCAGTACGGGCTAACCACCCCCAATCTGCTGGAAGCGAAGGTGAACCGGGTGATGGTCGAAGTCAGCAAGCGAACCGTGGCGGTGTGTGATTCGAGCAAGTTCGGACGCAGGAGCCTGTCGCTGATTGTGCCGCCGTCGGCTGTGCACCAGGTGATTACCGACGAGAATGTGGCCAAGGGCAATGTGCGGACCCTGAAGAAGGCAGGCATCGAGGTGACCCTTGTCTGAGACAGCCCCGGGCGGGCAACCCACGTCACCGAAAGGTGCTCACACCCTTTCGGAAATCCTGAGCCAACCTGCGTGCTGGGCAAAGTCGCTCGATGACCTCGAGCAGAGTGGAACCCTGGAAGCGGTGGCTCGGCAGTTCGCTCGAACCCAGGAGTGGCTCTTCGTCGGGTGTGGCTCGAGCTATTACGTAGCCCAATCTGCAGCCGCCACCATGACGGAACTGACGGGGGTGCGCGCGCTTGCGACGGCGGCCTCGGAGCTGCTTCTGTTTCCGGAGTTGGCGCTCACGGCAAACCAGCAAATTGTGTTGATCTCGCGATCAGGACGAACCTCGGAAGTGCTGCGGGCTGGCGAGTTCGTGCGCGGGCGCGGCATGGTGACCCTGGGAATCAGCTGTGCTTCGGGCCAGGCGCTCGAGAAGATGGTGGCGAGAGCCATCGTGCTGCCTGCCGCCGACGAGCAGAGCACCGTCATGACGCGATCCTTCACCTCCATGCTGCTGGCATTGCAGGCCCTGGCGGCGACGGTCGCCGGCAAAATGGACTTTCTAGCCGCGCAACGTGGGTTGCCCCGGCCAGGGGATGAACTGCTGCACTCGCTGCCCCACCGCGTGCGCGAGTTCGTGCGCGCTCATGCGTTCGAGGACTACGTGTGTCTGGGACAGGGTCCGCTGTACGGCATCGCCTGCGAATCGGCCCTGAAGCTTACCGAGATGTCCGTTTCCTACGGGCAGAGCTTTCACACGCTGGAGTTCCGGCACGGACCGAAGTCGATTGTGAGCCCTAAGACGCTCATCCTGTTTCTGATGTCGGAGAGGGCTCACCTGGCGGAGTTGGATGTACTGGAGGAAGTGAAGCGGTTGGGCGGAACCACGCTGGTGGTCACCAATCGGGCGCAACCGCGCGTGCGCGCCGCCGCGGACCTGCTGGTCGAACTGGCGGCTGCCGGGCCGGAAACGGCCAGGCTTCCCCTCTATCTGCTGGTTGGCCAGTTGATGGGACTCTATACCGGGCTCGAGAAAGGGCTTGACCCTGACAAGCCACGGAACCTGAGCCGCGTTGTTGTGCTCGAAGAGGAAGACTCGCCGGAAGAGTCGGAACATGCCGCGATTTGACGTTACGATCGCCGGAGAATTGAATCTCGACCTGATTCTGTACGGCTTGCCCAAAGAGCTGCCCGAAGAACGCGAACTGCTGGCGCAACGGATGACGCTGACACTGGGAAGTTCGTCGGCGATCGTGGCGCATAATCTCGCGGCGCTGGGCAGTCGGGTCGGCTTCGTGTCACGCATCGGGGATGATCCGCTGGGCCAAATCGCTGTCGGCAGACTGGCGGCCAGTGGTGTGGATGTCTCCCGAATCCATGGGGTGGAAGGTGAGACGAAAACCGGATTGACCGTGATCCTGCAGCGGGAGCGGATGCGCAACATCCTGACTTATCCGGGAACGATTTTTGACCTTACGCTCGCGGATTTGGATTTTGATTATCTGACGGACGCATCCCACTTCCATCTTTCTTCCTTCTATCTGCAGCGCGGCCTCACCCCGCACGTGGGCGAACTGTTCCGGAGATTGAAAGCGTCGGGGCTGACCATTTCTCTGGATACGAATGACGATCCCGATGACACGTGGGGCGGCGGTTTGATCGACGTGCTGCAATATGTGGACGTATTTCTCCCCAATGCGCGCGAACTCAAGCGGATCGCCGGCACGGACGACTTGGAATCTGCAGTAGCGCGGATCGCCAAGAGAGTACCTCTGCTGGTGGTGAAGAGGGGGGAAGAAGGCGCCCTGGCACGACGAGGACGGGAGCAGATTGTGATGCCGGCGGTTGGAGTCAAGCTGGTGGACCCGGTAGGGGCTGGAGACAGTTTCGATGCGGGCTTTTTGTCGCAATTTGTGCGTGGATCGGACCTGCGAGCTTGCCTCGGCTGGGCGAACCTGGCCGGGGCTCTGTCGACCACACAGCCGGGCGGGACCGAGGCGTTCCGCAACCGAGAGGCCGTGGAGGCATTCTTCCGAGAACACGCGCAGGAGTCTCGCTCAGGACTCGCGAAAACCTGCTAACGACTAACTTCCAACAGGAGATGGCCCTTGAAGCTGGTGGCAAGCCGGGCCGGTTGGCTGCTGTCTACCTCGATCGTTCCCAGCGCCTTGCCTTCGGCGTAGTCGGTGACGCGATAGGTGCCGGGCTCCAGGCCGCGGAGTTCGACCTCGCCTTTCCATCCGCCGTTCGGCTGAGGAGCAAAAAAGGCGTAGTACATCCGGCCGTCCTTCTCGATCGCGTACGTTTCGGGTAGGTCGTAGCCGTAGGTATAGAGGTCGAGGAAAGTGCCCTTCGACAGCATTTTCTGGTTGTAGAGGGCGATCCACTTTTTCCAGACCTCGTCTTTATGCTGGGTGAGGTTGACGTCTTTGTAGTGAGCTCCCAGCTCGGGCCACACAAATTTCGTGCCCACCACCCCGCCCGTCCCGATGGTGGACGCGAAATCTTCTCCGTGCTCGCGCCAGCCCTTCTCACCGATGCGATCCATGGCGGAGAGTTCGACGTGGTCACCATAGACGGCGGAGTCAGGTCCCAGTAGCGCCTTATACATCTTGATGCGCCGGCGGACCTGCGTGGCGCCGACCGGGTCAGCGGTGACGGCCTGGTCGAGATAGGGAAGCCAGGCCAGCGAGGGCGGGGTGCCGCACGGACAGCTTTGGGTGACGCTGTCGGGTTTTAGCGCGCGCGTGGTCTGGAAGATGATTCTGTAGACGTCGGCTACCGCATTCACCGAGTCTTGCGGGGATTTGTGATGATGCGCCGGGTTGTAGCACTTGGGGACAGAGTAAATGTTATCGAGCTTGGATCCGTCGAATCCCCAATCGCGGATGAATTTCTGGGTCAGCTGCTGGTAGTAGGCCTGAACTCGAGGAACGGCCGGACAAAGGGCCGCCAGGTTGCGGGTCATGCGGGCAGGTTTGCCCTCTTTGTCCAGGATCAGCCAGTCGGGATGTTCACGAACAACGTTGGACACAACGTATTTGTGAGATTCCCACCTGCCCTGACCGTCTTCGACACCGAGGGGCAGCCACCACAGCTGCACAAACATCCCCTGCCTGTGGAAGTCGTCTGCCATGGTCTTGATGGAGTCACCGGGGAAGGTATCCGGACGCGGATTCCAATCCCCGTAAGAGTCGAACCAGCGGTCGTCGAGCGTGGCCCAACGCACACCAAACTCTTTTAGCTTGGGGATGGTCCCTTCCATCAGAGCAGGGGTGACATTGAATTCGTAGCCCCAGCCGCACCAGCTCACCTTGTAGGCTTCGGCGGAGGGCTGGGGCAGGGTCCAGCCTTCTTTCTGCAGGACGCTCGACCACATGCGTAGAGGCTGGTAGAAATCGCCGTGGAAAACCGCCACGAAGCTGCGCGGCGTGGAGAAAGACTCTCCTGGTTTCAAGGTAGTATTCGCGGGAATGTCGAGCGCGGCCTCGACGCGCTGATCCGTCCCCACCTGCACGGGCAGCGAGAGCGTCAGGGGTAGAGTTTCGATGTGGCCGATGGCTTCGCCGACATTACCCGTCCAGAACGCAACCACGGGAATGCCACCTCCGTAACCGCCTTTGACCGATTCACCCATGGCGTTCGGTTGCGTGGAAGCCCGAGTGAGCTTGAAGATGGCATCTTTTCCCCAGTCGTAGCTCGACCCCTGAAAAGCCCACATATCGTACGGCGCCACCCTGGCATCGGAGCGCTGCGCGCTCAAGCGGTGCCTCTGCTCGATGACCTGGTCAAGAGTGAGGTCCGTGGTCCCTGCGTTCTTGTACTCAGCCGTGGACAGCAGAAGGTTGGGGAAATCCTCGTAGGCTTCGAGGGTCAAGACCCGCTCGATGGCCAGCCCGGCCTGACCCGGCAAGTGAGCGGGAATCTCGATGCGCTTCCCAGGGCCGAGCTTGCCGCTGGAATCCAAGACCTGGGCGCGCGCAAAATCCAAGACGAAGTGGATTGCCCTGCCATGGTGAACAACGTAGTCGCCATCGTCGGGTTGGAGAGCAGGATCGTCGAGGGTAAGGCGCCGCCCATCGTGTAAAAGGAAAGCTTTGATATAGCCGTTGGGGGAGACTTCGAAGTTGGCTTTGCTGGTTGTCAGCGTGAGCAGCCCTTTAGACGTTATCTCGACCTGGATATCGGCGGGGCGGGCAGTCGTTCCCCCGACCTTCGGCTTGAGCTGGGACCGGGAGCAGCTGAGGACGGCGGGCAAGAATCCAGCCAGAACGAGAGCCTGAGCACGGCGAAACTTCAGATTCACGGATCCCCCTTGTTTGAGGTCACACCCGGTGCCGGCGCTAGCGATTTCAGCCCGACTTGGCGCGCTTTCGATTGCTTTCCATTCCTGTCGCTCTCAATACGCCCCTCTGGGCCCTGCCCTTACCCCGGCCGGCCTCTAGGCTTTTCGCGACCGCAGCCCGTCTGACCGTCTCTTAAGCGTCTTGCTCACGGTCGGCATTTTCAAGCGTTCTCCGCGAACCTCCCGACTGCCGCCCAAGCCAGGGCGGGATGGCCAAACTTCATGGTGGACTCACTCCCGAACGAAACCAAAAGTAAGTGTTCGTAATATACCTCAAATGCAGCGGGGTTTCATTCTCCCCGTCCGGGAGATCAGTCACACGGTCCGTTGGCAACTTCCCTGCAAGGGTGGCCACAAGAACCACCGGCAGGTTGCGGGTGCGGCGAGCTTGGGCGCTTGGAACTGGAAGCCGAACCACCGCCAACGTACCCCTCAAGTACGCTCCACGCCGCCGAGAACCACAGTAGTCTCTGTATACTAGCGGGCGCGAAAAGAGGGGAGGCTCGCGACCCGCCCGTCGGCAAAGTCGCGGCCGGACTCTCGGGGGAAGAGGCTCAAGCCATGCTACAGGACGAGAGGAAAGCGGCGGGCGACACCAAACTGGTCATCCGAAACATCGGGCTGTTGCTCTCGGGCGACTTGCAGAAGCCCATTCTGGATGCCGACACGGTGATGGCGGTGGGAGGCAGGATCACGGCGGTCGGCAAGCAGAAGGATGTGGATGTGGACGAAGCGACCACGACCATCGATGCGAAAGGCGCGGCACTGGCGCCCGGGCTGATTGACAGCCATGTGCATCCGGTGGCCGGCGACTGGACACCGCGCCAGAACCAACTCGGCTGGATCGATAGCTGCTTGCATGGAGGCGTCACCACCATGGTATCGGCGGGCGAGGTGCACACGCCGGGGCGCCCAAAAGACTTGCTGGGTCTGAAGGCGATGGCGGTTTTCGCCCAGCGCGCCTTCCAGGCATTTCGGCCGGGTGGGGTGCGCGTTCATGCTGGAGCCCCGGTGATCGAGCACGGCATGGTCGAAGATGATTTCAAGGAGCTGGCGGCAGCGGGTGTGACCATCCTCGGTGAGGTTGGGTTGGGCAGCGTGAAAGACGGCAAAACAGCGCGGCAGATGGTGGCATGGGCGAGGAAGTACGGCATCCAAAGCACAATTCACACTGGGGGACCTTCGATCCCGGGGTCAGGCCTGATAGACAAAGACATCGTGCTTGAGACGGACGCAGATGTCATCGGGCACATCAACGGTGGACACACGGCATTGCCCGGCGACCAGATCGTCGCTTTGTGTGAGAAATCCACACGCGCCCTCGAAATCGTGCACAACGGCAATGAGCGCGCGGCCTTGCTGGCCCTACGCACGGCGAAGGAACTGAAACAGCTGGATCGTGTGATCCTGGGGACGGATTGTCCGGCGGGCTCGGGGGTTCAACCCCTGGGAATCCTGCGGATGATGGCCATGCTTTCGGCGCTGGGGGATGTGCCGGCCGAGGTTGCGCTCTGCTTTGCCACCGGCAACACGGCAAAGATTCGCAAGCTGGATGGCGGGCTGGTGGCCCCGGGACGTCCAGCCACCTTTGTGCTGATGGACAAGGCGCAGCACTCGGCAGGGCAGAACCTGTTGCAGAGCGTTCATCTCGGAGATTTGCCGGGGATCGGCATGGTAGTCGTCGAGGGACGGGTAAGTGTCGAGCGCAGCCGGAACACGCCGCCGGCGACACGGATGCCCGAACTTGTTGCGGCGTAGGCTCGCCTCGCTGCTAGCGCAAGCCGTCCTCACCTTTAATCTCCGACTTGGTAAGGCCGCCCACACGCGGCAGAGGTCGCCCGCTATCGGTCACGGCTATGGCGACCAAAATCTCGTCCGCGCGGGGTGCGTCGTTGATGCGGATCTCCATGCCATCGAAGTGGCTGCGTACAAAAGCCGCGTCTTTGTGGCCGAGCGGGATGTCGAGGGCTACGCCGCAGGTTCCACGCTTCTTGGACGAGGGAATCAGCGCGGCGCCTTTGCCCAGAACGCGACGGACCGGCGCGCCCAGCTTGGGATGCAGAACCGCGGCGGCGTGCTCGAGTTCGCCGTTCTCGCCGACTGCAGCCGCCTTTCCGTAGCTTTCCGCGGTATTGCCCGGAATATTAAGAGCAGCGACGGCTTTCTCGGTGAGCAACTCGCCGAGCTCGGCGCCGATATCCATCAACTCAGTGAGATCTTCAACATACCTGCCTGCGTAGGGGTTCTCGATGACGGCGGCGGCGGCGGCGCGGCGCGTCGGCGGGTTCACAGCACGTCCCATCTCCGTGTGGGTTTCCTCCAGGAATACCGCGATCTTTCGGATCCTCGCTTTCATCTGAGCCCGTCCTCTCCCTTGATCTCCGATGCCTTGAGACCGCCCACCCGCGCATGGACCCGCGGGCCGGTGGTCATGACCAAAGCCAGCAGAATTTCGTCGGCCCGGGGAGCATCGGTGATCCCAACCTCCATCGCATCGAAATGGCTGCGCACATAAGACGCGTTGATGTGGGTGACAGGAATGTCGATCCGGGTACCGGGCGGTCCGACTTTCTTGGTGGAGGCGACGATGGCCTTGGCTCCGCCAAGCAGTTCGCGCATGCCGTAGCCGCCCGGAACATGCCACAGCGCGCCGTGCTCGAGTTCTCCGGCAGTGCCGACGATGGCGCCCTTGCCGTAGCCTTCGACCCTCGTCGGGTTACCGCCCAGGATGGTGATGAGCGACTTCGCCATTTCCAGCCCGAGGGGCTTGAGGTCATCCATGAAGCCGGCGATGTCCTCGACGTATTTGCCGGCAAACGGGTTGTGAATGACCGCAAGCGATGCGGCACGGCGTAGCGGTGGCGATACGGGTGGTCCACCTTCATGAAAGATCTCTTCGACGATAGTCAGCTTCTTGCGGACCCGAACCTCAGGCATGAACCAGGCTCCGGAAATCAGAGATGTTGTCGGCACGGAAACTGACGATTCGAATCTGACCGCGCAGACACAGCGCCGCGGCTTCGATCAGGCCGGTTGCCCGCAACTCCTCGGCAAGCTTTGCCCCCGAGGCAAGGGCGAAGCCCACTTCCGCCGCGCTGAGCTCGCCCACGGCGCGGGTCACGGGGATGGCGCCGAGGTCGCTGTCCGGAGCCAGCTCGCAGGCAGGCTGGCGCAGGATCGAGGCATGGCCCGGGAGATCCACCGCATTGGCGATGACCGTGGCGGCGGCGTCAGCCGCAGACGCGCACCCGGCGAGAACCGTGACCGCATCGGCAATCCCCAGCGAGAAACTTCGGCCATGCCAGCCGCTGGTCGCGATGCCGCGGACCGGCTGGGCCGCTCGCAGTGTCGCGGTGCCGAACAGGGAGGGCCGGTCGGGACGCTCAATCATGCCCACCACGAAATGCTCAGCGGGCGACAGGTGAAAAGCGATGTCGCCACCATTGTTGACGTAGGCACGCGCAAGCGGACCGGCCGCGACCATCGCTTCCAGAATCTCTTCGGCTACAGCTCCCGCCACCGCCGCCATAGGCGTAATGAAACCACGGCTCGAGAAAGGCTCCACCGCGCGAGCCATGCGGCGGGCCACGACACCCACGAAGACCTGGTTGCCTTTCCTCATGGGCAGCCGCAGCGGCGTAAGCTCGTGGCAGAGTTCGTCGAGCAGCGTCATGAAGCGATTGCTTGCGGCTCTGTAGGCGGCGCGCACCTGCTCGCCGCCGCCAAAGGCCTGCACGATCAGATCGATCGGCCCATCGCTGAGATGAAGACGGCGGCGATCAGCGAGCCAGTGGATTTGCGGCGGCACTCTCATCGCGGCTGCCTCTTCGGTTTCGCCGGCTCCAGCGGCCAGGGGTTTTCCGGGTTGGCAAGGTTATGGATGTGATCGTTGGCCGCCGCGATCGCGGCCAGCGGACGCACGTGATCCATATGCCCCCCCAAAGCTGCGTAGTCCGCCAACGTGAGGGTGAATTCGATGGGCGCGACGATCGCCGGCGTGGGCACGTATCCGAATGCGTTGGCGGGCATTCGGCTGACGTCGACCATGAAAGTGATGCCGCCCCCCGGCCAGATGTAGGCGGGCGCGCCGCCGCAAGTGACGCGGGTAAGCGCGTCTCTTACCGAGTACGTGAGGCACACGGGATTTTCCGTGACACCCGCGCGCAAAGAGCCGCCTGCTCCGCCCATAAAGAGCACGGTCGAGAGCGCAGGTTCGCAGTTCTCCTTCAGGCGAGCCACTGACAGTTGAAGGGGCGGCGGCAGATCCTTTTCGACCAGCTCCAGATTGCCATCGAGCTCGAAATAGATCGAGTGCTCGCCAGTGGTGCTCACCATGAGCAAGCGCAGCCCAGGCCATGCCATCTTGGGATTGAACGGCCGGAGGATGGCGCGTGGATCGTCGAGGTTCGTGCCGCCCCAGGCGGTGCCGGGTTCGGCAACCTGGAAATAGCGGCCGGGGGTGGAGCGGCGCCCTTTCAGCCGGATGCCGGTCTCGGGAACGCCAAGCAGTTTGCCCGCCTGGTGCTCGGAGAGAACTCCCGTGATGTGGTCATCCACCACCACCACCTCATCGACCTGGCCGAACCACTGCTTGGCGAACATGCCGATAGCCGCCGATCCGCAGCCTACACGCATCCGTTCTTCCCGCACATCATCGACAAGCGGAGCTTTGCCGGCTTGCACGATCACCTTGGCCCCGCCTTCGATGCGGAGTTCGGCGGGCTTGCCATTGCAGAGGTCGAGCAGAGTGTCGCAGGTGACCCTGCCTTCACGCCGGCTCCCACCGGTAAGGTGGCGTACGCCGCCCAGCGACAGCATCTGCGACCCGTATTCGCTGGTGGTAACGTGGCCGACGGCCTCGCCTTGCGCGCGCACCGTGCTGGTTTCGGGGCCGAGGTGGCGATCGGTATCGATCTTCACCTTGACGCCGCAATAACTGAAGATGCCCTCCGTGACCACGGTAACCATATCCACGCCTTCGATTTCGGCGGAGATGATGAAGGGTGCAGGCTTGTAATCCGGGTAGGTCGTGCCGGCACCGATGGCTGTCACAAACGTGCCGCTAGGCTGGACGAGATTGCCTCCCCATTCGCGGTCGCGTTCGAGGAAGGGCACCACCGACTCCCCACGTGCGACTGCCTGGTCGAGAAGCAGGTGTGGATCGAGGCGCACCAGCTTGCCGTCGTGGTTGGCGTAGCGATCGCACGCACCCGTGCGCCCCGGCTTGATGTAGCACAGCACCGGGCAGGCATCACAGCGGATGGCATCGCTATCCGGCATGCGGTCCTTCCGAACGGCGCGCGGCCAGAATCGCGGCGCGAATCCGGTCCGGTGTCGCCGGGACCTTGCGAAGGCGAATGCCGATCGCATCATGGATCGCGTTAAGAATGGCCGGCGCAGTGGGAATCACCGCCTGCTCGCCAACGCCCTTGGCGCCGAATGGCCCGACCGAGGACGGTTTTTCGATGAGGATGGTTTCGACGTGCGGGATATCGCCGATCGTAGGAATCAGGTAGTCGTGCAGATTCTCGCCCTTGCCGGGGGTAAATTCTTCCATCAAGGCCATGCCCAGTCCCTGCGCGACACCGCCCTCCACTTGGCCCTCGATCAGCGTGGGATTGATCGCCTGGCCCACGTCATGCGCGGCGGTGATCCTCAATACGCGCACGGTGCCGAGCTCGGTGTCGACCTCGACTTCCGCCAGATGCGCGCCGAAGCCGTACACGGCGTAAGGGTTGCCTTGTCCGTTTTCGTCGAGCGGGGTGGTGGGCGGATCGAAGGTCGTCTCCGCGGTCAGCACGTAGCCGTTATGGTCCAGTGGGAGAACGGAAAGGTCAACGGCGTGGCTCTCACCGCTCTCCATGGCGACCACCCTACCTGGCTGGAACGTGAGGGTGGCGCGGTCGCACGCGCCCGCGATCTCGAGGAGTCGCTTGCGCAGCGCCCGCCCTGCGAGATAGGCGGCTTTTCCGGTGACGAAGGTCTGCCGCGAGGCCGATGTTTTGCCGCAATCGGGCGAGATCGCGGTGTCGCCGGAAAGCAGATCGAATTGCGCGAAGGGCGCTCCCAGAGCGTCCGCGCAGATCTGCGCGATGATCGTGTTCGAGCCCTGGCCGATATCGACCGCGCCTTGATGCAGCACGATTCGTCCATCACGCTTCAGGCCGATGCGGATGGTGGAGGGATTCGGGAGCGACGTGCTCCCGCATCCATACCACATGCCCGCGACCCCAGCACCACGGCGAAACGGGATTGTGGCTGCCAGGTTGAACGCCGCCGCCTCGGCGCGTGCCGCCGTCCAACGAGGGCGTAAGGCTTCGAAGCATTGGCGAATCCCGACGCCTTCCCCCAGCACCTGACCGGTAACGGTTAAAGAGTCGTCGCTCAAGGCGTTCAGGATACGGAATTCCAGTCGATCCATGCCCACGCGATCGGCCAGATCATCGTAGAGTTGCTCCTGCGCGATGGTGCACTGTGGTACACCGAATCCGCGGAATGCGCCGGCCGGTACGAGGTGGGTGTGGATGGCTCGTGTGAGTGCGCGGTAATGAGGCACGACGTACGGTCCTGAGCCGTGCACCGGAACTCGCGCGGCCACCGTCGGCCCCCAGGAGGCATAAGCGCCCGTGTTGAAATCCGCCGCCAGGTCCATGGCGACGAGTTTCCCGTCCCTGGTAGCACCCGCACGCGCACGAATACGGGCGGGGTGGCGCTTCGTGGTGCTCATGATCGACTCGACACGCGAGTAGATCATCTTTACGGGCTGATTCAGGTGCCGAGCAGCGACCGCGACGAAAGGCTGAACAGAAAGATCGAGCTTGGACCCAAAACCGCCGCCAACGGCCGTCGGAATGATGCGAACGCGCTCGGGCGGAATGTCCAGGATCGCGGCAAGGTCAGCACGATCCATATAGGGCGACTGGGTACAGGCTTGCACTTCGATACCATCGCCCACCGGCCGGGCAAAGCCAGCTTCAGGTTCGATGCAAGCGTGTTCCACGAAGCTGGTTTCGTACTCGCCTTCCACCACTGCGTCTGCGCAAGCCAGCGCTTGATCGACATCGCCGCGAACGACGCGTCCCCGGACCAGGACGTTGTCGGGACGGTTGGCATGCACCAGCGAAGCCCCGGCTGCGAGAGACTCCTCGATGGTCGTGAGTGCCGTGCGTTCCTCCCACGTGACCGGGAACTTGCTGAGATCAAGGCGCTCGATAACTTCTTCCTCTCCCACCACCGCGGCGACGGCCTCACCGCGGAAGCGGGCCTCGTGCTGGGCAAATACGGGCTGATCGGCAAAGGGTGGGATTACGCCAAAGCAGTTCCTGCCGGGAACGTCCTGGGCGCAGAAAACCGCCTTCACGCCGGGGTGGGCGGCCAGGTAGGAGCCAATGTCTTCGAAGCTGAACCTGGCGTGGTGATACGGACTGCGGATCGCGCGAAGGAGCAATGCCTTCGCTGGAGTCTCATCGGCGCCAAAGATCTCCGTGCCTTCGGCCTTGCGCTGGCCGTCGAGGCGGACCAGTCGCTGGCCGACAGCGGAGCCAGCGGGAGGGGAGGCCGGCGGATCCCCCACCCCGTTCGCAGCCAGGACGGCTGAAATGATCTTGCGATAGCCGGTGCAGCGGCAGAGGACACCGCCGAGGGCGTCCATGACTTCGGTTTCCGTCGGGGCGGGATTGCGCTCAAGCAAAGCGGTGGCCGTGACCAGCATGCCGGGCGTGCAGATGCCGCACTGCGCCGCACCTCGAGCCAGAAAGCATTTCTGCAACCGGTCAAACACGGGTGCCCGATGCTTGAGGCCTTCAACCGTGGTGATCTGGCAACCATCGGCCTGGGAGGCAGCCACGAGACAAGAGCACACGGGCGTACCGTCGATCAGCACCGTGCATGCGCCACAATCCCCCGCGTCGCAACCTACCTTGGTGCCCGTTAGTCCGAGATCCTCCCGCAGAACCTTGGACAGGCGCGCGGCGGGCGGACTGGAGATCCACACCTCGCGCCCGTTCACCACGAACGTAAGACGCGCTACGGTGTGCTGATCCATGATCGAAGGAGCGCTCATGCCAGCGCCTCCGCGCAGGAGTGCAGGGCACGGCGAATCAGGGTTAGGGTGGCGTCGCGACGGTAGGCGGCCGTGGCACGAACGTCATCAATGGGAGAGAG
Organism: Terriglobales bacterium; assembly: GCA_035623795.1. Taxonomy (GTDB): domain Bacteria; phylum Acidobacteriota; class Terriglobia; order Terriglobales; family Acidobacteriaceae; genus DASPST01. Next base: position 28,770 of record DASPST010000031.1, read on the forward strand.
CGGGGCAAGGTGTCGCGGGGCCGCGATGCTGCCAAGTTCGCGCCCGAGGGGCTGACCGGCCAGATCCCGTTCCAGTTCCGTGAGGCGCTGTGCGGTGGCCGAGCATGCACCGACAGCGATCCTGGCCGTTCCGACCAGGCCGTCACGGTCGCGGCTTAGAAGCGCCGCCACCATGGAGATCGAGATGACCAGATAACGACGGGCGCCGAGCTTAAGAAACACGGAGGGCGCATCGGACAGGTTGGAGGGAAGGATCACCGCCGACAATATCTCGTCCGGCCGACGTTGAGTCTTGCGATTCCCCACAAGGAACTCCCGAAGTGGCAGCCGCCGCCGCCCGTCCGCCGAAGCCAGCTCAACCTCCGCGTTGAGAATGAGCAGCGGCGGGACACCATCGGCGGCAGGCGAGGCGTTGCACAGATTACCGGCGATGGTGCCGCGATTCTGTACTTGCACGGCGCCAACTTCACGGGCTGCCGAGCGAAGCGCATTGAGGCAACGGGGCAACGGAGCAGAAGCAATCTCGCTCCAGGTTGTGGCGCCGCCGATGCGGACGTGATCCGGGGCGACTCGGATCCCCCGCAACTCGGAGATCCGCGAAACATCGATGATTGTGCCGTTGGCCGGGCAAGATCCCAGAGCTGGAAAAAAGTCGGTCCCGCCGGCGAGCACCTGGCCGCCCGCCGCGAGGGCCCGGGTGGCGTCATAGAGCGTTGTGGGCCTGAGGAACAAGGAGTCGCCCGAAGAGGAAAGTTCCTGACGGAGATTATCATTTTTTCATGCCAAGGCGCAGGCTTTGTACAGGGCGGGGACCCCGGTTTTCGCGTGCCCACAAGCGTTCAGGAGGCGTTCGGTGATACTGGTGAACTGGCGGGAATCGAGCGGGCCGTTCGGCAGGGTCGATGACCCGACGTCCGTGTCCTGCCGAGTCCTTGACCGCAGATAGGTAGGGCGGCACACTGTATAAATAATGTTGGCTTACGCCCGAATCGGGCGCTTCTACTTCGTTCTGGTTGGTGGGTGTGTCTTGGCTATGTTCCCGTTTCCGGCCACCACCGGCCCCTTCTCAACCGTGAACGGACCTGCCGCTGAAATGCGGTCGGCCCACAACGGCTTGCTTTTCCTAGGAATTGTCTTTAGTGCCTTGCGCAAAGCGGCCCGTGTATTTGCCAAGTCCTGCTGCGCGCCCACGTCCTCCGTACCATGCCAGATAAGCTTCGAATTTCCTCGCATCCTCAATTGCTGATTCGTAATTGGAATTTGCTGGGGACTGAAAGACAATTTACTCAGACATTAAGCGTAGGTGCGAAAGTCATGCCGTTAAAGCGCTGTTTAGAGAATGCATCGAGAAGACCCCGCTGGGCGCGATGGTCGCCGTCAACCCTGCTCTGCGTTGTCTGGTTGCTGGGGTCGAGCTGCGCCCTCGCCGATAGTGCCGCCTTCGACCTGCCCGGACCACAGATCGAAATGAAAATCACGAGGTCCGGGAAGACCCTGCCCATTTCCGAGGTCCCGAATCTACAGGCCGGAGACCGCCTTTGGCTCCATCCGGTCGTGCCCGCCGAACCATCGGTGCATTATCTGTTGATTGTCGCTTTCCTTCGTGGCTCCACCAATCCCCCGCCGGAGCAGTGGTTCACGAAGGCTGAAACCTGGAACAAACGGGTGAGGCAGGAAGGCATCGTCGTTACCGCGCCGCAGGGCGCAGAGCAGGCGCTGTTTTTCTTGGCCCCGGAAACCGGAGGCGATTTTGGGTCCCTGCGCTCGGCGGTTCGTGGCAAGCCGGGGGCCTTCGTTCGCGCTTCCCAGGATTTGGATCAGGCGGCGCTGGATCGCTCGCGATTGGATAAGTATCTGGCAGGCATCCGCGACGCATCGGACACCGACCCCAAGGCGCTTCACGAGAGGTCCCTCGTCCTGGCCCGCAGCCTGAAAATCAAGGTCGACGAACAGTGCTTCGATAAGCCGACGCGAGAGCAGGGCCCATGCCTCATGCGGAACTCGGATCAGCTGGTTCTCAACGACGGGCACAGCCAATCCATGGTCGCGGTTCTTACTTCCGGCGCCAGCTCAGATCTGGTCGGCGCTATCAGCACTACAAAAATCGCCGGCGGGGGAGCCTACAGTCCGTACGTTGGCGCGGTCGTGGACCTGGCCCGCATGATGGCAAGTTTGCACACGGCCGACTATCAATACATTCCTGCGCTGGCTATGCCGCAGCACGACGAGCTGGATCTAAAGCTGAACAACCCGCCGTCATTTCATAAGCCGATGTCGGTGCTCGTGGCCGCTCTGCCGGCGATTGAAGCGGCTCAGCTGCCTCCACTTCGCGCTCTTGAGCCGACACACGTTTCCTGCCTGCAACAGACAAGCCTCGTGCTTCCGGTTGATGGTGCCCCTTTGGCGTTCTCGACCGAGTACGCACACGATATGGTTCTGCACGTCCAGAACAAAGCGGGTCTTGCCATCGATCTCCCGGTCACCGCAGACGCTGCCCGTGGCGGTTTTGTGGTCGACACGAAGATGCTCCACCCGGGCAGTCTCGATGGTGAAGTTGCAGGTATGCTGCGTGGATATTGGGGTTTCGAACCTTTCACCGGGCCGACCTTCCAATTGCAGTTCTCGCGTCCGGTCAAGTGGACCCTGGCCTCCGCCGACGCGACCGCCCTCATTCTCGGCCGCGAGGACTCCTTCCACCTGCAGTCGGAGGAAGCACCGTGCGTGGAGCAGGTCACGATCAAGGACGGGCGTGGTACCGAGCTGAAAGCATCCTGGAAGCTGCTGAAATCCGACGAACTGGAGGTGAACGTCCCGCTCGAGGGCCAAGCCTCGGGGCCGGTGGTTGTGTTGGTGGGGCAGTCCGGGCTGGCCAAGCCGGACGAGGTTGTAATGCAGACCTATTCCGAGGCCGCCCACCTGGATCATTTTGCCTTCGCCGCCGGCGATGCACAGGGTGTTCTGATCGGGGCGCGATTGGATGAGGTTGCAGCGGTGGAACTGGGTGGCGTCCACTTTGTGCCTGCAGGCCTTTCCCGTGCCGATGGAAAGGATGCGCTGCGTTTGTCGGCCCCGGACCCGGCCGCGACAGCCGCGCTAAAAGAGGGCCAAAAGCTGGAGGCCCACGTAACTCTCAAAGATGGAAGAGTGCTCAATCTCGACACAACTGTCGATCCCCCACGTCCGCGCGTCGTGCTTCTGAGCAAGACCATCCAAAACGGTCCGACTCCCTCCGCCATTCGCCTCGCGAATTCAGAGGAACTCCCCCAGGACGGACAAATATCCTTTTTCCTGAAGACAGAAGTACCCACTACCTTTCCACGTAACGAAAAAATCGAGGTCGGGACCGAGGACGGCGCAACCAGCGCTCTCTTCAGCCTCGCCAACGGAACCTTGTTCCTGGAAGACCCCCAGACTGTACTCATTACACTGCAGCCCATGAAAAGCTTCGGGCCTTCGGTTTTCGGACCTCTGCGGTTTCGCCCGGTTGGCGGGAATGGTGAAATGGGTGATTGGCAACCGCTGGTGAAGCTCGTCCGCATTCCAATTTTGAAGGAAATTCGGTGCCCAGATAGCCTGGATAAGCCCTGCACGTTGGTCGGGCAAAGTCTATTTCTTCTGGACTCGGTCGCTTCGGACCCCCAATTTGTGCACACGGTGGTGGTTCCGGGCAGCTTTGTGGACTCGGGGTTGAGCGTTCCCCGGCCGAATGGAACTCTGCTGTACATCAAATTGCGGGACGATCCGTCAACCGTAAACAAGGTGGCCTTACCCGTTGTGCCGGAAAGCGCGGGCGATTGAGGGGCTTTGAGCCACGGCGGTCATGCATTTAGGGATTTGACCGTCGCCTGCATAAATAATGTACTGCGATGCCTGTGTAGAACCGCATGGGCTCGGTTGAGATCGTAAGATCCACTATCACTCGCGCCTTGAACGTAGTGGTTCATCGCATGGCGTCCCAGGGGCCTTCGACGCCCCGCAGGTTGGCCCAAGGCGCGGGGGGATGCATTCTTCGTACTGCGCATGGATCATCACACCCAACAGGCGCTGCCCGGTGGCATTGGCTGAATGGCGGCCGACCTGAAACAGCAGCTGATCCTGGCGCCGTCGGCACCTCCAACTGCCTAGCCTTCATTGACTTGCCCCAACTCGAGACCTAAGATTTCTGCCCGAGGATCGGCCGGACCATCCTGCACTACCGCGATGATCAATTCTATTCAACGAATGCACGAGGCATCACCGGCATTCCGCCAAGCACTGCTTAAGAGCGAGAGAAGACGAATCGTCGGTGTCATTTTGTTCGTCGCTTTTTTTGCCGTACTGGCGAGCGTGCGCATATTCCTGCTGGGCTCGGCGATGAGCCGCTGGGGTCTGGTTGTTGCGGCCCTGGTGATCGTATTCGAGCTGGGCCTTCTTCGAGCAGTCAACCAGGCCTTGCGGTCCGGCAGGGATATCTCCGAATCAGTGTGGTACTTCAGCATTGTCCTGGAGTCCTTCTTTCCCGCTGTGGGTGTCGCTTTTCTGGCGAGCAGCCGCCTGCTGCCCGATTATCGGCCCTTGGCCACGCCTTGGGTGCTGGCCTTCTTTCCGTTTATCCTGTTGTCCGTTCTAAGGTTGAGCCCGAGACTCTGCGGGGTCTCGGGAATTATCTCAACGCTCGGATATCTGACGGCGGCCTACGTTGCGGGTTGGCGCTTCAGCCCGGGCCCGGATGGTTTCACGGTCACTCAGACCGCCGTGATCTACTTCGCCTTTGTGCTTCTTGTGATGGGGGCTTTGGCCGCGGGCGTGACGGCCGAGATCCGCACCCATGTCGAGGCCGCACTTCGCGAAGCCGAAACCCGGCATCAACTGAAACAGGTTGAACACGAACTGCAGATTGCCCGCTCCATTCAGCAATCGCTCCTGCCAAAAGTTCGGCCTCAAATTGCCGGATTCCAAGTAGCCGGTTGGAGTCGAACTGCCGATGACACCGGCGGGGACTTCTACGATTGGAAGAGATTGCCGGACGGCCGCTGGGTCGTGGTCCTGGCAGACGTCACTGGTCACGGCATCGGGCCTGCAATCCTTGCATCGGTGTGCCGCGCGTATTCGCGTGCCAGCTTTAATATCCGCGATCGGCTGGAAACAGTGCTCAAGAACATCAACCAGTCCTTTGCCGAGGACCTCACCCCGGAACGCTTCGCGACTTTCGTCGCGGTAGTGTGCGAGGAGGGCAGCGACCAGGTGGAGTTGCTTTCTGCAGGTCATGGGCCGATCCTGGTGTACTCCTCGGAAAACCAATCCCTGCGCTTTCTGGAAGCACAGGCGCTGCCCTTGGGAATCCTCCCGGATTTGTGGAAAGCGGCACCTGTCACACTGCCCATGAAACCAGGGGATATCGTGATCCTCGTCACCGATGGTTTTTTGGAATGGGAGAACAGCGCTGGAGAACAGTTCGGTACCGACCGCCTGGCGGCAGTTGTAAGACGATCCAGCGATCGCGAACCGGAGGTCATTATCGCCGAACTTTACGACTCGGTGTTGAATTTTGCCCAGGGCACACCGCAGCAGGACGATCTCACCGCAGTCCTGATCAAGCGTTCGCACTGAACGAATTAGTCGATGAGACAAGGAGAATGCTGGACTGGGCCTTGTTGGATCGCGACCGATAAAAGACGCTCAGCGCTGAGGTTCAGGTCGACCGAGCGAGGATGGTTATTGATTCCCTCCGGGTCTTCCCATGATGTGCACATGCGCGTGAGGCGAGCCGCAGTTTACATCTGCACGTCGCCCGACGTCGCAAACCGCATCGCGGATCAATCTTCCGCCATAGCACTCGTGTTCCGGGAACGATAGAATGAATCGGTGCCTGTTCACATTGGAGCTACAACCCGCAACTTTGCCGACCCCACTGGCCTGCTATCGGACTGTCATCGCCGTGTCGAGATGTTCCTCAGCTCGCTGAAGGCAGTGGCCGATGTTATTGCCCAGCCGCCTGCGGAGGAGACGAAGCGATCACTTGAGGCTGCCCTCCATTACTTCGCCCAGGCAGCGCCGAAGCATACGGCCGACGAGGAGAAATCTCTCTTCCCGCGGTTGCGTCAGATCAACGACCCTGAAGTTCAATCTGCTTTTTCAAGCTTGGACAAACTGGAAGCAGATCATCACTGGGCTGTGCCATTGCACACTGCAGTGGAGCGGTTGGGCAAGCAATATCTCTTGACCGGCAAGTTGACGAATGCGGAGGTCGCAGAGTTCCGCAGCTCGGTTGCTAGTCTTGCCTCGATGTACCAGAAACACATCGGGATTGAGGACAAGTTGGTATTCCCGCTCGCAGAGCGACTCCTATCGAAAACCGAGAAGGCGGCGATTGCTCAAGAGATGGCGAGCCGGCGGAACGCGCCGCTGGTTGAGGACATCAGAGGACACAACAGGTAACTAGTCAGCCCAGTAGACACACTTGCGGAAATCGGGATCACATAGCCGGAGTTACAGCCCCTCCTCCAGCGGTGCAGTCACTACAACCTTACCGCGAATGCTTCTGAATTCGCTCAAACACATTCTTTACGACTCGGTCACATCGAACGGCATGGAAGTTGAACGCTTCTTTTCGTTCCATTCCTGCACTGGCATATAGCGTCTTGCGTAGCAACGCCCGCGCTCGATGGAGGCGAACCTTGACGTTTTCTTCGGTGATCTCAAGGACATTCGCGGTATCGCTCGTGCTCATTTCTTCCACGTCGCGCAGCATGAACACCGTTCGATAAGCATCTGGTAATCTTTCCACCGCTTCTTCAAGAAGCCTGCGAATCTGTGAGTTCGACGCTTGCTGTTCCGGATTCAGGGCCAGCGAGGCAAAGCCATCCATGGGATCTTTGTCGTCTTCTGACATTGGTTCCAACTCCTGATATCGATGTCCGCGACGCTGTCGCGTTAAGGCTTCGTGCACAGCGATCCGGGTCAGCCAGGTGGAAAACCTTGCTTTCCCGGCAAACTGGTCCAGATGCTCGTAGGCGCGTACGTAGGCTTCCTGCATGACGTCCTCGGCTTCGTTGTCATTGCCCAGAATCGCCCGAGCTACGCGGTAGAGACGCTGATTGTAACGGCGCATGACGATTTCGAACATATTCGTCTCGCCGGCCCGCACTCGGGCTACAACTTGGTCGTCACTCAAGGGATCTTGGGAAGTGAGCGTTTCCGTGGGGGTAGCCATACAAGCTCTCCATATGAATGAGTCACGACCACAATAAAGGTTACAAATGAAATCGCGGCAGTTCGGTGCGGGAATTGCTGCGTCAAGCTGTAACCAATCGGCACCCAGACACTCCATTGTCGTGAAGGAGGGAGATATGCACAAGGCATTTGATTCACGGTTGGACCAGGCCTGGTGGGCACTGCGGATAGGGCTTGGGGTAGGGCCGTTCCTGGCAGGTCTGGACAAATTCTTCAACTTCTTAGCCAACTGGCCCGCATACATAAGTCCATTGGCCCTAATTCTGCCATTCAGTACTCAAAACCTTCATGCACATCGTTGGCGTGATGGAGACGATCGTGGGACTGGCGATTCTGACCAAGTGAACTCGTCTCGGCTCGTACGTTGCCTCAGTTTGGCTGATTGCTCTCGCTATCAATCTGGTCTCGACCGGTATGTTTTCTGATGTCGCTGTGCGCGAGGTGGAGATGGCCTTGGCGGCTTTTGTGCTTGCACGCATGACTGAGTCCCGCTCCGACGCTTTAAGCAGTGCCCTACGGCCGGAACGGAATGCCAACGCGCTTGTTGCCGTTTGATGATCGGGGTCATGCCATTTCCGGAAACAGTTGCCACGCGCTCACAGTTTCTAGACGCCGTATTGGTGAGAACAGATGCGAACGATAGTTGAACGTCAGTCGCTAGCCCGTTCAAACTTGAAGAACCTCATTAGGGAGGTACTTCTCCGTCTCGGCGAAGACCCAGAGCGTGATGGCCTGCGAGATACTCCCGCGCGCATGGAACGATCAATGCAATATCTGACCAAAGGCTACCAGGAGAACCTGGAGGGGATTCTGCTGGGTGCAATGTTCGATGTAGCTTACGACGAGCTGGTGATCGTCTCAAGGACATTGAGATGTTTAGTCTGTGCGAACACCACCTTTTGCCGTTCTTCGGCAAGGTCCACATCGTTTATATTCCGCACGGAGTTCTTGGCGCTGATTCCCCCACCACCCAGTGCGTTCTAGCTGAGAAGTCAGCACCTTGGTTGCTCGCAGCGCTGCAACCCAGCTTGGAGAGAATTCTCGATGCGTATTGGCCTTCCCAATCAGAAGACGGATCCTCGCGAATCCCTGATGAGCCACAGTCAAATGGATTCCACTACGGGCTCCGTAACATCTAGCGGAACTCTTTCATCGGCATTGGCTACCATGTTTCGAGGAAAGCTTTGTGATGTCATCCCGTGGAACCGCAGCGTGACGATCTTCGAAAGAGACCAGGTAATTTACGAGGTCGGGGACGAATATCAGACGTTTTTCTTCCTCCGGAAGGGGTTCGTGAAGGTTGGAAGTATCACTGAGGATGGCCACGAACTCATCTACGACGTTCGCAAGACAGGCGATATTGTGGAGGAGCTTTGTGCTTCCGGTCAGCGGCGGCGGGACCGTGCGGTAGCCCTTGAGCGAACCGAGGTCATTGCGGTTCCTCTCGGTGAGGTTCTCGATATCGTGCAGAAGAACAGAGATCTTCTGCAGGAACTCCTGCAGATATGTTGCGAGTCTCTTGCAGACGCATATGATCGATTGAATGCGTTGGCCTTTAGTGACACTGTGCGTCGCCTAGTTAGGGTGCTTCTGAGACTCGGGATGCAACTCGGCCACAGCTCCGGGCAAAAGACCGAGTTGTCGGCCTATCTGACGCAGGAAGAGATCTCCCAGATGGTTGCAGCAAGAAGGGAAACAGTGTCAACCGCCTTGAATCTCCTGCGCCACCGCGGAATGGTGGACTACTCCCACCGGGGGTATTTAGTTCTCGATTTGCAGGCTCTCCAGAATTACACCGACTAAGTTCGATCAGCGCGCCTCCCTTATTTGTCAAATCTTTGTCAAATTTCAAACCCTGTTACCCGCGTAACTGACACTGGCGTTTCCCGGTGGTACCTATCACATGGCCATCGTGTCCTCCCTGCCTCGCAAGAGTAGGCGACACCGGGCAATTCAATTTGAGGCGATTCGATGAAAAGCCTGAAGATTGTGATCGGTCTGGTTGTTCTCACAGGGTTGGCAATCGGCGCATATCAGCTGATGGAGATACAGAGAGCTTCAGGTCAGGCTCAGGACAGGGGAGCATCGCTGTTGCAATTCGAGGCTATGGTTCGTAACAACTCAAAACGCATGATAAAGGAAGGGCAACAGGCGTTCCGCTTCGACACCTTCGATGATCAGACCTTCTGGGGCGATGCACTGAAACTCCATCAGGCGATCGAGGGAACGAAATTCGGAGGTGTCGGCCCTGGTTTGAGTCCCAAAGCCGCACTGGCCGTCGGCCTCAAAGTGGATGTGGACGCTCTTCCCACCCCCCTCGTCGACCAACTGATGCAGGGCGCGGTAAACCTGGACGACCCTGCCGTCACTCTAGCGTTGCTCAAGCTCAACTCTATGGTCGGTGTTACGGGCTTCTTTCATCCCGACGGCAGCCTGAAATCAGTGGGAATTCAGTGTGCGCTTTGCCACTCTACAGTCGACAACTCTTTGACTCAAGGCATTGGGCATCGACTTGATGGATGGGCAAACCGTGATCTTAACGTCGGTGCCATTGTATCGCTCGCGCCGAATCTACAGCCCTTCGCCGATTTGCTGGGTGTTGAACCAGCCACCGTGCGTAAGGTATTGCAAGGCTGGGGCTCCGGCCACTTCGATGCTGAACTCGCCTTAGATGGAAAGGCATTCCGGCCTGACGGCAAAACCTCCGCGGTACTGATCCCACCTGCATTCGGACTCGCTGGCGTAAACCTTCACACCTGGACAGGCTGGGGCTCACTAACCTATTGGAACGCGTTCGTTGCCAACCTCGAAATGCACGGGAGGGGAACCTTTTTCGATCCGCGGCTGGACGATGCTGCACAATTCCCAGTTGCTGCTAAAGCTGGAGTCGGACACGTGAAAAATGTCCCCGACGTTATTACTCCGCGATTGGCATCATTACATTTTTATCAACAGGCGATCCCAGCCCCTTCGCCTCCCAAAGGAACTTTCGATGAAGAAGCAGCTAAGCGGGGTAAGGCTGTCTTCAACGGAAGTGCCAAGTGCTCCGGTTGCCATGTTCCTCCCCTATACACGGAGCCGGGATGGAACATGCATACTCCGAGTGAAGTCTGTGTCGACAGTTTCCAGGCGGATCGTGCTCCGGATAAACGCTACCGCACCTCCCCTTTGAACGGCCTCTGGACGCATGCGAAAGGCGGCTTCTACCATGACGGGCGTTTTGCCACCCTGCTGGATGTGGTTAATCACTACGACAGTTGTCTTAGCCTGGGCCTGTCTGACCAGGATAAGTCTGACGTGGTTGAATTCTTGAAGTCGTTGCCTCAACCAAAAAAGGACAAGGATTAAGACGATTCGTGCGCACCCCTCGCCCATTGGGAATGTCGGATCAGGGGTATACAGCGCGCTAGTGGAGCCCTTCGAGGGCAGGTCCCGGCAAGAACACAATTGAAATGGGGGCAATAACGACCTCATCGGTGCGCTATTGAGAGGAACACTTTGACCCAAAACCTAAGAACTTGACCAAGGGAGGTTCGGTGAAAATGGTCCGCAAGCATACCTTTTGAGGTCCCCACAACGGCCCATGCCGGGGATTCTTAATCAGCGCCTTACGACGTAGAACGGTCAAGCAGACCGCCTTGCGCCTGCTCAGGAAGCTTCAACTAGTCGTCACGGATACGGACAGCCTTTGGCCAAGGCATGGGTAAGCTTTGCGTCGTGGCCGTAAATGTCATCGTAGAAACGGACCTCATTGTTCTCGTAGGCGATGGCAGTCCCGTAGATGATGAACACCGGCACCCGCTGGGCCAGGTTTACGGTGACGTTATCCTTGCCATTCTGCATGGCTTGCTGCACCCGATCGAGCGTCCAACCTGGATTGTTGCGTAGCACCCAGGCTCCGAGTTCGGCGGGCTTTTCCACGCGAATACATCCGGCACTGAAATCGCGTCGGCTACGCGAAAACACCTCCGTCGCGGGCGTGCTATGCAGATACAAGATCTCGGGGACCTAACTGGCTACTGTACAGCGATTTCCCCAACACTCGAGGCGTCGGTCAGCACTCGAAAAACTTTTCTGCACACGCACAGTTCGGTTCCACCAGCCTCTGTTGCGCGCGAGCTTCCTTTGCCTCTCTGACTCACAGAACCACCTAAGGGAAGATGAGGTGTAGCGGTTCTCTCTGTGCGACTAGCCAACAAACTCCACGACGCCAGTGGCCAGATCGTACATAGCCCCGGTGATTTTGATCGTTCCTTTGTTCTCCAGATCTTCCAAGATGGGACTGCGCCTGCGAATCGCAGCAATTCCAAGCACCACGTTTGTGCGAGCAACCGCGTCAACATAAGCAGGATTCTTACTCGACTTCTCTCCGTCAAACTTCGTCGTCGGTATCGCCGGTTTAATTCGCGCCAGCAGTCCTGTCAGATTGCCCAGCTCGACATCGTCAATTGCGCCTTTCACCGCCCCGCACGCCGTGTGTCCTAAGACCAGCACAACTTTTGCACCGGAGACCGCACAGGCAAACTCCATGCTCCCCAACATATCGTCGTTTACCACGTTGCCTGCGATACGTCCGGTGAACGTGTCGCCGATACCGACATCGAATACGATCTCGGCGGGCACTCGGGAATCGAGGCAGCCAAGTACGACAGCCGCGGGGTATTGCCCCGCTGCGCTCGATCGTTTCTCCGCTAAATAGTCGCGAGGGGCCATCTTTCCCGAACGGAATCGCTCATTTCCCTTCTTCAACTCGTCAATGATTTGCGCCGGCGTCATGCTGTCACGTTGTTCTTTTGTCAGGGACGTGCTCAGACTAACTGAGAGCTGCATAAACAGAGACGCTAGGGGCGAAGTAATGGCACAGGTGCCGAGGAAACTGCGCCGATCTAAAGGCCGGTTAGTTTGTGGAATTCTGTTCATTGTTTCCTCCCGTTTCAATCGTAGGTTTTCACCTCTTTTGATCACTCGGCCGCGCGAACCCAGATATTGTCAGGAGCCAGGATCTCGGAATTCGAGAGTTCGGTCTGGACATTGACGCGCTGGAAACCCGCCTTTTTTCCTGGCACAGCCTGGAACACGACGTAGTACTGATTGGAAAGCATCTTCTGCAAGCGCTCCAGATGTGGCTGAAAGCTGACCAGCTGGGACGTGCCGAGAGAGAAGCATTCCCCACCTGTTTCCTCTGCGATCTTGGTAAGGCCAGACAGGCCCACCTGAAGGTCCCACGAACTTCGGCCAGTTCGGCCGACGCCCTGTGCATATATGGAGTACACAATGACGTTGTAGCGCTGGCTGATTTCGCTGGCTGAAGTCGCGTCGGTACTGATGGTGGGCAAACTGTGATACACAGTCCCGAAGTTTGGCCCCATACGGGAAGGTTGGGGCTGTTCGCCCCGCAGCCGATCGATCCCGTCGGTAACCATCAAGACCGTGCGGCGCACGTTCTGTTGAGGCCACCCCTTCACCAGATTGATTAGCGACAAGTACGGGCTGTCCATTGTCGACAAAGCACCCCGAGGCAGACGGACTGCCTTCACCGCGAGATCGTGATCAGCAGTGAAATTCTGAGCGACGTTAACGCCCGCGTTAGACATATAGCCGACACCGATGACCGTCGACGGCGGCTGAGCGCTAATGAAATTCTTCAAGTCATTGAGACTGTTCCCAACCGATGTGTTGAGGGTGTCGTCAATCAAAATCATCAACTGCAGCGCGGCGTTGTCCCCCTGGGCTGGAATCAGTTGCGTTACCTGAAGGAAGTTCCGGCCTTGTTTGACCTTCACATCTTCTTTCTGAAGAGGCGAGAGCTCAGCACCATCCCTTAGAGCTGCGTCGGTGATAACCAGGTGAACCTGAACCGTGTTCGAGGCGGGTTTTTCTTGTGAGCGTGCGATTTGCCCGCCCAGTGTCAAAAGACCAAGAATACTAAGCAGAGTCAACAGCGTCTTAGACCGTTTCACGGTGCTCTCCTGTTGGTCGCCAATATTTTGTTGAGCCTTGTCTCCGACCTGTATGGGGCGCGATCTGAATTTGCCCGCATCGAGGTGCCTGTCGACTCTAGAAGATGTGTCGAATGCGCCGCAACGTCCGATGATCCCGCAGGCGTGACCTAAATTCTCACAGGTAGTAGCTGCGTAGCTACCGCCGCTCATTGTGCCCCTTGCTGAGCCCGGGCAAACAAAATAAGCCACGACAGCACGGAATTGACGCGCAACAAATGTGAGGCCAACGTTAACCAGGAATCCGCGGCTTCCCAGGGTCTCCTAAAAGAGCCAGGGAAATAGCGTTTGAAAGCTGATGACGGGGTCCACTATAGTGCTCGCTCAAGAAAGCTGCAAGTGAATGGGTCGGCATGAGTTGGAGTCGTTCGCCTTTGTATGGGCGATTGGCTGTGTTGAGGAAGGATCTTTACCTTGCGTGCGATTCCGGCTGGTCACGCAATTCGTGTCAGAGACTACAACAAGAGGTTCACCAGCGACTCTCGGGTAAGGCGTCCGAGCGCCTCCTTAGTGTCGCTCCCCCGACGGCTTGAACCTCCTGAGTAGACGCGTCCCGGCCGTACAAGAACAGCACGATCGCTTGTCTATGATTGAAGCGGTGACCGCACTCATTTCGACCGTGGTAAACTGGAGTTCCGCACGCCGGAGAGGTGGCCGAGAGGCTGAAGGCGGCGGTTTGCTAAACCGTTATACGGGCTAAAACCTGTATCGAGGGTTCGAATCCCTCCCTCTCCGCCAGGTCCTTCTAACTATCCTCAGCATAAGCACTTGCGGTTCGGTTCCTTCACGTTGTGTCACATGACCTGCGGTCGCTTCGGGCTCCCGAGGTGCATACTAGGTGCATTTTCCAGCGAACGCATCGCCGCAACTGCATCTGCGTCCGCGGTCTTGATGTAGCAGTTCTGGGTTACCGCAACGGTGGAGTGCCGCAGAATGCGCTGGATCGTCTCGTCTGGCACCCCAAGTCGATGCAGATTTGTCGCCAGGCCGCGGCGGAAAGCGTGCCAGCCGTGCCATTCAAGCCCATGCTTGTTAAGAGCCGGCCGAATCACATCTCTTGCCAGGGCGTCGAGGTTCATCGGTTTCCCTGCAGGGCTTTGGAATATCAGTCCACTGCTGGGGTTTCCTGACAACTCTCGGTGCAGATTCAATCGCTCAGCAAGCTGCGTGATGACCGGCACAGGTGCGCGGCTCTTGCGAGTCTTTGGCTCCTGCCGGTGGCTTCGCCAGTACGACTGCGAAATCCGGATCTGCTCGCCGTCGTAACCTTCCCAGCGGAAGCCTCGCAGCTCCCCCTTACGTGCGCCGGTAAACGCAGCAGCCGCGACAATCGTTGCCGCCGGTTCCGGTAGGACGTGGAGCATCTGCGTGATCAGCTCCAGCGAATAGGCGAAGGTGTCCTCCGCTGGCCTCGCTTTCGGCAGAACGGCATCGCGGACAGGGTTATCGGAGTGAATCACCCCCTGCCGCTTCGCATAACGGAAGACTCCCGACATAAACGCCTTGATGTGTTGCAGGGTCGTGCTCGTCAAGTCGTTTGCCCGGAGAATGCTCTCCAGAATGCGCTCGACATCCGCAGTCCTGAAATCACGGAGAGCGATTCCGCCATACTGCTGCAAGTAGCGTTTCCACGTGTTGCGGTATCCGTGGTAGGTGCTGATCCGCTTGTGTGTCTCCACAAAAGGTAGGTATCTGCCTTCCACGAACCGTCCCAGTGACATCACGCTCTGTGGCGTCATTCTGCTATCGTTCAGAGGCGCAAGGAACTCATCGGCAAGCTGGCGGGCTGATGCCTTCGTGCGGTAATCGCCAACAGCTTCGACCAGTTTCTGCGCCTTCTGCACGCGGATAATTCCTCCATCCGGCAACTCCTGATTGTCGTAATATCTCAGCAGCCAGAGGTTGCCCTTTTTGTACAGATAGCCTTTTTGGTGGCGGGTTCTCTTCATTGAAATTCCTTTCCGAGAATCCGCCCCGCTTTCCTGTTGCTGGCGGTAATGATACGCCGCTCAGCCCACTGTTCAAGCTCAAGGCTGCCCCAGCGGAAGCGAATGTACTTGCCAAATCTGACATGTGGAATCGGATCTGCGGAGCGCGACCGCACCTGCTCGCGCACCCATGACTCCGGCAGGTTCCAGCGGCCCGCCAGTTGCTTGCAGTCAAGGTATTCGTACTGTTGGCGGCGGGCAATCTCCTCCATTGTTGTTTGTGTTGCCATCAAAGTTCCCTTGACTAACCTGTTTTTCCTTTCCCAGCGATTTCACTTCGCGTTCAAGAGAAACAACTGCTGCATCGCAGATTTCCTGCCAAGAATTCGGAAAGCGAGCGTGCAAAGGACCGACCACGCCCAAACGACGGTTCGCTAACAGCAGGAGGAAGCGTCCAAGTTCGCTAGACTTGCAGGAAGTCCAGAGGAACTTACGAGTGCTCGAAAGTGGTTGAAGATTCTGTTGCAGGCTTCTTCGGTAAGATAGAAATCTGGAAGTTCATGAACTATAGCAAGAAGTTCCTCATTTGACGGAGCTAGCCCGCCACTGATTGCACGTTGAAGGGCTACGAATCCTTCCGGTTTCAGGTCTGCTTCGAAACCGTCAACGCCAGCCCAATTCATGGCTACTATCAAGTAGGCTGCGACTAGTGTCCTTCTGTTCGCTGCCAGGTTCTCGTTCACTCGCTCTTCAAAAGTCATATGCGTTCCTCTTCAAACTGTCTGACGTGAAGCATTCTTTCCCTGTTGGGAGTTTTCATTGTTCGCCAATTCATCCAGGCAGATCGCGCTCTCACGGTGGTGCCGACAAGACCCGGGAGGTCGAATCTGGAACTCTAGAGCCTCCCTCCTTGGCCGAGCGGCGCTTTGGACTTTTAGACAAGGGCATCAGGGTCCTTGTCCTGGCCAAACTTTCGCAGGATTTCCCGGGCGAGACCGAGCGCCTTGCGCCACTGCCTAACCAACTCCCCAGCTAGGTACTCGACGGACTTAATGGAGTTGATTGCGCCGACCATGTCGCCGGCCTCGAGTTTGGTCTTCAGATCACAGATCACATGAAAAAAGCGCGCCGAATCGTCGCTTCGTTCCGATAGCGCTACGTCTCGGACTGCGTCTTCAGCGTCGCCGAACCGACAGATGGAGACATATAGCAAATTCTGATTCATGAAATCGGCGATTCGTTGGGCCTTGTCGAATGAAGTCCCCAATGGCAGGTCAAAAGCTAGAAAGTCAGGCTCCCGCAAAGGAAGTTGAGACACGGGCGTCCTATCGCAGGGCTCGGCCCTAATGAACAG
Source organism: Terriglobales bacterium (assembly GCA_035623795.1). Classification (GTDB taxonomy): domain Bacteria; phylum Acidobacteriota; class Terriglobia; order Terriglobales; family Acidobacteriaceae; genus DASPST01. Next base: position 45,263 of record DASPST010000031.1, read on the forward strand.
CGCAGTAACCAGCTCAATTACGCCTGGTCGGGGTTCATGTGTGAGGTCTGGCCCCTCTCTCAACCGAAACCGATACTGTGCTCTCTGGGTCGTTGCCATAGACTCCGTACCGAAAACATTTGATTCTTGAAGCTGTTCCCTTCTAAAAACTCCGTTATCGCCGTGGAGTAAGCGCTGTGTTTGGAGCAGCTGAATCCTTCCAAAATCGGTCTTCTTTTGTGGTGTTGGCGTCAGCACACTCCCATCGAGCCTCCACACGTCTGGCACTCGCGGCTGCCATCGGAAGACGGACGGAGGTAATAACTCCCGCAGGCTGGGCAACTTGGCAGCGCCTTTTTTGCATCATCTGGGAGCAGGCCGATCGAACCCGCTATCGCTACCGGCTCCGATGAGCATTCTTGCGTTACTAGGTCGGGGTGCTGCCGTTCCAGGTCGCCTGCGGTTATATCCCCGCCTTCAAAGTGGCACACCGAAACATTCATTGATGAGGAAGGAGTTACCTCATCTTTCAAAGCGAAACTTTGGGTTGTTTGTTTCGGTTTGAAGTTGCTGTTAAGTCCTTTGTCGTCACCATATGTTTCGGTGTGACGGTTTGGATTGGGGAAGGGAGGTAGATAGCGGTCAAAAGCTCGCTCGAGAACTGAGACGTGATATCCCTTCGCGGTCTTAGCTCCAATGCGCACCGGTGTCGGCGAGGCAAAGCCCTTCAACTGTCGGGCGAGTTGATTACTTGAACAAGCCCCCAATTTTGGCATTCCCGAAACTTCTGGTCTGTTTGCACTGCGGCTTCACGGAGTTCGCTCTCTCCGATGACGAATTAAGACTCCTCGCACAAGACGCACCTGTTATTGCATCGTTTGGAGCGGGCGACGACCCCTTATGACCCATCGGAATTTACGCTCTGCAGCCCCCCGGTGTGCAGAACTGGCGCGCATTGTACATAGCCGTGCTATTTGAGAGAGATAGGCAAAGAGCCGGAGCGCATCGCACAGGCTGAGAGGGTGCTTATCCGACGAGCGTGGGAACTGCTTACGATGGCTGGTGACAACATCGAAGAAGAACAAGCTGTTGATAATGCACTATACACGCTGCGTGAGCTGCGCGATTGCTATGAACTGGACAATAAGAACACCAACTAAGCTGGGAACAACCACTCGAAAGCGTGACGCCACAACGCATCGCATTCCGGGCCCCACTCGATACCGATGTTGGGGGTGTAAAGAGTTTGGACAGTCTGATAATAGTGATCGTGGGCGCCGTCATCGGCATCTCGGTGAAACGATCTAGCGCGACTCACACTTTCGGCGGCACCACCGACATGTTGCTGGGAATTACCGGGGCGTTCGTGGCGCGGTGGCTCCTCGACGTATTTTCTGAGTTCGGGGTCGGCACCGGCAGTTATGACATTGTCTTCATCCTATGCGGCGCCGCGCTGCTTCCCTGGTGCTTTCACCGCTTTTTGAAGACACGGTCTCACTCGGCAGACCCTCCGGAGCAGAAAAGCCCTCAATCTGCTGCTGCGCCTAACAATAAGGCAGACTCGGACGAGACTCCTGCTCCCGCAAGTCGCCTCGCTTCGGACCCTACATGAACACGACATTGCACAGTTCGCTAAACGCGTGCTGGTATTTCGAGATGGCACAATCCGCAAGGACGAGATGGTGTCTGCTCGGCCCAGGGCTGCCGATGTCCTGAAGACCCTGCCGACGCTGGAAGATTGACAAACAGAAACGGATCACTGTTCAGCTCATAACCACTATGCGCATTCTGCTGGTAGAAGACGAGGAAAAAGTCTCCCGATTCGTAGTCAAGGGCTTAACCTCCGAGCCCTTTGCACGACGTGGTGCGTGACGGAAAAGACCGGCTGGGAGCTCGCTGAGACTTATCAGTATGACCTCGTCATCCTCGACTTGATGTTTCCCAAGCTGGCGGGTGGCGAAGTGCTGAAAGGAATTCGCAAATCCAAGTCGCAGGTCCCCGTCCTGATTCTGACGGCTCGTGACTCTCTGAGCGATAAGGTCGAGCATTTCGAAGCAGGTGCAGACGACTATCTGACGAAACCATTCGCTTTCGCCGAACTCATGGTACGAATCAAGGCCCTACTCCGTCGTGGTCAAGCATGGTCAGGGACCGCCACCATCGTAACTTCGCAAGGGAAGCGAACACTGCCATACTCACCTTGTCTTCGAATTGAGGTCGACCTGAGTATGACTCTCACACGGGTCACAAGCGAGCTGGTTTGCGGCTTCCATGTGTAAGGTTTCGTAAATAGGTCCACATTCGTACCGTTTGGGTTCGCAGTTTGCTGCGCTGGGATTGCGCAAGAGAATTGATTTTGGTCGCGAAAGTTGTGCATGAGAATTCAGACTGTCTCGAAGAGTTCGGTAGCTCGCCTTTCTCTCTTGTCCTTTGCTGCCATCCTGCTGGCCACCAGTTCCGCGGCGCAGCAAACCACCCTGCCAGCACCCTCGCCAGCTTCCGACTCCTCTCAACCGCCGAAGTACAGCCTTCAGGACCAGAGAACGAACAATAGCGACATAAGAAGGCAGGAACAGACCGGCACGTCCAACGACAGGCTTTTCTATACTTTGCCAAATTTCCTCACGGTAGAGACCAAGAATGTCCCGCCTCTTACGTCTGGGCAGAAATTCAAAGTGGTGACCCGGGGCTCGTTTGACCCCATTGAAATTCCCTGGTATGCGGCTCTGGCCGGGGTGGGCCAGGCTCAAAATAGCGAACCCGGTTATGGCCAGGGTGCTGCGGGCTACGGCAAGCGTTTTGCGGCAAGCTTTGCGGATGGGACGATCGAGAACTATCTCACCGGTGCTGTCCTGCCTAGCGTCCTCCATCAGGACCCTCGTTATTTTCAGGAGGGGCAAGGAGGGTTCTGTCGTCGGACCGGTTACGCAGTCAGTCGAATCTTTGTCACGCGCACTGATTCGGGACTGCGGCAGTTCAACTATTCTGAGATCTTTGGTAGTGCGCTGGCAGCCGGGATTTCGACCTACAGCTATCATCCCCAGAGCGATCGCAACTTGGCCAACGCTGCCAGCGTATGGGGGACGCAGGTTGGGTACGACATCCTGACGATCGTGGTAAAGGAGTTTTGGCCCGACATTCGCCAGAATCTGCGCAAGAGGAACTAGCTATGGGATGACTCCGAGCGCCAATACGTCTGAAACATTTGAGAGACCACGACTAGGATCTCCTAAACATTCCCGCGATCGATATAGCAGCGGGCGGCCGGCATGTTCTTGCGTGGCTCCATCCACGCATGGCCTCGGTAGGGCGAAGTTGTATTGGACGCGGCGCGGTCAGCGGCGCGGAAACCATTGGAGCCCGCATTCAAAGTCCGACATGAAATCCCGAATCCGATTTAGTTCTTAAAAGGCAATTTGACGCTTACGCCAGTCCGGGCGGACTGGCGAGCTGCATCCAGGATTTCGGACACGGTTATGTTGTTCTTCAGAGACGACGGGCTATTTCCTTCCGGGATTTCTCCGTTTAGGACCGCGGCCAGGTAATGCAGCGGATCGTCGTGCGGGGAACTGAGCATCGGTCCTTTCATCATCTGGCCTTCCGTTTCGTTCGCCCTTCGTATCTCAAGTCTGTCCGAATCGATCGTCTTCGCATAGCCCGTACGCCCATAGACATCCATCTGCTTCACTGCGAAAGGCCAGTTCCAGGAAGCCTGAACAATTGACACCGCGTTCTTATAGTTGAGAATGATCTCCGCCTCGTCGTCCACATCGGGATAAAGGTCGGGCTGCAGCTGCCTGGTGACTGCAGTCACCGATTGTGGAGCTTCGCCATCCATGAGCCAGGTCATGAGATTTGCTCCGTAGCAGCCGCAATCATAAAGGGCTCCGGCACCGTTCTGCTTAGGATCGATCAGAAAGGAGATGAATTCCGGTCCGATCGTGCCGATCAGCTTTGGCCCACGATGACCGTCACGAAAAATCGTCTTTACGATTGGCCCGAGAGCACCCTGTTTCAGCAGATCGAGCGTCTCCATGTTGCTCGGGTACCAAGACGTCTCCAGGTTGACCAGTACATGAATCCCGCCCCGTTGCGCCGCGTTTTGAATAGTGAGCGCATCCTCGTAACTGACCGCCAGAGGCTTCTCCACCATCACGTGAACGCCTAGAGCCGCGCATTCCTCAACCACTCTTCTGTGGTCCCGAATGTTGGTGTACACCAAGGCTGCCCGAGGGTGAACTTGGGAGACCATCTCTTGAATGCTTCGGAAGTACATGCTCGCGGGCAGGTGCCAGCGCTGTGCATAGGAGTCAAAAAGCCGCTGGTCAGGCTCCACGATGCCGACAACCTGAATATCGGAGCGATTCAGAAGTCCCCCGGCTGGTGCGAGCGAACCTCCCCTGAAGGCAAACTCGATATGGCCGTGCACCAGCCCGACAATTCCCACCTTCATGGGGGCGTCAGGATTCGCAGCGGCTGCCGATTTCGTTTGCACCGCCAACAAAGCCATCACTAGCACAAGAATCCTTGCCATCGTGTTCTTCTCCGCCGGGTTACCTTGGATTCACTTAAGACAACGGGATTATCGGCGCAGGCTACCGACGCCGATCCCGAAATGCAAGACCTATTGTTGGAGCACTGGCCTCCGGCTGGCAAAACCCAAGGTGAGCGTGATTTGGCGAAGTGGAGGCGCGGGAACTATATTTCGGACGACGACCGCAGCTCTTGGTTGAAGATCAAGAATTGCCAATATAGCCAGGCACCCGCACGGAACTCGTCGAGATGCGTTCCGCATTGTTAAGGAGGTTGGCCAGCAAAGATACTCGGGCTCCAGAGAGTTCAAGACCCTCACCATGCCAGCGGCTCGTCTCCTGTCAGCAATATACAGCCTCGAATTGCTCCACGTCACCACAGCCAACATCGCCATGTTTGCGGAGAGACACACAATTCTCTAAAGATCCTAGCCTTAAGGGCCGGAGCCCCGAATATATTGGTCGTCAGACTGGTTATGATGTGTCGCTCAATTCGCCAATTTCTGGGAAAAGCGAGCGAAATCGTGCGGTGGTCCGAGTGGGCGTCGGTTCATGACTCCCTCAGGGGCTCAGCACCTCAGGCCGCCCCATCCACGCACCGCGCAGCGGAGTGCCGCGTTCCCTCCAACCTGGGCGCCATGATCCGGAGACTCTAGCTATAGCTAGCAAGAAGTTGAAGGCAGACTACGCCAGGTCGAACACGGGTTACCAACCGGCGGAAGCTAACGTGTGGTTAACTAGTAGCCCTTGCCCCAAGTGTAGTTGTACTTCACGGCGAAGCCGGCCAAGGATGGGCCGTTTTGGTGCACTAGTGCCTTGTCGAACTCGAAGACGAGCGTGTTCCGGGAATTAAGGGAAACATTCAGTTCGCTGCCCAGGCTGAAATTCTGTTGCGCATTGTTCTGGTTCACGCCGTTGACGAAGGTCGTGCCGCGAAAGGAGTAGCGCGTATCAAGAGAGGCCCAGAGGTTGTTGGTGAAGGAATAGCTAATGTGTCCTTCGATTCCGGGCAGCGCACCTTGCCGCAGGATTTCCACTCCATGATAAGAAGTGTTGTCCGTGAAGAAATAGGCGTTGGCATAGCCGTCGACCTCCCACTTCTGTTCAGGCCCGAATGGATGCGTGATAGCGATTTCCGGTTTGAACGACCAGCGATCTGCACCAAGGTTGAGAAGTTTGTTGGGGTTGTACTGCCCGGTGGGTGCGGTGATAGTGAGGCGCATGCCCACGGTGGTAGTCGGCTTGTAGTTTGCGAATTCCGCCACGCTGAGCGCCGGACCTCCTTTCAGCAGCGCAGCTACCTCGTAGCTGGAGTCGCCGGTGCCGGTGGTAGAACCACTGATGTTAGTGCCGGAGACCGAGCCATTCAAGCCGGCGAGTGGAAGACTGGCTTTCACCCAGAACAAACGGTGAACCAGGCCGAAATGACGGGTGTAGCCAATGGTTCCCTGATTGAGGCTAACCTTTGCGCCCGTGACGATGAGCGAAGTGTCGATCGAGGCGTTGGCGTGGGCGTAGGCATAAACGAACTCGAGTTGATTGAGTCCCACGGGCGTATTATCGTAAGTGTGCGGGTCAGCGAACTGGGCGTGTGTTCGGTCAGGGGCGCCGAAAACAGCTAGAACCAAGCAGACGAAGAGCAGCCGTTTGCACATGGCAGCAATTTAGTCAACACGATATGTAGTCGACGTTCGCCGCTGAAGTTTAGCAACCGTAACGTGAATCACCATCAGAACACCACCTTAATGATGCGAATGATGAGTTCTTCCGGTGAGAAAATCGTCAGCGCAAGAGGCAACAGGGGAGCTGCGGTGGCTGCGGCCAGACGGGAGATGTCTTCGAGGCCGAAGGGCACCGGACGCATATCACGGACCAGGCCATAGCTGTTGCCGAGATCGGCCAGCGACTGGATATCGCCAGTTCCGAGTAGTTCCTCAGACTGGGCGTGATCTTCGAGGACCCATTTCCGTTCGAAGCTGTCGACGTAGCGCTGAGCGAGCAGGCCGTAGTCGGCCGATCCCTTTCTCTTTGCGCGAGCCATCTGGGGAGTAAACATCAAGAGTGGACCGAGAATGGCCAGGACAAAAAAGGCGACAAAGCCGCCAGCCTGTAACTTGAAGGATAGCAAGCTGTCCCCTCTGTAAAGGACCCGACTGGCAATCACACCGGCGAGCATGGCCCCCTGCGCGAAAAGGATGGGACCGAAGGCGTAGGCACTTTTGCCCAGGAAGGCAAGACCGGCGCCGCGATCAGGGTGGGTCGGAACGAGGTGCAGGTCGATTCTGGAGACCTGCCACAGAAAGCGATACCAGATGAAAAACCTCAAATACCAGCGCAGGAGGATGAACTGCAGGATGGGGATGCTGACGAACACGTACCAGAAGCCGGCCGGGGTCAGGTGCCAGCGTCCGCCGGGCAGGGCGTACCACGTCGCAGTGTCAAGTCCGATCCGACTGTTCCACACCCACAGACCCACCGTGTAGACAAACAGCAAGAGCCCGCACTCAACGGGGATGGAATTGCGCAGCCGGACGGCTGATTCGATCGCCCTGTCAAACCGGGGAAGTTCTTGGGGAGAAACGATGCGCCGCTCAACGAAACGGCGTACAACGGGGCGTAACCGCGAATGAACAATCAGCTCGGCGGCGATGAGGACTGGAAGTGCGATGAGAAATCGGACGTGCACTTCCACGTCACGCAGGAACGAAAGCCGCCGGACATTCTCTGCCGAGGAGCCGAGATTGGCGAGGAGCAACAGCGGCAGCCACGCGAGCAGCGTGATAGCGAGCATTCTGCGCTTCAGGAGTTCTAAGTGATCCCCCTCGAGATGCGCCCTCCGAAGGAGCTGGAAGAGCGGGCCACCCAGCACCAAAGAGAAATCGTGCGCTTCCTCGAAGAGATTTGGTTGTGTCATCGTCTAGGGCCTTTACACAATGTAATCACAGAGAACGGTGATTAGGTCACGGACGAAGATTAACTAAAGAAGTACATGTCTATGCCATCATTTTCCCGGCCTCGGCCTGCGGAACGGCGAAGTTGGCATGGTGGTCGCACAGATCAGCTTGTGCTTGGGTGCTATTAGCTAACGCATCTGATGTGGTCACTCTCATAGTCATCACGACTTCGCTAGCCGCACCGCCGTTGCTCAAGATGGCATATAGGAGACTCGTGGAGTCCTAGCGGAAAAGTGCCTGTTCGGTTACGTGCCTGGCCTCGCCTGGGCGACGGTCATACCGCTTCTTCTACCTGCTAAACAAGGCGCGTGACTCACGACTGGCAGAAGTGACAGTAGTCGGACCCAGCAATTCTTGGCAGTTTTTCTTCGCGGGAGATACTTATGAGACGATATCAACCCACTGTTGCGTGGTGCTGGTAACCCTAACTTCCCTGGCCTCGTCCCACGGCCAGTCACAAACCCAAAACCCAGACCTGCAGCAACTTAAGGACAAGCTCCAGATATTGGAGCAAGCTATGCAAGACCTGAAAGGACAAATCAGCGCGCTGGAGCAGACGCAGGGGTCACCAGTTGCACTCACAGCCGCACTCCATTCCGACTCCAGCGGTGCCCAAGGCACGCCGGAGAAGCCGGCTCAGGCGGTGCGGGAGGAAGAGCACAAAAGCAGCCTGGACCTGTACGGCTTCGTCATGCTGGACTCGGGATACGATTTCGGTCAAATCGATCCGAACTGGTTTGATGTGGAGCGTCCTACGAAATTGCCGGCATTTGCCAACGAGTTCGGAGGGAACGGCAACGTCTATTACGGCGTGCGCCAGACCCGATTCGGCGTGAAGACGTCTACGCCGACGGGATTGGGCGACCTGAAGACCTGGTTTGAATTC
>DASPST010000042.1:0-87645 GCA_035623795.1 Terriglobales bacterium
CTCCAGGGGGATCTGCGGCCTTAGCTGCCGAGCCAGTTGTGCACCAGATTGTACTGTGGGCGGCTTCGCAGTCGCTCTGAGTAAGTTTCTGAGTCACACAACCACCCCAACGGGGTGGCCACTGCTCCATTGTGACTAGGGTGACTGCTGAAGCAGTTGCTGCTTGTGCTTCGAAAAAAGATTGTGGCGGAAGGGGAACGTGATCATGGTTGGTGAAACACCCCCATTTCACCAACTGCGCTCCTAGGGAACAGACCTCAAGACGATCTCCTTGCGTGGGGCATAAGCACTGGGGTCAACCAATTCAAAATCCCTTTTCAAGCTCAAAGACAGGCGGTCATACTCGCTACCGCCTCCTCAGAGGGTGACCACTACACTTTCTGGCTTCCGTCGCACTTCTCTAGCAATTCTCCCATCAGGATTGGAGCACGACTTTGCGTGGAAAATGGGATTTCAATCGTGAACCTGCCATGGTCAACGCTCACTTCACCTGATTCCCCCGAACGCCCTTTGGGGAGGATCAGCCGCACGCGAACTCTGGCGTCAAGGGGCGAATGTTCGACTCGGCCTTTAACCATAACCACGACCGTCCTGCAAAGCCCAAAGGAGAGATCGGTACTGGCGAAAACACCTAGAAGGAAGAGCGCGACCAGAATGGCTCCGAATAGTCTGCTCACGATTCCACCGCGGCCATGCAAGTCGTAGCACGTCTGAACTAGGGTTCGGGAGGAGCCACGTTTGCAATTTAGGGGGTGGAATCAGGGGGTTGGACCGGTTCTGTAATCCGGCCGTAAAGCCGTCTAAAAGAGTCTAGCCCGCATGTCTCACGAGGAGTCGTTTTTTGGAGCAAGGAAGCCTGTCGTTGCTGCCACGGCCTTCTGATCGCAAACTGCAATGGAAAGATTCAGCGTTCGCAACGGTAGTTCTTGATCCAACCGAGGGTGCGCCTCCCATTGAGGAACACCTCTCCCCGGCAGGTGAAAATTCAGCTGTGGATCTGTTGCAGATCTGTCGGACTCAACAGCGCAATGCGACCCAGGCAGCGGCAAAAATATGTTTCCAGGGATACGCATTCGAGTAACTCACCCAGATACGGCGGGCACTCCATCGCACTTCGGCGGCAATCTTCAGCAGGCGCAAACGAACGGTATGGACCTGAGCGTGAGCCCATTCTGTGCCTGCCAGTGCCAGACGACGTAGAGCATGCACCAGCACATAGGCGAGCGAGGAGAAGTACAGGCGCAGCTGGTTGGCGCGCAGCGATTCCGCGCTCATGCGGTCCGCAAACAGGCTTAGCTGTTCCTTGATGCGATTCTCCATCTCGCAGCGGGCACAATAGGTTTTTTCGTAGAGCCCAGCGGCTTCCCACGACTCCGCGGGCAGTGAGGTCACCACGAAGCGGGGGTTTTCGCCCTTGTCCAGATACTCAGCTTTGGCCACCACCCGCCGCGAGCGACTCCAGCTCTTTCTGGTACGGTAGGAAAACTCGGCAAAGACTCGTGCCGGTTCTGAGTGACGCGACGTTGCACCCTTGTCGGGCTCGTAATACTGCCCGAGCTCAGCAGCGAGTCGTGCGTACGGCCCGGCGCTCACTCCACGCGGCCACGTCGCGCTTGTCCTGCACAACGCCCTCATGGCTGAAAATCGTGATTTATGGAAAAATTTGCGGATTCTTTGCGCTTGCTCGACCTATTTCCTCTCCTCTTCACTGTAAATCCTGATCCAGTGAGTCCGGAACCTAGCGGGGATTTGCTGGCCTTCAATGTCGAGCGAGACCACCTTGGATGCCAGCACCGGCATGTGGCAGTCCACGCAATTGCTTGTCAGGGAGCCTCCCACTTTGCTGTGGGTCTCGGTCATTTCCATCTTATGACACCCTAGACAGCGTTGTGAAAGCGCGGCCAGGTTCGGCTCCGGCTTGTGGATGTCGTGGCACGTCGAGCAGGTCATGTCCGGAGACGCCTGGAAGCATTTGCTCCTTGCCAGCAGCTTGCCCTGATGCCCGTGCACGTCCACGTCCTTGCTCGAATCGGCCAGATTGATGTAATTCCCCAGCGGCTGTCCCGGCACGTAGGAGAACGCCGGCAGAGCCTCCGGGGCACCGTGCCCGCCGTGGCACTGTCCACAGATCTCGGCGCGGCGCTGGCTCGAAAGCTTTGCCGGATTGACGATCGCCATTCCGGCCGCCAGCGTGGCCTTTGTTGGCATGCGATGCTCCTGCGCCTGCACGTGCGCCCGGCCCGGACCGTGGCAGCGTTCGCACGAAATCCCGAGCACGAAATTCGCCGTGTTATAGACGTTGGAATCGGCGCTTGCAAATTTCGATTCGAAATATGCGGCGTGGCACTCCAGGCATCGCGGGATGATGCCGCGATCGAATTTCGCCGTGCCGTCGACGTAGCCCGGCCCGTTAATCCACCGGTGCATGATCGTCGAATACCCCACCGGCAATCCGAACAGCTGGTCGTCATCCCAATACAGGAAGGACTGGCCTTGCCGCCCCGATCCAATGACAAGATCGAGCGAGTGCGAGAGCGTCTTTTCGTTGGGAGACGTTCCCCAAACCGCGGTCTCAAAAAACTTGTAGTCCTTCGCCTCCATCTGAAAGTGCAAATCCGCGTTGGACGTCCGCATGATGTTCTCGCCTGAGCCAAACGTTCCTAAGATCGTGTTTTTGTTGGCAGGTTGCGACGTCAAATGGTGTGCCGTCTTATCGTAGCTTTCGGCCTTGTCCTCGTGGCACTGCGCGCACGCTTGGTCGCCGACATACTCGCTGCGCGGAACCAGCAAGGGTTTTTTCGCCGCGTTCCACGCGGAGGCGGCGCTCTGTGCTTTCGCGGAAGGTGTTTGCGCGAGAGGCAAAACCGTGAACGCGAGAAGCACGATCTCTGCCATGATCGCGAGAGCCGAGACTCGGCGCAGTTCGCGGAAAGAGGAAATCAAATGCGGCAGGAAATGCATTCAGCACCCTAAAGACGAGCCCATGCCGTTACTGTACTACACGTGGATACCTGGGGACGTGCACCCGCCGGTAATGAGAATATCCCCGCTCAACGAGAGCCCAAGGAGCGGTGGCTGCGATGTTTTGGTTCTGCGCGAACGGCACGTCGGCCCGGTCACTCTGCTCGAACTTGGCGAACGATTGACCAGCGAGAACAGTGCCGAGTTCTTGCCACAAGCACGACTGCCGGTTCAGATTGTTGCAAAATCGCTATTAAACTTGAAACCAACGCGTAAGGAGTCCCGTGACCTCTAAATCGATCGTGCTAGGCATCAGCTTTGCCCCCTGGCGTATCGGGTAGGATCAACATCGGAGCTTTCTCTTCCGCTGGTACGCCCGTCACCTTGGCCTCAATGACCGGTGCCGGCTTAGGGTGGTCTGGCAGGATCAGAATCACGCCAGGTCCATCCCGATCTTAGCTTTCCCTAGAATCGTTCCCGGCGGCTTGCCCAGCAATGACGCAAGCCTCTGTCTTGACAGGGCAGGAGATTAGGGATATGAGTAGCTGACCTCTGAGGAGTGCCGCCGTGCAGATCGCGGAACCGCTCCGAACCATTATCGTCGAACCGTGCGAACTGTCGACAAGCGAGCCGACAGCTGAACCTAAACCGCAACAACCTCAGCCCGAGCACGAGTCGGTGTCGGTATGAACATCCCCGACTATGTCGCTCCCATAGTCGGATACCGTGCCTGGCAATGGAACTGCACGGGATGGAATCCGCACTCTGCTCCGCTCAAATCGTTCAATGACGAATGGTGGTCGCCTGGTCGTGCAATAGCTGCCACCTGCAACGCATCTTTTGGTTGGTCCGAAAGAGGCGCCGAGGTGGTGCATCAGCGGCATGAAGCACCGCAAGCAGCGTGCACATGCGGCATTTACGCAGCCAAGAGTCTCGATCAACTCCGGGATCTGGGCTACCTGAGACGCGGCATCCGTGGCGAGGTATACCTCTGGGGCATAGTCATCGAACATCAAAGTGGATGGCGCGCGCAGTTCGCTTATCCCAAGACCCTTGTGCTATCAGATGAGAGTCTTCCATATGAAGGATTTGCCCAGCTTGAATCGGGCAACGCGGAACTCATGACCTACCTGGATAGTCTAACGGCCTACGGTACCGACATGTTCTGGGCCGGCGAGAAAAAGGAGACGATTTTGTGGAGCTCCAGGTCAGGGTACGAGACAGTCGGACTCGAGTCTCTGCACGAAGCCCTTCGTCGAAAATCCTCGGTGATGTGGGGGGCGGATGGTCTCCGCTCAGATACTCACCTGCCAGTGTTTAAGGGTTCAAGCCGGCTCTCCCCGCGTGAGCTTAAGATCGTCAAATACCTGGCTCAAGGCCTGAACAATCGCGAAATCTCACAGCGCACCGGGATAGGTTACCTGACGTTGAAGAGCTGTCTTTTTCGCATCTTCGACAAACTCGGTGTTTCGAGCCGTCTGGAGCTTCTCTCGCTGACCTTGTCCAAGACATCGCGCTGCTAACAAGGTGCGGTGACCCATAACTCATTACGACCCGTCAGAATCGTCACTATTGTCCGGTCCTCGGGCGCAAGAAACTCTTCGCGAACTGCGTAAATGGGCCTGAACATCGGGTGCCGACAGGGATCGCTCCTCCAGCTTCGCTAAGCTAGCCGCTTTCCCCAGAATCGCTTCTTGACACGGCAGGAAATTGGGGATAAAGGTTGTCTTCTCCCGAGATAGGAGCATGTCATGAACATCGGCGAGCCTCTGAGAACAATTGTCGTCGAACCGCTTGAGCTGCCGGTGAAGGTTCCGGCAGTCGAACCCGAGCCTGTACCGGAACGTTTCGAACCCGAGCCCGAGCCGATCCCCGGCACAACGCCATGAACATTCCGGACTTCGTATCTCCGATGACGACGCCGTAAGGTCTATTCCGGGTGCCGCCTGAGCCAGAGGGCTCTTATTTTTCGATGGGTTTCTGTCCAGCCGTGAAGGTCGTCCAAGGCCCTGCCTTCATGTCGCGAAGACCGGGTTTCTCCCATTCGTACTCGGGATGCTGATCGAGGAAGTGATTGGCCAGAAAGTCGGCACCGCAGGGATGACCCGCACGGGCGCGCAGGCTCATCTTGGCCGCCAGGCTGCTGTCTGTGACTTTGCCCTGAACGGCTCCCCCCGGATAGTAGGGCGCCCACTCCCACTGCCGCACGCCTCGCGACGATGAGTCCACGTGACCGCATAGGGAGCGTTCATTTGCCTGTTCGCTCTTGTCATAACTGTCGACATGGTCGGCAAGGAACTTTTCTGCTAATTCGATGTCTATCCTGCCCAGGCTCTTCTTGATCAAGTCTTCCGCACGGACACGGCGGGCATTGGGCGACGAGGAAAGATCATTGGGGGCGAAGGTGGTCTCTTCAGCGATGACTTTGGGATCACGTGCGAAGTTCGAGCTTACGAAGTAACCGTCTTTTGTGCGCCAAAGGGGGGTGTTTTTGAGTCCCAGCTCAAGATACGCAATCTCGCCGGTCTTGCGGTCGCCGATCAGCCAGTCATTGGCATAGCCACCGTTGTTGCCTTCTTTGATGATGCGGACGTAATCGTCAATCGAATTGGCATATTGCAGGGCCTTGCGGGAGCGCATGAACTCCGGCTTGCCGTTTGGGTCCCAGCCCGCAAACTGCGTGATAGTGGTTTCGGCAATCATGATGCCAGCGGAATTGATACCGAAGTCGTCGTCACTGGTGATGACACCGGGGAATCCATCCATGATGATGCGATTGCCATGCGTGGGAACGAGGTCGAACATCATGACCCAGCGCGAGCCGGCGAGGTAACTGGTCCAGTTGTTGTGCGCGATCACAATCTGGCGGTCCTTCGTGGCAGTGCCGGTTGCGATGAAGGCGCTGCAATTTCCAGAAGGGACCAGCTTGGGAGGATTCCGGGCCTTCTCCCGCTTATTGAGCCAGGGAACGTAATAGTCAGGGAGTTCCTCGAATGCGTTCAGTGCGACGATGTCATAGACGTCAAGGCTGACACCGCGGGCTTTGAGCCCGTCAACGATGCCCGCCAACTCCTGCTGATACTCTGCGTCGATGTGCGGCCAGAGCATCTCGCGTGCGGCCTTGCGAAAGAATCCCCAGTCACGGTTGGCAGTATGCGTGTCCTGCAGTTGAACCGCCTGAAAAGCGTCCTGGATTTCGGCCGCGAGGAGATAGCCGTGCTGGAAGCCGATCTCGGAAGGAGTACCTTCCAGATGAACGTACGTCCAGCCATCCTGCTCGAAACGATAGGCTTTCTGCAGCCGTGGGTCGGTGGGTTGATCCTGTGCGGAGCGAATAGTCGACGAACCGGCGAAGATCATCAAGAGGGTAAATGTGGAAACAAGGACAGCGAGGCGGAGTAAACATGCGGTGCCAACCATAAGGTCTCTCATTTAATCAAAACGAATGTGCCGTGAAAAGCCTCTTGACGATCTTTGGCTGCGCCGGTGTGTAGGTTGGGCCGTAGGTGGCCCGCGTGTTTCGGTTCCGTCCTCAAACAGATTCAACAGCGGGAGCGTGCGTTTCCGACTGTTCTCAGGTTGGGCAAGATCCTCGACGGGCTCTTCTGTGTCCGTTCGAATCAACGGACCAAGCGGACTATTTCTTGCGGCTCGGCTTCGCGTCCTGGTGCCCGACCATCCGCATCACGTTCTGACTGATGAGTTGCCCGATAGCGGCGGGCGCCAGCACCCCCAAGTCTCGGTACCAGAGCGCACACCAGACGAGCATACCCCCTATGCAACGCGCCGTGATCCGCTCATCGACCACATGGAAGTGGCCGGTTCGCATGCCGTCCCTGAGAAGCTTCATCATGCGATGGTCAAACTCATTGCGCTGTTCCCGGATCGTACGAGCAATCTCGGGATCAAGGTTCATCTCCTCCCTGAGATAAATGATGGTGTGCGCCTGATAAGTGATGATGACCTGGGTCAGTTCGTCGGAGATGCGTGCTAACTTTTCGGGGATCGGAACCTTGCTGCCCAGAATGCGCGACTGCGCCTTCAGACACTCGCCGATACACTGCATTGAGATCTCGTGCAGCAATTCGCTCTTGTTCTTGTAGTAGGAATAAATGAATTGCTTGGTGACTTCGAGCCGCTGAGCGATGTCATCCAGGGTTGTGCGCTCATATCCCTTTTCATGGAAGAGCCGCCGAGCCGCGTCCACGATTCTCTTTCGCTTGAGCGCAATGACCTCCCCCTTCAACGCCGAATGTCGTGGCGGCACCTGATCGTTTCCTCCTATCTATTGGTTACTAACGTGCTCGATTGTCGGACCTGCGCGTAAAGGAAGGAAGAGTCTATGCTTCGCAGGAAATCGAAGGCAACAAGCACAGCCTACCGATTTTCATAACCCGCCAACTGAGATTTTGTAGAACGCATTACATATTACTAATAGTAAGAAAAATAAATACTTGAGATATGATTTTTGTTTTACCGAACAGGTTTCTTGTTATAATCCGCCGCCGGTTGCCGATCGCCGTCGCATTCGCCATCTCGCGCGAGGCTTCGAGAGGAGAATTCTATGCAGAGAAGGATCGGTTGGTTGAGTGCGTGTGGGCTGTTTCTGGTGCTGGCGGGAGCGACCGCTTTCGCTCAAGGCGTAGGTTCTTCGGGCAGGATCCGCGGCACCGTCATCGACGCGTCGGGCGCCTTGTTGCCCGACACCGCGATCAGCATCGCCGCTCCACAAACGGGGTTTCAACGGAGCGTGGTCACAGATTCCTCCGGACAATTCCAGACCACAGGACTTCCGCCCGCCAGCTACGAAGTTACCGCCCAACGGGCTGGTTTCAGCACCGAGATTCGGAAGGGCATCGTCGTGGGCGTGGGGCAGACGGTCACGGTTGATTTTCAGCTCAAGGTCTCACAGGTATCCGTTCAGGTTGAGGTAACCTCCGAGCTGCCCGTGGTCGAGACGGAAAGGGGCAGCCAAGCCAATAGCGTGCCCGAGCGCTACATCATGGATCTCCCCATCGATCGCCGGGACTACCTTACTTTCACGCTGTTGATGCCCGGCGTCAGTAATTCGAACACCATCGCCGACAACGCCGACTTCCGGGTAAAGCAGACGCCCCAGAGCGGCCTGTCTTTCTATGGCAGCAACGGCCGCGGCAACAGTGTCACGGTCGATGGCGGGGAAGCCAACGACGACGCGGGCGGGGTGCGCCTTAACGTGAGCCAGGACGCGGTCCAGGAATTCCAGATCAACCGCAGCAACTATGCCGCAGACCTGGGTGGAGCAAGCGGTGCCTCGATTAACATTGTGACCAAGTCCGGGACAAACTCGCTGCACGGAGGCCTATACGGATTCTTCCGTAATGACGTCATGGATGCACGCGATCCGTTTGCGTTCAGCCCGGCACTCACACCGGGGGGACCTTTTTCTCTGGATGCCCAAGGGCAGCCGATCAAGAACTCGCTAAATCGCCAGCAATTTGGCGGCACGCTGGGATTTCCCATCCAGAAGGACAAGACATTCGGCTTTGTCGCCTATGAAGGCCTGCGGGCCGACGCTCAGGATTCGGTTCCCTTGCTCACTCACAGCAGTATCTTCGCGCCCACGGCCTCACAGTTGCCGATCCTGGAGGGCTTGGCCGCCGAGGGCAACGCAAGGGTACCGTGTATCTCGAGTCAGACTGGCCCTCCAACGTTTCTGCCGGCCGCGGAATGTGCCTTCGGATTGCAGAGCATTTTGACGGTTGACCCGACGGCGGTGGGGAACCCTTTCGTGTCTCTCGGCAAGCTCGCCTCGGATGCCTTTATCGTGAATCGCTTTGAAACCGACGGTGGGCTGTTCGCCTTTCCTATACGGGAGCACCAGTTTTCGGCAAGGCTCGATCACCGTTTCTCCGACCACGATGAGGCTTTTCTGCGCTACAGCTTTGCTCACCTGGATGAATCTGATCCG
This sequence comes from Terriglobales bacterium, assembly GCA_035623795.1. GTDB lineage: Bacteria > Acidobacteriota > Terriglobia > Terriglobales > Acidobacteriaceae > DASPST01. The sequence goes on from DASPST010000042.1 coordinate 8,912, forward strand.
GATGTGCAGGCCCTGGTTGGCTTCTCCCGGGGTACCTCCCTGCTCAACTGGGATAGCACGCTTCAGGGTTCGTGGTTTCACCAGTTCACTCCCAAGTCGACGAACGAACTCCGGATCCAATGGAACTGGTACCAGTTCAACATCACCACCAACGATCCAGGCGGCCCAGGGCTCGACGTGCAGGGATATGGGTTCTTCGGCCGGGGCATTTTTCTGCCCAGCCTGAGCACAATACGGCGTTACGAGTTCGCCGACAACTTCAGCCTCATCCGTGGCCATCACAGCATGCGGATGGGGTTCTATGAGTTGCTGCGCGGCAATAACACGACGTCGGATACCTTCTTCCCCGGGCGATTCGAGTTCCTGCAGCTGCCGGGAGGACTGGTCAGTCCCTGCCTGCAGAACCCGACGGCCTTCTGTGGACTGCCTTCGTCCGTCAGTTCGGCGCCGCTGAGCACACTCCAGTCCTGGAGCCTGGGCTTGCCTGCTTTCTACGAGCAAGGCTTTGGCGATCCACGCTATGTGATGAACCGTCCGTTCACGGCAGCCTACTGGCAAGACAGCTGGCAGATCCGTCCCAACCTCACCCTGAATTACGGGCTGCGCTACGAGCTCGATTCGCAGTACGGCCCGCTGAGCACGTACAAGAAGAATTTCTCGCCCCGCGTGTCATTCGCCTGGGATCCATCAGGCGATCACAAAACCGTAATCCGGGGCGGCTACGGGATTTTCTACTCACCGATCTACGCGCAGATCCCGAACGTCGTCAAGACACTGGGCAACGTGAACGGCACGCGGCAGATCGCAAACACGCTGGTCTCAATTCTCGGACTTCCGGGAAATCCGCTCGCGAACTCTGCGGTCATGTACCAGACTCTGTTTGCGCAAGGAAAAATCTTGTGCGGCACTCCACCGGCCGGCAACAATGCCTGCGTAACAGCTGCGGATCTGGCCCAGTTCGGTATTCAGGTCTCGAACACCGGCCCGCTGCCTCCCGGCACCGTGCTCTTCTCGGGACAGCCCAATTATCGAAACCCGCAGTCGCAGCAGGCATCCCTCGGCATAGAGCGCCAGGTTGGAAACAGCCTGTCCCTCTCGGCCAACTATATTTACGTTCACACCACCCACCTGCCCTGGGCGGTAGACCAGAACCTGCTCCCCGGAGCTCCGATCGTCACCGGCACGGGTGCAGACGGTCTTCCCACCAACGGTCTACCCTTCCAGGATTGGGGAGCACCGCAGTGTGAGGTCGATCCCGCTCTGTGCTTCGCGGATCCGACGCACACAATTCTGCAAAACAATCAATACAGTTCGATCGCCAATGCCGTCTACAACGGTGGAATCCTGGAGGTAAAAAAGCGCTTCAACGACAGCTTCTCGCTGATGGCCAACTACACGTACAGCAAGGCGATCGACGACTCCACCGACTTTAATAGCGACTATTCCGCTTTCAACGAGGTCGATCTCGCCGCCGAGCGGGCTCGATCCGACTTCGACCAGCGACACAAGATTGTGGTCGCCTCGCTGATCGAGAGTCCGTGGACCAAATCGAAAATCCTGTCCGGCTTCGAGTTAGCGCCCATTGTTTCTTATAACAGCGGGCATCCTTTCAACCTGCTGGCCGGTTCCGACATCAATGGAGACGGCCACTTCACCAACGACCGGCCACCGGGAGCGGGGCGGAACAGCGGCATCGGTCCGAATTTCGTCTCGTTCGACATGCGCCTGAGCAAAAGCTTCCGGTTCGGAGAAAACACGGCGCTGCGATTCACCGCGGAAGGGTTTAACATCACCAACCGTACCAACTACGCCACCGTCAACAATATCGTAGGCGCCAGTTTCGTCCCTCCCTTCAACGTTCAGGGAAGTGCGAGTTTGTCGCCCAGCCAGCCTCTGGGCTTCACTTCAGCCCTCGCGAAAAGGGAGATCCAGCTGGGGGCGCGGCTCACTTTCTGATACTCGGGCGGGTAACTATGCGCCTGACCTAGAAATTCGACCTGATCTTCCGGAGAGTGGAAAAGGAGGGATGGTCCGTCCAGCAGACGATTTTCGAACTCTTTTGTGGGGCTGCGATACGTTTTAACTAGACCCTGGCAACAAGCTCGATTGCAAGCAGCATTCCGCGGCTGTGAGCTTCCTATTTCGGAGTGGCCGAGAGATTCTCGACACGCACCACGGTGCACTTGACGTCTTTTCCGGACGCGCCCTTCAGTTTTGCCTTTTGGCCGTCGATCTCATAAGCGAGATTGCTGCCGACAACGAAGTCGGTCGCGTTGACGGACGTTTTCACGTCAGTGCGGCAGGTGTAATGCTTTCCTGACGTCTCGAAAATGAAATCAAATTGCTGTTTTGTTTTTTTGTTCCTTTTTCCTTCACTACCCGGGGTACCCGCCGGCTGCAGGTCCTTCAGAGTGGTCGTGCCGGTATCCTTCTTGCCGGCGGTTGCGCTTACGGTGCACACCAACACCAGGGACAGCACTCCAGCCAATCCTCGCATCTTGGAGCCTCCGAGTTCCGTACGCCATTGTAAATGATTCACTCCGGCCGGGGGCGATGACTTTCCCCAGGCACCTCGATCGAGGAGTAGGCGTCAAAGACGCCTGTGATCTTCCGCTCCTAAGTACGGTTCGCGCGCACACACTGGAAGAAGTGGTAGTTCCAGGGCCGGAGCTCCACATACAAGCCTGACGACAGCATTTCATCGCCATCGCGCTCGTACACCGTGCCTGACAAAGCGTCCCGCAGTTGCCACTTCCCGCCACCCACGTCCGCCCACCTGACTTGAACCCGGGCCTGCACGAGACCATCGCTGAGATTGACCACGATCAAGTAGCGCTCGTCACCCTTCCGCCAGTTCCAGGCCACCAGATTCTGAAAGCTCGTGTTATCCGGCCAGCCCGTCCGCTCGCACAGTCTCCACTCGCCCTCGCGGAAGACGGGCCGGTTAATGGCTCCGAGCAGCTTCTTGTAAAAGCTTTGCAGATCCGCATCGACGAGCTCATGCGGGCGCCGATCCAGGAAAACGGGCGGTCTGACCTTACGTCCCTCAAACTGACCTTCATAGAATAGCTTGATCCCCGGTAGCGTGGAGATGGTCAGGGCAGCCGCCCGCTCCTTGGCAGGCGCAAAACTGGCCGCCGCCCTGGGCTCGTCGTGGTTCTCGATAAACCGGAGCAGTTTCCCCTGATAAGCCAGATCAGCGCAGAGATGAAGGCGGATGCTCTCCGCACTGGCGTGTTCCAGCCGGTCGTAGAGCTTCTTGTCGTAACAGAAGTCGAATCCCTTCTGCTGCAACTCCCACTCCAAGTCCCAATAGGCCTCGGCGATGAAAAGGAAGCCTGGATATGTCCTCTTGATGGCTGAAATGACGTCCACCCAATATTCCGCCGTGGGCCGCGGCCCCGCACGGACACTCCAGGTGCGCTCGAAGATCGAGTTCAGGAAAAGCATCGCCATGTCACAACGTATGCCATCGCACTGCTGCGCGATGCTGGATACGGTTGTAATCACGGCTTGCCTGAGCCCGTGCTCAAAAGCGTTTAACTGCAAGACGTCCGGCCAGGCCGGGAAGTAGGGATCCCGTCCACAGGCAAAGACTGTTCCGCGCAGTTCCATGAAAGAGGAGGGATCATTCCTGAGGTCGTCGGCATGGCCTCGGATGAAGTACTCCGGGTGCTCGGTCACCCATGGGTGATCCGGCGCCACATGGTTGGGCACCAAGTCCAGGATCAGGTTCAGCCCTCGCCCGGAAAGTTCCCGTCGGGCGATGGCAAGACCTTGGGAACCTCCAAGATGCTCGTCGACCACGTACCGTCGCACGCAGTAAGGGGACCCCACGTTGTCTTCCGGGCGAAAGTCAGAGAGGGCCTTGCTGAAGTCGGCCAGCAGACCAGGATTTCGATTCGCAATCGCAATACCCGCAGGACTTCGTTCCCACACTCCCATCAACCAAACACCCTCGAAGCCGTAGGCAGCAATGGCATCCCATTCCGCTGAGGGTACCGAAGACAAGTCAAGTTTCTTCCCGTATTTCTGGCTCAGGTCAGAAAGCCAGACCCAGGTGTTGATCTCGTACAGCGCGGGGTATTTCGTCCAAGCGCACACCCTGGTCGGCGCCGTTTTGGGTTCAGCAAGGGTCGCACTCATAGGGATTCCTCCTGGGGGCGCTGCCTGCTCGGAGTTTCACAATGAATAGCTCGCTGCAGTCGCCACGGTCAACACCCTGGGACTGAAACAGAGCATCGATCAAGAACTACCACCACTTCATCATCGGGATCTGTGACGCGGCGCGCAATTCGATCAGCAAATCGAGCTGGTGCTCGATCTGATAAAAGCGGACCAGCCGGCGTGGAGAAAGCGCGGTGGCAAACTCCTTCCGATACTTCTCATCCAGGAGATTCCGCTGCTTCTGAATGGCGAACCTGCGGTTCAACAGCTCCTCGGCCTTGGCATCGGTCATGTGGTCGTAATCATCGGCATAGGCCTTGATCAAGGCCACCCTCGCATCGACGAAATTATCCAGCTCAGCGTTGTAGGCATCGTAAATCGGCCAGAAACGCTTAGCCTCTTCATCGGTGAAGGTCTGCATGCCTTTGGTGATGATCTCTTTCTTCTGCGCCTTGAGATCCTGCTTGACCAACTGGAGCCACTCCCCCAGGTCATCCTGCGCCAATGCGGCTGTGGCAATCAATACGGTAAAGATGAGCAGCACCTTCTTCATGTACGGACTCCTCCGGGAAGATGGAGAGAATGGTAGAAGGCTTCGCGAGAGCATCCCACTGGTAAAAGTAACAGTTCGGTGGCTTTCGACTTGGGCACCGATTCTCGGGCCACACCCTGAAAGCACCATGAAGGACCAATCGGGGTCCATGGCAGACGTTGCGCGCCCGAGGATTACATTTTGCCGTCGCGGGCCACTGCTTCGGCCACCGAGATCAGAGTAGGCAGGATTGCCCCCAGGCCCGTCGCCTCGGATTTCCCGAGGGCGTAGTACAACTTATGGAACAAGGGATACAGAGCGTTGTAAACCCGCTGCTCTGATTCCTGAGGGGCATAGGTCTCGTACGACGGGCAGATCGCAGCTTGTGCCTCCTCAACAGTCCGAAACACGCCAGCTGCAAGAAAGGCGAAGATCGCAGAGCCAAGACCTACGACGCTTTCGCGAGGCACCAGAACAGGGCGTTCCAGCACGTTGGCGTAAACCTGATTCAATACTTTGTTCTTGGGAGGAATGCCGCCGGCATTGATGACTCTCTTCACGGAAACGCCATGCTCGGCCATGCGATCCAGGATCACACGAGTGTGGAACGCGGTGCCTTCGATGGCAGCAAACAGTTCATCTTCGGCCGAAGTCTGCAAGTTCCATCCCAGGGTTACACCTCGAAGATTGGGATTGACCAGCACGGTACGGTCCCCGTTGTCCCAGGTCAGCCGCAGCAGTCCGGTTTGCCCGGCACGATAGCCCTCCAGCCCCTGGCTCAGAGTCTTGACCGTAGATCCCGCGCGGGTTGCAATCGCATTGAAAATGTCGCCCACGGCGGAGAGGCCTGCCTCGATTCCAGTGCGCTGGGGATGAACACTCCCCTCGACCACTCCGCAAACGCCGGGCACCAGGCTCACGGCGGGGGTAATCCCGATGATGCAGGTCGAGGTACCGACGACGTTGACCATGTCATCGGTGCCGCAGCCTGCGCCGATCGCGTCCCAGTGCGCGTCGAACGCTCCCACCGGAATGGGGATGCCGGGTTTCAGCCCCAGATGCTTTGCCCAGTGCGGAGAGAGCCTGCCGGCGATCCGATTGGAGGTGCTAACCTCGCCTGCCAGTTTCTCGCGGACACCGGCGAGCAAGGGGTCCACCGTGGTCAGGAACTCCTCGGAGGGCAACCCGCCGAATTTGGGGTGCCACAGCCACTTGTGTCCCATGGCACAGACACTGCGTTTGACTTCGGTGGGATCCGTGATGCCGCACAAGGTTGCGGCGACCATGTCGCAGTGCTCGAACGCCGAAGCCAGATTCTTGCGCTTGGCCGAATTGTGCCGCAGCCAGTGCAGCAACTTCGAGAAGCCCCATTCCGAAGAGTAGACCCCTCCGCACCACTGGATCGCTTCCAATCCGATGCGGTGCGCCACTTCGGTGATCTCGGCGGCTTCGCGTTTGGCGCGGTGATCGCACCAGAGGTAGTACTCATCCAGCGGCTGCATCCCCTTACCGACCGGGATGACCGAAGAGCCGGTGGTGTCAAGCGCAATCGATTGAATCTCGTCGCCGGAAACGCCGGCTTTCTTCAGCGCCTCGCGGGTGGCCAAGGCGAGCGCCCGCATGTGGTCGTCATGCGATTGCGTCGCGTATTCGGGATCGTCGGCCCTCCGGTGCAGGGGATATTCGGCGATGGCCGAGTCCAGCACGCCCTTCTGGCTGTCGACGATCGACACGCGCACGCTCAGCGTGCCGAAGTCCACTCCCGCCACCACCGCCATTAGCAGCCCTCGCTGTCGCGACCGTGCCAGTACATGTCCCAGCCCAGGTAGTGCGAGGCAGCCTCGTGCACCGCCGACGCGACCGTGGAGAGATTGGCGGCCACGTGATGCTCAAACCCGCGCGCGCAGATGAAATGCAGCAATCGCTGCATCTCCGGGATTTCCACCACCCCAGCTCCCCCAAAGGTATTCAGGGGATCGTCAGTGAACCGGCCCTGCCCCACGTATCCCCGCATGCGCCCGGCCGTGTCGTCGGTGGAGAAGCGGGTGAAGGTCATCTTCTCCGGCTTGATTAGGCCCACACAGGTGCCGAAGGTATTCTCCTTCCCCACTGTCCCGGCGATGATTTCCTGGAAATCCATCTTCACCGAACGGAAGAAGTGCTTGGGCAGGTTGGAGCAATGAAAGCAAACTGCCCTGTTGGGGTCGGACCCGTAGTTGTTGTTCCAGTCCAGCAGCGCCGAGGGCGTACCCGAGGCCAGTTGCATCGCGTGCATGCCCAGCACTCCGCAGATATCGACCTCGCAGGCGCTGGAGAGTAGCTCGTTGCTCATCATGCTCATGACGGTACAGGGCACCACGCCCAGGTTCTCCTCGATGGACGTCCAGCACTGCACCGCGCTGATCGACACTTCGGAAGCGCTCATCCACGAGTCGATCACCGCCCCTAGCTTTGCCATCTTCAGCAGAGCTGGCGCGGGCACGGCCGAAGAATCCACATACTTCTTGATCGCTGCCAGCTTGACCTGTGCGTGCTCGTCATTGTCCTGCATGCGCTCGATCCGCCCCAATACCTCGGAGAGGTCAAGCGTTTCAATGGAAATGCCGTTCGCCTCGAGGATTTTCTCGCTGTAGCGTACCGTGTTGAAGGCCGCCGGCCGAGCGCCGATCGCCCCCACCCGCAAGTTGCGGAACCCGTTGACCACCCGACAAACGGCCGCGAACCACCCCAGGTCCCGGGCGAACTCCGCAGAGTCCGGACTTTCGGTGTGCAAAGTCGTCAGCGAGTAGGGAATGCCGTACTGGCGAAGGTTGTTGCAGGCGGACATTTTCCCGCAAAAACTGTCGCGGCGGTGGGCGATGGTCATTCTCTTCGGATCGTCGGGCGTGGCCTGCACCAGCACCGGCACCTTCAAGTCGGCCCAGCGCAAGGTGTCGGCGATGGCCCGCTCCTCGCCGAAGTTCGGCAGAGTCACGATCACGCCATCGATGCGTTCGCGGTTGCGGCGGAACAGATCGGCGCAACGGCGTGATTCCTCGCGCGTCTCTACCGCGCCATGTTTACTCTCAGCCGGAGTGAGGGCCACCACATCTACGTCCGCCGAGGCCAGCACGCGCAGCATCTCCTCCCGCCCGGTCTTGGCCAGTTGATCGGGAAAGAAACCGCGGTTGCCCACGATCAGCCCCATGGTCATCTTTATCGTCGTCATACCATTCCTCAGGCAACTGCTTCTCTAGCCCTGCCGTTGCGGTGCAAAATGGACGCAATACGCCAGCCCGATGATGAACAACAACGCTCCCCACCAGACCCCGGCGTGCAGGTTAAACAGCACCACCTTGTTCGCGGGCGGATTGAAAACCTCCCACATGCCCGCCCCGGCAATGAGTGCCCCGTTCAGCAGCAGCGAAACTCCTATAAAGAACCAGATCGAAATACCGCCTTCGCGCATGCAAGCCTTCTGTGCTCCTCACCACACGAGGAGGTTGAGAATAACGAACCCGACTCCAACCACTACCGCCCAGAACGCCGGCCGGTGGTAGAGCGGAACTTCCGCTTCGTGGGGGATCGCCGTCACCCCGTACACCAGCCCGTTTAGTTCGCTCTCAGGCCGGGGCTGTGTGACCAGGCTGACCGCCACGGTGACCACCACGCACACGATCCACGACCACAAGGCCCGGTACATGTTCTCCGCCATGTCGCGGGCGTGCGGGGACAACGCCACGTAGCGAAGCGCGCTGTGGTCGACCCTGACCCACGCCCACATCCCCACCGACGACAACGTCCCCGCCAACAGGCCCCAGAACCCTCCCGCATGCGTGGCCCGTTTCCACAGCATCCCGAGAATCACCGTGCCGAACAGCGGCGCAATGAAAAAACTGAACAGGGCCTGCACGTAGTCCATGATGCTGGCGAACTGCATCACCAGGTACGCCGTACCCACGCTGATCAGCACGCCCAGCACCGTGCACCAGCGCCCCATTGCGACGTAATGCCGGTCGGCGGCATCCTTGTGAATCAGCGCGCGATAAATGTCATAGGTCCACACTGTGGTGAAGGCACTGACGTTCCCCGCCATCCCCGACATGAACCCGGCAATCAGCGCCGTGATTCCCAGTCCGAGCAAGCCCGGCCCGCAGTAGCGGGCCAGCATCAAGGGCAGAACCTCGTTGAAGCTGTGACCGCCGTTGGTCGCCACCGCCGATTCCCCGGTCAGCTTCAGGGGAAGCACCGCCAAGCCGAGCAGACCGGGCAGGATCACGATAAACGGCACCAGCATCTTGAAGGCGGCCCCGATGATGGGTGCCATTTTCGCGGAGCGCAGGTCCTTGGCGGCGAGCACACGCTGCACCACCAGGAAGTCTGTTGTCCAATACCCGAACGAGATGACGAACCCCAGGCCAAACACGATCCCCGTCCAGTGGATTCCCATCGGGTTGCCGTCAAAGGTCCCCAGCGTCGACCACAGGTGCGTGTATTCGGCGGAAGCGTTCTGCGCGATCCGCAGCTTCAGATGGTTCCAGCCGCCTACCTCAATCAGACCGAGGATCGGAATCAGCAGCGCACCTGCCCAGATCAGGACAAACTGCAGCACCTCATTGAAGATCGCCGAACGTAGCCCGCCCAGCGCCACATACACCGCCACGGTGATGGAAGAAATCCAGATGCTGAAATGAATCGGCCATCCCAGCACAACCTTCATCACCAGGGCCATCGAATACATGTTGATCCCGCTCATCAGGACGGTCATGAAAGCGAACGAGATCGCCGACAGCGCACGGCTGGGCTCACCGAAACGCAACTTCAGATACCCGGGTACCGAATGCGTTTTGGAGATGTAGTAGAACGGCATCATCACCAGGGCCAGAAACAACATGGCGGGAATTGCGCCAATCCAGTACCAGTGAGTGGCGAGAATGCCGTACTGGTACGCCGAGGCGGCCCAGCCCATCAATTCCAATGCTCCCAGGTTGGCGGACAGGAAACTTAGCCCGGCGACCCAGGCCGTCATCTCCCGGCCGGCCATGAAAAAGTCTTCGCCGGTCTTCGACCGCCCTTCGAGGTAGGCGCCGATTCCCAGCACCAGGGCAAAGTAGGACACCACGATGACGACATCCACCGCTGACAAATGGACGAGTCGGTCCGAGATCAAGACTGCGAGGGGTGGCGTCATTTCCTGTCCTTGGCCTGCCCGTAGTAGGCTTGGCTCCCGTGTTTGCGGAGGTAATGCCGGTCGTGCAAGTGTGGCCCAACGGGCGGCGCCTGGGGATTGATCCCCAGCGTCAAGTATGCCATCCGCGCTACCGATTCCAGAATCACCGCGTTGTGCGCCGCGGTTTTCGCATCCGGTCCCCAGGTGAAGGGGCCGTGATTGACCACGAGTACCGCCGGGACTGCGGCCTGACCTCCCGCCTCGAACACGCGCACAATGGCCTCTCCCGTATTTTTCTCGTAATCTCCGTTCACCTCATCCGGGCTCAGCGAGGCCGTGACCGGCACCGGACCGTGAAAATAGTCGGCGTGGGTAGTCCCGAAACAGGGAATCGGCTTGCCCGATTGGGCCCAGGCGGTCGCGTATTCGGAATGCGTGTGCGCTACACCTCCAATCTGGGGGAAGGCTTTGTAGAGGATGAGGTGCGTCGGCAGATCGGAGGAGGGCCGCAAATCGCCCTCGACAATCCTTCCTTCCAGGTCCGTAATGACCATGTCCTCGGGCTTCAGGGTTTCGTAGGGGACGCCACTGGGTTTGATAGCAATCAGGCCCTCAGCGCGTGCGAGGCCGCTGGCATTGCCGAAGGTGTACAGGGCCAGCCCCCGGCGGACCAGCTCGAGGTTGGCCTCCAGCACCTCTTGTCTGAGGATGTGCAAGAGCATGGCCGGGCTCAGGGGGCTGCTGGGTAATCGTTTACTCCCACGCCAAGGTAGAGGAACCCCCTCCGTTTGTCAACCGCTCCGCCGCCCGTTTTTCCGGGAAAATACCGCGCCGCTATCGCCTCTTCCGCCCCTCGTCCCGTCCGGCGCTTCCGCTCCGCCTTCGGGTCGCGGACGAGGCCAAGGTCGTCGATTTGCGCAGTACCAGGGTGGTGTTGAGCGTGTATGTCGTTCCTTCCGAAGCCGGAACCTTGCGCTCCACCTCCTGCAGCAGGGCTTTGAATGCCAGCCGGGCGATTTCCGACTGCGACATCTGTACGGTTGTCAGCGGCGGGTTCATAAACTGCGCCCAGCGCACGTCGTCAAAGCCGACCACCGACAACTCCTGCGGAATCGAGATCCCCCGATCGAAGGCCTCACGCATCACCCCGATCGCGGTCATGTCATTCGAACACATGATGGCGGTGGGCGGCTCCGGCAATGCCAGCAGCTTCCCGAGCGCCCGCATGCCCCCTTCCATGGTGTGATCGCCCTCGATGATGAGGTTGGGATCCAGCTCCACTCCGATTTCGGAGATGGAGTCCTTGAACGCTTCGCGGCGCGCCAGCGCCGACTTGATCTTCAGCGGGCCGGTGACGAAGGCCACCCGTTCGTGCCGGAGGGCGGCCAGATGCTGTACTGCCTGCCGGATCCCGTGCTGGTAGTTGATCCGGATGTTGCTCACCCAGGGCACGGCCGGTCCGACGTCCACAAACACCATGGGAACCTTGCGGAAACGCAGGCCCTCTAGCAGGCGCTCCTCCATGCCGAACGTCAGAACGGCAACTCCCTCCACCCGCCGCTCCAGCATCCGCCGCACCGAGATCTCCATCCGCTTGGGATCGTGGATGGTGGAGGTCAGCAGAATTTCGTAGTTGTGGTCCACCGCCATGTCTTCGAAGGACTGCACGATTTCCGGGAAGAAGGGGTTGGTAATTTCGGAAACAATCAGACCGAAAATGCGGGTTCTGCCAGAAACCAGCGCCCGTGCCTGGGTGTTGGGGTAGTAGCCCAGCTCGTCCACTATCTTCCACACCCGCTTGGCCAGCTGGGGGTCGACGGTGGGTATGCGGTTGATCGTTCGCGACACCGTCGCCGTCGAAACCTTGGCCCGCTTCGCGATTTCACGGATGTCCATGGTCATCCGAGCTGTGCTTGCCGGCCACGCGACCGGCAGCCCGTGGTGCAACTCGAGTCGCCTTAATGCGTGGCGCCTTCGGGCATCCCGCAAGCCGGCGCTCGATGCGCCCCTTTATGCCTTGCGTTTCAAAATCACCCTTCGCCGCCAATTCTGCAATCCGGCAATGGCTCTACTCACGAGTCGCCGTGCCGAACTCGAATACGGTCACCGAATGATACTTCTCCCCCGGCTTCAACTCGGTCGAGGGAAAGTTGGGATGGTTCGGCGAGTCGGGGAAGTGCTGGGTCTCGAGGCAGAAGGCGTAGCGCTTGCCGTACACTTTACCGCCTTTCCCTGTGATCGTCCCGTCCAGAAAATTCCCGGCGTAAAATTGGATTCCCGGTTGGTCGGTCAGTACCTTCAAGGCCCGCTTGGTGCTGGGCTCATACACTTCGGCCGCCTGCCCCAGTTTCCCTTCCGCGTGATCCAAAACCCAGTTGTGGTCGTAGCCTCGTCCGTACCGGATCTGTTCGTCGTCGGCGTTGATGCGCTCGCCGATCGCATGCGATGTGCGGAAATCGAAGGGAGTCTTCTCCACCGGCCTCAGGTCTCCGCTGGGAATGAGCGTGGAATCGACCGGGGTAAATCGCGAGCCGAAGATCTGCAGTTGGTGGCCGAGGATGTCCCCGTTGCCCTGCCCAGCCAGGTTGAAATAGGAGTGATTCGTCAGATTTAGCACCGTGTTCTTATCCGTGGTCGCGGAATACTCGATGCGGAGCGCACCCCGCGACAAGGTGTAGCGCACCACGGCGGTCAACCTTCCGGGAAAGCCCTGGTCTCCGTCCGGGCTGACATAGGTGAGTTCCACACCGTCTTGGATCGGCTGTCCGGACCATACCACTTTGTCGAAGCCCCGCCTTCCCCCGTGCAGCGTGTTGTCGCCGTCGTTCTTAGGCAGCGTGTAGGTCTTCCCCGCGAGCGCGAACATCCCGTGAGCGATACGGTTGCCGTAGCGTCCGATGAGCGCCCCAAAATACGGGCTGTTGTTCGCGATATACCCGTCCAGCGAGTCGTAACCGAGCACGACATCGTCCGAGGTTCCTTCCCGGTCGGGCACGCGTAACGACACTACGATCCCACCGTAGGTCATGATGCGCGCTTCAAACTTGCCCTCGGTCAAGGTGTAGATATCAACCGCAGTGCCGTCGGGAGTCTTGCCAAAGAACGCCTTCGTCACCTGTGTGGCTGCCTGCAACGCGGGGGCGCACAGCATCAGGCCGAACAGGATCGCCACTTTTCCGGGAGCATCCTTGCCGAACATTCGTCCTCCGAGTTTCTCCTGACCTAAGGGAATCAGTTGTCACGCACGAGTGATCTTTCTCCTCAGGTCTCTGCGGCCGCTCTCCGCGCTTACCTACTTGTGCCGGCCTGGACCGGATTCCTGATCTCATCCAGTCTACTGGACCCTGCATCGAACCGGCCCATCCAGCCGAAGCAGCACTCTTCCCCCACCCTCGAGCTTTTCGAGTAAACGCTTGCTCGTCGCCCCCTCAGCGCCCCCACTGCGCCACCACGTACGATCGGGCCGGTACCTCGAAGCGGCTCACTCCTCCCCCCGTCGTCGGTTTCTCGAACGATGCCGGAACCACCCGCTGCGGAGTCTGAAAACTGTTCGCCGCCTTCAGGTCGTCCCCGGTCAGCACGAACCCGGCCAGCGCCTTGGCCGGAGCCCCGTCTTCCCAGACCACCTCCAGCGTGTGCGCCTTGGCCAGGTCACGATTCAGAATGAACAGCGTGAGCTTTCCGTCCCCGCTGTCGAACGACCCGGCCACGTCCACATAGGGCACGTCCCCCAGCCCAGAAACCTCGTAGCTCGGCGACTCCACCAGTAAACTTAACACCGCGCCCCGAGCAAACTTAAGGCCCCAGCTATAGGGATAGTAGATCGTCTGCCGGAACAAACCATCGTGATTTGTCATGATCGGGGCGATCACGTTGACCAGCTGTGCAAGGCAGGCTACCTTCACCCGGTCGCAGTTCCGCAGCAGCGTGTTGACCAGTCCGCCAACCAGCAGGGCATCCTCCAGGTTGTAGACTTCCTCGAGCAGATGCGGCGCCTCCTGCCGATTTCCGTCCACCGCCGCGCCCTTGGTCGTGCGGTACCAGACATTCCATTCATCGAACGACAGCCACAGCTTCTTCGCAGAATGCTGGTGGCCCCGCACCAGGTCGCACACTGCCAGTGTCTCGGCGATCTGCCGGTCCATGGACAGATTCATGGCCAGGTACTTCGAGCTGTCCCCGCCGGTGTCCCGCTCATTGTTCCCGAAATACCGGTGCAGGGAGAGCCCGTCCACATACTCGTAACACTGCTCCAGCACCTCGCGATCCCACTCCAGGTAGGTTGGCATGAACGGCCCGCTTGACCCGCAGGCGATAAGCTTCAGCGAACGATCGACATAGCGCATCTGCCGCGCCGCATCCTGCGCCTTCAGCCCGTACTGAGTCGCCGGCATGTGTCCGATCTGCCACGGACCGTCCATTTCATTTCCCAGGCACCAGTACTCGACTCTCCAGGCTTCCGCGTAGCCATGCTGCCGCCGCAAATCGCTCCACTTTGTCCCCTTGTCGACGTTGCAGTATTCGACCAGCGCTGCCGCTTCCTCGGGAGTGCCTGTGCCCAGGTTCAATCCCATCAGCGGGCTCGTGTTCGCCAGCTTGCACCAGGCTAGGAATTCATCCGTGCCGAACTGGTTCGACTCGATCGAGTTCCAGGCTTTGTCCAGCGCCCGCGGCCGGTTCTGTTTGGGGCCCACCCCATCCAGCCAGTTGTATCCGGAAACGAAGTTCCCCCCCGGATACCGGATCATCGGCACACCCAGCTGCCGGATCTCCTGCAGCACGTCGTTCCGGAATCCGTTTCCGTCGGCGAGCTTCGACCCCGGATCGTAGATCCCTTCGTAGATGGCGCGCCCGAGGTGCTCGAGAAACGACCCGAACAGATTCCGGTCCAGCGGGGCGATGGTTCGCCGCGAATCTACGTACACGCGGACCGAAGCATTGGCTGGAGTCTTCGAGGGCTCGCCCTGCACCCACAACCAACCGCCCAGCAACGCGGACGTCGAATACCCCACTCCCGCCGCGGAAGCCTGGTGCAGAAAACGACGTCGGGAAGCAGAGAACATGAATGGATCCTCTCCGAGTGCGATCCTGCCTCGGCGGTGTGCCAGGGACGTACGCTTCGCATCAGGACGCCTTCGCGTTAGCCGCAAATAAGATTTGGGGCTTCAGCCTCTCGAATCGTCACGTCCGCAGCTTCCCTCGGCTGTTCTTCAGTCTGGGACAGGGCTGCACCAGTGTAATCCCCCTCGGCGTTTCGAGGCGGCCCGCAACTAAGGGCGTCTGGGGAGAGCGGTTGGTCAACAAAACTCGAGCCGGGGGCCCACCCCCCCGGCTCGATCCTCATGCACGGGGACTCAAAACGACACACGTATCCCCAGCTGGATCTGCCTGGCCGCCAGCGCCGTCGTGACCGCTCCAAAGGTGTTGCCGTTGGCCATGTCGGCGTTTACCGGGCCCAGGTTCACGTGATTGAACAGGTTCAGGAAGTCGAAGCGGAACTGCAGGTTCCCCTGCTCGCCTAGCCACGGCAGATGGTTGTTCTTCAACAGGCTGGCATCGATTTGCACCAGGCCGGGATTGCGGTAGATGTTGCGCTTGAGATTGCCTTCCTGGCCTCCGGTCGGTGCGGGGAAGTCGGCCGTCGTAAAGATCCCTTTCTTGTAGTCGGACGTGCTGTAGGAACCGCTGAAACTTTGGGACGGGGTATCAGGAACGTCCCAGTTGAGGCCGTCGAGATTGTAGTCGCCCGGATTGACGGCGGCCGTCGGTGGGTTCGTGTTGTGCACCCAGAATGGCGTCCCGGTCTGTATCGCCATAATGCTCGACACCGCCCATCCCGAAGTGAGTACCTTCCCCACCCCGCTCGTCATCCCCGGGATGGTGTACACCCCGGAAAAGGAGAACCGCTGCCGCACATCCCAGTTCGCATCTCCCCAGTAGGTGAAGTAGGCGCTCTGGTCGGGAATGTTCAGCCCGGCGTCCTGGTCGAAGCGCGTGTTCGCCTCCGGATAACTCTGGGCGCGCGACAACGTGTAGGAAGCCTGGAAGTTCCCCCGCGCCCCCGCTCTGCCCCGCAGGCTGAGAACCATCGCGTTGTAGGTCGCCGCATTCGGATTGTTGACGTAGGTGATGCTGCCGAAATTCGGGTTCAGCCGCTTGATGGTTTCACCTCCACCTGGAGTGAGTACCGCCCCGCCCGGAAATCGATTCACGTCCGCCCCGCTCAACCCGTTGTAACTCCGCGAGCCCGAGTAGTTGGCCCCAGCCACCAGGTTCCAGGGCAATTGGTGCTCGAATCCCGCCACATAATTCACCGCCAGCGGCGCCGTCATATTCCGGTCCAGCGACGTGACCGCCGATTGAATCCCCGTGATACCGCCCGCCTCGTTCAACTCACCGGCCGGAATCGGGGGCAGCGGATAGTTGAAGGGATAAGTCCCGGAGGGTGCCAGCGCAAAAATCGGCTGAACACCGGTGCCCCCGGTGGTGAACGTCGGGCTGATCACCCCGGGAGGATTGTTCCGCGTTTGGTCGACACTTTGTCCCAATACCACCCAGTCGCGAAAAACCCCGACTCCGCCCCGAATGCTCCATTTCCCGGTCTTTGTCGGGTCCCAGGCGAAGCCCACCCGCGGACTCCAGAAGTTCGTCATGGGGCTGGCAAACACCGAAGTGACCGGACGCACCACAGCGCTGGTCACCTGCTCGTTAAACGTGCTTCCCGAACCCAGGAACAGGCTGCTGAACTGGAACCCGCTGTTACCCCACGCCGTATGGTCGGTGAAATCATCCCAGCGCAGCGCCAGCGTAAGCGACAGGTTCGGCTTCACCTTCCAGTCGTCTTGCGCGTAAAAGCCGAACGGGTTGGTCTGTCCGCCGAAGACGACGAGTCCCGCCATCCCGGTGAGCGGATTGTAAGCCCCTACCGACTCGCTGACCGGATTGTCCTGCACCAGCTGCACCAAATCGGAGAAGATGAAGCTCGGACGCACATTGGTCGGGGTGAAGTCCCCGTGCTCGATGGCGTGGTCGCCAGTGTAGCCAAATTTGAAATTGTGCTTGCCCCTTGCCCAACTCAACACCGCGCGCCAGTTGTAGTTCGGTCCCCGGTACTCGCCTGGCCCCCAGCCCCCGCCGATGTGGAAGCCTTCGCTGCCCTGGCTCACCGTGATCTCCGGCACTTTCAGGTTCGCGTCCTGCCCGTTGGCCCCGCCTACGCTGGCAAAGGCAAAGCCTCCTTCCAGCAGCAGGCCGGGATTGAACGTGTGCGTGTAGTCCGCTTGCCCGTACCGGTTCCTCATGATGTCCAGCGCTCCCAGTCCCTGCCGCGGCGATGGCTGCTGCTGGTCAAAGGAATCGTTGTAGTAGCTGAGGTAAATGCGGTCCTTCTGGGTGGCATAAAAATCCGCGCGGAAGTTGTACTGCAGCGCGTTGTAGTAAGGACTGAAGACGAAACTGCCCGAATCAAGCACCGGCAGGCTGCACGGGATGGTGATCGTCCCGCTGATCGGGATCGTCGTCTGGTTCGCCGCGCATCCCGTGTTCCCCAGCAGGTAGGTGGACGCTGTCGTGACTGCGCCCGTCGGCTTCAGGAAGGTGGCTGGGTACGCTGTCAGGGCAGTGGTCCCCACGGTGTTGGGAAAATTCTGCTGTGCCCAGCCAACGAATTCAGGCGCCTCGAACGTCTGTGTGCCCTGCTGCTCCGGAGTCTTTGACCACAGCTTCTCAAAATCGGCAAAGAAGAACACTCGGTTCTTAATGACCGGCCCGCCCAGTGTCCCCACCAGATCTTTGCGCTGAAAGGCCGCTATCCCGCTCTGGAAATCCGGCGTCGCCTGCAGGTCCTGATTGGTGTAGAACAGGCTGCCCGTCCCGTGAAACTGGTTGGTCCCGGACTTGGTCGTCACCTGGATCAGGATCGAGCTGCCCAGCGAGTTCTCTCCGTCCCAGGAGTTGGCCTGCAAGGATGCTTCCTGCACCGCATCCGGCACCGGCGCGAGGATGATGTTGCCATTCTGAATCGGACTGGTGACGTTCATTCCGTCCACCATCACCAGGTTGCCCGTGTAACTCCGCCCGTTGGCGCTCAGTTGCGGCGTCTGGGTTCCGAAGTTGTCATTCCCGCCGCCCGGCGATGTCCCCGCCGCGCGCACCCCTGCGCCCACCACACCCGGCGTCACCGCCAGCACATCCCACAGGTTCCGGTTCAGCTGCGGCAGGTCCCGCACCGTGGTTGACGGCAGCGTCGCCTGCAGCCGGGTCTCATCCGTATCCAGCGCCGGCGCTTCCGCCGACACCGTCACCGCCTGCGACGTTGCTCCGACCGCCAGTTTGAAATTGATACCTTGCGTCTCGGCTGTTCCCAGCGTGAGGCTCACTTCCGATTTGGCGAAGCCGCTAGCCTCGGCCGTAACCACGTAGTGGCCCGGCTGCATACTGCTGAAGCGGTAATTCCCCGAATCGCTGGTGGTCGTGGCCGCGGTGACCCCCGTGTCCACATTGCGCAACTGGATGGAAGCTCCATTGACGGCCGCCCCTGTCGGGTCGGTGACGACGCCTTGAATGTTGCCACTGTACTGGGCATACGCGCCCACGCTGGAGAGCAGGCAGAGCAGCAGGAACAGCTGTGGCAGATGAGGCAACAGCCTTTTCGCAAGCATTGATCTCACCCCGCAGCGGACACTGTGAGTAAACGATTACTCACATTTTTTGTTTCTTATAGTCCCCTTCCTCTTCCCCTGTCAAGGAATTTTCGATGCCGTGATCCGTGCTGTACATCGCCCCCCCTCCATCCCGAATTCCCTTCGGTGGCGGCTCAAATCGAACGCGTCGCTTCCTCCAACTGCCTCCTGGTCTCACCGAAAGATAGGAGGGTGTTGCCGGCAGCGACGCCTACTGAAAACCATAACCGCCATACGCAGAACCATAGGCCAGGCAAGGAGTTACCGCAACGATCGCGGACTTGCCTGGGCGCCTCTTGAAGAGCATTTTCTTCGGCTCATACCGCCTGTCAGGCAGCCGCCTGGATCCCTAAACTCCCTCCGCCGCAAGGCTCGGTCCGCTCCTCAGTTGACGAAATTAGACCGGACGATCTAACTTTGACGCTCGGTTCCAGTGCTCGAGGTGAAAGGGAACTCGCAGCAGGTGAATGGACGGAATAATGTCCCTAGAGAGGTCTTTCCGGTAATCGCTTTCGCGTTTCGCCGTTGGGAGGATGAAACCGAAGCCTGCGTCTCCGTCGTCCCCGCCCGCCTGCGCAAAGGCTGATTCGTGACGAAACGGCGCTTCGGCTTGAAGTTTGTGATCCTGCGCGTTAGCGAAGGACTTGCTCTTTCTGCAGCTGAGGAATGAATCGGGGATGTAGCTGCCCTGCACTGCGGCTCCGGAAAAGGAAAAGGCATGCAAACCACGCAACTCGGAACCAGCGATCTTCACATCACGCGACTCGGCATCGGCGCCTGGGCCATGGGCGGCGGGGGCTGGACCGGCAGCATGGGCCCGCAGGACGACGGCGACTCCATCGCCGCCCTTCACGCCGCCCTCGATCGCGGCCTCAATTGGATCGACACCGCCGCCCTTTACGGCCTCGGCCACTCCGAACAGATTGTCGCCCGCGCCCTAGAAGGCCGTTCCACCCGCCCCTATCTCTTCACCAAGTGCGGCAAGGTCTGGGACGCCGCCCTCAACGTTGGCTCCTCGCTCAAGGCCGACTCCATCCGTCGCGAGTGCGAAGCCAGCCTGCGCCGCCTGCGGGTCGATGCCCTGGACGTCTACCAGATCCATTGGCCCAGGCCGGATGAGGAGATCGAAGAAGGCTGGACCGAAATGGCCCGCCTGCAAGGCGAAGGCAAGGTGCGTTATCTCGGCGTCTCCAACTTCAGCGTGGCCCAGATGAAGCGCGCCCAGGCCATCGCTCCCATCACCTGCCTTCAGCCTCCCTATTCCATCGTCACCCGAGAAATCGAAGCGGAGATCCTACCCTACAGCGAACGCCATCACATCGGCGTCATCGTCTACTCGCCCATGTCCGCGGGCCTGCTCAGCGGCACGATGACCAAGGAGCGCGTAGCCTGTCTTACTCCCGACGACTGGCGGCGCAACCTGCCCAACTTCCAAGAGCCGCTCCTGAGCCGCAACCTCCGCCTGGTCGAACTCCTAGCCGCCATCGGCAAACGCCACGGCCGCACGCCCGGAGAAGTGGCCATCGCTTGGGCTCTGAAACATCCTGCGGTCACCGCAGCCATCATCGGCTTCCGCAGCCCGCAACAACTGTCGGGCCTCCTCGGCGCCACCGCATTCCACCTCTCCGCCGCCGAAATCGCCGAGATCGAAGACGCGCTGTGCTCTACCTCCGCCGCCTGATGTGCGCGTATTGCGCACGCCAGCCCCAACAGGGAGGCACAAGCAAACTGGCGCCGCCGCGGCCAACGAAAACAGCCGCCAAGCGGTGCACCAAGAAAGCCTCGGCGCAAGCCCTGGGTTACAGCGGGCGTCTGAACCCAACCCCGGAGGAGCGTAAGAGAGTTGCCCTCACCCGGCAGCGCTAAGGCCGTCCTCGACGACGCATCTTACCGGCGATCGGATGAGCGTCGCACCCGGTGGTACTGCCACACTGGTGAACCTGGCGAACAAAACCCACGCTTCCGATTGACAAGCCCGGGCCCGCTCTCCTAAGTTTCTGTAGTAAACGATTGCTGGAGGCTAATCCCCATGCCCTTCGCCACCACCCGCCGCCGCTTTCTCCAGGCTGCCACCGCCACCGCCGCCGGTGCCTGCGTTGCTCGCTCTCTGCCCGCGTGGGCGGCCCCCCAAACAAGCCTCGTCGCCATCACCACGCCTCTCTCCACCTTCGCCTACGGCGATGTCCAGTTGCTCGACGGCCCGATGAAACGGCAATTCGACGAGAATCACGCTCGCTTCCTGAATCTTGACGAGGACCGCTTGCTCAAAGTCTTTCGCCAGGTCGCCGGCCTGCCCGCTCCCGGCGAGGATATGGGCGGCTGGTACGATCTCACCGGCTTCAGCCTCGAGCGCAACGACTTCCACGGCTTTATCGCCGGACACAGCTTCGGCCAGTATGTCTCAGCCTTAGCCCGCGCCTACGCCGTCACCGGCGACGAACCTACACGTGCCAAGGTCAACCGTTTGGTCAAGGGCTACGCCGAAACCCTCGATGCCAAGGCCAGGTTCTTCGTGGACTACCGTCTGCCCGCCTACACCTACGACAAGCTTTCCTGCGGCCTGATCGATGCGCATGAGTTCGCACGCGATCCCATGGCCATGGATGTCCATGAAAAGCTCACCCATGCCATCGTTGCCTACTTGCCGGGGAAGGCCCTTTCCCGCCAGGAGCAGCGAGCGCGCGCGCACAAGGACACGTCGTACACTTGGGACGAAACCTACACCCTGCCCGAGAACCTGTTCCTCGCTTATCAGCGCAGTGGTAAAGACTTTTACCGCGACATGGCCAAGCAATACCTTGAGGATGACACCTATTTCAATCCGCTGGCCGAGGGCAATAATGTGCTTCCTTTCGAGCACGCGTACAGCCACGTAAACGCCTTCAGTTCTGCCATGCAGGCCTACATCACCTTGGGCAGCGAAAAACATCTGCGAGCAGCCCGGAACGGCTTTGCTATGTTGCTCGACACGCAGAGCTTTGCTACCGGCGGCTGGGGTCCGGACGAGACCTTCGGCGAACCAGGCACCGGACAACTCGGCAACAGCCTGCAGCACACGCACGCCAGCTTCGAAACTCCGTGTGGTTCCTACGGACACTTCAAAATCACCCGCTACCTGCTGCGCGTCACCAAAGACTCGAAGTACGGGGACAGCATGGAGCGCGTGCTCTACAACACCATTCTGGGTGCATGGCCCATTCAGGCTGACGGCACCTCGTACTACTACTCTGACTATGCCACCACCGGCAAGAAGGTCTGGTACAAAGACAAGTGGCCCTGCTGCTCGGGAACCTTTCCCCAGCTCGCCGCCGACTATCACATCAGCACCTACCTGCGCTCGGCTGATGGCGTCTACGTGAATCTGTTCACGCCTTCTTCGTTGCGCTGGACCGAAGGCTCCGGCCGACACGGCCTGACGCAGCAGACCAAGTACCCATTCGACAACAAGATCCAGATCCAGGTCTCCGCCTCGCAGCCGGCGGATTACACCCTGTACCTTCGTATTCCAGCCTGGGCCACAGCCGACCCGGTACTCATGGTGAATGGAAAGCGTGTGTTGGAACGGGTTGAGCCTGGGAGCTTTGCTGCGCTCAAGCGCGCATGGAAAGACGGCGATCAGGTCAGCCTCGAATTGCCCATGCCCCTGCGTCTCGCGTCCGTGGACGCGGAGCATCCGACGCAGATGGCTCTCTTGCGCGGCCCGCTGGTGCTGTTCGCGATCGCCGACTCGCAACCCAGCTTCGACCAAGCCGAACTGCTCCGCGCCGCCCCATCTAACAGGGCCGCGGGGGAGTCGGTCGCCACTTCCACCGGCGGCAAGCCCGTCACCATGCGCCCCTTCATGAGCATCGACAAGGAGAGCTATAGCACGTACGTTCAGGTGAAAAGCTCGAATGTTATCTGTTAGGTGTCCCTAAGCTACATGGGGTACCGGGGCGATTACACCGAGCATCGACCTCCAGATACCGTCCCGAGGTGGGGGTAGTCAGCGGCACATCTCGAGCAAGAATCGAAGTGTCGCAGCTTCAGGCGAAGGTCCCCACTTCGCCAGGAAGCGGCTGCTGAATGTCGACCTCATCCATCTGCTCGCGCACCTCAGAGAGCCGGCAGCGTGCCACCCATACAGGGCGAAGATAGACAGCGGGTTGGCGGCCATGATGGCTGGCTTACGACCCGGGGGACTTTACTTGCGATGATGTGGGCTTGGCGAACTTGGCATCATCGATCGGAACATTCTGCTGGATGTGCTCCAACTGGGTGGTCGCACTCCCGTCCGGTTGAGCAACGGTCAAGCGGAACGGAATCTTCACACCACCTACATCGCGGTAGTCAGTGTAGTCGATTTGAGTTGGAACGAGGCCTAGTGGGGTCGGAGCATATCGCACCAGCCGCACTAGTACTCCTGACCGCTCGTCAAAATAAAGCTTCACTGACGGTTGACCCACGTTCGTGCAAGAAATCACATAAACGTCGCGCTCGCTGATCTTTTCCGGATATTCCACGCGCAACTCAGCAAAAACCTGCTTAATGTGCAGCGGAAAGTGGAGGTCGGCGTCGATCTTAGCGGCATTCAGGTCGGCGCCCTGCATATCACGTAGGGGATGCCCCGGCGCGCTGGACCAACCCTCATGGCCGTCGAACACCGTAATGCTGTCTCCCCCTGGCATATGCCGAACCAAGACCTGCTTGTAGGGATTCTGATCGAAAACTTCAATGCGGATGGACCGTCCGCCCGCTGTTGTCGTGCCTCGTTCCACCAGGCTGGTGATGTTTTCGATCGCAGCTGCTCCGCCGAGAGCCTGAACGTAACGGTCGATCAACTGGTCGGCAGTAGAGAGGTTGACGGGAAGCTTCTCCCCTGCAGGTGCCGCGGCCGTTGCCGCCTGTCTTTCCCCCACGATCGGAATAGCTTCCGGTCTGAGCGAACCTCGGTGACAGGAGTAGCAAGTCACTTCACGACTACCGGCAAAGCTTTCTTGGTCGATCGCAAACATCATTCGCATCATCTCGCGGGCAATTTGTTTGGGCTTCTTGTCGTCCTTGTCGAAATGGTCCGGCACATGGCAATAGGCACATTCCACACCGAGTGAGGAAGTGATGAACCGCATGGCGGGTATCAGTTGGTCGGCAGAAATACCCTTCAGCACCTGGATGTTCTTGAAGACTGCCTCTGCCGTTTTGGGGAGGCTGCTCAGGGAGGACTTTTCCGCATCACCTGGAACGCTTTGTTTGTCCGCCGCCGCGCTCACCTTGCTCGAGAGCTCTTCCGCTTTGGCTACCTTGCCCTGCTGCCTGTAGAGCTCGATCAGCGGGGTAACAGCAGGTAGATGCAAGGGGTCAAGCGCAACCGCGCGCTCCAGGTGGACAATGGCCGAATCCAAGTCGCCGGCTTGCAAATAGGCTGACGCGGCGTTCGTCTCGCCGGTGACCGAATCGGGGTTGAGTTTCAGGGCACGCTCGAAGGCCAGTTCGGCTTCCGAGGTTTGTTTGGCCAACAGCAAGGCAGCCCCTATGGACGTGAAGACCTCACTATCGGCGCTGAATTGGTTCTGAACATCGGTTAGCATGCGGTAACCGCGGATAAGAAATGGCGGGAAACCGCGTTCCATGCCCGCATTGACGTAGGCAATGCCAAGATTCCGCCTTTGCAGGTCAGGCGCAGGTTCGCGCCAAGCAGCGATGTCAGTGTCTGCCGTCAGAGACTCTTCTGGCTCGGGCCGACGCTGGATTCTATGGTCGGTGAAGGCCGTGTGTCCACCATCCTTGGCATCCCGACGAGGCATGTGACAACTGATGCAGTTACTTTCCTTGCCAGGATGAGAGCCCGTGAAATTCTCCATGTGGCAGGAAAGGCACTTGGACCGGAAGAATCGCACCGGTTCGGGGGGCTTGTTGTGTGGATCATGGCAGGTTCCGCACCACAGCTGACCATTGCTCTTTTGGGCGCAAGTACTCCTAGCGAGTTGTTCCACATGGCTGATGACCTTGAATTTCCCGGCCTCCTTGCCAGGAGGCCAGACACTGCAATAAGTCGTAAAAACCTCTTCCAGGCGCTCTCCTGGCTGAAAATCACCAAACCTCTTTCCCGGATTGAGTACCCTGCCAACTCCCAACAGGTGACACTGTTCGCAGATGCTGTCGCGAGCGGCAGTCTCCAGTTTGGCAGGATTGACGATAGTCCCCACTCTGGGCTCGCGGAGGTGCTTCTCAGCAGATCCATGGCACCGCTCACACGTGATTGCTTCCGCGGAGAATGGCGGGGACCGGTACTGGTTCAACGTGCCGGGGACTCTCAAGGGAGCCCCTGAGTGGCAAAAGAGACAGGCTGCGGCGATGGGTCGAGTGAAATCTGGGTGGGGCAATCCCTCATATCCGGGCGCCAGATCGTAGGCGTGGCGACTTTTGTAGTAGGCGACCGGGGACTGAAAGAGATAACCCGCTAGGTCTAGCAGGTAGCCCGAGGCGTGGTTGCCGGAGCCGATTACGTAATCAATCCGATAGTTGGTTACCTCACCATGACTCTCGAGACGCTGCCAATAGCCACCTGGCGATGAATACATATCGATCTTTGCGTCGGGAGTTTCTACGGTGCCATTCGGCTCCTGACTCGCCCGGCGCAGAGAGTGCGCCATCGCGGAGCGGGCGTATCCCTCGACCTCGGAAGGATGACAGAACTGGCATCGGCTCGCACCGCTAGGCGCGCTGGGCAATTGTGCGGCAGGGATCTGTGCAACGGAGCGCACTGTGCTTTGGTTGGTGGATTGTCCTCGCCCGGGGGGAACAAAAGCCGGGAGAGCAGCCAGAACGATGAGTAACCGCAGAGCGCTACGCTTCGAGTCCATGACTCAGCTGGAATTCACAGTCTGCGTGCAGGTGGAATTGTACCTCAATGTTTTTCCCGAACGAAAAAGGGGCGACAATCAAACGCGCCTGTGCTAGATCACAGCACACAGCAAACCCCTCCCCTTCTGGTTCGAAGCGGAGGGGTTGCGTGTCCGGCCTGCGGGGTGCGTTGGGGGGCGCTGGACGCGGCTAAAAAGAGATCTTGGCTCCGATCTGCCAGTTTCGCGGCAATTGCTGTTGCGTTGTCTTGCCGAACGTGCCGTCGGCAAGGTTGGTGTCGAAAGCTGTCAGATTCACCCGATTGAAGATGTTGAAGAACTCAAATCGGAACTGGAGGTTCACTCTCTCTGTGATGGCGGTGTTCTTGTAGAAATTCACATCCGTCTCGGCAAAATTTGGGGAACGGAATTGATTGGCCTTCTCATTCCCTTGTGAGCCAAAAGCCGGTTGCGTGAATTGTCCGGGAGAGAACGCCCCGTTAAGAAAGGAGGACTTGGAGGTCCCCTGGCTGTAGCTCGTGACATCCGGATAATCCAGGCCCGCGATATTCACACTGGCCACGGTGTTGGCGCTCTCTCCGTCGGCGTTGTAATCACCGCTTTTGGGACCATACCCAACCGGGGGGTTGGCTTTGGACGGGCAGGCAGGCGCGCCCACCCCAGTGAGGGCACACACCGGCTGGAATGAGGCATTGGTTGAAACCCAGGCGGGATAGCCACTCTGGAATATGCTGGTGCCACTAATGCCCCACCCACTGGTCAGCTTGCCCACTGCACCCTGGCCGCCCTTCATGCCGGGTATCTCATAGTTCAGGGTAAGGGAAAATCGGTTCGGCACATCCCAGGGAGACGGTCCGTAATAAGTCTTCGGATCGGCTTCCGCGGGATAGTTCCCGCCATCGTCTTTGGACTTCGAGCGCGTGTAGGACGCGTCCACAAAACCACTGCGCGCGAAACGTCCCTTGAATTCGAAGTACACGCTCTCGTAATTGCTGTAACGATTATTGTCGGCGTATACGATGGAGCCGAAGCTGTGGTTGAGTCTGGTCGGTGCCAGGCTGTCGTTCTGAATCAAGTCTCCGGCGAAGGCGTTGATGGTTTGACCGTAGCTGACAATTCCCGCCGTGTTGCCGGCCCCGACCATGTTGTAGCCGTGCGATCCGGCATAACCGACACTAGCGGAATAGTTGTTTCCGATCCTCTGCTCTAGAGTTGCCGACCAGATATCGGCTTTGGGAGACTTTAAGTTGGGGTTAATGGCGCCGATCGCGAAGTTGCCGCCGACGATTCCTCCTTGCGAGTTCAGGCAACCGTTCGCGCCAAGAGTTGGGCAAAGGGGAGAACCCAACAAGGCCGGGTACGTGAAGCCGAAGGGAGGCTTACCTCCTGTTCCCAGAAGGAATAGCGGGGGAGTGGCAGTTCCTGTGGTGAAGGTTGGAGTGATCGGGCCGGGAGGGCTGCCCCGAAATTCTTCTTGCACGTTGGCCTGGGTTAGCCAATTGTTGTATACGCCAAAACCCCCGCGCAGCACTGTCTTGCCTCTCCCCGTGATGTCCCATGCGACACCCACACGGGGACTCAGAAGATTGTTCACTGAATGGTTGAGGGCGTTATGCGTCGCCTTGGCAAAACCGTTCGCTACCTGTTGATCAAAAGTCTGGCCGGGGCCGAGATAGAAATTCCCGAACACTGTGCTCGCACTCTTGGACCAGGGGTTCCCGCTGTCATCCCAGCGCAACCCCAGGGTCAGTGTCAGATTCTTTCTTGCCTTCCAGGTGTCTTCCGCAAAAAGACCCCAAGTTCTAGACGCGGCGTCCCACGACCATAAGACAGGTTTTCCCGCAATGGGGTCGTACATAACGTGGCCTTCCGTCGTCGGGGCATCCTGGGCCAAGGTCAACAGGTTATTGAAGTTGAATGTGGGCTGCGACCATGGCCCCTGAAACGGCTCCACGTCGTCTCCGTACCAGCCTTCGTATCCGAACTTCAGGGTGTGCGTGCCGCGAACGTGGGTCAGTACATCCCGCCAGTGATAGTTGTGTTGGATGAAATCCCCCTGCGCGAAGCCCACGCCAAAGGTCTGACCTCCTTCGGTGCTGATGCCGCTCACGGCGATGGAGGGGACGCTGTAATCTTTGGCGCCGCTGCCCAGCACGCCCTCAACCCGATTGAACCCAAAAATGGCTTCATTCAGCGTGGAGGTGGCGAAAGTGTGCACCCAGTTCCCCTGCAACGCATACTGCCAGTTGTTGTTTAAGGTAGAGAACGCGGGAATGGCCGATGCCGAGCCATACTTGAGAACCGTCCGGTAGTAGCTGCCGTAGATGCGATCCTTGGAAAACGACTTGTCAATGCGCACGAAGTACTGGGTTCCATCCCGGATGGCAGGAGCGCTGAAATTGGCGTTGTCGTACATATTCAGGGTGCAGGGGATGTTTTCCACCGCAGGCGTACCGCAAATGTTGGTGCCGTTCGGGTTCTTACCGAAATAGGTCTCAGCCGTCACCGGACTGATACCGGTAACATTCGTGACAGGGTAGGTGGTGAGCACATGCGTTCCCACACTGTTCGGGTGGTTCTGCTGCGCCCAGCCGACAAATTCCGGATCGGCGAACTGAATAGCCCCGCTGGTGGCACGGGATGAGCGCAAAGGCTCAACCGCAAAATAGAAATAGAACTGGTGATGGGGGATAATCGGACCCCCGATGGTAAACGACATGTTGTTGCCGTGGAAGGGCAGGTACTTGGGGCCGGAGAAGTGCGTTGTCGAGAACCAGTTCTGGTAGTAGTACCAGTCAGCCGCAGAACCGTGGAACATGTCGGTTCCCGACTTCGTGGTCAGCACTTCCTGTACGCCCGTGGCGCGCGTGTATTCGCTCGAGTAGGTGTTGACCTGAATGCTGGTTTCCTGAATGGAGTCCGGGTTGGGAGTGAGATTGAGCACACCCTGGCGAATGCCGCTGGTTACATCCAGGCCGTCGATCACGTACATATTGGACATCTGGCCCTGGCCGTTGGCGCTGGCGTCGACTTGAGTTTCCGTGGAATAGTTGTCCACGCCGGACCCGGGAGTGCCGGCGCTGCCGGGCTGTCCTCCTCCCATCGTCCCTAGTCCAGTCACCCCTGGCGCCAGGGTGGTCAAGGTGACCAAATTGCGGCCGGGAACAGGCAACTGCGTAACTCCGGAATGTTCAAGCGTCAGTTGGTTGCGGCTGTCCGCCGTGTCCACCACGGGCGTTTCGGCAGACACATTGACCGCCTCGCTCACGGTGCCGACCTTCAAGGTCACGGGCACGTTCAAATTCTGCTCGGTCAGCAAGTTAATGCTGACCTCGGACTTGGCGAATCCAGCGGCCTCAACCGTAATCTTGTAGGAGCCGGGAGCCAGGCTCACGAAGCGGTAGTTGCCCCCGCCATCGGTTGTGCTTTCGGAGACCGCCTGTGTGGCCGTATTGACGACGGTGATCTTGGCGTGCGGAATGGCAGCGCCGGTTTCGTCCTGCACCACCCCTTGAATATTCCCGGTGAACTGCGCATAACTGGCTACGGAGGTGAAGCACAGAAGCAGCAGCAGAGTACAGAAACACTCCAGTTTCGCCCGCATAACTCTCCTCACCCGGCAAACGTTTACTTTTGGGCGCAGTTTATACTAACCTTCCCTTCCGCTTGTCAAGAACTTTATTCGTGGGCTTAAATCGGTTCTCTCGAGTGCCGGCTTCTTACGTTGCGGTACCTACGTTCACGTAAGGGCAGGCGGACCTTCCTGGGGCGGTTCCTCCCATGGCGAGACGAGATTCAGGGCTTTGTCCAACCCTTGCTCGGGACCGCTCCGCTTCCTTCACGCAAGGTCAACAGCTGGTTCGCCGCAACCCCTTTGAATTTCTCCTGCAGACCGTTCGGCCAGAAGACCTCCACATCAGCCGAAGTCGATGCCCCCAGGCCGAAGTGCAGGCGCGGATCGTTCGAGGAATAAAAACTGGACTGGCTCAGCACTGCCTGTGCCTGGACCTTCCCCCCATAGCGCACGAGCACACGCGCACCCAGGGCGCTCCGGTTCGACTTGACGCCTTCCAACTTTACCTTGAGCCAGTTCTGTTTCCCGCTCAGGTCGTTGCGCAACAAGGACGGGGGCTCGTTGAGATTCACGATGAGAATGTCCACGTCCCCGTCGTTGTCGAAATCGCCAAAGGCGCAACCACGGCTGCTGTGAGCCTCAATCACGCCGGATCCGGCCTCGGGGCCTAGTTCTTCGAACGTCCGATTGCCGAGGTTGCGAAATACCACGCGTGGAGTCTTGTTGGGATACTGAGGCAACTTTCGCTCCACCTCGGGATAGACATTGCCGGTCACCATAAAGATGTCGGGATATCCGTCGTTGTCCAGGTCAACGATGCCGGCGCCCCAACAGATGTAGCGAGTCTCGACCGCCACCCGCGTGGAACGGGTGACTTCGTCGAAATTCCCCTTCCCGTCGTTATGGTAAAGGCCGTTGGAATCGTCGGCGAAGTGGGTCTTGAACAAATCCAGGTGCCCGTCCAGGTCGTAGTCGCCTACCCCCACACCCATGCCGGCCTGCTCGGCGCCATCATCACTCAGGGCTACCCCTCGCAAAACGCCCTCCTCCCGAAAGGTGCCATCGTGGTTATTCATGAAGAGAAGGCTGGGTGTGGAATCGCAGGCCACGTAAATGTCAGGCCACCCGTCTTCGTCCAGGTCGGCCGCGACCACCGTCATGCCGTAGCTCTCGGTGGCCTTGGAGATGCCCGCCTCCCGGCTCACGTCGGTAAACGTTCCATCCGCGTTGTTGCGATAGAGCGAGTGCCGGCCGGGAGGCAAGCCCCGCGGCCCACACTCTACGGGAATGCCTTTCCAGTTGCAGTTCACGTTTTCTCCGGGCACCGGAGCATGTTCGAATGAGAAGCGCACGTAGTTGGAGACAAACAAATCAAGGTGGCCGTCGCGGTTGTAGTCCACAAAACTGCATCCGGCGCCCCAGCGCGGCTGCTCGTTCCACAAGCCCGCGGCCTTGGTTACATCCGTGAAAGTGCCGTCGCCGTTGTTGCGATAGAGGCGGTTTTGCCCGTAGTAGGTGCAGAAGATATCTTCGAAGCCGTCGTTGTTGTAATCACCGACGCAAACCGCCGATGCCCAGCCGGTGGCCTGCAATCCTGCTTTCTCGGTGACATCCGTGAAGCTTCCGTCGCGATTGTTCTTGTAGAGGCGGGCGACGGCGTCGGCAGGGTTCTCCGCCAAACGCGTGCCCGAGAGCAGGAAAATATCCATCCAGCCGTCGTTGTCGTAGTCGAGGAAGGCGCAGCCGCAGCCGGTCGCCTCCAGGATGTATTTCTTGCTGTCCACGCCGCCGTAGATCACTGGGGCCTTGAGTCCTGCCGCCCCGGCCACATCCACAAAGTGCGCGTGGAAAGGGCGGCCAGAGGGAGCTGGCCTGGCCATGGGTTTGGCGGTGTGTTGTGCCACACCTTGGGCGAAGAGGCGTGACGAGGTGAGGGAAATCATGGAGCCCAGGGAGAGTTGCAGAAAACTACGGCGTGTTGAGGCCATTACCCGAGTGTGTCCTTTGGCGGGGTCAAGGTGAACATTATCACCTCGACGGAGGGGAGCGTAAAGGGTGCGGGCACAATCCGCTCGCACCAGGGAGCATGAGTTGTGGAGTGAGATCAGCTTGCCGCGGTCAGGGAACAGCGGCTACGGACGCCCTCCATCGAGAGGCCTAGCCCGAGGCTGTGGTTCGGAACTTGGCAAGTAACAGTTGTCTTGTTTTTGCATAGGGCTCCATCGACGTGTTAGTGCTCAGGGTTGAGCGGACTCTTTGCTCTCAGGCGTTTCTTCCACTAGCTTGTAGCGGTTGTGTTCCCGCTCATCCTGGGTGCTTTCCGCGCGGAGTTCGGCCAAGCGCTTCAGCAGGTCGGGAATCTGGGCCTTCTCACCCGATTTCCGCAGGGCCTGAATCAGGTGGTAGACGGCGGTCTGGTCTTTGGGATTGATGCTGATGGCCTTGCGGCATTGTTCCGCAGCGGCCTGGTTCTGTCCGGTCATGAGGTAGAGCTTCGCCAGGACGTCGTGAGCGTCGGCCAGACTGGGCTGGAGCAGGACCGCCTTCTTGGCGGAGCGCATGGCCAAGTCGAACGCGGGGGTGCCGGGATCGGCGCCCTTCTCGACCAGCACATCGGCCTGAAGGTAGAGCAGGAGGGGGTCGTTCGGTTTGCGCGCGAGCTTCGATTGCACGGTGGCCAGGGCGCGATCGAAATCGTGCTCCTGCACGGCGGCCAGTCCCTGCGCGGCCGAACTGAGAGACTGGCTCGGATCCAATTTGTAAGCTTCCTCGAAATCGGCTTCCGCCTTGTCATAGTCGGCCAACTGCACGTAGAGCACACCCCGCGCCAGAAAGAGGGGCGAGGCGGTCGGCATTACGCCCAGGCCGTCGGTGATCACATCGATGCCGACCTGGAACGACTGGTGGTTAAAGGCGATGTTCGCAAAGTCCAGGTAAAGGTTCACGTTGCGCGGGTCCAGGATAATGGCCTGCCGCAGCGTGCTGACTGCCTTGGGCGTATCCCTTACATCCTCGTAGGCGGTGGCAGCGAGTTCCAGGGTATCCGCGTCCGGATCCTTGAGCGCGAGCAGCGGCGCCAGAGTGTCCAGGGCGTCCTGCGGCTTCTGCGCCATGAGCTGGATGGAAGCCAAGAGGTGACGCTCCCGGGGATCGTCCGGGTGCAGGGCGACGGCGCGGGCAAAGACCGCGGCGGCATCGTCGTATCGCTTGAGCTTCATCAGGCAGGTGGAGTAGGCGTGAAGCGCGTCGACCTGCGAATCGAGCAGGGTTCCGGCCTTGTCAAAATGAGGGACCGCGGCAGCGCAGTGGCCGCGCTGGTATTCCAGCACCGCCAGCATAGCATGACTGGTCTGATCGTCAGGACGCAACTCGAGCACGCGGCGCAAGAGCGGGATGGCAGCGTCGCTGCTGGCGTCGTATTCGATCTGGGCCGCACCTTCCAGGGCCTGCAGATAATTCGGCGCCAAACTCAGCGCGTGCTGGAATGCTGCCAGCGCTTCCTTCTTATTTGCTTGTGCAGAGAGCGCAACCCCCTGCAGCGACCATAGGCGCGGGTCCTTGGGGAACTGTTCAAGGGCAGGCTGGAGGAGTTGGAGAGCCTGGGCGAAATCCTTGGCGCGAAGCGCCGCGATGATGGGGGGCAAGGGATCGGCTGCGGTTTGCGTCCAGGCGTGGGGAAGGCATGGGAACAGAAGTGCGAGGAGCGTGAGTCGCAGTGGCAGACGCATACCGAACATGGATCTTTAGATCTTACACACAAAAGATTTCGGCTAGATTGAGAAACGATTACCATGATAGACATTCCCCACTTTCCAGGCGGGGCGCAGGCACGGAGGTTTCGCCATGGGTTTTGAGCACCCTCTCTCCCGACGGCAGTTCGTTTCCATAGCGGCTTCTTGGGCGGGAGCTTCCTATCTGGGCCGGCCGTTGCTCGCTTCCGCTGGCGCGCTCTCGCCGGCACCGGCGCTGGATCTGAGCGGGAAGTCCGTGTTGGCGTGGAGGGATCAAGGGGTCTTGAACCTGGTTTCTTCTCCCTACGCGAAGCTTCACAGTGTGCCGGTTCGCGCGGTGACCATCGAGCAGGGCTTCTGGTCGAAGCGGCGTCGGACCAACCTGGAGAGCAGCATCCCGACCATGCGCGAGCAGTTGGAGGCGCACGGACGCATGGAGAATTTCCGGCGGCTGGCGGGGAAGAGTTCGGCGCCGCAGAAGGGTCCTTACTTTTCCGACTCCGATATCTACAAGTGGATCGAAGCGGTGGGATTCGCGCTGCAATCGGGAGATCGACCCGAGTTGCGCGGCGCGACCAGCCAGATGATCCGCGAAGTGGTTGCCGTGCAGGAGCCCAGCGGATATCTGAACACCTATTACGTGGAGGACCGGGCGTCGCTGCGCATGCTTCCCCATACCCAGGAAGTGGGTCACGAGCTCTACAACCTCGGCCACATGCTGCAGGGAGCAATTGCCTACTATCGCGCCACGGGGGACAGGACGCTGCTTGATGCAGGCGTCAAGTTTGTGGATGGATTTCTGCTTCCCAACTACGGGCCGGGACCGGATAAGAAGCCGATCGTCTCCGGGCATCCCGAGATCGAAATGTCGCTGATTGAGCTGTACCGGACCACCGGCAACCGCCGTTACGTGGAGCTGGCGGGATACATCCTCGAGGGGGATGCGCGGGTTCCGCTCGAGCACAAGCAGATCGTCTACATGAACTGCGGTATCCCCTTCACCTCGAAGACCAGGCTCGAAGGACACGCGGTGCGGGCGATGTATGCGTGTTGCGGCGCGACGGATTATTACCTTGAAACCGGCGACCCGGCCTACTGGAAGACGCTGAACGTGCTGTGGGACGACCTGGCCAAGCGGCAGATGTACGTGACCGGAGGAGTGGGCGCGCGGAGCCAGGGTGAGGCGTTCGGGGACGCTTATGAATTGCCCAATGCGCAGGCCTACGGCGAGAGTTGCGCGGCCATCGGCAATTTCATGTGGAACTGGCGCATGCTGGCGGCGAGCGGGGAGGCGCGGTTCTCCGATGTCATGGAGCGCGCGCTGTACAACGGCATCAACTCCGGGATGTCGCTAGACGGAACGACCTATTGCTATCGCAACCCGCTGGCGTTCGATCCGTCGTCGGGGGACAAGATCCGCAATCCCTGGTATGACGTGACCTGTTGCCCGCCGAATCTGGAGCGCACCTTCGCCTCGCTTCCGGGCTACTTCTACAGCACGAGCAAGGACGGGGTGTATGTGCACCTGTACGACAATTCGCGGCTCGACTGGCGACTGGAGAATGGGACGCCGCTCGAGATCCGGCAGAAGACCGGGTATCCGTGGGAGGGCGAGGTGCAGATGACGGTCTCGCCGGCGCAAGCCGCGGACTTCACGCTGTACCTGCGGGTCCCGGGTTGGGTGCGGCAGGCAACGGTGGCCGTGAATGGGCAGGGTGTGAAAGACGTGCAGTCCGGGCACTATCTGGCGCTGGCGCGGCGCTGGAAGCCGGGGGACACGGTGAGCCTCAACTTCCCGATGCCCACCGAGATTGTGGTGGCGAATCCGCGAATACCCGAGGATGCGGGGCGGATCGCGGTGCAACGTGGGCCGGTTGTGTATTGTCTCGAGGGGCTGGATCAGCCCGAGCTTCAGGTTCTTTCCGATGTTGCGGTGGTAGTGGGGCAGAGCCCTGCGGCGTTTGAGGCCGAGCACAAGGCCGAACTGCTGGGAGGAGTGACGGTGCTGCGTCACCAGGGGGCGGCGCTGCAGCCGTCGTCGGCGGAGGATCCGCTGTACCGTCTGGCGATTCCGCGGGCGCCGGGAACGCGGCCACAGAAGCTGACGCTGATTCCGTACTACGCGTGGGCGAATCGGGAGCCGGCGGCGATGGAGGTGTGGGTTCCGTATTTGCGGACGTGAGCGGTGCACGGGCAAGGGTGTCCCCAGCGCGGCTGAGTTCCCAATGGATCGGCATTCCTAGGGCTTGTCCGACAGGTCCACCCACGTCGTTGTTTGGGAAAGAGGCACCACGTAAGCGTCGCGCTCAACCCGGAGAATTGGGCTGGGGTGGTATCTCCCCACATCCCGCACTTTGGCTGGCTGTTCGA
Source organism: Terriglobales bacterium (assembly GCA_035623795.1). GTDB lineage: Bacteria > Acidobacteriota > Terriglobia > Terriglobales > Acidobacteriaceae > DASPST01. Next base: position 43,958 of record DASPST010000042.1, read on the forward strand.
TGCGCAGCCGGGCCAGCGGAGTAAACGTCGTGGCAGCCGCCAGCCCTACGCGTATGGCGCCGCCGGCAGTCATGGCTAGGCTTTCAAAGCTGCCGGCCTCGAGCGTGAGCCACAATCCTTTGGGCGCCACATAGACGCGGGCGCGGTAGGAATCGAGGGGAGTCACCACGATCGAGTTTTTCTCCGTCCTGAGATTGCCGCCAAACGCCAGCCATCCGAACTCTGGGTCGTCGACGATGTACGTCGCGGTGTTCCAGGCGTGCCCGAAGAAATTCGGACCGTAGTCGCCAGAAATCGGGTCGGCGCGAAGCATGTCGGGGAAAGAATGGAAGGCGGCGGAGGCGAAGCCTTCCTGGTCGATGTCCGTGAGCGCTCCCATGGTTCCGCCATAACCCACGCGCAGAAGGTAAAGGTCCTCGGGGTGCTCGCTATATTCGGCCAATAGCGGAATGGCGTTTAGCCCAGAGCCGTAGTGGTGGAGTTGCCGCTCCAGGCGCCGGTACTTGTAGCTGCCGGCGAAGAGGAAGTCCCAGTAGCGGCGGGCGCTGCCGTTGTAGCCCCAGTGCGGGATGGTCGGATCGTAGCCGAGAATGGCATCGAGGGTGACGGCGGCTTTGTCATCGTATCCGAAGTATTTCGTCCAGGCGTAAACCTCCTCCTGCCCGGTTGAGTCCCAGGGCATTTCGCTGCCGTACGGGTAGGCTTCCTGCTTCCAGCGATCGGCGCGGGCGCGCATGCTGGCTTCGAGGCTGGCGGCCTGATCGTGCATGCCCTCCCGCTTGAGCTCGGCCAGCAGCTGCAGAAAGATGTCGCCTTCCATCTGTCCGTAGACCGCGTACTGCGGGGCGAACTTTGTCATGGCCATCGAAGTTTCGTAGGCGTGGGTCAGATACCACTGCCATGGGTGCTGGGTGACCAGGCCCGGGTTATTGCGGGCTAGGTGATAGAGAACCCAGTAGGCCGCGACCACATGGGGATAATCGTAGGAGCGGTCGACGCGCTCCGAGTCGTGCTGGTTCCAGCTGGTCCAGGTGCTCCAGTCGAATCCGGGTTGATAGTAGCCGGGCGGCATGGCATCGGGCTGGTAGTAGAAGAGGCTCTTGCGGACTCCATACTGCTGTGGTCCATCCTTATGCTGAAGTTGGCCCCACAGCGTGCCGTCAACAAACTGGGCGTAGCGGTCGAGTTCCTCCTTATTGGGCTGGACGAATTGCTTGAGGATGGCGGCCAGCCAGGCCCCACCGCCACCTTCGTCGCCCAGTCCGGCGATCCACACTCGGCTGTCCTGCCTCACGATGGCGTTGGCGCCGCGATCGTAGGTCATGATGGACGGGCCGCGATGGAAGCGATCCTCGGGATCGGCATACCACTGCCTGGTGGTCAGGAAGTGGCCCAGGTCGGCCACGGCCTGGGCGGCGGGCTTCATCACGAAATAGTGGATGGTCTGGGTGAGGCCGTCTTCATACACGATGGTCATGCGGGCTCGACCCCAAGTCTTGCCTTGCACGGCGTAGGCGTGCCAGCCTCCGCGGGTCGCGGGCAGGGGTCGGGCGGCAAGGGCCGCCTGCGGTTCCACCGCGATCGATTGAACTTCTTTCCGATAATTCAGGAACAGCCGCGCATCGAGGTCGGTGGGCAAGACGTATCCGGGAATTCCGACCGCCACAGGCCGGTGATTGGCGGCGAGGGTCTTCTCGATCTCGCGAATCGCAGGAGCCAGCAGGAAGCGAACCCCGTAGGCTTTCTCCTCACCCGGAGCCAACGTGAGGGAGGTTGGCGGATTCCACTGCCGGGCGTTCTTCCACTCGTTTTCGGCAAAGGCACGGCTGTGGACCATCCAATCGTAGAAGCCTTCAAAGGTGATGGTGCGCGGCGTGGGATCTTCGAAGACGGTGGGAGCAAGGTTCGGCTTACTGTCGAGGATCGGTTTATACGCTTCGAACGGCGTCTTGCCCTCCGGCACTACCAGCAGCGCCGGACCGTGGCCGCTCAACCGCGTCACCTGCAGGTAGCCGGCGTCCTCGCCGATGTAAGGATCGTAGAAGGAGCACTTGGCATGGGCCTCATCCAGAGAACGCTTGGTGAGGACGTTGTTGAAGATCATGGGAATGCCCATTGCTCCGATCTCGACCTTCTCAGCGCTTCGGTTGCGGAGGGTGAAGCGCAGAACCAGCTTGCCGTCTTCCAGCACCCAGGTGCGCGTGACTTGAAGCGGAATGTCCTCGGGCAGCGTCGGCGCCAGGTCGGCGGCGGCCAGGACTTCAGAAGAGACCGGCAGCGCGGTCACCGGCGCCCGAGCCAATGCCGTGGAGTAGCTCTTCCATGCCCCCGAGCCCCCGTTTCGCAGCCGCACATCCAGGTCGCCCAGGTGGTAGTAGCCATCGTGCGACCTTGCGACGAGGAGATCGCCGGGGGTGAAGTCGAAGCCATTAGCTCCGTGCGGCTGGAGCGCGGCCACGGTCTGCGAGTTACGGACCAGGCTGAGGGTGAAATCCGGCGTCGCAAGGTCGATGACGCCCTGGCTCAGCATCGGACCTGGCGTGGTCGCAGGGGCCATCTCACTGTTGGTTTGTGCACTCGTGGGGCCAGCGCCTTGAAACAGGGATGAGCTGAGGATCAATCCCAAGAAACTGACTCGCACAGCCAGGGAGCATCGAGAGGTGCGGGGGGTCATTGGCAACGATCCTCCTGGTGACAGTGCCGCGGGCCGAGGGGACCAGCCAGGTCAAGCCGACGGCCGCGGGCTGCCGGGCAGTGCCGTATACTTTAGCCGATTTGCAGTAATCGTTTGCTCGGAGATGCGAAGCGATGAACTACCGCACTCTCGGCCGCACCGGATGGAAGGTTTCCGATATCAGCTTTGGCGCCTGGGCCATCGGCGGCGCCTGGGGCCCTGTGTCGGAGGAGGATGCCCTGGCCAGCCTCCACCAGGCAGTGGATTGCGGAGTAAATCTGATCGACACGGCCGACGTCTACGGCGACGGGCGCAGCGAGCGCCTGATCGCCCGCCTGCGAAAAAGCCGCAGCGAGGAAATCATTGTCGCCACCAAGGCGGGACGCCGCCTGCCCCGGCAAACGGTCGAGGGATACAGCCGCAAGAATCTCAGCCAATGGATCGACGACAGCCTGCGCAATCTGTCCGCCGACACACTAGACTTGCTGCAACTGCACTGCCCGCCCACGGATCTGTACTACCGGCCGGAAGTCTTCGACATGCTGGACGACTTCGTGAAAGCCGGCAAGCTTCGCTATTACGGGGTCAGTGTGGAGAGGGTCGAAGAAGCGCTTAAGGCCATCGAGTTTCCCAATGTGCAGACGGTGCAGATCATCTTCAACTGCTTCCGCCAGCGCCCGGCGGAACTGTTGTTCCCCCGGGCCCGCCAGAAGCAGGTCGGCATTCTGGCACGGGTCCCGCTGGCCAGTGGCCTGTTGACCGGCAAGCTGCGGCCGGACTCGGTCTTCGGGGCCGATGACCACCGCCAGTTCAATCGGCACGGGGAGTCCTTCGACGTGGGCGAGACATTCTCCGGAGTGGATTACGATACCGCGCTGGCCGCGGTAGAGCAGATCCGCCCGCTGGTACCGGCGGGAGCCACGATGAGTCAGTTGGCTCTCCGTTGGATACTGATGTTCGATGCGGTGAGCTGTGCCATTCCGGGCGGCAAGCGAGCTGAGCAGGTCTCCGAGAACTGCCGGGCGTCCGGCCTGCCTCCCTTGAGCGCAGAAACCATGGCGGCGGTTCAGCGGCTCTATAACCATTCCATCCGAGCGCTGGTCCACGACCGCTGGTGAAGGGCGGCCTGCCCTACCCTTGGGGCGTTTCCCCGAGACAACCTGCAATGGCCTCGCCGAGGTCGCGGGTGCCGGCCGTGCCGCCGAGGTCGGGAGTGCGAACTTCGCCGCTTGCGAGCACCGCCTGAAGGGCTTTTTCCAGGGCCTGCGCCGCCTGGATCTCCCCGAGGTGCTCGAGCATCATGGCTCCGGACCAGATCTGGGCGACCGGGTTGGCGATTCCTTTTCCCGCAATGTCCGGAGCGGAGCCGTGCACCGGCTCGAACATCGAGGGGAACTCGCGTTCGGGGTTGAGGTTGGCGGAGGGAGCGAGACCGATGGAGCCAACGACGGCGGCGCCGAGATCGGAGAGGATGTCGCCGAAGAGATTGGACGCTACCACCACGTCGAACCAGTCGGGATGAAGCACGAAGTGGGCGCTGAGGATGTCAATGTGGTACCGGTCGGTGCGGACGTCGGGGAAATTACGGGCGGTGGCAGAAAAGCTCTCATCCCAGAAGGGCATGGTGTGAATGATGCCGTTGGACTTGGTGGCGGAGGTGACGTGGCGCTTGCGCTTGCGCGCCAGGTCGAAGGCGAAGCGGATGATGCGGTCGCATCCGCGCCGGGTGAAGACGGTTTCCTGCACGGCTAACTCAGCGTCGGTTCGCTGATAGAGGCGGCCTCCGACTTCGGAGTATTCGCCTTCGTTGTTTTCCCGCACGATGCAGAATTCGATCTCGCCCGGGGGGAAACCTTTCAGAGGTGAGGCGACACCCGGCAACAGGCGCAGCGGGCGCAGGTTGACATACTGCCGGAAGGTGCGCCGGATAGGGATGAGCAAGCCCCAGAGGGAGACGTGGTCGGGCACTCCAGGGCAGCCAACGGCGCCGAGGTAGATGGCGTCGAAGGCGCGGAGTTGGTCGAGGGCGTTCTCGGGCATCATGCGCCCGGTGTTGAGATACGTTTGGCAGCTCCAGCCGAAATGCTGCCAGGAGAAGCTGAAGCCATAGCGTCGGGCTGCGGCTTCGAGGCTGCGAAGGCCCTCCGGAACAACTTCGTGCCCGATGCCGTCGCCTTCAATGACCGCGATCTTGTAAGTGTTCACCGAGCCTCATTGCGGCTGAAGTCGTCCGCCCGTCGCTCCACCCGTAGGAGTCATCCCGGGCAGGCCCTTAGGGTGTGGGATAGTGCTTCGTCTTTTGCGTGCGCGAGTTGAAGACCGCGAAGCTGCCGTCGCGCCAGGCGGTCAGTTCCAGATCGTGGCCGCTGTCGGGACCTTCGAGGTTGGCGATGAAATCGTCGGCGACATTGTGGGCCTTCCCGCCTTCCTCGGAAAAATGCAGCTGCCAGAGGTCTTCGAGCCGAGGAGACTTTTCAATGATGTCCCAGGCGGACGGGCTTCCTCCCTTTTGGGCGCCATGGTCCATGATGGCGATGCGAGGAGCAATGCCATTGACTAAAGCCGGGCTGCCGCTTTGGTACCAGCCGTGGTGGGACACGATGTAGATGTCGACCGTGCCGAGTCTGTTCTTCGGGCACATCAGCTCCCGTTCTTTGTCTTGGGTGAGATCGCCGAGATCGAGAATACGGAGCTTGCCGAAGGTGATGAGGACTCCAAGAGAGCGCCGGTTCTCGGTCTGGTCCGCGGGATACGGTTCGGCATTCCGGCAGCTGGCATTGTCCTGGCCGGCGCCGGGCAGAGCTGAGCCGATCACGGCACCATCCGAGCTTACGACTTCGGTCTGCAACCCTTTCAGGGGGAGGTCTTCTCCGGGCTTCACGCTCACGCGCGTGAGCTGGCCGGTGGCGAGCAGTTGCTGATACGCCTGCCAGACCTGCACCGTGGGAGCGTCCGTCGTCTCGCGGTTATCGCCGTGATCGATCACCTCAGCGAGCGGGATACGCGCCGCGAGCTGGGGAAGACCTCCGACATGGTCCATGTGATAGTGGGTGATGAGGACGTAGTCGATCTTGCGGATTCCGGCTTTTGGGGCGGCGGCCACGATACGGTCCGCGTCCCGGCCATCGTGGCCGGGCCACCCGGTGTCGATGAGCAGGGACTGTCCGGCGGGCGTGACGAACAGGGTCGCCTGGCCGCCTTCGACGTCGACGAAGAAGATGCGAAGAGCCTTCGGGGGTGGGGACGCAGCCGCCCAGATTGCGGCCATCAGGCACAGGCTCAAAATACCCAGCGTGGGCCGGCGAACCGGCCCGGTGGAGCGTGACGTGTGGGGCATCATGGAGCTTTTTTCCAGAGATCAGGGTAGCGTGATCATCGAAAAAGGACCAATCCTGGTGAAGCGATACCCGGTGTGAGATCCGGTTTACCAGCAGAGTTTACGCTATCATCGGAGCCGGCGTGAGAGGAAGACAAACGACTCCACAGTCTGGGGCAAACCTAAAGGGTGAAGCATGACAAAGCTGCGCAGTCAGGCCTGGTACGGCCGCAAGGACCGGGACGGCTTTCTCTACCGGAGCTGGATGAAAAATCAGGGGTGGCCTCACGATCTGTTCGACGGGCGGCCGCTGATCGGGATCTGCAATACCTGGTCGGAGTTGACACCCTGCAACGCTCACTTCCGCGAGATCGCCGAATACGTGAAGCGCGGGGTGTGGGAGGCCGGCGGCTTCCCCCTGGAGTTTCCCGTCATGTCGCTGGGCGAGACCCAGCTGCGGCCGACCGCAATGCTGTTCCGCAACTTGGCCAGCATGGATGTCGAGGAGTCGATTCGCGGCAATCCCATCGACGGTACGGTCCTGCTCATGGGCTGCGACAAGACCACGCCGTCGCTGCTGATGGGAGCCGCTTCCTGTGATCTGCCGACCATCGGCGTCTCCGGCGGGCCGATGTTGTCCGGCAAGTTTCGCGGGCACGACCTGGGCTCCGGAACAGGTTTGTGGCAGATGACCGACCAGGTCCGCTCCGGCCAGATGAAGCTGGAGGAATTCTTCGAGGCCGAAAGCTGCATGCATCGCTCCAAGGGGCACTGCATGACCATGGGCACGGCCTCCACCATGGCGAGCATGGTCGAAGCACTGGGAATGAGTTTGCCCGGGAACGCAGCCATTCCGGCGGTGGATGCGCGGCGGAACACCCTGGCGCAGATGACGGGTCGCCGCATCGTGCAGATGGTGCGCGATGATCTGCGCATGTCGCGCATTCTGACGCGGCAGGCGTTCGAGAACGCTATTTTCGCCAATGCAGCTATCGGGGGATCGACGAACGCGGTGATCCACCTGATCGCGCTTGCGGGCCGGGTCCGCGTGCCCCTCTGCCTGGACGATTTTGACCGGCTGGGATCGAGCCTGCCCTGCCTGGTGAACATCCAGCCCTCGGGAAAGTACCTGATGGAGGATTTCTTTTACGCGGGCGGACTTCCGTTTGTGCTGCGCCAGCTGGGAGAGGCCGGCGTGCTGCACCGCGATGCCTTGACGGTGAACGGGCAGACGATTGGGGAGAATGTGGCCGCCGCACCCTGCTGGAATTTCGACGTCATTCACCGCTTTGCCGAGCCCTTCAAGGCGAGCGCCGGCATCGCAGTCTTGCACGGGAACCTCGCGCCGGATGGGGCGGTGATCAAGCCGTCGGCGGCCAGCCCGCAACTTCTCGAGCATCGCGGAAGGGCTGTCGTGTTTGAAACGATTGAGGAATTTCACTCCCGGATCAATGACGAGAATCTGGACATCGACGAGAGCTGCGTCATGGTCCTCAAAAATTGCGGGCCGCGCGGCTATCCCGGGATGGCAGAGGTCGGCAACATGATGCTGCCCGCGAAGGTGCTGCGCCGGGGTGTGACCGACATGGTGCGGATCTCGGATGCGCGCATGAGCGGGACAGCTTACGGTACGGTGGTGCTGCATGCCGCGCCGGAGGCGGCGGCCGGCGGGCCGCTCGCGTTGGTGCGCACGGGGGATATGATTCGGTTGGATGTGCCGCAGCGCCTGCTGCGGCTGGAAGTCGATGATGCGACGCTGGCGGCACGGCGCGCGGAGTGGAAGCCTCCTGCGCTGCCGGAGCGGGGCTGGTTGCGGCTCTACGTCGAACACGTGCAGCAGGCGGATAAGGGAGCGGATCTGGATTTTCTGGTGGGGCACAGCGGGGCCGGGGTGGCGCGAGATTCGCACTGAGACCAGCATGGCGAGCCGGGGCTCAGTCGGCGTCAGTTGAGCGGACGGGAGACAGCGGGGCGGCGGCCCCGGAGAGGGTGGCCCAGCCACGGCGTGAGAGATCCCAGAAAACCAGGTAGCCGGCGAGGCCGGCGATGGCCAGCAGCAGGCATCCCCGGAGCCACTCGCCGAAGACCAGCTTGCCAATGCCGAACAGGCACCCGTAGACCAGGATGCAGCCCAGGATCCAGTTGAAGGCGTTGTCCCGGAGGTCGCGCACCTCGGGCAGCTCAGGCACGAGAGTGGCGATACGCCTCCACCCGTGGACGGTGGGGTGCACGCGGCGATAGAAGCCGGCGAGAGTCTCGTCCGACTCAGGAGGGGTAATGTAGGTGGCGATCACCCAGGCGATGGTCGTGACCAGGCCGGTGATGAGCGCGCTTTTGGCATAGACCAGGGCGTCGTTGCCGCTGAACGAGACCCGGCTGAGGCCAATCGTGGTGGCTGCGGCTACAGCCATGGCGACAATCTCACTCCAGGCGTTGATGCGCGACCAGTACCAGCGCAGGATGTAAACGGCTCCGGTGCCGAAGCCGATGTTCAGCACCAGCTGCCAGCCCTGGTTGATGGAGGCCAGGCGTGTGGCCGTGTAGCCGCTGCCCAGCACCAGCAGTACCGTGAACAGCTTGCTGATGATGACGTAGTGGCGTTCGGTGGCGCGGCGCACGAAGAAGCGCTTGTAAAGGTCGTTCACGAGATAGGAACTGCCCCAGTTCAGTTGTGTCCCGATGGTCGACATGAAGGCGGCCAGGAACGCGGCGACCATCAATCCCCGCACAGCTGGCGGGAGGTAGTCACGCAGGACCATGACGTAGCCCTGCTCCGGGTTCTGCGCAAAGGCTGCGCTGGGGTGAAGGCCTCCGAGGGGGGAATACACGACTACGGCCACCAGTCCGGTCACCACCCAGGGCCAGGGGCGCAGGGCGTAATGGGCGATGTTGAACCAGAGGGTCGCGGCCAGGGAGTTTTTTTCGTCTTTGGCGCTGAACATGCGCTGCGCTACGTATCCGCCGCCGCCCGGCTCTGCGCCGGGATACCACGCCAGCCACCACTGCATTCCCAGGTACACGATGAAGGTGAGCACGGGCAGCGTCCAGAACGCGCCGGTGGTAAGTCCCAGGTGGAAATCGGGAAGAAACGCGAGCGGATTGGCAACCTGCGTTCCGCTCTGGCGCGCGTTGTGCTGGATTACCCGCAACTGCCCTTCGAGCGCCTGCATGCCGCCGACCTTCGCTACCGCCACCCAGGCCAGCACGATGATCATGGTCATCTTCAGCGCGAACTGGAACAGGTCGGTGACCAGCACGCCCCAGAGTCCGCCGATGAAGGTGTAGAGGCCGGTGAAGGGAATCAGCACCAACACGCAGATCAGCAGCGCAGTGGAACGCGGGTCGCCCAACGTGTAGTGGAATAGGTGACCGCCAACCATAAGCTCGAACACTCGCCCTGCCGCGATGGCCGGACCCAACAGCACGGTGATGATGCTGACCATGGCCTGCGTGACCCAGCCCAGGATGAAGCAGTTCATAAACAGACCGAGGTAGACCGCCTTGAACCCGCGCAGGAAGGCAGCCGGCTTTCCGCCGTAGCGGATTTCGACCAGCTGCACGTCGGTCAGAATCTCGGCGCGGCGCCAGTAGCGCGCGAAGAAAAACACAGTGAGCATGCCGCCGACGCAGGAGCCCCACCAGATCCAATTGCCGGCGATTCCCTGGCGCGCCACGAGTCCAGAGACCAGCAGGGGAGTGTCGGCGGCGAACGTCGTGGCCACCATCGAGGTGCCGGCGAGCCACCAGGAAACCTCACGGCCGGAGATGAAGAACTCTTCGGTGTTTCCGCTGGCTTTCCGCCGGTAGTAGAGACCGATCAACAAGTTGACCAGCAGATACCCGGCGATCACGATCCAATCGGTGGCGGTGAGGGGCATAGGGCTCCAGTTTCTTGGCACGGGGCCGGAGGTGTTGCTTTGCGCCACTCGCCTGACGGGGACGAGGGGCGTGGAACTTCATGTCATTGTGCGCGATTGACGACCCAAAGCCATCTCCTCAGGAACCAAGCCAGTAAATCCGAAGCCCGCTTTTCTTGGCGTGCGCATCACCGCTGAAGCCGCGCCCGGCCTCCGATAGGTTGATGAAGATGGCCTCCGGCAAATGAATTACGACCCTGTCGTCCGTAAGACTACCCGGCGGATTCGCGAGTGGATAAAATCCCGGCGATTTTCCTGCCCGGCGGCGAGGTTCGCATCGCCGGCATCAGGGCGTCATGTGACCCAGGATGAGATAGTTCTGGGAAGGGACGCCGAAGGCGTCGGCGACGCGGTTGAAGAACGCGAACAGGGCGGTGATGTAGACCGCTTCGGCGATCTGATTTTCGCTCCAGCCGGTGTCGCGCAGCTCCTGCACGTCCTTAGAGGTCGAGCGATAGGCCGCCTTGGTGATCAGTTCGACATAGTCCAGCAGGGTGCGCTCTGCCGGAGTCAGTCCTGCCTCATCAATTTTTCCTTCCAGGATCGCTGCGACGCATTGTTCCGGGGCTCCCTGAACACGCAGGAAGTAGGCGTGGCTGTCCAGTCAATACGGACAGCGATTGAGGTAGGAGACATAGCTGGCGATCATCTCCTTGTGTCGGCGGCTGAGGTGGCCCTCGGAGAAATGTACAGTATGGGAGAACTCCACCACTTGGCGCAGGAAATCCGGGCGGGCACCGAAGCACTTGATGATGCCGGGAACCTGTTTCCGGCCTGATCCGGCACGCCAGAAGTCGTACGCGGCGGCGGTGTCGCCGGTGGCCTCGTGGTCTTCGATGATCCGGATCTTGGTCGGGGGCCGGAGAGCGGTAGGGGCGTTTTGCGATGCCGCTGAACGATTGTCCTGCTTCATAGGTATCGATCCTACCTCGTGTTTCTCCCAAGCGCCCGTTAGTGTGGTGCTCCACGACCGCTGGCTATTCATCGCCTCGATCGCCACCTGTGCAGCCGGTTCAAATTCACCCAACTGCGGGACCCGGGAAGATCCTCGGGACGCGGTTTGCCACATCAGAAAAGGAACTTCAGCCCCAGCTGAATCACGCGGGGGCCCACGTCGGAATTAATCTCGCCGAAGGTGGGCGAACTGATGTCGCTGATCGGCAGCCGCAAGTTCGTGTGATTAAGGAAGTTGAATAACTCTCCGCGAAATTGGAGTTCCTTGCCTTCGGCCACGCGAATGTTCTTGAGGACGGAGAAGTCCCAATTCGCGTATCCGGGACCCTGCACGACGTTGCGTCCTTCGTTGCCGAACTGCTGCACCGGCGAATTCGGGTCGGGAGTGATTCTCTGAAAAGCGCTGGTGTTGAACCACTCTTGCGGTGTCTTCGGTCCGGAGTTTGGATTCCCGATCAGGTTGGGCCGGTTGCTGGAGAAGCCGCTTATTTCCGGCGCGCTGCCCTGAAGAGAAACGTCATTGGGATCGAAAACCGTGAACGGGGTTCCGCTCATGAGGGTGACGATGCCGTTGCATTGCCAGTTGCCGAGCACGTGCTGGTACCAGGTGCTGGCCTGGTGCCAGAAGGGGACGCTCCACTGGTAACTGAGCACGAAGCGGTGGCGGGCGTCGAACAGGGAGCGCCCGCGCTCGGCGCCGAGGTCGAAGGGATTCTGGGCCAGGTCATTTTCGCCTGCCACCGGTTGCGATGCCGAGCCGGTGATGTTGAACGAAGACACGTCGTCGATTGCCTTCGAGTAGGTGTAGGACGCCAGGAAAGAGAGGCCGTGGCCGAAGCGCTTGCGCAAGCTCGATTCCAGGGCGTTGTAGGCGGAGTTGGCCACGCTGGCGATTTCGCCTACGGAGCCGTAGGCGCAATTGTCGGGCTGCGCCAGAGTGCAGCCGGAGTAGAGCCGGCGTTGGTTAACGTTGTCCTCGGTGGACTGGCCGGGGTAGTAGACGGTGGGATTTCCTTCGATGAAGCGCGGCAAGCGCACGCCAGTGGTGCCCACGTAGCCGATTTGCAAGAGCCAGTCGTTGCCGAAGGCACGCTGTAGGTTGAGGTTCCAGTCCTGCGCGTAGGGCAACTTCAGTTGCGAGGAAATCACCAGCAGCGTCATGGGCTGGGAGAAGGACGGGCCGAAGGGGTACCCGCCATTGAAGGGGTCGGCGAAGTTGGGGAAGTTGACCTGCGGCGTTTGCAGATATGGCGGCGCGCTGATGGGGTCCTGCAGCGGGCCTCCCTGACCTGTGGAGTAGGGCTCATAGAAGATTCCGTAGGCGGCGCTGACCAGCCATTTGCCGTTCCCAGTGGGGTCGAGCGCAAAACCCCCTCTGGGAGCAAACGCCGTCTTCTGGGTGGGGATCAGGCCGGCGGGCACTCCCGGATCGCCGGGATAGAGCAGCCCCGCGGGAGCGGTGGGGAACACGACGGAGTGGGCGCCGGGGACAAACAGGTTCTGCCGGTTGTTCAGTTCGGTGTTGGGATACGGCAGCTCCCAGCGCAACCCGTAGTTCAGTGTCAGCCGCGAGTTGACCTTGTACGTATCTTGGCCGTAGAAGTTCAGAGCCTTCCCGCGAATGTGGCGGGATAGGTCGCCGCCGCCTTGAAGAAAGAACACGGGCTGCCCGGTGAGGAAGCTGGCGAAAGCATTGTTGTAGGGAAAGGTAGAGAAGACGAAGAAGCCATTGGAGGCGATGCCCTGCAGGCCGTTGATCTGGTTGCGCTGGAAGCCTCCGCCAAACGTCATTTCGTGGCGGCTGTGAGTCCAGCTCAGCGAGCCCGAGACATCGTAGGTGTTCTGATACGTGTTCCGGGGGCCGGTAATGGGGTCTCCGACGGAAGCGAAGCCGGCCACCTGGATGAAGGGCGGCCCGGCCGCCTCAGGCAGGGTCGGCGCATACTTGAAACCGAGTTCGGAGGGCAACTGGTGATTGAGGTGTTGATCATAAAGGAACTTGTTGCGCAGGTAGGAAAACCGGCCCACGGCAATCACCGCGGGCGAAAGAACGTGGGTCTCCTGGACGACAAAGTTCTGCGCGCGGTCCTCCTCTCCCACCGGGAAACCGGGGACGTTGGCTCCGGAAGTGGATAGCGGATCGATGGTCGGGCCGCCGCTGTACATGTAGCGAAGACTGAGAGTGTCAGCGGGGGAAAGATACTGGTCGAAGCGCAGACCGAACTGGTCGTTATCTACGGACAGCGACTGCGTTGCGATGAACGTGTTCAGCCCCTGGTTGGGCAGGGGATAAAAAGGCAGGATGTTGAGAGCGATGGAGTCCAGGGGAGGAATCAGCTTGTTGTACGGGACCGGCTCCGGCTGGCCGGTCGAAAAGTTATAGAGCTGGTAGCCGTGGGCGGGATTGGGATCCTTGCAGATCCCGTTTGCGTCGAAGCCGCCCACCGATGCCGGACACATCTCGGAAAAGTCTCCCTCCCGCTGGAGCAACGACGGCACCGTCGGGTTCACCGTCTCCCCCTGACGGTTGCGGAAACCCTCGTAATAGGCGAAGAAAAAACTGCGGTCCCTGACGATGGGTCCACCAAAGGTTCCTCCGAACTGGTTCTGCTTCAGAGGCTGCACGGCATGAGCCGAGAAGTCGGAGGCGTCCATGGCGTCATTCCGCAGAAACTCCCAGGCGGCGCCGTGGAAGGAGTTGGTGCCGGAGCGGGTGATGATGTTGGTCGTAGAACCCAGGTTCTGGCCGAACTCCGCGTTGGCGTTATGGGTCAGGATGCGGAATTCGGAGATCGCGTCGATGGGCGGCTTCAGCACGAAGCCTGCATCCACGGCGTTCACGTTGTTGGCGCCGTCGATCAGGAAGTTGTTCGACTCGGGTCGCTGCCCATTCACGGCGTAAGCCTGGCCGTCACGCAGACTTCCCCCGGCCTCCTGCAACCCCGGAGTGAGGGGAACGACGCCCGGCTGCAGGAGGCCGAGCTGTGAGAAGTTGCGGCCATCCAGAGGAAGGTCCAGCAGTTCACGTTCTTCGACCACGTCGCCCAGGCTGCTGACGGTGCTTTGAATGAGCTGGGCATCCGCCATCACTTGAATCTGCTCGGCCTCGGTTCCCAGGGTAAGACGCACGGGGATCACGGCGGTTTCGTTCACGTTTAGGGAGATGCCGTCCTGCAGATATTTGCGGAAGCCCTTGGCCGTGATTTCGAGGGAGTAATGTCCGACGGGAAGCTCTTGCAAGAGGTAGTTTCCCGCGTGATCGGAGGTCGTCGTGCGCATCAGTCCCGTTTCCGCCTGACGGGCGGTCACGCTGGCCGCTTGCACCACCGCCCCGCTGGGATCGCTGATGGTGCCGCGGATGCTGCCCGTGATCTGCTGGGCCAAGAGGCTGCCGGCGAACAACGTTGTCCCGAGGGCACACAACGACCTGCTGAGGCGCATATCTCCTCACTTTCGAGGGAGTGGTTTGGGGCGGTGTTATTGGCTGGACAGAGCCTCGATGTTCTCAATCACGATGGCGCGCGAGCCGCCGCGTTCGTATACCTTTCCCGTGGCCCTCACCTTCTGCCCCGCGAACGGAAGAAGCTTTTCGTTCTGGCCGCTGGAAGGCGTAGTGCCGGCGATCGGCCAGTAGAGGGTGCCGTCGTCGGACAGGATTGCGAGCGGCGAGCCCGCCTTGGCGCAGGCGACGGCGCACTCCCGGCTGATGGGTTTCTCCAGACTCTTGGTGAAGGCGCACGCCGAGTCCAGCACGTATCCCTTGACGGTGGCGTTCGTCACGTTGGAAGCTGCGCTGGACAGCACTGCGGCGGCAACCAGCAGCGCGGCCGCCAGTCGCAGCCCGGACTGAGTTCTCATCGTGATGGTCCCCAGGTTTCTCGTTTATCGCTCGCCCACTCGAAAACGGTATTAATTGGAAGCAAGTCCCCAGCCGGCTTTCCGCCGGCTGGGGCCAATGATTCCCCGGCAGTCACATGCTGCCGGTTGCGGGGTGTCCTCATTTGCGGGGTGCGCGAAGGAGGACGCTATGAATGGCCCCCACTTTAGAGTCGGGTGGGGAAACAGGGCAATAGCGGAAAAATATTAGAAGCCTGCCTGGGGCGCTATTCCGTGGCCCTCGACGCAGTCGTACGACCTGCCGGCCCGCAGGTCCTTGTATTCCTCGCTGCGTCCGCTGGGCCATTCGAGGATGGCGCGGGCGATCTGATCCTGCTTGTCGAGGCCGAAGGTCACAGGCAGTTCCGACTGCGAGAGGTAGCTGGAGCCCCCCTTCACCAGGCGTAACTGGCTGACGCCTTGATATTCGATGCGCACCGTCGCGCCGATCGCGTCCCGATTGGACTTGGTTCCGACCAGCCGAAACCGGATGCTGCGGCGGCCCGCGGGTTGGTCATTGCGATACAGAAAGGCGGGGCCGTTGTTGGTGGTGAGCAGCAGGTCGAGATCGCCATCGCGGTCAAAGTCTGCGCAGGCGAGCCCCCGGCCGACCTTCGGCTGGCTGAACTCGGCGCCCGCTTCACCAGCCACATCCCGAAAGGCACCATGGCCGTTGTTCAAGAAAAGCTGCGGAGGTTGCGCATATCCCACGTTGCCGCGGATGTTCCTTACGGTTTCGTCGATGTGCCCGTTGGCAACGACCAGGTCGAGCCACCCGTCCAGGTCCAGGTCCGCGAAGAGGCAGCCAAAGCCAAGGCTGTTCTTCGACGGCAGGCCGACGCCGGACTTGACCGCGATGTCCTCGAAGGAGCCGTTCGCGAGCGCCTGGTAGAGGCCCACCATTTCGTTGTCGAAATTCGTGATGGCAATGCCAGTGCGCCCGGAGTTGCTGAAATCGCCGGTGTCCAGGCCCATGCCGGCGCGCGCCTTTCCCTCGCTGCTGAAGGCCACGCCTGCTTCCACGCCCGCGTCTTTGAAGGTTCCATTGTGCTGGTTGCGGTAAAGCTTGTTGGGCTGGGTGTCATTGGCCACCAGCAGGTCAGGCCAGCCGTCCTGGTCGTAGTCGAGCATGGCGACCCCGAGCGACTTGGAGCTGCTGTCAAAGACGCCGCTCTGGGCGGTGACGTCTTCGAACCTGCCATCGCCGCGGTTGTGAAACAGCCAGCAAGTGTCGCCGCGATACGCCTCGGGCGTGCAGTAGGACTTGTGCTTCCCGTCCAGGCTGCAGAAAACATCGTGTTCCGGCGACCACTTGACGTAGTTGCAGACGAACAGGTCCAGCAGGCCGTCACGGTCGAAGTCGAACCACAGGGCCGAGGTGCTCATGGCCTCTCGGCCCCCCAGGCCGCTCTTCCCGGTCACGTCAACGAACCTTCCCTGGCCTGTGTTGCGGAATAACCGGTTCTGGCCGACACAGGTGATGAGGATGTCAGGAAACCCATCATTGTTGTAATCGCCCACAGCGACGCCCATCCCGTACATCTCCACGTCGAGGCCCGCTCTGCGGGTCACGTCAGTGAAGGTGCCGTTGCGGTTGTTGCGGTAGAGGCGCAGGGTGCTGATCTGACGTTTGTGACCGGGCCAGTCCATCCCGTTGATGAGCAGAATGTCCTGCCATCCGTCGGCGTCGTAATCCAGAAAGGCACAGCCGGAGCCCAGGGTTTCGGGAAGAAGCTTTCCCCCGTAAGCGCCGCTGTTGTGGACAAATTGAATCCCGGCCGGCGCAGTGACGTCTACCAACCGAAAGCCAAGGCCAGCGGAGGGGGCAGCCACGGGCGGCGTGCGCAGCAATGAGGCCGAGGCTATGCCCGCCATACCCTGAAGAAACGATCTGCGGTTCAAGGGATGTTTACCAGCCCGTTGCGGATTGCGTACACCACCAGTTCCGCCGTCTTGTGGATGCCCAGCGCGTCCATGATGTTGGCGCGGTGGACGGAGACGGTGTTGGCGCTGAGTTCCAGTTGCTCGGCGATTTCCTTGTTTGATTTGCCGTCGACAATAAGCTGCAAGATCTGGAGCTCGCGGGGGGTCAGGCCGCCGGCGCGCTCCCCCTTGAGCACGGCCGGGCGGGCCACCTGCGGGTCGAGCACGGTTTGTCCCGCCGCCACCTTGCGGATCGCCGCCGGCAGTTCCAGGTCGACGGCGTTCTTGAGCACATAGCCGCGCGCTCCCGCCTCCAGGGCCTGCCGGACCAGGGTCTCTTCGGAATGCATGCTCAGCATCAGGATCGCCTGCTGCGGAGATTTCTCCAGGATCTGGCGTGTCGCGACCAGGCCACTGGTACCGGGGAGGGCGCAGTCCATGAGGATCACGCCGGGCTTGAGTTCCTGCGCCAGGCGAACTGCCTCCGCTCCGTCCCCCGCCTCGCCGACGACCTTGATATCCGGCTCGTCTTCCAGCAGGCGGCGGAATCCACGCCGGACCAGCGCGTGGTCGTCCACCAGCAGAACTGAGATCGTCTCAGGCATGCGCTTCCATTTTCTCCCGGGGGACCGTCAAGCGCAGCAGCGTACCACCCACCTGAGGCTGGGTGAATTCGAGCCTGCCCGCCAGCAGCTCGGCGCGTTCCCGCATGGCCACCAGCCCGATCCCCTGGCGCGGCGCCTCTGCGCCCAAACCTAGGCCGTGGTCTTCCACTTCAAGCTCGAGACACTCCGATAGGTAACGCAGCCGCACCCAGACATTGTGGCTTTGCGAATGCCGGGCGGCATTGTTGAGCGCTTCCTGCAGGATGCGATAGATGTGGATGCTGGCGCTGCCGTTGACGGGAAAGGGCCTCCCTGCTTTTTCGTAGGATATGTCAAGCCCGGTCTGTTTTTCCACGGTCGCAATGTACCAATCCAGCGTGCTTTCGAGTCCCGCCTCCTCCAGCATCACCGGATGCAGAGCTTGCGATAGGCTGCGCACATTTTCCAGCGTGCTCTGTGTGATGCCCCGCACTTCTTCCAGTTCGCAGCGAAGGGAAGACTCCGCGGGCGCATGTTTCTCGGCCCGACCCAACATCGAGCCCACCGCTGTCAGGATCTGTCCGAACTCATCATGCAGCTCCCGCGAAATGTGCCGCAAGGTGGATTCCTGGGTGGCGATCAGCTTCTGGGCCAGTTCGCTGCGCTGCTCCGACAGTGCTGCCAGCTGAGCAAACAGCTTCCGGTTGACATGGATCAGGTAGAGGCTGGTCAGAAGAATGCCCGCCAGGGTCAGGCCCAGGAAGAGGTAAACCTGCCGCTGCACCCGGTCATAGATTTCCCGAATCTGCTGGTCAGCTTGCTCCTCGCTCTCATTGTTCTGCACCAGCAGCCGCGCCACTGCCGTGCTCAAGGCGGCCTGGCGGGCCTGGAGCGAGAGCCGGATCTGCATGCGTGCTTCTTTCTCGTCGCCGTTACCGGCGATGGCGAAGATGCGGTCCACCGCATCCCAGAACTGCGAAAAGGAATTGGCCAGGTACTGGCGCTGCTCGGGGCTGCGATGGGCGGCCGCAAACTGCTCCTCCAGGCGCAGCGCGTCGTCGAGATCTGTGTGCACCCGCTGGAATTGCGCTGACCATGCCGTCAGCGGATAAGGCTCATCGTTATCCAGCATGTCGCGCATGGCGAGCGCGAGCAGGTTGAGATCGTTCTGAATGCGCAACAGCTGGAGAGAGTCTTTCCGGTTGCGGTCGGTCAGGTCATTTTGCAGTCGCCGCAGCCCTGAGATCTGCACCGTCGTGTACCAGGAATAAGCCAGCACGGCGGCCAGCGTGATAATCAGACCCAGAAACAGGCCAGCCGTGGGTGAGCGGACGGGAAAGCCCTGCACGTTTTGAGGATATAACGCCGGTGGTGGAAGCTCAAAGAATGCGCGAGCGGTCACGGCCAGGCTGGTTGGAAAGGCGGGAAACCGGAACCAAAGAAACGGCCATCGACCCTAGTCTAGCCCGCGCGAGCCGCGGTCGCACTGGTGGCGTCGGCGCGGCTGCTCGCGGATTTCCTGGATGGGCGAGGTCACGATCGGGGTGCGATATCCGGGATGGTGGAATTCCAGCCGCATACCCCGGCCCAGGTAGTGCAGCTTCAGCATGCTCCCGCCCCAGGTGGAGCCGGCGATGGCGACCGGAACCGGACGCGGGCAGATCTGCGGGTGTCCGGAGATGAGCGCTTGGTTCTCGCCCAGCAGAACCGCCGTGTAGCAATGATGGCAGGTGGTAATCTGGAGTACCGTTTGGGGCTTCAGGTCACGCAGGAACACGCCGCCCTCGATCTCCGAACGCACAATGTTACGGTTTACTTCGTCGCTGAAGTTGGGGTGCGGTGCAAACAGCCGAATTTCGGTGGTATCCTGCTCCACAACAGCTCCCCCCTTGTTGACCCACCCCTCCGAACCCCCGGCTGGGTTCGTGGCCTGGCGCAGGGAAATCGCACGTAAGCTAGCGTATTGTAGCCGTGTCCTATCCCGGAGTCCAGCCGCCCGCCCGCGGTTAGCTCTCCTTCATCACAGTGGAGCCGGCGAGAATGCTCGCGGCCAGTTCCAGTTCATGCAGGTCTTCCCGGCTGAAATCGGCTCCCGCATAAGCCGGGTCCGAGCCCTTGCGCGAAATCTGGATCACGCCCAAGACGCCCGCGTCCTGGTCGATTACCGGCGCCGACATCAGTTTTTGAATGGGCAGCGGTTGACTGTCATCCAGGCCCTCCGGATCCCCCAGTTTGATCGTCTCAAAGATGCTGGCGTGCTTGACCCGCGCAAAATTGTTGAAGATCTCTGATTTCTTGCTGATCGCCGTATGGGCGGCAATGGAGCTGCTGGAAATCGGAATCGATCCCGCCGTCTTCAGTTCCTCGGGATGAATAAACCGAAGGAGCCCGCGGTCCAGGCGCAGGATCGCCACCTCGGTCTGCTGCACGTGGAATATCTTGGCCAGGACTCCGCACACCTGCCGCGGGGAGACCTCCTGGTCCAGCAATGCCTCCAGAGGAGACATGTCCGGCGTTAATCCCGAAATCTTCTCAGACCGCGCAAACGGGGAGTTGCTCATGGTCGGCTCGTAACGCGTTTCTGTGGAACCTACAGCCTGCTCCCACCCGATACCCTCCAAGCACCTGCCTCACCATTTGTGACGGCGGGGTAGATGATGATTAAATCCTTTGTTTTCAATATCGGTGGTCCGGCTTCTTCGGACTTGCCGTAGGGGAGCTGCCAGCCGGCCTCGCCACAATGCAACACTTGTGACAGTTTTTGTCAGAGTCCAACGGCGGCGCGTAACTTTTCCCAATCTCTCGACATCCATTATTCGAGGGGAGAGCCGATGCGACTGACTGGGTTGGGACCGTTGGCCATCGCCGCGGTTGTGCCAGTTGTGTGGTTTGGCATGCCAAGGGCACAAAAGGTGATCCCGACGGTCGACGCTCATCCTGCTCCTGTTCTGGTCGAATTATTTACTTCGGAGGGATGTTCGGATTGTCCGCCTGCTGACGCTCTGCTGGCGAAGCTCGATGCCCAACCGGTTCCCGGCGCCCAAGCCATCGTTCTCAGTGAGCACGTAGATTACTGGAACCACAGCGGCTGGAGCGATCCCTATTCCTCCCATTCCTACAGCGAGCGGCAGAGCGCTTACGACAATCACTTCGGCCTGTCTAGTGTCTATACGCCGCAAATGGTGGTCGATGGCACGCAAGAGTTCGTGGGCAGTGACGGGAGAAAGGCGCGGGCAGCGCTCGAGAAGGCAGAGGCTGGGGTGAAAATTCCGGTCAGGATCTCCCACCTTCGATTCGAGGCTGGGAGGGAACTGCAGGCGAGCGTGGAAGCTGGCCCTCTGCCGCAGTCGTCCCACAGGGCGGGTGTATTCGTGGCGGTCGCTCTTAACCGTGTCGAATCAGCGGTGGCGCGCGGAGAAAACGCCGGGCGCCATCTTACCCATGTGGCGGTGGTTCGCAATCTGCTGAAGCTCAGCGACCTCAAGCCGGGTGCTACTTTTTCGAGAGAAGTCGCAGTGAAAGTGGAAAACGGCGTCGATCCCGGGAATGTGCGTCTGATTGCCTTCGTCCAGGAACCCGGTCCAGGGCGGGTCCTCGGCGCAGCCGTGGAAATGCCGCTCCGTGACCAGAGCGCGTCAGTCAAGGCAAAGCGGTTGGCCAACGCGCTTACCGTCTCGCAGCAATTTCCTCCTTTCCGCGTTCGCGGAATCCTTCGATGATCATGTAGAGCACGGGAATAAAGAAGAGATTCAAGACGGTGGACATGATCATCCCGCCGAAGACCGTGGTTCCTACGGAATGCCTTCCCTTTTCGCCGGCGCCGCTGGCGATCACCAGGGGAACTACGCCGAGGATGAACGCGAACGATGTCATGAGAATCGGGCGCAGGCGTATGCGGGCGGCTTCCACCGTGGCATCAAGCAGGGACAGGCCACGTTCGCGCAGTTGTTCGGCGAACTCCACGATCAGAATCGCGTTCTTGCTGGCCAATCCGACCAGCATCACCAGGCCGACCTGGCAGTAGACATCGTTTTCCAGGCCGCGGGTCCATTGCGCTCCCAGGGCGCCCAACAGCGCCATCGGCACTGCCAGCAGGATGATGAAGGGCAGCACAAAGCTCTCGTATTGCGCGGAGAGCGTCAGGTACACCACCAGCGTTCCCAGGCCGAACAAGATGAGCGTGGTACTCCCCGACTGCAGTTCCTCGAGCGACAGGCCTGTCCATTGGTAGGAGTAGCCACGGGGCAGAACCTTCCGGCTGAGATCTTCCATGGCGGCAATCGCCTGGCCGGAGCTGAAGCCGGGAGCCGCCGAGCCGTCGATCTCCACTGAGCGAAACAGGTTGTAGTGACTGATGACCTGCGGCGTGGTGGTCTGCGTGATCGTAATGAGGTTGTCCAATGGGATCATCGCCCCCGCGTCGGAGCGTACATAGAACTGCTGGATGTCCTTGGCCTCAGCCCGGAAGGGTGCGTCGGCCTGCACATAAACACGGTAGGAGCGGTTGTTGAAGTCAAAGTCGTTCACGTACGCCGATCCCATGTAGACGCTCAGAGTGTCAGTGATCTGCGACAACGGCACGTGCAGGCTCTTGGCTTTCTCGCGATCGATGGTGACCAGGTACTGCGGATCGCTCGCGCTGTAGGTGGTAAACAAACCGGCCAGATCCTTGCGCTGACCTCCCTGCCGGATCAGGTCCTGCGTCGCCTGATCGAGTTCCTGCAGGTTGTGTCCGCCCAGATCCTGGACCTCGAACTGAAAACCGCCGAATTCACCCAGCCCCTCGACCGCAGGTGGCAGGAACGGAATCACAATGGCTCCAGAAATTCCTAAGAGCTGGCCGCGAATCCGGGCCACGATGGCATCGGCGGTGTGTTCGGCCCCTTTGCGCTGCGAATAAGGTCGCAAGGAAACAAAAACCAGCCCGCGGTTGGGCGCCGTCCCCCCAAAGCTGAAGCCGGACACGGCAAACGTGCCCTCCGCCTCTGGCACCTTGGCCATGAGGGTGTTGACCTGCTCGCCGATCTGCTTCGTGTAATTCAGCGACGCTCCTGATGGTGACTGAATCGCGATGATCAGGTAGCCTTGGTCCTCGTTGGGCACGAATCCTCGCGGCACCTTCCGGAAAACGAAATAAGTCAGCCCCAGCAGGACAAAGAACAGCACAACTGCCACCCGGCGAGAGTGCAGCATGCTTCGCAGCGACCGCCGATACCCGTCCGTCACTTTCAGGATGAGTCGGTCTACCCCCCGGAAGAACCAGTTCTTCTCCCCCTGTTCGCGCCCCAAGAGGAGCGCGGATAGCGACGGCGTCAGGGTCAAGGCGTTAAAGGCAGAGATGGAAATCGAGAAGGCAATGGTGAGTGCAAACTGCCGGAAGAGGATGCCGGTTGTTCCCGGAAAGAAGGCCACGGGCACAAACACCGCCACCAGTACGAGGGAGGTTGCGATCACCGCGCTGGTGACCTCCTTCATCGCTGCGGAGGAGGCCTGGTGCGAATCCGTTTCCCCTTCCTGGATGTGGCGCTCGATATTCTCAATCACCACGATGGCGTCGTCCACCACCAATCCCGTCGCCAGCGTAATGCCGAAGAGGGTCAGGGTGTTGATGGAGAAGCCGAGCAGCTTGACGAAGGCGAAGGTTCCGATCAGAGAAACCGGAATCGTCACCGAGGGAATGATCGTGCTGCGCCAGTCTTCCAGGAAAATGAAGATCACCAGCACGACCAGCACGATGGCTTCGAGCAACGTAGTCAGCACGTCGCGGATGGATTCGCCCACCGCATCCGTGGTGTCAAACGCCAACTCATACTTCATTCCCGGCGGAAACCGTTTGGAGAGCCGCTCCAGTTCGGCGATGGCCAGGCGGTCGACCTCCAGGGCATTGGCGTTCGACAGCTGGGTGATTCCCAGTCCCACCGAATCGTGCCCGTTGTACTGCAGGTCGCTACTGTAGTTTTCCGCCCCCAGTTCGGACCAGCCCACATCCTTGACCCGCACCAGGGTGCCGTCGCCGTTGGTCTTGAGGATGACGTTGTCGAATTGCGCGGGCTCCGACAGACGTCCGATGGCCCGCACGCTGATCTGGTAGTCCTGGCTGGGCTTGGAAGGCGGTTGCCCTACCTGCCCGGCTGCCACCTCGACATTCTGTTCCTGGAGAGCGTTGACCACGTCCCCGGCCGTCAGTCCGCGGCTTGCCATGCGCGCCGGGTCCAGCCACAGCCGCATCGAGTACTTGCGCTCGCCGAAGATCAGCACGTCGGCCACGCCCGGAATTCGCTTCAGCGTATCCTTGACGTATACATCCAGGTAGTTGGAGATGAACAGCGGGGTGTAACGCCCGTCCGGGGAAAACACCGCGGCCCCGAAGACGAAGTTCTGGGACGCTTTCAGGATGGTGATCCCATTTGCCTTGACGGTGTTCGGCAAGCGGCCTTGCGCGGTGTTCACGCGATTCTGAATGTCAACGGCCGCCAGATCGGGGTCGCGATTGAGTTCAAAGGTCGCTACGATCTGACTGGAGCCATCGTTGCCGCTGCTGGAGGTTACATACCTCATGCCCTGGGCGCCGTTGATCTGCTGTTCCAAGGGCGTGGTCACCGCTGACTCCACCGTCTGCGCGCTTGCCCCTACGTAGAAGCTGCTCACTGAGACCTGCGGCGGGGCCAGAGTGGGGAACTGCGAAATGGGCAGGGTGGGAATCACGACGGTGCCCGCCAGGATGATCAGCAGGGCGCACACCGTCGCGAAAACAGGCCGCCGGATGAAAAAATCGACGAACATGGATGTTGTCTAGCTGGGTGTTAGCGGCAACTCGCCTAGTGGGTGCTCTCCTGGGGAATCACAGGAGCCCCGTCGATCAGGAACTGGGTTCCGGACACGATCAACTTGTCCCCGGGTTTCACGCCGTCGAGCACGACGTAGTCGTTGTTCACCGTCTGCCCGATCTTCAGTGGTTTCTGACGCGCCACGTACGAACCCGGCTTTGGCCCCGCTTCCGCCAAGAAGGCGAAATACTGTCCCCCGATGCGCGATACCGCCAGGATGGGTACGACCGGACGCTTCTCGGTTCCCCAAATCACCCGCGCACGAATGAACTGCATTTGGCGTAATGAGTCCTTGCTGTTGGCAATGCCCGCCTTCACCAGGACGGTCTGCGTGGTGTTGTCCACTTGCGGCGAAATAAAGCTGATCCGGCTCTCGCCGACGACCTCCGCGCTGCTATCCAGTACCTCAACCGGCAAGTTCATTTTCAATTGCGGCGCTCGCTCCAGAGGGACGTAAACGTAGACCTCCAGGCTGCCCGGTTGGTCCACCGTAGTGAGCGAGGTGGCAGTGGTCACCCGGTCCCCGACGCGTACGGGAATATCCCCCACAATCCCGGCTCGAGGGGCGGTCACCTGGTAGTAGTGCAACTGCACCTGCTGCTCACGCACATTTGCGTCCAGAGCCTCCAGTTGGGCCTGGGCCGCGTCCAGCGCCGACTTGGACTGGTCCAGATCCTGCTTGCTGACCACTCCCGCCGCATACAGGCCGTTGGTTCGCTGGTATTGCTGCTGCGCATATTGCAGGCTGGCTTGCTGTGCGGCGCGCGTGTCCTGCTGGCTCTTGACTGTGGCTTGCTGCTTCAGCGGGTCAATCTGCAGCAGGAGGGCGCCGGCGGCGACACGATCCCCCGAATGCACGAAGATCCGTACGACCTGCCCTTCCACCTGTGGCATGATCACGGCAGAATCCCGCGACTTCAAGGTGGCCACGTACTCTGACGTGTCATGGACCGACACCTCCCGCGCTTCCGCCACCTTGACGGGCAGCCCTCCACCCTCGGGCGCGGCTGCTTTCGTATCCTTGCTGCAGCCCGCCCACAACAGGCAGGCGAAACCGAGCACGGCGGTCGCTCGCCCTTGAAGGCTTAGGATTAGAGCACATTTCTGCAAGACACTTCCGTCCGCCAATACCCTAACACGCCACTCCTGTCCCAGTCAGTGGCGCCCTCGCATGAACAACACACAGCGGGTTGTTACGTTGACGGTTTGAAGGGACAGAATGCGGTAGGGCAAGAAAGGAGGGCGAAACAAACAGGCTGTCACGGCGCCCGGCAAATGCCCCGCGCCGCTGTGCGGCGTCGCCAGGTGGATTTCAGCGGAACCCACGCTGAATCTTTCCTTCGTTTGCAAGCCATGCACAACAGTGGACAACGCTGTCCGCATCCGGCGTCTCAAGCTCGAACTGTCTGTTACATTGGAAAGCCATGAAGCCCCTGCGCAGCTTCGCCAGCGACAATAACGCCGGTATTCATCGCGAGATCCTCAAGGCTATTGCACTCGCCAACCACGGCCACGTCGTCGGCTACGGCGCCGACTCCTACACCGAAACCATGGTGAAGAAGTTCCGCGATCATTTCGGTTCCGACGCAGAGGTTTTCCTCGTTTTCAACGGCACCGGGGCCAACGTTCTGAGCCTCCAGGCGTTGACTCGTTCCTACCATGCCGTGCTCTGCGCAGCCTCGGCCCACATCTACACCGACGAATGCGGCGCCCCGGAAAAGGTTGCGGGCTGCAAGCTCATCCCCTTGCCCACCAGCAACGGAAAACTGACGGTGGAGACGGTGCGTCGCGCCTACCACGGCATCGGCGATGAGCATCATGTCCAGCCCAAGGTCATCGCCATCACCCAGGCCACCGAGGTCGGAACCGTCTACCAGCCCGAAGAGATCCAGGCCCTCGCCACCTTCGCGCACGAACGTGACCTGTACCTGCACGTCGATGGCGCGCGCATAGCCAACGCCGCGGCGGCGCTCGGCCAAACACTCCGCCAGGCTACTCGCGACCTCGGTGTCGATGTCCTGTCTTTTGGCGGCACCAAGAACGGCTTGATGGGAGGGGAAGCTGTCGTCTTCTTCCAGCCCAAACTCGCCGCCGACTTCTTGTTCTTGCGCAAGCAGAGCATGCAGCTTGCTTCCAAGATGCGATTCATCTCGGCGCAGCTCTGCGCTCTCTTGAGCAACGATCTATGGCTCGCCAATGCCCGCCACTCAAACCGCATGGCCAAGCTGCTGGAGAAAGAGGTAAGCCAGATCCCCCAGGTCCGCGTCATCTATCCGGTTGAAGCCAACGGGGTCTTCGCACAGATCCCATCCGAGTCGATCCCGAAGATCCAGGATCGCTACTTCTTTTATGTGTGGAATGAAGCTGAGTCCGTAGTGCGCTGGATGTGTTCGTTTGACACTACGGAAGAAGACGTCCGGGATTTCGCCAGGTTTGTGCGAGCGACGGTGGGCGAGTAGCTCACTGGTTGGAGGGCGAGGTTGCAACCCAAAGGTCTCCCGGGTGCAACCAGCTAGGGCTCCTGCAGCAGCTTCTCCAGCGTCTTCTTGTGCTTCTCCTGCTTGCTCTTCCTCCGGTTGGGCGCAACTACCGTCGGCGGCGGAGTCCCCAGCCGCTCTCGAGCGAGGGCCCTGACCGCCTTCGCGACCTCAAACCGCTTTACTTTCTTCTTGCCCGCCATTGGGTGTGTGGCTAAGTGTAACCCGAACACCGGCACTTCGTCCTTGCCGCTTCCCGTGTGCGATAATCTAAGAGGTTAGGAATAAAGCAGTTGCGTTCTGGCCACCGGCTGACGGCCAGCGGCTGACGAACTCATGGATGAACGCGATTTTTTCGACGAGCGACCGGACAAGAAGCCGGCCACGCTCAACTGTCCCCATTGCCACCAGAGCGCCGAATACGAGATCGGCTGGCTGGTCCGCACCAAGAAGCGTCAGCTCCCGCCTCGCGCCGACGAGCGCGACCGGGCCCGCTTCGCCAAGGCCCGCTCCTACATGCTGCGCCGCGACGACATGATGGTCTGCAAGAACCTGCGCTGCCGCAAGCGCTTCGAAATCTCGGGCGTGCAGTCCGTCGCCTTCCTGGATTGAGGCCCTCATCCGGAGTTCCCTTTTTGGAATCTGGCCGTACGATTCAAGGACCTGCTGCATTCCCACTGTTCCGCTGTGTCATTTATACTTCGGTGTTCACCTGCCGCAGCGAGTTGCAGCTGAGACATGCCCGAGACCCTCTGAACGCCCGGAGCACTCCAGGAGTCGTCCATGAAGATTCTGGTCTGCATGAAGCAGGTCCCACAGAAAGATGCGCCCCTCAAGCTGAACGAAGCCGGGACCTGGATCCGCGAAGACGTCTCCTACGAGGTCAACGAGCCTGACGCCTACGCCCTGGAAGAAGCCCTTCGTCAGAAGGAAAAACATGGTGGCGAAGTCGTGGCCATCACCGCCGGGCCCGCCCGCGCCGGCCAGGTGTTGCGTGAGGCCCTGGCCAAGGGTGCCGACCGAGCCATCCACCTCGAAGACGAGACCTTTGTCGGTCTTGACGCCTTCAACACTGCCCGTGCCTTTGCTGCGGCCATCAAAGACGAGAAGTTCGACCTCATCTTCACTGGCCTCCAATCCGACGACTATGGTTATGCCCAGACAGGCGTCGTCCTAGCCGAGTTGCTGGGCTGGCCACACGCCACCATCATCATGCAGATTGAAAAGAACGAAAACGGCATCCGGGTGAAGCGGGAACTGGAAGCGGGCTACTTCCAGTTCGTTGATATGCCGCTGCCGGCGGTGCTGACGATTCAGTCCGGGATCAACAAACTGCGCTACGCCACGCTGATCGGCATCAAGCAGGCCAAAAACAAGCCCCTGCGCAAGGTGACGCGTGGGGAGGTAGAGTCCGTCCTGGGCGCCAACTTGCAGCGGATCCAGCGGCTTTACGTTCCGCAGAAGACAAAGAAAACGGAAGTCCTGGAAGGGCCACCCGGCGAGGTGGCCAGGAAGCTGGTCGAGAAGCTGCGCAACGAGGCGCGGATCCTGTAGGCGCCGTCACCTGGACATTGCCCGGTGCAGGAGAGCCGCTCTCCGCGGGCTGAGTAAGGGAAGTTGCTCAGGATGTGCGGGGCATCACAGCACGCCCGCTGGCCGCCGGTCATACTTTCCCCGGCGATACTCTTAGTCTGGCGGAGGCGGCTTTATGACAGACGCAATTGAGAAGCGGGAACAGGCCCGCCACGAAACCGGGGCCAGCCTGATGTTTATCGGGCTCGCCCTGTGGGTCGCAGGCGCTTTGGTGACGTTTTTCCTACCGGCGGGCATGAAGCTGGGCCGCCAGAGAACGTTTCTGGCCTTGATTGTGGCGCTGGTCGTGGCCGGCCTGGTGGTGATGGTAAAGGGTTATCTGATGCGAGGCAGGCCCGACGAATGACGGTGTGGTTCGTGTCCGCGACGGGCCTGCAACTTCAAACCGAGAACTGGGAAGCGAGAACTGGCTCATGATCCTTGTGGTTGTCGAACAACGTGAAGGTAAGCTCAGCCGTGTCTCCTGGGAGACGCTCGCGGCAGGCCAGGCGCTTTCCGCCGCAACCGGCTGGTCGCTCGAAGCTGCGGTCGTAGGCGCCAGGGTTAGCGCGTTGGCCACCGAAGTCGCGGGCAAGAAGGTGGCCAAGGTCCAAACGGTCGAGAATCCCCGCCTCGAGCCGTACACCCCCGACGCCTTCGTCGCTGCGCTCAAGCAGTTCCTAGGGGCAAAGCAGCCCAAACTCGTGCTGATGCCGCACACCTACCAGGTACGCGACTTTGTCCCCAAGCTGGCCACCGCCATGGGGCGCACTGTGATCAGTGACGCCATCGGCTTCAAGAAGGACGGCGACCAGCTCCTGTTCACTCGCCAGATGTTCCAGGGTAAGTTCGTGGCGGACGTCAGCTTCGCCAGCGACGCGCCCTGGTTTGTCACTTTCCAGAACGGAGCGTTTCGTGGCGATAGCGTCGAGGCCGGGGCCCGTGCGGCTCCCATCGAAAGCGTGAGCGTCGAGATTGCCGACGGCGTTGTTCGCAACCGGCCGCAGGAGGTCTTCAAGGAGGCCAAGCAGGCCGTCGACCTGACGCAAGCGGAGGTTATCGTGGCCGTGGGCCGCGGCATCAAGGAGCAGAAGAATATCGAAATTGCCCGCGGACTGGCCGACGCACTCGGAGGGGAACTGGCCGCCTCCCGCCCCATCTGCGACTCCGGCTGGCTTCCTATGGACCGCCAGATCGGCTCTTCCGGCCAGACGGTGGCGCCCAAGCTTTACCTGGCGCTGGGCATCAGCGGGGCCATTCAGCACATCGTCGGGATGAAGGGCTCGCGCACCATCGTGGCCGTCAACAAGGACTCCGAGGCCCCAATTTTCGAGATCGCCGATTACGCCGTCGTGGGTAACCTGTTCGAGATCGTGCCCCCGCTGGTAGAGGAAGTGAAGAAGGCCAGGGCGGCTGGATAGTCTCGCGTTTCAAGTTTCCAGACTCGGGTTGTTTCGAGCGGCCGGGTTGAGGGCGCGAGCGATGAGCCATCGCAACGATGAGCCAGCGATAAGGATCGGTACCGGGCCACGGGAGCCCACAGGCCTCCGATGTCCCGGCCGGCGAAGCTCTGGAATTGGCTCTTGAGTATCATCCTCTGGTCTAAGACATGATTGACTGGGCCCGGGCTGCCGACCGAGATTGCGAGTTCTTGACGGCGGACCAGGCACTGGTCTCCAGACGAGCTAAGGCTTCTCCATGCCTCTGGCACTTCCTACGGTAAGAATATGACGCTGATCTTCCGTGAGCCCCTCGAAAACATAGATCGCCCCCAGATGAACGCCGACGTCGTCATCGTCGGTGGCGGTCCGGCGGGCATGGCGTGCGCCCTACGCCTCTCGCAACTCATCGACACGCACAACGCCAAGAGTCCCGAGGCGCCGCTTACCAAAGAGAACATCTACGTGCTCGAGAAGGCACGCGAGATCGGTCAGCATTGTCTTTCCGGTGCGCTGCTCGATCCCCGTTCCATGCGTGAGTTGCTTCCCGGCTTCGAGAAGCAAGCACCGCTCGATGCGCAATGCACGCAGGAAGCCGTCTATTTCCTGACCAAGACGGGTAAGTTCAAGCTACCAATCACGCCCCCGCCGCTACGCGACCGTGGCAACTATGTCATCTCGTTGAACCGTTTTGTGAAGTGGCTGGGCGGCAAGGTGGAGGAGACGGGGATCACGGTCTTTACTGGTTTCGCAGGTTCCGCACTCCTGTTCGAGGGTGATCGCGTGGCCGGTGTCCGCACTGATGACAAAGGGGTTGACAAGCACAACCGGCCCAAGTCCAACTTCGAGCCCGGCTACGACCTGAAAGCCAAGGTGACCATCCTCGCCGAAGGTCCGCGCGGATCGCTCACCAAGCAACTCAGCCAGAAATTCGACCTCGCCAAGAACGCCGATCCGCAGACCTACGGCGTGGGGGTCAAGGAGCTCTGGGAGGTTCCCTCGGGTCGCATCGCCGCCGGAGAAGTCATCTACACCATGGGGTGGCCGCTGACGACCAAGGAATACGGTGGCGCCTGGATCTACGGTTCCGAGCATAACTTGGTCTCGCTGGGCTTCGTCGTCGGGCTCGACTATGCGGATCCGCGTCTCGACCCGCAGCGCGTGCTGCAGGACTTCAAGCAGCATCCCCACATCGCCAGCCTCCTGGCTGGTGGCAAGATGATCCGCTATGGCGCCAAGTCGCTGCCCTACGGCGGCTGGTGGGCGATCCCGCCGGTGGCAGGGAATGGCTGGCTGATCGTCGGCGACTCGGCTGGCTTCCTTAACTCGCAGCGTCTCAAGGGCATTCATCTCGCCATCAAGAGCGGCATGCTGGCCGCCGAGACCGCATTCGAAGCCTTGCGGAATAATGACGCGTCTGCCGCCACGCTGGCTCGGTTTCAACAGAAGGTTGACTCCAGCTGGATCCGGGAAGAACTCTGGAAAGTGCGCAACTTCCACCAGGGTTTCCAGGGAGGATTCTGGGCTGGAATGTTGCACGCGGGCCTGCAACAGATCACCAGCGGTCGCGGTCTCTACAACCGTTATCCCACGCAAGCAGGCTACCAACATATGGAGAAGCTCGCCGCACTGCCGGCCGACGGCGGTGCCGATGCTCACCTGCTTGGTCCTGCCAAGGGCGACGGCAAGCTGACCTTCGACAAGCTCACCGATCTCTACCACTCCGGCACCAAGCACGAAGAAGACCAGCCCGCCCACCTCGTCATCCAGGACACGAGCGTCTGCAACACACGTTGCTTTAAGGAGTACGGCAACCCCTGCCAGAACTTCTGCCCGGCGAATGTCTACGAGATGGTCGAAGACGCCGGCGAGCCCAACGGCACGCGCATCAGTCTGAACGCTGCAAACTGTGTTCATTGCAAAACCTGCGACATCGCCGACCCCTACCAGATCATTACCTGGGTTCCTCCGGAAGGAGGCGGGGGGCCGAACTACGACGGGATGTGAGAGGCAGGGTTCGCCCTGGGTGACTTGCAGAAAAGGCCGCCACGGATCATGGCGGCGAATCCAAGGCCTTCACGCGCTCGAAATCAATGCCATCGCCGCAACTGAATGGGCATTCATCAGGCCAGGGCACTGGTTCATTTGGCCCGGATGGGGGGGCGGACGTACCATGGGGAAGACACTCGAGACGCGTGCTGGCAGCTTGACATCTTGTCTTGTCGAATTGTCTTGTCGAACCCCATCGCTAATCGAGCACACGCACCCCTGACCGACAGCCCTGGAGGCGCATCAGGGGCCTCGTGGTTCTGCCCGAAGCTTGTAAAATGCCGTGGGTCCACCAGAAAGGCAATACCGCGATGATCCCCGGATCCGCCCTTTACGCCCGTGTTCCGCTTACGTTCGCCCTGCTTGCTTGCGTCATGGCTTCCGCCCAGCAGGCCCCTCCCGCCAAACCCCTGACCGGCGCCGAGCGGCTCGAGCGCTGGCGGCAAGCCCGCATCTCTGTCTACATGAACGACTTCGGTGAACTCTCCCGATACCGCGACGCCAACGCCGCACTGAACTCGCCGGCGCCCGGCGAGAACCGGGTCATCTTCTTTGGCGATTCCATCACGGAAGGCTGGAAGCTCGACGACTACTTCCCCGGCAAGGGCTACATTAACCGGGGCATCAGCGGGCAGACCACCTCGCAGATGCTGGTGCGATTTCGCGACGATGTCATCGACCTCAAGCCCAAAGCGGTCATCATTCTGGCCGGCACCAACGATATCGCGGGGAATACCGGACCCATCTTGCTCGAGGACATCGAGGCCAATTACGTCACGTTCACGGAACTGGCTCGCCTTCACCACATCCGGGTGCTCTATGCGTCGGTGCTGCCCGTGCATGAATACACGGAACGAGCGGGTGACATGTACACCCAACGGCCGCCCGATAAAATTCTTGCCCTCAATCGCTGGCTCAAGAATCACTGTGCCCCCCCTGATTGCCGGTACCTCGACTACTTCAGCGCAATGGTGGACGGGCAGGGCCACATGAAAAAAGATCTGGCCGACGACGGCCTCCACCCCAACCCCGCCGGCTACCAGATCATGGCGCCTCTCGCCGAAGGGGCCATCCAGAAGGCCCTGGCGAAGGAGGGCGAGTGAGGCCAAGCGATGCTGGCCCGCCGGGAGCTACTCTCAGTTTACAAACCCTCGCGGTCCGTCGGACGCGAAGACCGCTCGTCTTGCTGCTTGTCCCTCTGGCGCTGACTCCAGTTCTTGGGCAGACAATTACAGAGAGTGAGTTGCCCGCCCCGCCCGGTGCTCAGGTCATCCCGTTGACTCCCAGCCCCGGGCAGTTCAGCGAGCCTTCCATCGCCCTGAACCCGGCGGACTCGCAGCAACTGGTCGCCGCTTTCCAGGTCAATGCGTCCGCCTCCTACACACGCGATGGCGGCCACACCTGGACTCTCGCATCCGGCATCGCGCCCGCCGACTATCACCGTTCCGGCGATGTCTCGGTGGCCTACGACCATCAGGGGCGCGCTTTTCTCTGCTATATCGCCTTCGACAAACTGGGCACGGAGAATTATTGGGCGCACGACGCCACGCGAAACGGCATCTTTGTCCGCCGTTCGCTCGACGGCGGCAAGACCTGGGAAAAGGATACGGCTACGGTCATAGCTCAGCCCACCCGACCCGGCATCCCCTTCGAGGACAAACCCTACATCGTTGCCGATAACACCCACTCCAGGTATGCCGGCAACTTGTACGTCGGCTGGACGGAATTCTCCCTGACCAAGTCC
Source organism: Terriglobales bacterium (assembly GCA_035623795.1). Classification (GTDB taxonomy): domain Bacteria; phylum Acidobacteriota; class Terriglobia; order Terriglobales; family Acidobacteriaceae; genus DASPST01. The sequence goes on from DASPST010000042.1 coordinate 77,310, forward strand.
ATCATCCTGTTGTCCCGTTCGACCGATGCCGGCCAAGCCTGGTCCCAGCCCATAGAGATCAGCACACACGAGGGTCTACCCCGCGACGACAACGGAGCGGTGGAGGGCTTTTCCGGCACAGTCGGCCCGGACGGCACCTTGTATGTCGTCTGGTCCGATATCTCCGGTATCGCGCTGACAACCTCCGGCGATGGCGGTGAGAGTTTCTCGCCTTCCCGCACCATCGTGAAGACCGGTCCCGCCTACTTCGCACCGCAGCAGGTGACGCGCGGCAATGGGTTTCCCCAAATTGCCATCAATCCGCGAACCAGTCAGTTGGTCGTTACCTGGAGCGATTACAGCAATGGTGATATCGACGTCTTTGCCTCCTCGTCGAGCGATTGGGGCAAGAGTTGGTCGGCGCCGGTGCGCGTCAACAACGACCCGCTGCACAACGGCCGCGACCAGTTCTTTCAATGGCTGGCGATCGACGCGAGTGATGGCTCGGTGAATGTGATCTTCTGCGACCGCCGCAACGACCCGGACAACCGCAAATACACCATGGTCCTCGCCCGTTCCACCGATGGCCTGCGCACTTTTGCCAACTATGCCTGGAGCACGAAGGCATCCGACCCCTCCGGGGTTTTCCTGGGCGATTACATCGGGCTTGCGGCTGGCGGCGGTAAGGTGTTTGGCGTCTGGACTCGAACCGCCCGGCCTGAGGAGATCTCGGAATCCGCGCCCGAGGAAGCTGCGCCTGCAGAAAAACCAGCTGGCACGGACAGTTCACAAACGGCGAGGCGCAAAGCGAAAGCCTTGTGGATCGAAGTCGGCCTGGCCGACTTCTCCCGTCCGACTCCCCTGCCCGGCTCGAAACCGTGAAACCTGCACGCCCCTCCATCGATCTATAATGGAACCTGAGTTTCCGACCTCCACGGCCCAGGGAATACCGGGCGGCGGAGGCGAGGGAGCAGGGCGCGGACAGGGTTTGTCCGGGCTACGCTCTCGAGGGTGGCGGTGGAAACGCCGTCGCCTCCCGTGCTTCGCGAGAGGTACATTGGAAAGGAGACACTCTCCGGGGATGGTTCCGCCTGTTTCCTTTTCCGTAGCACTCAGCAGTCAGCACTCGGAATGCAGCACCGGCGGAAACGTGCCTGTGGTTGGCTGAGTGCGGAATGCTGAGTGTTGCATGCTGCTGACCGACAAATTCGGTCGTCCTATCACTGATCTGCGGATCGCGATTACCGATCGCTGCAACTATAAGTGCGTTTATTGCCGGACGGGGAACGAGGGCGCACTGTATGCCGACCTGCCGTTTGCGGACTACCAGCGGATGGCACGGATTCTAGTCGGGCTGGGCGTCCGCAAGGTGAGGGTCACGGGTGGCGAACCGCTTCTGCGCAAAGGTGTGGTCGAGTTCGTGCGCGATCTGGCGCAAATGCGCACGCCCAGCGGCCATCCGCTTGACATCGCCCTCACCACCAACGGCCATCTGCTGGCTGAGATGGCCCCGTCGCTCAAAGCGGCCGGGCTCAGCCGCGTGACGGTATCCATGGACGCGGTCGACTCGGACCGCTTCGCTCGCATCACGCGCGTTCCCAACGGTTATGACAACGTGCTGGCCGGGATCCGTGCCGCCACCCGCGCCGGGCTCGCACCGGTGAAAGTGAATTGCGTCCTATTGCGCGGCTTCAATGAGGACCAGATCGTCCCCTTCGGCAGGTTCGCCCGGGAAGAGAATGTCATTGTCCGCTTCATCGAGTTCATGCCGCTCGAAGAAGACCGCGTCTGGTCCCTAGACGTTGTGGTTACGCTCGACGAAATTCTCCGGCGCATGGCGGAGTACCGCCCCCTGGTCGAGATTCCGCATGAGCGCTCGGAGACCGCCCGCCGTTACCGATTTGACGATGGGCTCGGCGAAATTGGCATCATTGCTCCCGTTTCCCACCCTTTCTGCGGCCATTGCAGTCGCCTGCGCATCACCTCTGACGGGAAGCTGCGCACCTGCCTCTTCTCCGTTTGGGATCACGACCTGCACGCCCGGATGCGCCCCGGAACCAGCGATGCCGAACTCGCCGACTACATCCGCGGCGTGGTCATGCAGAAGGAAGAACGCCATCACATTGGCGAACCCGATTTCGTGCCCGCCTCGCGGACCATGGTGCACATCGGCGGCTAACCAGGCAGCCTCGCCCTGTATCTTCTCCGAATCAACCCGCCGAGAAAGCCCAACCCTTAGCCATCGAGTGATTCCTCACACCTGTCCCCTTCCGTCATTCACCTTGATCTCCATGCCGGTGATGTAAGACGCTTCCGGCGTTGCCAGGGCGATCATCCGCTGGGGTCTTCTACCAGCATGGACACCGCCCCACCACTTCCCGCCGGGATGATTTAGAATGAAGTATCTCTATGGCCACCCGTACCTTTACCTTGGAAGAAGCCCAATCCCTGCTCTCCACGCTGGAATCCCTGCTACGCAGCGCCATTGCCGCCAAGCAGTTGATCGAGCAAGTGGACCGCGAGTTTCAGGAGGTTGCCCACCGTGTCTTCCTGAACGGCGGGACGCTCGTGAACGTCGTGCACCTTGCCCGCCGCAAAGCCGAGCGCGAGAAAGCGGTGCAGCGCGCCAAGGATGCGGTTGCAGAAATCAATGCCACCGGCGTCCAGGTGAAGGACCTCGACATCGGTTTGCTGGACTTTCCCTGCCGCGTTGACGGCGAGATCCTCCTGCTGTGCTGGAAACTCGGCGAGGATAAGATTGCCCATTGGCACTCCCCGGAGGAAGGTTTCGCTGGCCGCAAGCCTATCGATGATCGCATCGAGCGTGCCGGGAAGAAAAGGCATTGAGGAACCCAGCGGCGCATTCGATCGAAGCAGTTCGCCGAGGCCCGGAACCCGAACCCGATGCCCAACCGCGAATGGAACGCTGAGGTTTACCATCGCGTCTCGATTCCGCAGGTGAGCTGGGGCAAGAAGGTGCTGGCTCTCGTCTCCCCTCGGGGAGACGAGAGCGTGCTCGATGCCGGCTGCGGCACTGGCCGGCTGACCCGGGATCTGCTGGAAGTGCTCCCCAGGGGCCGCGTGGTGGGCGTCGATCTCTCGTGGAACATGGTGCAAAGTGCTGGCCAGCATCTCAGAACGGATTTTGGCGAGCGGGTGGAGCTGGTCTGCTGCGACCTGCTGCACTTGCCGTTCGAAAACGCCTTCGACGGGATCTTCAGCACCGCCGCGTTCCACTGGGTTCCCGATCACGAACAATTGTTCGCCAATTTGTTCCGCGCCCTGCGCCCGGGGGGCTGGCTCTGCGCCCAGTGCGGCGGCGGCCCCAATTTGAGGGGACTTCTGCAGCGAGTGGATTCCCTGATGGCGAGACCCGGGTACGCCCTCTATTTTCGCGACTTCCGCTTTCCCTGGGAATACTCCGACCCCGAAACCACCGCCCGCCGCCTGGGTTGCGCCGGATTCACCGCGATCGAAACCAGCCTGGAAGAAGCTCCCACGTGCCTGGAAGCTGCGGAGGATTACCGCAACTTCGTCGAGAACGTGATCCTCCACCGGCATCTCGACCGACTTTCCCCCACCGCGCTGCGCCAGGAGTTCATGGATGAGTTGGTCTGTCAGGCGGAAGCCGATTCGCCGCCGTTTTTCCTCGACTACTGGCGGCTGAACCTTCAAGCCCGAAAGCCCGCGCTCGGGGGTTAGTCCATCGTGTTCCCCCGGATGTCCTTCACCGGGCCAAACGGTTATGCATCCGGTCTATCCCCTGCTCCATCTAAACCACCATCTCTTCCATTGGAATCTGCAGTCTAGTTAGAATAATGAAGCATGAATCCGTCGAATCCCACGGCTGAAAGCGCCGCTAAACCCGGCCCCGAGCCCCCTGCCACGCCCTCGAACTTCATTCGCGACATCATTGTTGACGACCTCAAGAGCAACCGATATCAGGGCCGCGTCCAGACCCGTTTCCCCCCCGAGCCCAATGGCTACCTGCACATCGGACATGCCAAGGCGATCTGCCTCGACTTCGGCCTGGCGAACGAGTTCCACGGCCACACCAACCTGCGCTTTGATGACACGAATCCGGAGAAGGAAGAGACCGAGTACGTCGACTCAATCATGGAGGATGTGAGGTGGCTCGGTTTCCATTGGGACGGCCTTTACTACGCCTCGGACTACTTCGACCAGCTGTATGAATGGGCCGTGAAGCTCATCACCGACGGCAAAGCTTATGTTGACGATCTCTCTGCCGACCAGATTCGCGAATACCGCGGCACGCTGACCCAGCCGGGGAACAACAGCCCCTACCGCAGCCGCTCGGTGGAAGAAAACCTTGACCTGTTCGCCCGCATGAAAGCCGGCGAGTTTCCCGACGGTTCGCGGGTTTTGCGGGCCAAGATCGACATGGCATCGCCCAACCTCAATCTGCGCGACCCGGTGATGTATCGCATTCTCCACGCCACCCATCACCGCACCGGCGACAAGTGGTGCATCTACCCGATGTACGACTACGCTCACGGCCAGTCCGACTCCATCGAGAAGGTCACGCACTCCATGTGCACGCTGGAGTTCCAGGACCATCGCCCGCTTTACAACTGGTTCATCGAGCAACTCGGCATCTTCCCCTCACAGCAGATCGAGTTCGACCGCCTGAACCTGACGTACACCCTGCTCAGCAAGCGCAAGCTGCTGCAGCTGGTGCAGCGGGGATGTGTGCGCGGCTGGGACGATCCCCGCATGCCCACGCTGGGCGGAATGCGCCGCCGTGGCTATACGCCCGAGGCCATACGCAACTTCGTCTCCTCGATAGGCGTCTCCAAGACCGACGGTTCCATCGAGCTGGCCATGCTCGAGCACTTCCTGCGCGAGGATCTGAATCTCCGTGCCCCCCGCGTAATGGCGGTGCTGCGCCCGCTGAAAGTTGTGATCGATAACTACCCGGACAACCAGGCCGAAGAAATGGACGCGGTCAACAATCCCGAGGATCCCGGGGCGGGAACGCGCAAGGTCCCCTTCTCCCGGGCACTCTACATCGAACAGGACGATTTCCGCGAAGACCCGCCCAAGCAGTACTATCGGCTTTCTCCTGGCCGTGAAGTCCGCCTGCGCTACGGCTATTTCATCACCTGCAGAAGCGTGGTTAAGAATGACCGAGGTGAGCCAATCGAGCTCCACTGTACGTACGACCCGGAGACGCGCGGCGGCAATGCTCGCGACGGGCGCAGGGTGAAGGCGACCATCCACTGGGTCTCGGCGAGGCACGCCATCGAGGCCGAAGTGCGCCTTTACGACAAGCTCTTTGCCAAAGAAAATCCCGGCGAGGTGGAAGAAGGTCAGGACTTCACCGCGAACCTGAATCCAGGTTCGCTGGAAGTGATCACCAACGCCAAGCTCGAACCATCGCTGGCCCAGGCCGCTCCGGGCACCCTTTACCAGTTTGAGCGCCTGGGGTATTTCTGCGTCGATCCCGATTCAAAACCGGGGAAGCCGGTTTTCAACCGCACCGTCGCCTTAAAGGACACGTGGGCGAAGATTGAAAAGGGGCACACGGCGAAAGCTGGCCGCTCGTAGCTCGCAGCTACGGGTGCGCGTGTGGACTCTGGGGCGGATTGTGCCCCCCCTTTCGCGGTGCCTTCAGCACCTGCACTTGAAAATCCACCGGCACCGTCCTGGGCGGATAACAGGCTGCGTTGTCGCAGGCCTGGTATTTCAACTGGCCATGCATGGCGTACTTGCCGGGGACCACCGTGTGCAGCGGGTGCACCGCCAGCTCGACCGCGAAGTCCCCGGTGTAAACGTTGAGCGGTTCGTCAGCCGCAAAGGGAAAACTCATATCCTTGCCGTTGGGATAGCTCACGCGCCCTATGGCGATGTCGGTGGGCGGATCCATCTTCAGGGTCGTCGGGATCAAGAATTGCGACTTGGGCGTATTGGAGTTGATGTGGAATCCGGGCGCGACTCGAAACTGCAGGTTGACCGATCCTTGCTGCCCCTGGGTCACGCTCAGGACCGGGATGGGCGCCACCGTCACCCACGGAGCCTTTTGCCCGGGCGCCTGGCCAAACGACAAGGATGAGCCCGCGGCCAGCAGCGCGACCGCTACTCCTGGCATGGTTCGCATGCAGAAATTGTAGACCGGAGATCGGCCGGGACCCACGTTACTTTTGCGCCTGTACCGAACGTCCCTGACCCAGGGCCTGCTTGATGTGATCGACGAATACGCTTCGGCTCTGCAGCCCGAACTCCCGCCCCACGATGCGACCATCGCGGTCGATAAAAAAGGTCGTGGGCAGCACGTTGACACCGCCGTAGTCCTGGCCCACGGCCTCCTTACCGAGGAGGATGGGATAGTTCACCCCCATCTGCCGCACGAACTTCTGAATGTCCTCCTTGCTGGAATCGTCCATCGCGACCCCAACGATCTGCAGTCCCTCCCGCCCGTACTGCCTCTGCAGTTCGATGAACCAGGGCATCTCGATCTTGCAGGGACCGCACCAGGTCGCCCAGAAATTGAGAAGTACGGCCTGGCCACGGAAATCCGAGAGGTGGACGGCTTTGCCCTCCAGAGTGTCCAAGGTAAAATTGGGCGCGAGCTGCCCGGCCACCGCGGTTCCCGGGCGACGCGCCATGTGGAAACCTAAGAACAACATCAGGGCCACGACCAGCGCCACGAACACTAACGTCAAGGGATTGCGTTTCACAGTTTCCACCTCAAAGCGCGAAGCGGTTCAGGAACGAGAAGTAGTTGGCGATCAGGGTAAAGCGCCCCAGCACGAGCAGTCCGCCCAGCACGATCAGCAGCGCGCCGCTCGCCACTTCCACGGCGTGCATGTGGGTTTTGAAGCGGCCGTAGAATTTCAGGAAGCGCTCGATACCTAGTGACGTCAGCAGGAACGGCATCGCCAGTCCAGCCGAGTAGATGGCGAGGAGAAAAATCCCTTTTCCCACCGCATCCTGGGTCGCGGCCAAACCAAGGATCACCGCCAGGATCGGACCCACGCACGGCGTCCAGCCAAAGGCGAAGGCGAATCCGATCACGAACGCTCCCCACATGGTTGCGCCTCCCTTCACATGGTGGAGGCGGGCATCGGTGTAAAGCGCTTTAATGTGGAAGAGGCCTGTCAGGTGCAGTCCAAACAGGATGATGACCACGCCCGCTACCTGGGCCAGCACCGACTTGTAGCGGGCCAGCAACTGGCCCACCTCGGTCGAAATCGCACCCAGCGTGATAAACACCAGGCTGAAGCCCAGGATGAACGCCAACGAGTTCAGCATCACCTTGCGCAGCAGGCTTCCGTCCTGCAATTTCAACTGTTCTACGCCGGATCCGGAGATCAGCGACACGTAACCCGGAACCAAAGGGAGCACGCAGGGCGACAGGAAGGAAATTACCCCGGCTACGAACGCGGCAAGTGGAAGAGGAAGGTGCGACATTTCAAGTATTGTACCTGTTGGACCACCCCCGCAGCCCCGCTCGAGCACCCGACCGGTTCCGGGCTTGCCCGCCGAAACGGCTGGGCCGTCGGGCCGCGATGTTACAGGAATCTACCCGGACGTGTGCCGTGGGAGGGTGACCGGATTCGGCTTGGTCGATGGAGGGCTGGGCGTCCCCCCGACCGAAACACCGGTTAGGAATCGGCACGCCGGCAGAGCCCTACTCCCTTTTCTTGGGAGGGTTGGGCGGCGGTACGCGCGGGGCCTCTGCCGGGGGGGCCTCCGGTTTCGCTTCACTCCCGCCCGACGCCGGAGGCGTCAAGTCTTGCGGTGCTTCCGTCAGCACCTTCTTGAGAAAGCCGCGGGGCACCGATGCGGTTACCACCACCCGGTCTCCGTGCTGTGCGACACCGAGGCTGCTAAAGAACGCCTTCGCATCGGGGTCTGGGCCGGCAGCGCCGACCGCGCTCTCGGCGGCGTGGAAAAGATTCAGGAAGGCGGAGACGCGTTCGTCCAGGACCTGGGCATCCCCCTCGCTGTCCGTGAACGCCTCGGCGCGCAGATGCAAAGCCCCGAGATAGCGGGCCGAGACCACCACCCTGGCAGGCTTCTGGAAAAGCAGCGACCAGCCGGCCAAGGAGGCTCCGCTGGCCTCCGGTTCGATTTTGGCGATCGCCCATGCCAGGCTGGCGAAGGGCACGAACTTGTAATATTGGCGCAGGAATGCGGGTCCGGCGAAGGGCGAGGCCAACCTCTGGGAACGATCGATAATCCCCCGGATCACCCCGGGGTCGTCGTGGTTCGATGCGGCGACGCTGTCCACGGTAAGCACCGCAACCCGCAAGGTCCGGCCCTCAAGCGGAATGCTGTAAATGTCGGTGCTGCGGTAATTCTCAATCGAACCGGCCAGCTTCCGCAGGTAAGCGGTGAGGCGTACACCCTGGACCTTGCCCACAAAAATCTCCGAAAAACGCGGCTCCGGGGCGGCGCCGCCCGTGGCGCCATCGCCCCAACGGGCGGGGTAGTGGGCCGCCAAGGCCGCCTCGTCCAGATCTCGTTCGAACTGAAAACCTGTTTCCTGGATGAATTTCTCGTATTCCGGGTCGTGCGAGACCGGCGGCAGTTGGCTGACGGCGTTGACCGCCCGCACCCACTTGAAGTTCATGTAGACGAAGGCATCCGCTCCCGGCAGCAGCCGGGCGGGCTCAGGCGGTGCGCGGCGGCGTAACTGGACCACCACAACCAGGGCGGCTGCGACTGCCAGGACTCCGAGCACCACCGGGAGGCTGCGTTTCAGGCGCACAGGAGCGGTTATCATAGCATTCGGGGGCGGCGGAGAAGGGACGGACCGCTCCCCGCCCGGTTCGTCGTATGACCTTGGTTGCAGGTAATTTATCGCTGTGGTACCTTATGAAATTGTCCCGGACAGGTGGAAGGGATCGGTACTGAGAGGACGAGAGCCCTCAGCGCTGGCGTAGCTCAGCTGGTAGAGCATCTGATTTGTAATCAGAGGGTCGGGGGTTCGAATCCCTTCGCCAGCTCCAGAAACCAGTGTCCCGGCAGGGCGACGCGAACAGGTTTTCCAGACGCACTCCATTAGGAACTTTTCCGAACGGTAGTGGTGTTCTTGCGCGGGTGTGCTCGCGCAAATTTCTGTTTGCTTGAGTTGGAGGCTGGCAGACGATTCCGGGAGTGTGCCGACTCCGCGGCACCGCCGGGATGCGTATTCTGCCGACGCGGACAGTCGGTTCCGCACAGGTGGGTGAGTGGTTAAAGCCGGCAGACTGTAAATCTGCTCCTCCTAGCGAGGTACGAAGGTTCGAATCCTTCCCTGTGCACCAGAGTTGAGCTGTGCGGGGCTGTAGGAGCCCGTGGAAGGGCCGCTCCGGCTGATCCTGAGCAGGTGTGCCAGGGATGGTACGGGGAAAGGAAAGTCAGTGGGTCGCCTGGCCATGGCGCTGGCTGCGTTCGCGGTTCTGGGTGTGCTGACCTGGAGCACGCTGACGGACCCGACGCTGAGAGTCGTGACCTTGACCATCCTGGCGCTGTTCGCGGCTAAGACCTGGCTGCATCGCAAAGAAATGATGCATCCAGACAAGACCGACGACACGGATTAGGTTGCGGCTGACCGCGAAGCCCGATGGCTTAGCGCGGGTGAAAGCTTGAGCGGATCGTGGAAGCGACCGGTCTTCGAGCCGATGTAGCTCAGTTGGTAGAGCACTCCCTTGGTAAGGGAGAGGTCACCAGTTCAATCCTGGTCATCGGCTCCAGGGTTTTGCCAAAGCTGACGGCGGCAAGCGAACAGCTGGGTTTTGCGGGAGTAACTCAGTGGTAGAGTCACAGCCTTCCAAGCTGTTGGTCGCGGGTTCGATTCCCGTCTCCCGCTCCAGATCTTTCGAAGGTGTGAGGTTCTGTGGCATTTGAGAAGGCGCTGATCAGAGTTGAGAACGAAAGAGAGTTCGGCGAACTGCGCCAGGCGATTGAGCGGGTGCTGGCTCCGGGGAGCGTCGCAGGATTCCTGAAGCGGCTGGCCGGGAAAGGCGTTCGCATTCGCGATTTTGACGCGGTGCTGGATTCGCGGGCCATCGAGCAGGCGGGCGGCCTCTTGCAGCAGTCGGGAATAAGCGCCAAGGGGCTGTGTGATGCTCTGACCCTTTCCGATCGGAGCCAGATGCGCGAGTTCTACCTGCTGCGCATCGAAGAAATCAGCCCGGCGCTGCGCCACCGGTTTCACAAGCTTTTTCAGTACTACTAGGGACTACGAGAAGCGAGGCAACCGAGAAATATGGCGAAGGAAAAATTTGAACGGACCAAGCCGCACTGCAACGTGGGGACGATTGGTCACATTGATCACGGCAAGACGACCTTGACGGCGGCCATCACCAAGGTGTTGCAGAAGCACAATCCCAAGATTGTGTTCCGCTCG
>DASPST010000045.1:0-74259 GCA_035623795.1 Terriglobales bacterium
GTTCATCGGCTTGCGAGTTTGGTCCGCGCTTCCTTCAGACCCGACCTTGCGGCCGCGCCCTTGCGCTTCTCTAACCGTTTACCTCCATCAGGTTCGGTAAGGGACTTTCACCCTCGAGCTGTTGATCATGCTCGGCACACAGTAGAAAGGGCGCGATCACTCGCGCCCCATGACCTTAATCTGATCTTTCTCGGTTTCTAGTCTCTCACTCCATCCATAAAAGCCCGAAGCTTCCGCGACCGCGACGGGTGCCGCAATTTTCGCAGCGCTTTGGCTTCGATCTGCCGGATGCGTTCCCGCGTCACCGCAAACGACTGGCCGACTTCCTCGAGCGTGTGCTCGCTGCCGTCTTCCAGCCCGAAGCGCATCTTGATGACCTTCTCCTCGCGCGGGGTCAGCGTGCGCAGCACCTGCGAAGTCTGGTCTTTCAGGTTGACGTTGATCACCGCCTCGGCCGGCGAGACCACGCCCCGGTCTTCAATGAAGTCGCCGAGGTGCGAATCTTCCTCTTCGCCGATGGGCGTCTCCAGCGAGATCGGCTCCTGTGCGATCTTCAGCACCTTGCGCACCTTCGCGACCGGGATATCCATGCGCTTGGCGATTTCCTCCGACGTCGGCTCGCGCCCAAGCTCCTGCACCAGCTGCCGCGACGTCCGGATCAGCTTGTTAATGGTTTCGATCATGTGCACCGGGATGCGGATGGTACGCGCCTGGTCGGCGATGGCGCGCGTGATGGCCTGTCGGATCCACCACGTCGCGTACGTGGAGAACTTGTAGCCGCGGCGGTATTCGAACTTGTCCACCGCCTTCATCAGGCCGATGTTGCCCTCCTGGATCAGGTCGAGGAACTGCAAGCCGCGGTTGGTGTACTTCTTCGCGATCGAAACCACCAGCCGCAGGTTGGCTTCGATCAGCTCGCGCTTGGCCTGCTCCGCGTCCATGTCGCCCTGGATAATCTCGCGCTGTGTACGCTTGAGCTCCAGGAACAGCACGCCCGCTTCCTGCTCCAGCTTTTCCAACTCGCCCTTGATCGCCCGCGCCTGCCGCTTGTATTCCTTCTTTTGCTCCTCGCTGCGCGTGCCGTCGGCCTTGCGCTCCAGGTTCTGCATCTGCCGGTCGAGCGAGCGCATGCCTTCCACGGTCTTGTTGACCCGCTCGATCAGCCGCTTGCGTTCGGTGTTGGTGAAGCCCAGGTTACGCACCGAAAGCGAGACCATCACGATGCTCCGCGCCAGCCCGAACCGGTACCGTCGGTGGTCCTTGGGACGCTTCTTCTGCGAGACCGTGGCGAACTTCTCCGCCAGCTGCCCGGCCTTCTTGTAGTGCTTGGCCAGTTCGTCGATCTTGCCGGTGAATTCCTTCAGCCGGTTCTGCAGGATGTCGTCGGTGATCTCCTCTTCGTCGAAGGTCACCACTTCCTTGATGGAACGCACGCCCTTCTTCAGGTCGTCGCCCATGGCCAGCAGTTCGTGAATGACGATGGGCGAGCGCGACAACGCCTTCAGCACCCGCAGCTGCCCGCGCTCGATGCGCTTGGCGATTTCAACTTCGCCCTCGCGCGTGAGCAGCGGCACTGTCCCCATCTCCCTGAGATACATGCGGACAGGGTCGTTGGTTTTTTCCAGGGCGCCCGGGGTGAGGTCGAGTTCGACGTCTTCAGAGCCTTCTTCGACTTCTTCGAATTTTTTGTCGAGCGCGGAGGAAGGCATTTTGGGCCCCTCCAGCACATCGATGCCTTGCGTGCCAATCGTGGTCAGCAAGTCGTCGAGGTCCTCGGGGCTATGCACATCGTGCGGGATCAGGTCGTTGACCTGGTCGTAGGTCAGGTAGCCTTTCTCTTTGCCAGCGTCGATCAGCTTTTTGATGTCGTCGTACTTGTCGTCTAGAGCCAAGAAAGATAGTCCTCAGTCGTCCTCGGAAAGGACGTGGTGTTACGTTCTAGCGGGTGGGAATGTGGCACTGCGGAATTGTGCGCCAGCACAAACTTATAGAGTATAGCACGAATGCGCAGTCGGAGCCTTCAGCGGTCAGCCCTACAACAGCCTCCTGGGTCGGGTTGGGAATGCGAAATGTCAAGGAACCGGTTCTCCGCCGCCCCGGTCTGGCACCCGGGCAGCATCAGAAATCCCTCCTGCCGATGGCCATTGGCGCGAAGTGCCAGCTGCCGCCGCAGCACTGCCGATCTCCTACCTGCTTAACAACTTAGATGCCCGTTGGGCCACTTTTGTTTCATGATGCTGACCTTCATCGTCTTTGTTATGAACCCGTCCTTCGATCGGGACCTTCGCCGGCGAGGCTTGGGTCCATTAGGGCCTGTTTGAGGCGGACCCGCCGCTGGAGGAGGGCAGTCAACTGGGCCTGGTCCCGGCACGCCTGGATTTCGCGTTGCACCTGCTCGAGGCGGCGGCGGAGATGGATGCGCCGCAGAGCCCGGACCGCACCCTCGACGCGGTCGGCAGTCAGTTCCTCGGCGGCTTGGAGGAGGGTGGAGGCCAGCAGCCGGCGGTCGGAGTCGGAGAGCGGAAAGTCCATCACGTCAGAGACTTCGGGGCCGCCGGCGAGCAAAGTTTCGATCAGCGTCTCGGTGGCGAGGCCTTCGTGGAGGCGGTCGGTTTCGAGAGCGAATCGGGCTTGGCGGGCGGGATCGAATTCCTCCTCGGCGCCGTCGCGGGCGGAGAGATGCTCCTCCGCGGTCTGCATTTCGTGGGCGGAGGCAAGCGCGCGAATAAGAATGCGCTCGGCATCGGTGACCTGGGATTCGGCGGGAGCTCTCAGGACGGCGGTGGTGCGGGTTCCGGCGACGTGCTTCAGTTCCTGGCGCAAGACGGCGGAGTTGATGGCCAGCTTCTGCCCGATCTCGTGAGCCAGTTCGTCACGCACGATGCGGCTGGGCACACGCTGGATGTGGGGCATGAGGTAGTTGACGGCCTTGACCTTGCCTTCCGGGGTGCGCACGGGGAACTGGGCGCGGGCGCGATCGATGAGGTAGTCGAAGTAGCGCTCGGAGTGGCGCAGGGCCTCGGCGTAGGCATCCTTCCCCTTGCGGCGGATGTAGAGATCGGGGTCGTAGCCGGGCTCGAGGGCAAGCACCTTGATCTGGAATTCCTCCTCAACCAGAAGACCCAGCGTGCGCTCGGTGGCGCGGGCGCCGGCGGTGTCGGGATCGAAGTTGACGACCACGTTTCTCGAATGGCGGCCGAGCAGGCGGGCCTGGAGTTCGGTGAAGGCGGTGCCAGAGCTGGCGATCACGTTGTGGAACCCGGCAGCGTAGACGGAGATGCAGTCCATCTGGCCTTCGACCAGAATGGCGTAGTCGAGCTTGCGGATGGCTTCGCGGGCGCGGTCCAGATTGAAGAGCACGCGGGACTTGGAGAAGATGGGCGTCTCCGGCGAGTTGAGATACTTGGGGCCGGCGTTCTCGTCGGTCGAGAGGGTGCGGCCGGTGAAGGCGATGATGCGTCCCTGCTCGTTCGAGATGGGGAAGCTGATGCGGTTGCGGAATTTGGAGTAGAGGGCCGCTTTTGGTTCTTGGCTCTTAGGCGCTGGCTGGCTCTGGCCTCCGCCTGGTTCGGCACCTGGGTGAGCGCTCGCGGACTGATCGTTGTTTACCCTGCTACGGGCCCCCTGTTCCTCAGGAGCTAACGGCCTGTCTTTCCAGGAGAACAAGCCGCTTTCGCGGAGGAGTTCGTCGTCGAAGTCACGGCGCAGGACATCGCGTAACAGGAAGCCAGAGTCGGGGGCGTAACCGATGCGGAAGCGGGCAATGGTTTCCGAGTCGAGGCCGCGTCCCGCGAGGTATTGACGAGCGTGGGCGGCTTCGGGACGGGCGAGCGAGTCCTGGAAGAAGGCGCAGGCACGTTCGTGCATGTCGAGGAGGGCTAAGCGGACCTTGGCTTCACGGGCTTCCTGCGGGCTGCTGAACTGGACCTTGGGCAGGGGCACGCCGAGTTTCTGCGCGATGAGGCGTACAGATTCTGGAAACGTGATGTTCTCGATCCTCTGGACAAAGCTGAAGACGTCGCCCGAGGCGCCGCAACCGAAACAGTGAAAAAACTGGCGGGTGGCGTGCACGGAGAAGGATGGGGTCTTCTCGTTATGGAAAGGACAGAGGCCGGAAAAATTTTGGGCACCGGATTTCTTGAGCTTGATGTAGTCACCGATGATGCGGACGATGTCGGCTTGTTGCTTGAGGACGTCTTTGAAGTCGGGAGGCATGGGGTGAGGACACCACCATTGTGGGGCATGAAAAGGGTGGCGGAGTCTGGAAAAGCTGTGGATAAGAAGGACTCGTCGTTGGTGGGCTGAGAACCATGAGGGCAGGGACGTCGGTATACCGTTGATGATGTTACGGGAAACAATTGCGCACAGGGAGGCCGGGGAGACAGGGAGGAAGTGTGCGGCCTTCTTACCACCGTGGTTCCCTCACTCGGAAACCGCCAGGCGGGGGAGGCGCGATTCGAGATAGCTCAAGGGTGCGCATCCTGCCTTCGCGTAGGACTCAGAGTGACCGTCTGACGTGCTGTCCGCCCGCGCCCTGGCGGGCGAAGGCGCCCGCTCTACCCAAGCGGCATCCCGTACGCACCTGCCCCGGTGATGCGGGTCACTGCCTGTTGCGAAACCGGCGGGGAGAATAAAAAATGTAAGTGTACGTCTTGGTGGCAGCAGATTTCTTCTTGTTGCGGACATTTTGCTGTGGCCACCCATGACGGTGCCGGCCCTGGCCTACGATTGGCGATCGAGGCTGAGCCTGTCGTCTTTTGTGACTCATCCGGGGAGGGCACGATGAGACCCGACATGACATCCCAGGAACCGCAATCTGATCCACCCGCCGTTTCGGGAGGAAGCCGCGGGCATGTCCAGGATTGGGCCGACAAGGCTGAATCCATGGGGAAGGAGACGGTCATGAAACTATCCAGTGTGTTGCTGGCAGGGTTGGGCGCGGCGGCGCTCACTGCGGTGGTGCTGCTGATTCTCGGAGTGAGCTTCCAGCGGCCGCTGCCCACGCAGGGAGCGGGCTTGTACAATCGGGCGACGGAAACAACGGTAACAGGAGTGGTAAGCGGAGTGCGTGATTTTCCGTGCCCGGTGAGCGAAGGAGAGATGGGGGATCACCTGATGCTCAAGACCGCGGATGGAGAAGTGATGGTGCACTTGGCACCGGGGCGGGTGATGCGGAGCCAAAACCTCCGGTTTGCGGTGGGCGAACAGCTTACGGTGACGGGATCAAGGGTCCGCGTTCTCGGCAACAACGACCTGATTGCCCGGGAGATCACGCGGGGGAACGACAGCTACGTGTTTCGTGATCCGGCGGGCAAGCTCATGCTGGTGCAGTAGAGCTGGAAGGGGGTCGCCCCGGCTTGCTCTTACTCCGACCTTACCCGGCCTTTTGCCTTGGGCTGATGAATTCCGCCTCCAGCCGGAGCTGCACCCAAGCTACCTCCAACTCTAGATCATGTTCTCGCCACGACCTGAGCGGTTTCTGCTCAGGATCCGGTTCCACGAAAAATCTCCAGCCACCGTGGGGAGGAGGTTTTGAACCGGGCTCCGTCCTATACTAGAAGCAGGGGTCGGAGATTCGACCAGGTACTGAAGACCCTGTGGACGTGGGTCGAGGCGGGAAACCGCTGCCTGCCCTTGGAGGCGAGAAGGGGAGGACAGTGTGAAACGGTCGGAGAAGGCGGTGCCGGCAGGGCTGGCGTACGAGGAAAGTCCTGAATTCCTGGCGACACTTTTTGCGGGTTGTCCGAGGAATGATTTTCAGGTTCGGTTGTGGAACGGGAGCACATGGGGAGCCAGCAGCCAGCCACGCTTTACTCTAGAGCTCAAACATCCCGCGGCCTTGCGCCTAATGCTGCTTGCGCCCAGCGAACTCGCACTGGGAGAAGCCTACATTTTCGACGATTTCGACATTGTAGGGGATATCGAAGCCGCATTCGACGTGGCCGATTACCTGCTTGCACAGGAACACAGTCTGTGGCGAGCACTGGGGCTGTGGGAGCGCCTGCGCAAGCGGCGGGGGCAAGCGCAAACCGGGGCTCAAGTGCTGGCGTTCCGAGGCGCACTGCACTCGCGCGAGCGGGACCAGCAGGCGATCCGCTATCACTACGATCTTCCGGGTGAATTCTACGCGCTCTGGCTGGATCGGCTGATGGTTTATTCCTGCGCCTACTTCCAGGCGCCGGATGCGGATCTGGATTCGGCGCAGGAGCACAAGCTCGATTATCTCTGCCGGAAGTTGCGGCTGCGTCCGGGCGAGCGGCTCCTGGACATCGGGTGCGGCTGGGGCGCACTGGTCAGGCATGCAGCGGCGCACTACGGCGCGCAAGCGGTGGGGATTACGCTCAGCCAGGCGCAGGCGGAGTCGGGACAGCAGCGCCTGCGCGAGTCCGGTCTGGAGGGTCGCTGCCGCGTGGAGCTCGCGGACTATCGCGACCTCGACCGGGCCCAGCAGTTTGACAAGATCGTTAGCGTCGGCATGTTCGAACACGTGGGCGAAGCCTTCCTGGGGATGTATTTCCGCCGTGCCTGGGACATACTACGGCCGGGCGGGGTATTCCTGAACCATGGGATCGCTTATTCGGCGACCTATCGCCGGCGGGGACCGTCGTTCACCGACCGCTATGTCTTCCCCGATGGCGAACTGGTGCCGATCAGTGCCAGCCTGCGAGCAGCGGAGTTGAGTGGGTTCGAGGTGAGGGATGTGGAATGCCTGCGCGAGCATTACGCGCTGACTCTGCACCACTGGGTGCGGCGCCTTGAGGCTCATGCCAGGGAGGCGCGACAAATCACGGACGACGTGACCTACCGCATCTGGCGTCTGTACATGGCGGGTGCGAGTCACGCTTTCCGGAGCGGGCGGCTAAGCCTGTACCAGACCCTGCTAGCCAAGCCGGTGCAGGGGCGGAGCGGGCTGCCGCTGACACGGGAAGACTGGTATCGGCATCAGGGTTCCTGATCAACGGCGGGACCGGATTCACTATTCCCGGATCAATCAGAGAACCATGGGCCGGCATTGCCGAGGACAGGACGATCCTGGCGGGCGCCCGGTCTACACATCAGACTTTTAACTCCACCACGGTAGCGCCGCCTCCGCCTTGATTGGGTGGCGGCTCAGCGATGGAGGCGACGTGGGGGTGCTGCTGCAGATACCGGCGGAGCGCTTTGCGTAAGATGCCCATACCGCTGCCGTGAACGACGCGAATGCGGGGAAGTCCGGCAAGGAAGGCACGGTCCAGGAACTTTTCCACCTCGCTGGTGGCTTCGTCAACCGTCCGGCCGATGACGTTGATCTCCGAGGGAACCTGGGCGTTTTCGCGCGCCAGTGAAACGGAGATGCCACGGGCGCGGGCCACTTCGAGAGGCGAAGCCGAGGCGCAGGGCGCAGAGGCCGAGACCAAGACGTCGGCGACGTCGTCGCCTGCAATCTTCATCTTCATGGCGCCGACTTCCACCTCGAAGTGGTTGTCGTCGATGCGGCGGGTGACGCGGGCGGGACGGCCGACGGACTTGAGCTTCACGGTGTCGCCTTCGGAGACGTGCAGCGAGGCCGGAGGGGCACCCCGGTCGGCTCCGGTGGAGTGGGCGACGACGGTGGAGTCGAACTGCTCGCGGAACTCGCGGCGGAGCTTGGCGATGCGGCGCTCGGCATCCCTAGAGACCTTCTGAGCAGCGGCGCGGTCCTGAATGGCGTGCACCGCTTCGCGCGCGTGATACTCGAAGTCCCTGAAGAGGCTGTCGAGTTTCTTCTCCAGGTCGCGGATTTTGCTCTGCTGATCTTTGCGCCCTTCGGCGGCGAGGCGGGACTTCTCCTTTTCTAATTCTTCTTCCCGGGTCTGGAGGCGGAGACGCTCGAGTTCGACTTCGCGGAGCTGCTCGTGGAGGCGATCCAGGAAGCGAGCGACATCCTGGGCCTCGGTCGCCAGGCGGGAGCGGGCGGAGTCGATGATGGCGGGATTCAGTCCGAGGCGCTGGGCAATGTTGATGCCGGCGGAGGCGCCGGGGACGCCGACCTTCAGTTCGTACGTGGGCTGCAGGGTGGCGGCGTCAAAGCCGACGGCGGCGTTCACCACCCCCGAGGTGTTCACTCCGTAGACCTTCAGCGAAGTGTGGTGAGTGGAAATAACGGTAAAGGATCCGATCTGGCAGAAGTGCTCGGCGATGGCGACGGCGAGGGCGGCGCCTTCCCCGGGGTCGGTGGCGGAGCCGAGTTCGTCGAGCAGGACGAGCGAGCGTGCCGTGGCGGTGCGCGAGATGAAGTCGATGTTTGTGACGTGGGCAGAGAAAGTGGAGAGGTTCTGCTCGATGGACTGGTAGTCGCCGATATCGGCGAGGATGGCGTCGAAGACGGGCATCTCGGCACGGTCGGCGGGGACGGGGATGCCGGACTGCGCCATCAGGGCGAGCAGTCCCACGGTCTTGAGGGCGACGGTTTTTCCCCCGGTGTTGGGGCCGGTGATGATGAGTTCGCGGCGAGGAGAGGCGAGTTCGAGGGAGATGGGGACGATGGGGAGGCCCTTGGACTTAAGATTGCGTTCCAGGATTGGGTGACGGGCCTTCTGCAGCAGGAGCCGGGCTTCGCCCGGCATGGTCGGGCGCGGGCGTCCGTCGCGACACAAGATGACGGACACACAGAAGTAGTCCTCGGCGAAGCGGGCTTTGGCGAACTCCAGTTCCAGTTCAGAGAGGACGTCGGAGGCGGAGCGGATCTCGGCGCCGTGTTGGGCGATGCAGCCGGTCATCTCCTCGAGGATACGGTGCATCTCGGCCTGCTCTTCGTCGAGGAGGCGAACAAGGTCGTTATTGCGCTCGATGGTTTCGATAGGCTCGACAAAGACGGTCTGTCCGCTGGAACTCGAGCCGTGGACGACGCCGGGGACGCGGCGTTTCTGTTCGATCTTGACTGGGATCACAAAGCGCTCGCCGCGGATGGTGATGAGTTCGTCTTGGACGACTTCGCCTTCGGCGAGACGGCGGAGGTAGCCGCGCAGCGACTCTTGGATGGCGCGCTTCTGGCGTTCAATGTCACGCCGGATGCGCGCGAGTTCGGGCGAGGCGCGGTCATCGAGCGTGCCATCGGGAAGGATTCTGTGGCGGAAGGCGCGCAGGAACTCGGTGAAGTCGGCGATGGCTTCGCTGAGCAAGCGGACCGGGCTCCAGTCGTTGCGCAGGGCGGCGGGAGGATGGAGCACGATCTCGCGCCACTCGGCGGCGCGGTCAACGAGCAGGAGGACGTCACGAATTTCGGTGGTTTCGAGGGCGGCGCCAGAGATCGAAGCCTTGTCCAGGAGTTGGGTGACATCGAGCAAGCCGGCGAATTCGAAGCCGCCGCCGGCGCGTCGGAAGTCGCGGATGGCGGAGGTCAGGGCGTGCTGACGCTCGATCCAAGCGGGGTCGGCGCTGGGGGCGAGGGCGGCCAGGCGAGCGGCGCCGAGGGGAGATGCAACGTAGCCGCGCACGAGCTCGCGGAGGGAGTCGAACTCCAGAACACGCGCGCTGGTGTGAGCGAGGGGAGCGGAGGACATCGTCTAGTCATGGTACAGGAAATGGGGAAAGCGGCGGGGCCGGCGACACGCCACGCCAGTGCTCGAAGGCAGGCACGACGCTGTTTGCTTTGACGCCACCAGGGCAGCGATCAGAACTGGGCGGCTTTGGCTGCGGCCGCTTCGGAGGCCACGGCAAAACGGAGAACGAAGACCGCGCCACCCTCCGGCCGGTTATAGCAGGAAACTTCCCCCAGGTGATCCTGCACGACGCCGTAGGTGGCGCTGAGGCCGAGGCCGGTACCTTTGCCCACGGGCTTGGTCGTGTAGAAGGGGTCGAAGACGCGGCCGGGATCACGCATGCCGGGGCCGGTGTCGGCAACCCGAACAAGCACGTCGTCATTTTCACGGAGGGCGGTGATGAACAGGGACCCGCCGCCCACTTCTTCGAGCGCATCGACGGCATTCTCGATGAGATGGAGGAAGGCGCGCAGGAGTTGATTGCTGTTACCCCAGATACGGGGCAGATTGTCCTCAAGACTGATCTCCACACGGATATTCTTGCCCCGCATCGGGACTTCGTGCACTTGCAGGGCGCGTTGCAGGACAGAGGGCAGGTCCACCAGGGCCTTTTCGGCCGGGCTCTGCTGAGCGAAGCTGAGGAGATCAGAGACCAAATCGCGAGTGCGGCGGGCCTGCTGGCCGATCTTGTGTGCCAGAGAACCTTGTTCGTCTTGGAGGGCGGGGTTAGCGGCGAGCAGCTCGGAGTAGCCGAGGATCGCCGTGAGGGGGTTGTTGATCTCGTGGGCAGCGCCGGCGACCAGCTGGCTGAGAGCCGTAAGTTTCTCACGCTGCACGAGCTGAGACTGCAGGCGCTCCAGGCGTTCGTAGCTGCGGCGTGATTCCCGAAGCAGGCGGATTAAACGGCGGTCGAGGAGGAACTGCTTGACCAGAACGAACAAGCCAAGCAAGAGTGTGGCGACCACCGTGACCAGGATGCGGAAGTTACGCAGTTTCTCGGCCTCGGGATCGAGGAAGAGCGTCCACAGGCCCAGCAGGGGTAGCGAGAGAATGGCCAGCATGGCCACGCGAGGGGCCACATCCATCCAGCGGCTGGCGGGCGCAGCCGAGCGATTTTCTTCCAGCGGAAGGCGATGCGCGAGCAGGGCAACCCAGACCATCCAGCCCGCGGCGACGAGTAGGGGCACATCATAAATGCTGCCCGTGTGGTACTGACCGCGATCGATCGCGGCATTGATGGTTTCCGAACTCAGCGTGTACAACACGCCGACGGTTAAGAGGTTCCAATAAATCCTTCGCCAGGCGCCACGACTGGAAGCAGCCGACAGCCCCAGGCTCAACAACAGGACGAGGTTTTCCAGCAGATAGAGCAGGTTGTAGTTGCTACTGTAGATGGGGTGCAGAACAACATATTCGTCGGGAAATACGATGAAGGCGTAGAGGCACACCCACCACACCAGGAGCATCAGAAAGTTGAGGGTATCGAAGGAGACCGGGCGATCTCCCTGGAGGCGATGCGGGCGGAGCGCGACCGCGGCCATCAAGGGGACGACGTGCAGAAAAAGGATGACATCGCCCAAGGAGGGATCGGGGAGGTCGCGACGCAGCAAAACTTCGTAGTACGCCCAGAACCCGGCGTTGATCGCCCACAGCAGACAGCTGAAGGCCATGAGCAGCCAGAAGGCGCGGAAGCGGGGCATGGAGACCCCGTTGCGGCTCATAGCCACGGTGGCAACCAGCAGCAGGGCGAGGAACGTGAGATCGGCGAAGGTGGTCAGGGCAGGACCCGGCGGCGCCCACAGCGACAGCGCCGTGACCGCCAGGATGAGGGCGGCGACGGCCGCCATCCAAAGCTGGCGTTTGTTGTGCCCCATGGTCGGAATCAGTCTAGCGCCGCGGACGCCCAGTCTCGCAGATTCCGGCGGAGTGCAGGCGGTTACGCAAGTAACCTCAGAATCATTCGCGATCCTGGCCGCACAATCCCACCCTTCGGATACGGTAGCCATCGATGATCCATGTCACATCGGGCACTTCCAGTGGGCCGGGCCAGGAGGCGATTTTGGGCCCAGCGGGGCGGGTGGGCTTTGCTAGAATCAGCGCATGGCCTTCCCCACCACCCGCCTTCGCCGGTTGCGGCGCACCGAGCCGCTGCGCTCGCTGGTGCGCGAGACCCGGCTGACGCCGGAAGCGTTCGTCTACCCCTTGTTTGTGTGCCCCGGTTCAGGTGTCCGCAAAGAAGTGCACTCCATGCCCGGGGTGTTCAACCTCTCGGTGGACGAGGCGGTTAAGGAGGTGCGGGAGGCGCGGGCACTGGGTGTGCCGTCGGTGATCCTGTTCGGGCTGCCCGAAAAAAAGGACGAAGTCGCGAGCGGGGCCTGGGCCGAAGACGGGATCGTGCAGCAGGCGGCGCGGGCGATCAAGCGGGAAGTTCCGGACGTGATCCTGATGGGTGACGTCTGCCTTTGCGAATACATGTCGCATGGGCATTGTGGGATCGTGAAGGCTGTGCCACAGTCGCTGGGCGCGGCGGTGGCGGCCCCTCCGGCGATCACCACGGAATATGAGATCGTGAACGACGCCACACTGGAAATACTGACGCGCACCGCCGTGTCGCAGGTGCGGGCGGGCATTGACATCGTAGCTCCTTCGGACATGATGGACGGGCGGGTGGCGGCGATTCGGGCAGGCCTGGATAAGGCAGGGTTCACCAATACCCCGATCCTTGCTTATGCGGCGAAGTTTGCGTCAGCTTTCTACGGGCCGTTTCGGGAGGCGGCCGACTCGGCGCCGCAGTTCGGGGACCGGCGGTCGTATCAGATGGATCCCGCGAATTTTCGAGAGGCGATGCGGGAGATTGAACTCGACCTGGAAGAAGGCGCAGATCTGGTGATGGTGAAGCCGGCGCTGCCGTACCTTGACGTGATTGCGGCGGCACGACTGCGGTTTGACGTTCCTCTGGCGGCCTATCAGGTTTCGGGCGAGTACGCCATGATTGAAGCGGCGGCACGCAATCGGTGGATTGACCGCGAGCGCGTAATGCTCGAGGCGCTGGTGTCGATCCGCCGGGCAGGGGCGAGCATCATCCTTACCTATTACGCGAAGGATGCGGCGCGGCTGCTGGGGTAAGACTCAGGAAAGCATGTCGGTGTAGCGGACGCCCGTCGATACTTGGCCATCTTTCGAACTCCTGCTCTCCCGGGGTTATGAGCCTTGTAGAGGACGTTCGCGCTAGCGGAAGCGGACGGGCTGCGGCGATGATGATCACCGCGGAGGGCAAGCAGCCGTGGTGCAAAAATCCTAGGCAATGATCTCTGTGGTGCAACTCGGGATCACCGACTATGCCACGGGGCTACGGCTCCAGCAGAAGCTGGTGGGACTGCGCAAGGACGGGCGCGTGGGCGACGTACTGCTGCTGCTGGAGCATGCTCCCGTGATCACGCTGGGGCGGAATGCGAAGGCGGCGCATGTGCTGGCTTCACCGGAGCGACTGGCGGAGCGCGGGGTGGAAGTGTTCGAGTGTGACCGTGGCGGGGACGTGACCTTTCACGGGCCAGGACAGCTGGTAGGGTATTCCATCTTCGATCTGCGGGGATTGGCGGCGGAGAGTGGGATCCGCAAGACGCTGGGAGCGGTCGAGTTTGTGCGGCGGCTGGAGGAGGTGCTGATCCGCACCTGCGGCGATTTCCGCATTCCCACCGTACGCGTGGCCGGACTGACGGGCGTGTGGACGAAGAAGCCGTCGAAGACGCAGGCGAAGATCGCGGCCATAGGCGTACACATCTCGCGGGGCGTGACGTCGCATGGGTTTGCGCTGAACGTCAATACCGATCTCAGTTTCTTCGATCTCATCATTCCCTGCGGGATCATCGCAAAACCGGTGACCTCTATGGCGAAGGAACGGGGCGGGCCAGTGACGCTGGAGAAGGTGGCGTACTCGGTATCGCGCCACTTCGGCACCGTATTCGGCAGCCCGACGTTGTGGGGAAATACGCTGGAGGCATTGCTCGGCGAGACAGTCGGAGTGCCGGTGGAGGTTCCGAAGGAGCTGCGGCAGTTGCATAAAGAAGGGGAGACATTTCTGGCCTGACCGCGGACACACTGGTGGCGCGAAGGCGATTTGCCCGCGGACCGGCGAAGCCCTTTCGACGGCCTCCAGGCAAACTGCTGTCGCTCCATCGGACAAGGTTGGCCAAAGGCGGCGCAAGCGGTTAGCATTCCCTGTGGACAGGCGTCGCATGACGCGCACCCCATGGCCAAGAAAACCAAAGCCACGGACAAGCGTGCCAGTACGAATCACCGGAGTTCCCGCGACACCCCGCCGGCAACATTGCCCAACCAGCGGGCCTATACCATCCTCGACTACCGGCTGGAGAAGCCGCATTTCGAAGTGCGGCTGGTGCGGAGCGGGGATGGAATGCGCTACCTGGTTACGGGCGATCTAAGTGCACCTGCGCCCCCGATTCGTGAGTCGAAATATCTCAGCCGCGCGCAGTCGATCGACATCTATCGCTGGATGCTGCTCAATCGCAAGATGGAGGCCGCGCTCGAGAACCTCTATAAGCAGGGCCAGGTAGTGGGTGGCGTCTATTTCGGGCTGGGGCAAGAGGCGTGTTCCTGCGCCTCAGCCTATGCGCTGAAGCCCGAAGAGTGGATGGGGCCGCTCATCCGCAACCAGGGAGCACTGCTAGTGCGGGGCTTCCCAGCGCGCGACATTATGATGCAGTACATGGCCAAAGCCGGGTCCCCGACGCACGGGCGGGACGCTTCATCACATTTTGGCGATATTGAGAAGCGTAACGTGGTAGCGCCAATCTCGACGTTGGGTGATTTGATTCCGGTGCTGGCAGGCGTGGCCCTGGGCGCGCGGCTGCAGGGCAGGAACATCGCCGTGATGACCTACATCGGTGATGGCGGGCAGTCGACCGGCGTTACTTATGAGGGCCTGAACTTCGCCGCGGTGCAGGACCTCGGCCTGGTACTGTTTGTCGAGAACAACCTCTGGGGATATTCCACCCCCGCCGACATGCAGTTTCGCGTGGAGGACTTGGCGGAGCGAGCCATTGCGTATGGCATCCCCGGCGTCATCGTAGATGGCACCGACGCGTGTCAGGTCTACGACGCTGCGCATGAGGCCTGTGTGCGCGCCCGCCGCGGCGAAGGCCCGACGCTCATCGAAGCCAAGATGATGCGCATGAAAGGCCACGCCATCCACGACGCGGCGGAGTATGTTCCGCGGCCGTTATTGGGGTACTGGCAGAAGCGTGACCCGATTGCGCGCTTCGAGAACTACCTAGTCAACGTGAAGAAGTGGCTGACACGGGCAGAGAATCTGAAGCTGATCGAAGATGTTGACCGGGAACTGGAGGCGGATCGGGAGCTGGCGGTGAGCTCGCCGATGCCCGCGCCGGAGACGGCCGCGGGCGGAGTTTACTGTGAGGCAGGGTGCCACCAGGTGAAACTGAAGTACGGAATGCCGATGACAAACAGGGGGAAGGTGGCGCGGTCACGGCGTGAAGCGGAGGTGCAACCGGGGGTAAAGCAGACCCGCAGCGATATCGTCGCCACTCGACGGCACAATAGCTAAGGAGCGATGCGGAATCTAACACGTTCTCTAGCAGCGCTGCTGATTGCGGTCCCGTTCATGCCCGTAAAGTCAAGCCAGCATCGGAACCCGCTCCCCGAGGTGAAGGCGCCAGTGGTTCGCTTCGCCGTGGCGTTTTCGCGGACTCGTTGGTAATGGGTGCGGGTCCCTAAACCTGCTCCAGAATCTCCCGATGCCTGATCGGGACTGCCACCGCCACCGGTCTTCTGTGCGGTGTAAGATAACCCATTCCCGGGCAACGGCCGCCCGGTTCAGGATGTCGGCGAATTCGGCGCGCGCCATGCTGAACGCCATTGGGGACGACGAATTCAGGCATCGATGCCGCATCTGACCTATCTCGAAGCCATCCGCCAGGGTATCTGGGAAGAGATGGAGCACGACCCGGCAGTCTTCTGTATCGGAGAGGACATCGGCATTTACGGTGGGGCTTTCAAGGTCACAGACGGCTTCATCGATCACTTCGGCCCGGAGCGTGTGATTGATACCCCCATCGCTGAATCGGCCATCGTGGGCGCCGCCTTCGGAGCATCGCTTACTGGGATGCGCCCGGTGGCCGAATTCCAGTTTATGGACTTCGTCGGCTGCGCGTTTAACCAGATCATCAACATGGTCGCCAAGGCGCACTACCGCTGGGGCGCGCCGGCGCCACTGGTGATTCGCGGGCCGAGCGGCGGCAACGTCCACGGGGGCCCGTTCCATTCGCAGAATCCGGAGATGTGGTTCGTGCATGCTCCCGGCCTCAAAGTGGTATGCCCGGCCTCGGCGTACGACGCCAAGGGGCTGATCAAGGCGGCGATCCGCGACAACAACCCGGTAATCTTCCTCGAACACAAGTATCTTTACCGGCGCATAAAGGAAGAGGTACCCGGCGAAGACTACATCGTGCCGTTGGGCAAGGCGCGGGTGGCGCGGGAAGGGCGCGATCTCAGCGTCATCACCTATGCCGCGATGGTGCACGTCGCGCTCGAAGCGGCCGAGATCCTGCGGCCGGAGGGAATTGAGCTCGAGGTGGTGGATCTGCGGACGGTCTCGCCGCTCGATCGCGAGGCCATTCAAAGCACCGTGAAGAAGACGAGCAAGGTCATCCTTCTCCATGAGCATGCCCGCACCGGCGGGCTGGCTGGCGAGATGGCGGCCGTGATCAATGAAGATGCGTTTGACGCTCTCGATGGCCCGATCGTTCGCATCACCGCGCTCGACACGCCGGTGCCGTTCTCGCCTCCGCTCGAAGAATACTACTTGCCCAAGGTGAGCGATGTCGTCCGCGAGGCGCGCAAACTCCACGCCTACTAGGACCGTGCGGCAGCACCGACTGAACGGTGTATCGAGTTGCGCCTTGCCGCCGAGAGTATTTCATTTATCATGGGTATCTTTCCCGACTGCCTGGCGCTGAAGGCAAGGAGCTTATGGCGTTGGATCGAAACCACTTCCGGGAGGCTTGGTGAAGAATTTTATCCTTGGCATTATCGTGGCGCTGGGGGTGTTGATAGTGGGAGGATTGGGGTGGGCGCTGCTCGGCTACATGCCCACGAGCGCTGACGAGAGTCCGCGGCGCTTTGAGGCGCGCCTGGCCAACATGGCGCTTGACGCTGCCATGGAACGCCGGGCGCCGCGCGCGACCAGTCCCCTGCCCCCGACCGACGAGAATCTGATTGCCGGCATGAAGCTCTACACCATGAATTGCGCGGGCTGTCACGGCGGACTCGACCGCAAACCGGCGGCATTTGGGGCTTCCTTCTACCCGCCGGCGCCTCAACTGATCGTGAACCCGGTTGATGATCCGGAATGGCATGTTTTTTACGCCGTCCGCACCGGGGTCCGCTATACCGGCATGCCCGCCTGGGGAAAGACCTTATCGGAACCGGACATTTGGAAGATCACAGCCTTCCTCGTTCGGGTCGAGAAACTTCCGCCTGCCGCGCAGGATTTCTGGAAGAAGTCGACCGGGACTGAGCCCCCGGCGACCGAATCCGGTGACCACAAAGATCACCACGAGTAGTATTCCGCCGGGCACGGATTCACACCGCAGAGACTCGATGAGGAAGCGGTCAGAGTTCGATTTCGGCCTTCCTTACTACCTGCCCGGCCCCACCAATGCCCGTCCGGGATAGACGTTCTCCAAGATCTTGCCTTGATCTACCAGCAGCGTGCCGCCGACCAACAGATATTGCACACCCGTGCTCGGCAGCATGGGATGTTCGAAGGTCGCGCGGTCAGTGACGCTCTTGGGATCAAACACCGTGATGTCAGCGTCGGCGCCCTCTTGCAAGCGGCCCTTGTGGCGCGCCTGGGGAGTGGAGCGCTCCAGCACCTTGGCCGGCATCAGAGTCATTTTGCGGAGGGCATCCATGAGTGGAAGCATCTTCTTCTCCCGCACATACTGCGCCAGCACCCGGGAGTAGGTGCCGGCATTGCGCGGATGTCCAGGGGCGCCGTCGCTGGCAATCATCACCAGTGGATGCAGGATTACAGCGTCCACGATTTCCTGCGTATTGGCGAAGATCAGAGCCGAGTGCTGCTCGCTGGAGTGGTGCAGCTGTTCGAAGCGCTCCTTGGTGAGGTGTTCTCCGGTATCGGGGAGCACCAAGTCGCTATAGTCGATGCCCAACTTCTCGCGCCAGCCTGGGTTGAAGAGCGCGGAATTAAGAATCGTCATGCCGGCGACGTAGGGATAACCCTCGGTGGTTACGTCCATGCCGTGGGCCCGTGCGCCTTCCACTAGGGAAATACACTGCAGCGCGTCGTGCAAGCAGGTGCTGTTGATGTGCACGATATGCAGGGCTGCCCCCGAGATTGCTGCGGCGCCGATCACTTCACCGACAGCCTCAATGGCGGAGCCCGGCTCGACGCTGCCGAAACTTCGCAGGTGGGTGTAGACCGGGACTCCCCTCGCGGCCGCCAGGCGGAAGATGTTAATTACTTCCAGCCGGGTTGCGCCCGGGGAGTACTGAATGCCCATTCCAATCGCCAGACCACCGGCGTCGAGTTCCGCGGCTAGCTGTTCCTTGATGCTTTCAATCTGCTGAGACGTGGCCGGCTGGTTGGTCGCAGGCCCGCTCTGGGGCAGGATCTCGGGGATGCCGACGCGGGAACTGGCCATTCCAGCCGTGAGAGGGGTCCCGAAGACCAGCGCCCGGGCCGCGAGGTGGCTGGCGCTGGTGCCGTAGTGAATCAGTGACCGTCCTTGTTTGGCGTTGAGGAAGCCTCCGACATTGGGGACCCCAATCTCCAGTTCCAGCGCCGTCGTGACTCCGTCGAGCGCCTTGGCGCGCTGGCTGGCGAGATCCTGCCCGTGCTGATGCAGATCGATGAATCCCGGTGCGACCACCAGGCCCTCCGCCTTCACCACCCGCTTCCCGGCCAGGGTTTCGGCGGAGATTTTTTCGATCCTGCCGCCGCTCACACCCACGTTGCGGATCGCGTCCAGGCCCGTCTCCGGATCCATGACCCGGCCGCCCTCGATCACGACATCGTATTGCTGCGCGTCGGCAGCGGCGGACAGAAATAGAAAGAGCAGAAGCACGTGAGCCAGGGTGCGCATAAGCTGCGGATGTTACACGCAACCCTTGCGAGGCAGCAATCTGGCGTTTGGGGCTTATATATAATAAGGATTTGTGCTTGCCCGGGGGCGCTAGGAAATCATGCCAACTGACGTCATCATGCCGCAGATGGGTGAGTCCATCTTTGAGGGAACCATCACCAGGTGGTTGAAGAAGCCGGGCGACAAGGTACGGCGTGACGAGCCGCTGTTTGAGATCTCCACCGACAAGGTGGATGCCGAGATTCCGGCCCCGGCTTCCGGCACTCTCCAAGAAATCAAGGTCTCCGAGGGCACTACCGTCCAGGTGAATACAGTGGTGGGAACCATTGCCACCGATGGGGAAGGCGCTGCCGCTGCGGCGAAAGCTCCTGCCCCCGCGGCTCCGGCCCCGGCTGCGGAAAAGAAAGAAATGCCTCGGCTGCAGCCCCCCACTCCCGAGGCGCGCCCGGTCCCCGCAACCCACGAAGAAGATGTCCGCTCCTCTCCCCTGGTCCGCAAAATCGCGCGCGAACACAACATCGATCTCGCCCGGGTCAGCGGCACCGGCCTCGGAGGGCGTATCACCAAGCAGGACGTCATGGTATTCCTCGAGCAGCAAGCCGCTGCTGCGGCGCCTACAGCCGCTGTTCCGGCTGTTCCAGCCGCACCACCTCCCCCTGCTCCGGCGCCAGCCACGATCCCAGGTGATCTTGTCGCGATGAGCCAAATGCGCAAGATCATCGCTCAGCGCATGCTCGAGTCGCGCCGCACCAGCGCCCACGTTCATGCCATGTTTGAAGTGGACATGACCCGCATCGTCCAACTGCGCAACAACCTCAAGACTGCGTTCGAGCAGCGCCACGGCACACGCCTGACCTTCATGCCCTTCTTCGTCCGTGCGGCTATCATTGCCTTGCAGCAGTTCCCTATTGTGAACGCGTCGGTTGAGGGCGATAACATCCGCTACCACCGACACGTGAATGCGGGAATCGCGGTGGCGCTGGACTGGGGATTGATCGTACCGGTGCTGAAGAACGCCGATGAATTGAACTTCCTGGGGCTGCAACGCGGCATCACCGACCTGGGCGAGCGCGCCCGCGCCAAGAAGCTGACGCCGCAGGACGTCGAGGGCTCCACCTTCACCATCACCAACCCCGGCCAGTTCGGCGCGGTCTTCGGCCTGCCTATCATAAATCAGCCGAATTCGGCCATCCTGGGGGTGGGTGGAATCAGCAAGCAACCGATGGTGGTGAGCGACAAGGACGGCGCCGACGCCATCACCATCCGGTCCGTCGCCCACCTCACCCTAGGCTACGACCATCGCCTTATCGACGGCGCCGTCGCCGATCAGTTCATGGCCGTGGTCAAGAAAGCATTGGAAAACTGGAGCGAGGAAGTGGGGTAGCCGCGCCTGCTCCTCCCGCTAAAGCTCAAAGAAAAGTAAAGCTGCCCTTGCCAGAGGGCTGAAGAATTTCACGATTGCGGCCGCGATCTTCCCAGCGTCACTTTTTCTCGGCCAGGTAGCCTTGCAGGAACCGCTCGACGCTCCGCACGTACACATCCGCAAAATCCGCTTCCGGACGCCGCGACTCGATCATCCACATCGCGTCCTTCAGCTTCCATCCCATTGCGCACAGCAGCGCCAAAGTCATCATGGGCGAACGATGCACTCCCGCCGCGCAGTGGATGAAGAGCTTGGTTTCCGCATCCCGCAGCGCACCGATAGCGAATTCCACTCCCCTCTGGAATACCTCCGGCGGCTTCGGCTGGAAGTCATCATCGGTAGGATTCCACAGCACTTCGATCCCGTACGGCCCCGCCAGCGCTGTGTCATCGAACTCGACTTGCATGTCGATGATGTGAGTCACTCCTACGCGCGCCACCGCCGCCATGTTGCCTTCGTTCCAGATCCCGCCCCCGACCGCGATCCGGTCGGTCACCCATGTCATGTCCATACTTGCGTTCCACGCCCGCTCGAAGACCGGTTTCCATCGCACGCTGGGCGGCGGTTTCATTCTACCGAATCGCTCTTCCTCACTCCCACCGCCCCCAACTCGGCACCATCGCAAACGCCTCCCGCCCACACTGCGTGATCCGCCTCCGCAGCTACGTCCCCCGCCGTCGCTCCAACGGCGGCGGGAGCCATCCGATTTCAGCACACGGCAGTTCTGCACCGCCGCCTGCCGGCAAAGTGAAGCGACGGCGACGGCCGCTCCGCGGCTGCCGGGAATAGCTCCGCGGAACGTGTACTCCAAGCTATCCTGAGCAGCAGAGCCCACAGCCGTTTATTGGGAAACAAGAACCTTATTTCCTTGCAGATGTTAAAGCTGTATCACAAATATCGCGATGCTATAGGCGCGTGCTATACTTTTGAGAAATGAGATTCCGAGCACTGCAGGACAACCTGCGCCGAACCTTGTTGGAGCGGATCGAAGCCGGCGAACTGACCGGGCTCCGCCTGGCTCAGCAGACCGGTTTCAAGCAGGCGCATATCTCCAACTTCCTCAACCGGAAGCGCGGGCTCAGCCTGGAGGGCATGGATCGAGTGCTCAACGTGCAACACCTGTCGGTTCTTGACCTGCTCGACCCGACGGAGGTCAACAAGCGCGCCAGCATCCTGCCCCCGACCGACGACGAGTTCGACAACGTGCTCCTGGTCGATGGCACGATCGCAGCCTCCGAACCGCTGATTATGAGCATGAACGTGCGCGAGATCCTCAAGTTCAAGAAGAGTTTCCTGCGCCGCATGCGCCCCGAGCTCGAAGGCCACCGCGACAACTGGGAGCGCTTCGTGCTCATCAAGGTCGACGGTCGCGAAGGCATGAGCATGTACCCGCGCCTGTTGCCCGGCGCCGCCGTGCTCATCGACCGCCACTACAACTCGCTCAAACCCTACCGCAAAGGCGAGTTCAACATGTACGCCGTAGCCAAGGATGGCGACTGCACCATCAAGTACGTCGAGGTCGCAGGTCAGCACTTGATCCTGCGCCCGCATAACCAGGCCTACCCCATTGAAGTGATGACCATGGAAGAAGGCAAGACCACCGCCGACTACCTGGTCGGCCGAGTTTGCTACGTGGGCATCGAGACCTAGGGATTGTCGATTTCCAATCTTTGACTGTCGATTGAGACTCGAGCCGGTGCAATGCTGGTCGGGCGGGAAGGGCCCCCTTTTTCGCCAGCTAGGTGCTGAATCGCCTATTCCAGGAGTGAGAGTAGAAGCTGGGCACGGTTCGTGTCGCCCTCTTCCTGCGCAGGGAGCAGGCGGGAGGTCTTCCAAAGCGGCGAAGAACTGCGCGGGCGCAGGGAGGAATTGTTCCGCTTCTCCCTGGAGAAGGGAAGCTCATAGTGGTGCGGGTTCAGACCCACCTGCCCATTTCCGCTTGGTTTCCTAAGCCGTGACCGCCCAGTGCTTGCTGATCAACCCCCAAGGTGGAGACGGCCCGATACCGGTGCCACTGGCAATCATGCTGAAGTGAACCGCTGAGATGGAGCAGGCGACGGGCCGAGGCCGCCCGGGCTAAGCTTGGCCCTCCCCCGGGGGGAAACGCGGGGCAAGCCGCCAACTATTGCGCGTTCTTACCGTCCGCAGGGGGCCTGGCCTCCGCCGGCGGTTTCCCTGACCCCGTCTTGCCTTTGGTGAACGTCCGGAGGTAGTTGACCAGGTCCCAGATCTGTTCGGCCTTGACGCGGTCGCCTTCCGGAGGCATATCGCCTTTGCCATTCTTGATGATGTAGAACAGCTCGCCGTCGGTGCGGTCCTTCAACGTTGCGGGATCGGTGAAGTCCTGCATCTTCAGGTTCATGCTGGTCCCGACGTCGCCTTTGCCGGCGCCATCCTCGCCGTGGCACATGGCGCAATCATAGCCATATTGCTTTTTGCCGCGGGCGAGGGACTCGGCAGTGGCCTTGAC
Organism: Terriglobales bacterium; assembly: GCA_035623795.1. Lineage (GTDB taxonomy): Bacteria > Acidobacteriota > Terriglobia > Terriglobales > Acidobacteriaceae > DASPST01. The sequence goes on from DASPST010000045.1 coordinate 22,537, forward strand.
CGGGTTGGGCTTGTTGGCATCGGCGACTGGAACGGTGTCGTAGTTGGCAGACTTCCGGGCGGCAGGGGTTGCGCTTTGCTGCGCGGGCCCGCCGAGAACGAACAGTAGCAGCAGGGGAAGGATCAGCAACGATTTGGGCATGGCTGCCTCCTGAGTGCGCGCGAGGACGGCGAAAGTCGGGGTCGGACGGCAGCACCACACTCCGCCATCCTCTCGCAAGAAATTGGCCGGAGCGTCGGGAGTTGAACCCGTGTGGGAGGCTGTGGAGCCCGATTCCCAATCGCTTTACCCACTACGCGCTCCGGGAAGCTACAGACCAGGCTAATCCCGTATGCCCAGGGGCGGCGTGATCCAGATCACACTGTGCGGTAACGCCGGTAACAGGAATGTCCCTCTCCCAGCGGTCGCGCGATGAAACAAGAAAGGCTATGATATTCGCCGTTTCGCGGGAGGTGAGTGTGGACGGCAAAGACGAAGTCCTGGCTGCGGTGGAAGCGGGGAACGCGGAGCGATTGCGCGGCCTGCTGGCGCAGGACCGCTCGCTGGCGGCAGCACGTGACGCCTACGGCGTCTCGGCGCTGATGCATGCGCTCTACCGGCATCGCCTGGACCTGGCCGACCTGTTACGCGCGGCGCAGCCGGAGCTCGATATCTTCGAGGCCACCGGCCTGGGCCGGTCGGACCTGGTGGAAGAGATGCTAACCACGGACCCGCGGCTGGCCTATGCTTGGTCGGGCGACGGTTTCACCGCCCTGCACTTCGCCGCGTTCTTCGGGCAAGAGAGTTGCGCCTGCGTCCTACTGGAACATCACGCCGACGCGGCGGCAGTGGCGAGGAATCCCATGCAGGTGGCGCCGTTGCACTCCGCGGCCGCGGGACGCAACCTCGCCATCGTGCGCGCCCTGCTGGAACACGGCGCTCCGGTGAATGCTCGCCAGCAGGAGGGATGGACCGCGTTGCATTCGGCGGCGCAGCACGGCGACCAGGCCATGGTTGAACTACTCCTGAAACACGGCGCCAATCCGAACGCGAAAAATGACGCCGGCGTCACCCCCGATCAGTTGGCCCAGGAGAAGGGCCACGCGCAGATCGCCGAGAGGCTGCGGGCGGCGTGAGAGGTTCGAGCACTACCCAGGCAAATCTCGCCATGGTGACAGGGAAGCAAGGGGATAGCACGATCTGCACGGTGCCGTCGAAATTCCTTCAAACATCCGGGTAGGCGCAAGCGGAATCCAATCCTGCCATGCTGGGACCGAGCCGGCCGACGCGCACAGCCTCCAGGACGACCTCTACGGGCGCAAGATCACGTTGGCAGCGCCATGATCCGCGGCCCGCACTATGGTCCTAAGCTCAAGGCCGAGAACACGCGCGCGCCCGCACTGGATGCGAATGATCCCCGCGTGTATGACAGCTTGGGGAGGCAGTATCTCAACGCTCCGGCGATCTTGGGCGGGGATGTTGACAAGGCCATTGAGAGTTTCCGCAAGTCCGCCCGACCTGCACCCGCAGTCAGACGAGACATTGGTCTGGCTGGCCATCGCGTTGCGCAAGAAGGGCGACGGCAAGGGCGCCAACCAGCCGTTGGCCGAGGCGTTGCGGCTGAACCCCCGCAGTGTTTTTGCCCGACAGACGCAGGCGAAGAAGTAGGCCAAGAAATACGCCGGGCCGAGCACTCCGGCGCTTCCCGCTGAATCGGCGGCCGTTGCGGGAAGATAACTGACGGGTTGACCTGGGTAACATGTTGCCGTGAAGCCCGGCGCGACTTTCCAAAACGCGCCGGGTTTGCGCCGATAGCAGGGAAACTGTATGCGGGTACTTCGAACCATGATCGTGCTGGCAGGCCTTGGTCTTGCATTACTTCCGCGGTATTCCCTCGCGCAGGAACAACCTGTTCCGGTACGCCGATCGGAGGCTGTGCCCGCAGGGACCCCTTCGCCGCCGGCGGCAAATCAGGGAGCGGCTTCTCCCCGCCCGAATGCCACCCCTGGGCCTGCGCCGCAATTCGGGACGGCGCGACCGGCACGGCCGGCGAGAGTGGTCCGGCGGCACCGGGATGTTCCGTCTGAGTCCTGGTGCGCCCCTGCTCCGCCGGTTGCGGAGACGGCCCAACCGCTCCACCAGTCGCCGGCGCGGATACAGCAGAATCCGGAAGAGCTGGTGCAGACGGCGACCCCGATTCAGGAAAACCCGCAAGAACTGGTACAGGGGGAGCCGGCGCTGGGACTGAACTAGCCTCAGCCGATCGCGAATCGTCCTCCGGCCTGCGGGGCGCCCGATTCCCCTGTTACCATGCTGTGTCATTCTTCGCGAAAGCCGGGAGCCAGCTGACTTCATGGGACAGAACTACACGCCCACGGCGCGCACGCGGGTGGTCCGCGAGGCGGAGCGTGCCGTCTATGACCGCGACGCCGTCTGCCGTATTCTCGACGAAGGATTCGTCTGCCACGTTGGTTTCGTGATCGACGGCCAGCCATTTGTCATCCCCACCGGCTACGGCCGGGCCGGCGACCGGCTCTACATTCACGGGTCGGCGGCCAGCCGGATGCTGCGCAACCTGCAGCGCAGCGTGCCCGTTTGCGTGACCGTGACCTTGGTCGACGGACTGGTACTGGCGCGCTCGATATTCAACCACTCGATGAACTACCGCTCGGTGGTGGTCCTGGGAACCGCTCGGGCGGTGGAGGATCCGGCGGAGAAGCTGGAGGCACTGCGCCGGTTGTCGGAACACATCTTGCCCGGACGCTGGGCCGAGTCGCGCCCCCCGAATGAGCAGGAACTCAAGGCGACCGTGATCCTGAGCCTGCCCATCACCGAGGTCTCAGCCAAAGTGCGTCAGGGGCCTCCACTCGACGACGCGGAGGACTACGCCTTTCCGACGTGGGCCGGAGTGATTCCCCTGCAGACGGTGGCTGGGGAGCCGATTCGCGACCAACGCTCCGACCCAGCGATTCCTGTGCCAGCGTATGCGCGGGGGTATTCCCGAAAGCGCGGAGCGGAGTAGGCTTCCAAGCTCGCCGGCGACACGGTTGCGGCTACGGCGATCGGCTCACCTCGCCTGCGGCGCGCATGTCAATCTCCACCGAATCCGCGACATGAAGCAAGAATGTGCTCGGGTTCTTCATGCCCCACGCGACGTAAGGAACGCTGAAGTGGGCGGCAGCCGACCAATGATCGGCCACGAGCCGCACTTCCACTGGCACCGCGATCTCGTGGTCGGAGCCATGAATGGCAAAGCTGCCATGCACCTCAACGGTCGAGACACCGCCCGGGTTTCCCTGGCCCGCGGTGTGATCCGGACGGAAAGAGATCTCGGGATACTGCCGGCTGTCCAGCACCACGCGGTGCATCTTGCTGTCGCGGGAAGAATTGCCGCTCTGGCCGCTGGTGGCATCGAAGACAATCTTGCCGCTGGTTTCTCCCGACACCGGGTCCCAGTGGATCTCTCCGCGCTTGAGCTTGAAGTCGCCGCTGACGGTGTGGAGGGTGGCGTCCAGGGTCCAGCGGGCGATGGTTTGCGAAGGATCACAACGCAGAATGAGTTCCTGGGCAGCCGCGTGGGCGGCGGCCAGCGTCAGCAGCGACGCGGCCCAGACGGTTCTTGCTGCCGGCCCGGCTGTCATAGTGTGATTGTCGTCGACAACCGCGCGGAAAGCTTGTCAATATTTCACCGTTTTCGCTTCCCGGGGGAAGGTTTGCCTGAAGCTCGGCCCCTGAAGCCCTCCTCGCTGCCCAGCCGGTCAAGGAATCAGCAGCAGCTTCCCGGTAGTTTTGCGCCCTTCGAGGTCGCGGTGTGCCTGCCGCGCATCTTGCATCGGGTAGATGTGCTCGATGCGCAGCTTCAGTTTCCCCGCCGCGATCATAGCGAACACGGCCCGCGCCCGCTGTTCGAGTTCCTCTGGCGTCGCGGTGTAGTGACCGAGGGTTGGCCGGGTCACGAAGAGCGATCCCTTCTGCGAGAGCTGAATGAGGTCGAAAGGCGGCACGGCGCCGCTCGATCCGCCAAACAGCACCATGTAGCCGCGCGGGCGCAGGACGTTGAGGCCCTTCTCGAAGGTTGTCCTGCCCACCGAATCGTAGACCACGTCCACGCCTCGGCCGATGGTGAGACGTCTGGTTTCGGTTTCAAAGTCCTGTTGGGTGTAGCAGATGATTTCATCGGCGCCGGCCTGGCGCGCCAGCTTCGCCTTCTCCTCGGTGGATACGGTGGCGATGACGCGTGCGCCGATGTCGTGCGCCATCTGCACCAGCAGCAGTCCCACGCCGCCCGCCGCCGCATGGACCAGTGCGGTGTCGCCTTGCTTCAGCGGGAAGGTGTCATGGGAGAGGTAGTGGGCAGTCATGCCCTGGAGCAGTGCGGCGGCGGCCTGACGATCGCCGACGTCCGGCGGAATCCTTACCAGGCGGTCGCCCGGCACCGCCTGGAACTCCGCGTAGCTGCCCAGCAAACCGCAGTAGGCGACGCGATCGCCGGGCTTGTAGGACTTGACCTCGCTGCCCACCGCGTCCACCGTGCCTGCCGCTTCCTGCCCGACTATGAGGGGCAATGACGCCTTGTATCGCCCCTCGCGATAGTAGACATCGATGAAGTTGACGCCGGCAGCGGCAATTTTGACGAGTGCCTCGTCGGACTTCGGCTGCGGAATCGGGAGGTCGACGTATTCCATCACCTCCGGCCCGCCGGTGCGCTTGATCTGGATGGCCTTCATGCTGGATTCGATATGCTTCCGCCTTGGGAGGATTCGTCGTCCGACTACTCCGGTCCGCTCCTCACCAGACGCCTCGCGAGCCTCCCCGCCTCGCACTCGGCAGCTACGCAAGAGGGCGGCCGCCAGGGCCGCCCTCTTCGCGGTGAGACCTGTTATTGGGGAGGCGCCATCCCACCCTGACCCTTCATCTCCTTGTGCTTCTCCATCATTTCCTGCTTCATCTCCTTCCACTTGGTCTGCTGCTCGGGAGTGAGGATCGCATTGATTTTCTCGGTGTCGGCCGCGTAGATGGACTTCATTTTGGCGTGCCGGTCCGGCTGAGACAGGGAAGTGTCCGAGCGAACGGCCTTCATCTGGGTGGTCTCATCCTCGAGGATGGGTTTGATCTTGGCCTGCTGATCGTCGGTAAGGTTGAGTTTTTCGGTCATCCATTTCAGACGGTTTTCGGGGGTCATCGGTCCGGTCGCGGACCCGCCCCCCATCCCACCCTGGCCCTGCGCCATGGGGGCCGTGGGCACCGCGAAGGATGTCGGGCCAGCGAGCATCAGTCCGGCCGCCAAAGCAAGCAGAAGTAGAGTGATCTGGAACTTCTTCGACATGGTGTCTCCTTACGAAATTGGGATTTCGGAAGTGGCCAAATCGAACACGCCTCAGGAATGGTACAGACATAGTACTCCGGAGCACGGTTCGTTGCCATCTGGGGTGAAAGGGTTCTCGGCAATGAGAGGAGGACCACGAAGCCAGGGGTTGCCCGCTGCCGACCTCAATTGGGCAGAGGTTCGACTGCAGGCCAGTCCAGGAATTGCGGTTCTTGCCAGCGGGCCGACCTGCTAGTAACATGCCTCCCCGTCTCTAAGGTAACTGGGGCTTAATCTTTGCGAATTGACCCTCGGAATCGCCCGATAGTAGCATTTTGAGAACAGTTTGCCTGGAGTTGCAGGAAAGCAGAAACAGGTTGATCGAGATAGCGCTAACTCATAGAGAATGATGAGGTTTGGACAATTTCAGGGGATTCTGGCGATGGCTGCGGTTTCGGCGGCCATTGCCTGCCAGTCGGCGCACCGGCCAACTGCTCTGCTGCCGGGGCAGCAGGCGACTGCACCAGCTCTGTCTAGCCCAGCGCCACCTCCCGCGCCGCCGACGCAGAAGTCGCCGCTTCCTAGCGCACCCCCCCGGACTCCAGTACAGGAACCAAATGCCGCGGCGCAGCAGGCATTGTCGGTCGACCCCGTCGCGGACCTGATCAAGAAGGTCGAGGCCGACTACCAGGCGGGGCAGCAGAACTACCAGGCCGGGCACCTGGAGGCAGCGAAACAGAATTTCGATCGCGCTTTTAACTTGTTGCTGGGCAGCAACCTCGACCTCGACTCCGATGACCGCTTGCAAGCCGAGTTCGATCGCATCATGGAGGGGATCAACAGCTTCGAACTGCTGGCCCTGCAACAGGGCGACGGATTCACCGAGCGGAAGTCGGAGCCCGCGCCCATCGACGAAGCCAACGAGGTCACCTTCCCAGCAGATCCCAACGTCAGGGCCAAGGCGGAAGCGGAGATCCAGTCCACCCATTCGGATTTGCCGCTGATGATGACCGACCAGGTCGCCGGCTACATCAGCTATTTCTCGACCCGGGGACGGGACAATTTCGAGCATGCGCTGGCGCGCTCGGGCCGCTACGACGAGATGATCCGCGGCATCCTCCGGGAAGAGGGCATCCCCCAGGATCTGATCTACCTGGCGCAAGCCGAGTCGGGATTCCACCCCCTGGCGCTGTCGCGGGCGGGGGCGCGCGGGATCTGGCAGTTCATGGCAAGCCGGGCCCGCGGCTACGGGCTGGAACGCGACTGGTGGGTAGACGATCGGCAGGACCCGGAGAAGTCGACGCGCGCGGCGGCACGGCATCTTAAGGATCTGTACAACCAGTTCGGCGACTGGTACCTGGCGATGGCGGCCTATAACTCCGGGCCGGGCACGGTACAGAACGCGGTGAAGCGCACCGGCTATGCCGACTTCTGGGAGTTGTATCGTCGCAACGTGCTGCCTCGCGAGACGCGCAATTACGTCCCGATCATCCTGGCCGTCACCATCATGGCCAAGAATCCCGGGCAATACGGGCTGGATCACATCGAGCGCCAGCAGCCGGTTCCTTACGACGCGGTGAAGATCGACTATCCGGTGGACCTGCGCCTGGTAGCAGAATGCGTAGACGCTTCCGCGGCTGACCTGCAGGATTTGAATCCCAGCCTGCTGCGGCTGACGACGCCGAAGGACCACGAATTTGAATTGCACCTGCCCGCAGGATCGAAGGACACGTACCAGACGGCGATCACCGCCATCCCGCGCGACATGCGGGTCTGGTGGCGGTACCACAAGGTGCAGCCCGGAGATACGCTGGCCTCGGTGGCCGGCAGCTATCACAGCAGTGCGAAGGCGATTGCTGAGGCCAACGATCTGGGAGAGGGCGACCCGCTTTCCCCTGACAGCAAGCTCATCATCCCGATTGCTCCCGGGAAGCATCCGACTGGCGAGGAGGCGACCTACGCACGCCACATCACTCGCTACCAGGTTCGGAAGGGAGACACAGTGCAGAGAGTGGCCGACAACTTCGGAGTGCCGCCTGCCATGGTGCGCAAGTGGAACCACTTAAGGAGCAATAGTCTCCAGGGACGAAGAGTGCTTTACATCCACCTGCCGATCAGCCCCAATGCGCAGGAAGTCCAGGCGACGGACACCCAGTCGGTCAAGTCCAGCTCTGGCAGGACGGGGCAAACCGCGCACGGCAAAGGCGTCGTCCAGCATCACAAGGTGAGGCAGGGCGAAACCTTGTACTCGATTGCCAGCAACTACAACACGACGGTGGCGGCTTTGAAGCGCGACAACCGCAACATTGCCGTCCTCCGCCCGGGCATGGTCCTAATCATCACTCCAGCAAGCAAATAACCGGTTCTGTGAGGCCTGATCTGTGCCACAGACGAGTAAGCTCCGCCCTCTCAGCGGGCGGCGGACAAGGTCCGTATACGCTCCTGGTCTGCGTATTTGCACGCTTGCACGGCGATTACTGTGCGGGCAAAACCTCTGTGCTATAATCGCGCCCCGTTCAGTGAAGCAGGCAGTATTTCAGTTGTTTTATCCAGTTCATGCGTGTGCGCTGCGTTACGGCGCGCCCAGCGAAGGCGGAGCATCACCCACCAGGAGGAGCAATGACCTTTAACGACGAAACCCTCTACGGACGTGACGACGAGATGGATGAATACGGCGACAGCGGCGCCTATGGCGAGGCGCCGGAAGAGGAATTTGAGGAAGAGGAGGAAGAGGAGGCCGAGCCCACTATAACCGAAGTTCGGGAAGAGAGCGTGGCCGTGGTTGAACCCGTGTCCGCTCCGGCACCTCCGAAACCCGCCCGGGGCGGAGGTGGGGGTGGGAAGAAGAAGCCGGCCAAGAAGGCAGCCAAAAAGAAGGCGGCCAAAAAGAAACCAGCGAAGAAAGCAGCCAGAAAGAAGAAGCCCGCGGGGAAGGCCGCCAAGAAGAAATCGGCCAAGAAGAAATCGGCCAAGAAGAAAGGGCGGCGCCGTTAAGGCGTGTCGCCGGCAGGCAGTGTCATGCGGATGACCTGCCGGTGCCATCCGCACTCCCGTGAAAGTTCCAACACCGCAGCTTCGGCCGCGGTTTTTTTTCGCTGCTGCTATTGCCGCAAGAAGGAGGCGGCCAGCTTCTGGAACTCGGGCCAGCGTTCGCCGATAACCGGGCCGTGGCCTGCGTTGGGCACGATCCACAGGCTGGATTGCGGAATGGCGCGTGCCATCTCGACCGAGAGTTCCACCGGGTAGAGGGGATCACGCTCGCCCTGCACGATGAGGGTACGGGCCTGGATGGTGGAGAGAGACGGGGGCGTGAAGGTCATGTCGTCGTAGCTGGTCGCGAATGCTTCGGTGCTATCCAAGAGAGCTTGGATCTGGGCGTCGCCCCGCCGGGATAAGAGCGGCGCAGGATCTGCCACTGCTCCTGGGGCACGCGGTCGGCATACTGGCTCATGATGAGGCGCGCCTGCGCGGGAAAATAAGGCCTTGCGCTGACCAGCACCATGGCAAGCATACGCAACGGCTGCCGGGTCGCCATGGGCAGCAGGATGTTGCCGCCGCCACTCACTCCCACACCCTTGCAGGCGGCGATTCCACGATGGTCAAGCAGAACCAACATGTGGGAGGCCGCCTCATCGTGCCGGAACGGCTTCGAAAGCATGCCGGAGCGGCCATGGCCACACAGATCGGGGGCGATCAGCTGAAATGCGGCCCCCCATTGGGGGGAGCGAGGGCTTCCAATCCTGGAACGGCCGGGCGGCCGTGGAATCATCTTCCACGCCTCCGTGCGCGCAGAAGAAAACGGCTCCATGCACAAGCACGGCAGCTTAGCACAGTTGCACCGCGGCCGACGGGGCAACCAATACGCGACCTTTCTCGCGGGCGAGGGCGCCCCGCGCTACACGTACTCGAGCAGCGCCATGAAGCCGAAGTCCATGTGCAGCTGCTGGTGGCAATGGAATAGCGTCAGGCCCGGATTGTTGGCGACAAAGTCTGCCTCGATCTCCTGGTAGCCGCCGAGCATGACCACGTCTTTCGTCACGCCGGAGGTGGGCCGGCCGGCGATGCGGGTCAGTTCGAAGCTGTGCCGGTGCAGGTGGAGGGGGTGGATGTCATCGCTGGCGTTGCGCAGGTGCAATCGGTATCGCCTGCCTTCCTGCACGTGAAACAGGGCGGGCGAAATGCCGCTGTTCATGGGATAAGCGACACCATTGATGGTCCAACGGTTGAAGCCGGCCTCGGCCGCGTTGTCTTTGGCGAAGGTCATCTCAATGGTTTCGTAAGGGGCGTGCGTCCCGGTTCCCGGCTTGCCAAACTGAGTGTAGTTCCAGCGTGACGAGGCCGGAGCTATCCATTGCGCTTTGCCTTTCTCTCCCGCATACTCGACGACGATGCCCATGCCGTGGTAACGGTCGTCATCGGCCACATCACCCATGATCCAAACGCCGGGATGGGTCATCTCCACCATGGCGGAGATCCGTTCCCCCGTTCCCAACCACAACACCGGGACATGCTGCGGCGTGGGAACCGCGTTGCCGTCGAGAGCAATAACCCGGAACAGGTGTCCGGGAAGCGCCAGGCTGCGAATCTCCGTGGCGCTGGCGTTGAGCAGGTGGAAGAGGATGCGTTCGCCGCGCTTCACCCGAACGGGTTCGCCGTGACCGAGCATCCGGCCGTTGATGGTGAATGAGCGGTATCCGACTTCGTAGCCGTGGGGCATCCCCTTGGCCCGGGAGGCCGTCATCGTGGACTCTCCCGCCTCTGCGAGCGCCGGGACGCGGGTGGCGGGCGAAAGAAAATTCATGGCCATATCGCCGCCACGACTGAAGGCAGGCTCGAATTCCTTGAGCACCAGGAAAACTTCGCGGTCGTAATTGCCCGGATCATTCGCTGGTTCGATGTAGACCGGTCCTGCCTGGCCGCTGTATTGTCCGGCCGCCAGGTCTGCTCCGGCGCGATTGTGGGTGTGGTAGAAGCGAAAGCCGGAGGGCCGCGGCACGAAAGAGATGCGTCGGCTGCCCCGGGCTGGGATCGAGGGCGTGCCCTCTTCCGAGGCTCCGTCTGCATCAGGAGGCACGAACTGGCCATGCCAGTGCAACTGCTCCGGAACCCCGGTGCGATTCTGAATGTCCACCACCACTCTCCGGCCTTCCCTGAAGCGCAGCAACGGCCCGGGAAAGTGGCCGTTATAGGTGGTCGTGGAGATGATTCGGGAAGGCGCAATCTCGACCGGATTCACCGCGATCTCGATGGTGTAATCGGGGGCGCCTTCGGGTTGTGGCGAAGAGCTGCTGGATTGGGTTGCTCTCGGGGAGGAAGTGGGAAGCAACGAACTGCCGGCCAGTGCGGCCGCCGTTTTCAGAAAATTTCGCCGCGAAACCGTCATGCCTCTCCCCCTGGTGGTCCTATGAAGGCGCGCATGGTGCGCGATTCCGTGTTCGTGGAAGCAGGGCTGCAGTCGAACCCTGGGGCTGGCCGCGCGAACAAAACCCCTGGATTCAATCGCGCAGGGCACCCGCGCTACACTTGACTCAAGTCTCCCCAAGGGTTGGATGCACAGAGAGCACGAACATGAGGTGGAATCGCGGACTGGTTCGGCTGCGCAGTGAGGCCGTCATTCTGATTCGTATTGCGGTGGGCCTGATCTTCTTCACGCAGGGATTACTGAAGTTCACCGATGCCAGCCTGGGGGTTAACCGGTTTACCCGGATCGGATTTCCCCATCCGGCGTTCACCGCCCACTTCGTGGGCACTTTCGAGATCCTCTGCGGAGCGCTGGTTCTCCTGGGCATGGCAACTCGGGTTGCAGCCATTCCGCTGTTGGTGGTGATTTCGACTGCCATCGCGACGACGAAGATCCCCGAGCTGTTGCGGCCAGCTCAAGGCTTCTGGTTCATGGTCAGCGACGCTCGCACAGACTTCGCCATGTTGATGTGCCTCTTATTCTTGATCGTCGCGGGGCCGGGAACGTGGTCCCTGGATTACCGGCTCACATCCAACCGGAGGGAAAATCTGTGATCCCCGGCACGGCGCGGGGGCCTCGGAAATGGATCTCGCGCGCCCACTTGGCGCAGGAATAGCCCCGGGCAACGGTCCAGCGCTTCGAACGACCGCGCTTCAGGCCGCCTGCGTGGTCAGCTTGCGCACGGCAAGCGAGAGCATGATGCGAGTTACTCCACTGATGATCATACTGATGCCCACCAGCGTGCCGACCGCCCAGATCGAACTCGATGGCCAGTGGACGTAGATCAACCCGCCCAGCAGCAGGGTAACCAGGGCATCTACCAGGATCCAAAACGAGCCTCCCGTCGAACGCATCTTCCACCATAGGATCAGGTCCAGCACCCCTTCCACCAGAAACAGGACGGCAAGCAGCAGCGTCAAGGAAGCTACGCCCAGCAGGGGATGAAACAGAAGGTAGCCGCCGATGAAGATGTAGGCGACTCCTACCGCCAGTTTCCAGCCAATGCTTGTGCCGCGGTGGGCATGGAAGGCAAGCACGATGTGAACGATCCCAACCAAAATCAGAAGCCAGGCAATGAAGATGTTGACGGCAACCGCCGCCACCAGGGGTTCGCCAATCGCGAGCATGCCAAAGATCACCAGCAGAACGCCCCATACAATGGACCATTTCGAACCCTGCTTAATCATCGTCAGCGGACTCTGTGGAGCTGCAGCCATAATTCCTCCCTCGGCCTTAGCAGTCAGAAAGCCTCTGAGAAAGCAAGAGGAGTGCATTGTCCACAAAGCAGGCTATTTACGCAAGCAAAGTGTTGGGGAACAAGGCCGAAAGCCGGGCCAGCCTAAGTGGAAATCCGGGACTCAGTTTAGGCCGCCGTCTGCGGCGGTTACTTCCTCCCTGACACGGCGGTCAGGCACCTGCGGTAGAGTTCCAGCAGGTGAGTGGCATACTCTTCCGGCTTGGAAGCCGCGCCGGACTTTTCAAAGCCGACGCCGCCCGCAGCGCCGCTCTTGCCGTACCCGGTGGTGGCCGCGATGAACTTCATCAAGTCGAGCGCGATGTCTTCGTCGCGGCGCGCGGCCGCAGCGGGAATGGCCGTTGCCTCCATGAATGCCTCCCCCGTTCCGGGAATGATGGGAACCTCGTCGTCCATACTCTGAGTGATGATAACAAAGGCGGACGACCCCGGGGTTCGACCTGGGGGGGATCTAACTTAACTAAGGGGACGGGCAGCGCCGCACGCCCTCGCCGGCCACGCATTCGCGTAGGGGCTTTGCGCTTCACCGGGAGAAGCTGCGTGCTCAGAGTCGCCCGGCCGGCGGCCCGCCGGTGGCCATGAAAATAGGGTCAACGGGCGGGGATAAGTCGGTCCGGGGTGGATATCGGGAGGTCGTGCAAACTCTCATCGGCGGAGTTCCCTAATAGAGGCGGGGAATCAAGCGCCAGGTACGGGCGCGGTAGGCATTGTACTCCTCGCCAAACTGCGCCTCCAGAGCCTCTCTTCCGCCGAGATGCGCGCGAGCAGAGGCGGCAGCGTCAGCGCGGCCAGCAACACACCGATTCCCGCGCGAAAGGCGAGTCCCCAGCCCAGTACATTGAGCAGCAGGCCAAGATAACTCGGATGGCGGATGACACCATAAATGCCGCTGGTGACCAGCGTGTGCTCGGGCTGAATCGCGACCAGCCCGCTGAAACGATGGCCGAGCACAAAGACCGGCCACAGCCGCAGCATGCCGCCCGCGGCGAAGAGAACGACACCCACCCAGCGTATAGCATTGCCGTCGAGGATCCAGAACTCGTTGCGGTCGGTGTAGGCCGGAAGATAGGCGGCCAGCAACCCAAGGATGCCGAGAGCGGCTATGACCCAGCGGTTGGAGCGATCCTCGCGCACGCCTGAACTCAGATTTCCGCGGGTGAGAAGGGCAGCGCCCGCCAGCGCGCACAGGATGATCACCAGCGCGATTAGCGGCGGATGGGAGAAGAAAGCGCCAATACCACCCCAGCCAAGAATGGCAATGACAAGATAGACGGCCGGACCGAGCAGAACCAGCGTTGATCTTCGCATACGCCCCGCGGTTGTCTGAGGTCCGCGGCACTACCAATTAATCTTCAAGGCAAACTGGAATTGCCGCGGATCGTAAGCCGACGTCGGTTGACCCGCATTCGTCCAAAGCACGTTGACCGATGACACGTTGAACCGGTTAACCAGGTTGAACATGTCGACAATCATGTCCATGCTGATGCGCTCGCCGAAATAGACCCGCTTGGCAACGCGCAGGTCGTTAAAGACGGTCCAAGGTTGCACTCCGGCATTGCGCACGAGCGTGCCGTCCAGGGAGAGCAAGGTGACCTCTGGTGCGGGGTTGCTCGAGGTCGGCGCGAACGAAGCATAGCAAGGCTCCTGTAGAAATCCCGTCGGAGAGTACTTGGAGGGGATCGCCGGACCGCACGGGGTGGGGGGAGTACCGGGGGGAACAGCATTGGGCCGTCCGGTCAGGGAGGAGAACTGGAAGTTGTCCCCGTTGCCGGTAATGATGTTGAAGGGGCGTCCCGAGCCCACTTCGAGGATCGGAGCTATGGTCCAGTAGCTGAAGACTTTGCTGGCAAAGCTGCTGCCGGACAGGCGCCCGCTCTGGTAGACACCGCTGAAAACAAAGCGGTGGCGCTGATCGAAGAGCGAGGTCGAGCGATCCAGCCCGGGGTAGTAGCTGTCCTGGGGTGTGAGCGTGGCCTGCAGGTCCGTGGAATCGTCGATGGCGTGGGACCAGGTGTAGGAAGCCAGGAATTCCAGGTGTCCGCCCAAGCGCTTGCGCAGGTTGGCCGTGAGGCCGTGATAGACAGAGCTTCCGTTGGAGTAATTGGCATCCATGTCGCTGAAGACGATGCAATTGGCCAAGGTGGAGGTGTCGCAACTGGAGTTGAGACCGTAGGCTCCCAGGAGTTGCTGGGCGAGGGTTACACACCCGCCGGCTCCCGCGGCCAGGAAGCCCGCCGCCAGTGAGGGGTTGAGACCGCCGGGGCGGAAAAAGCTGACCAGGGCGGGATTCACCCAGGGAACTCCCGTCGTGGTGTTGACGCCACACGGCACGGCACCTGTGCCCACTTGCAGGGGCCCGCCCGCGAAGCTCGGGTCCGCGACCGCGGCCTGCCAGTTTTTCACCAGGAGATCGCCGCGCGAGGTGTTGGCGTTGATCGGCCGGTTCAGATGGCGGCCGCCGTTGAAGTTGTAAGCCAGGCTCAGAGCGTAGCCGTGGCCAAGATCCCGTTCAAAACTGAAGTTCACCTGCTGCGAATACGCGTACACGAAGTTCTTGCCCAGGGGATAGCCGAACGGCTGCGAGACCAGGGGAAATGCCGCAGGTGAGGTCAGGTAGCCCTGGTTGATGAACGGCGAGTTTTCCAGGCAGGGATCGAAGCGCTGGGGATTGGCTTCGCCCAGACAGGGGGAACTCGGGGATGATGTGGCCTGGTAACCCAGAACCTGGGCCAGACCGGGAGGCAGGCAGCCGGGGACTCCGAGAATTCCCTGGAACACGTTTGTTGCGGTGAGGTTCAGGGGGCTGGGATTGTTGCCCGTGCAGGGATCGGAGCCGAAAAACAGCAGCTGGCCGGTCTTGGACCCGTCGGAGGCGTCTCCGAGGAAGTAGAGACCAAGCAGGGGATGATCGTAGAAGATGCCGTAGGAGGCGCGAAACGCACTCTTGCCGTCGCCTCGCGGATCCCAGGCGATGCCGATGCGAGGCTGTAGGTTGTTCGTGTCCGTGTTGATGCCCTTCTGGATGCCCAGGTAGTTATAACCCACTTGCGCCAGCGCATCCGGAGGGGGGAATTTCGGCGGAAATTCGACGTCGTAGCGAACTCCGTAGTTGAGCGTGAGATTGGAGCGAAGGCGCCACGAATCCTGCCAGAAAACGCCCAGCGGCTTGTTGGGGAAAGAGTCCTTGGGATTGCCTATGCCCTGCACCATGTAGGAGGGGATGCCCAGCCCATAGGCCTGGACCGCCGTGAGGTCGGGAAGTCCGGGTACCGCCGTGACCGAGCCAAAGTTGTAGACACCGCCATAGTTCACCGTGAAAGTCGCGCTAGTAGGGAGATAGTTGAAGTCCACGCCGAATTTCATGTCGTGGCGGCCGTGACTGAGGGAGAAATTGTCGCTGAACTGGTAACGCTGCTCCACCCGCTGGATGTACGAGTAGGGCTCGCGTCCGAAATAGGCGAACCCGGGAATGTTCACCGCGACATCGCCGCCGCCGGGTGCGTTGGAGAAGAAGTAGGACAAGCCGCGGCGCGCGTACTGGAAGCGAAAGTCGTTCACTTTGTTGTTGCTGATCGCCCAGGTGTCCTGCACCACGCCGGCGACATCGCGGTAGGTCTGTTGCGAGGTGCGGGAGTAAGCGTTCTGGCCAATGGGCTGGTCTTGTCCGTTCACCTCGATGCCGTCGACCGTACTGGGGCTGACGCTGGCACGCAGGGTCAAGCGGTTGCGGCTGTTTAGGTTGTGATCCAGCCGCAGGTCGTAGATGCTGGTGCCCTCAAACACAGGAAAATTTCCCGGCTGTGAACCGAGCGTCTGAAAGGAGGAGGGCAGGCCGTTGCAGACGAGATTCGAAGCAGGGGGATTGATCGGATTCAGGTGGCAGGACGAGACGAATTGAGTCAGCGGGCTGGTACCGTTCACCGGAGTAGGGATGAAACCGGCCTGGGCCAGGATGGCAAAGGATGCGGGATAGGAACCGTTGAGAGCAATTCCCGAGGAGCCACCGACCAGGATGGCATACTGCGCAGCCTCAAACGGGTTTAGCGCGCCACTACCGAGCGCTGCAGCCTGGGGCGCGGTCGCAAGAATGTTGAAGGTTCCGGCCGGGAAAGGCTGGGGGAAAAAGTTGTTGAAGATCGGCGTGGCGTCGAAGTTCTGCAGACCCCAATAGCCGAGGCCGCCCTGACCAATGGCGGAAAATCCGGTCTCGTGCCGGCGGGTAATTTCGTAGGAAAAAAAGAAGTACGTCTTGTCCTTCTTGATGGCTCCGCCGAACGCGGTCCCGGCCTGCACCCGGGTGTAGGCCGGATTGGGAACCGTGCTGAACGGGTTCACTGCCTGGAAGGCACGGTCGCGGAGATAGCCGAAAACGTCTCCGTGAAACTGGTTCGAGCCCGATCGGGTGATGATGTTCACGACCCCGCCGGAAGCACGGCCGTATTCGGGTGCGTAGCTGTTGGTGATGATCTGGAACTCCTGCACCGCTTCTTGGGAGACGGTGGAGCGAACGCCGTTTGTGGCATTGTCAGTGGCGTCGGCGCCATCCACGTTGACTAGGTTGGAGCGAGCGCGCTGGCCGCTCATATTCAGCCCCGAGGTCGGCGCCGCGCCCGTGACCGGGGCGTTGTCGCGGACGATTTGCGAATCCGTCAAGGTGAAGTTGATGTAGTTGCGCCCGTTGATGGGAAGATTGTCGATCCGGCTCTGGTCGATGGTGTTCGTGGTCTGGCTGCGGGTGGTTTCTACCAGTTCCGCTTCGGCATTCACCTGGACGATGGTTTGGCCTCCCGCCACCTTCAGCGCCACCGGCAACTCCCGCGATTGCCCGACGGTGATCACCTGGTCCGGAGCTTCCAGCCGGGCAAAACCGGCCGCTTCCACGATGATCGTGTAATTTCCCGGAGGCAGTTGCAGCAACCGGTATTCAGCGTCGGCGTTCTGACTGGTCGCACGTTCCACGCCCTTGGCGGCATTGCGCGCCGTTACCGTGGCGTTGCTGATGGGGTCGCCTTTTTCGTCCCTGACGATCACACGCAGATCGCCGGTGGTCACGCCTTGCGCGATAACCAGCGTGGACAGCAACGCAAGTACACAGACGGACAGCGTCTTCGAGGCGAACGTCATAGGTTCTCCCTTGCAAATCGCGCGCCACCACCGATCGCACGCGGACCAAACACAGGAGATTTCTCCATTGACAGGCTGACAGGAAGCGAACACGAGTGGGGAAGGTCAATGCCTGGTGGTTTGTACATCATCGAGGCGTGGACCCGCAAGGCTAAATTCGTGAGAGGAATAGGGTTAGTAAAATGCAGGCTACAAGCTTGGGGCTCTGGCCTGCGGGCTTCTAGGTCGTAGGCGGCGGGAAAGCTCCGAGTAGTGGTAGCGCGGGGAGCCGCGCCCGTGAAGACTCGAGTATCGGCAGTTCGCGCCTGGCATTACTGCTTTTCAACGCCAAATTCTTCGCGTTTCGCGCTCTTCACGGCCCAAGCCATGCGCGGGGTGTTATGCGCGATGCCGACGCGGCCGCGGGTGTCGAGCACGATGATGCCGCCGTGCCCGTTCACCCGGGCCTTGAGATAATTGATCGCCTCGGGCGCTACCCATTCCGGAGAGTTTCCCGCCGCCACGCGATCGGCGGCCCACTTGGCCAGGACCAGCTTCATGATCGGCTCGCCCCAACCGGTTGTGGAGGCGGCGGCGCTCTCGTTGTCGGCATAGCAGCCGCATCCAATGAGCGACGAATCCCCGAGCCTGCCGGGTGCCTTGTTCAGAGTGCCGCCGGTGGAGGTGGCGGCAGCGATGTTCCCGCTGGTATCGAGCGCGACCGCTCCCACCGTGTCGTGAGAAACAGCGGGCGCAAACAGATCGGGCTTGCGCTCGGCGGCGTGCGCCTGGAATGCGCGCAAGCGCTCGACTTCACGGGCAAGGACCAGATCTTCGTTGCGGCAGAGCGGGATGCCGTGATCCGCCGCGAAGCGCTCCGCCCCCTCGGCCACGAAATAAACGTGCGGACTGTCGCTGAGAATCTTGCGGGCCGCGCGAATGGGATTGCGCAGGTGCTCTACGCAGCCGACGCCGCCTCCGCGCAGCGTAGCTCCATCCATGATGAAGGCGTCAAGCTGGACCTTGCCATCGCGATTGAGGAAACTGCCGCGGCCGGCGTCGAACGTCTCGTCATCTTCCATTGCCACGACCGCTTCCTCCACTGCATCGAGCGCGGCGCCGCCGTGGTTCAGGACGCGCCACCCCACCGCCAGGGCGTTGCGTACACCCGCCAGGTGAGCGCTCACGGTTTCCGCAGGGATCGCCCAGGCGCCGCCATGGACGACCAGAACGGGATCGGTTGGCAAAAGAGACCTCGAATTTGGAACTCAGCGACGGACTTCGGAGGGCAGGCTTTGAACCGCGAACCTTGGACCGAACACCTTCCCACCGCCGACTTTAGCCTCGTGGAGCTCGCATAGTCTAACACCGGCCGTCAGAGCGAAGGGGAAGTCCGCAAGCCCGCAGTCAGAGGTCCGGAGCCCAAGCCTGATGCCGCCCAGGTTGCCGGGGTGCAATTCCCGGAGGCGGGACAAGATGGCCCACTTTGAGCCGGAGGATGATTTGAAAACCATTATCCGCGTGTTTGTTGAGCGGGGCGCTGGCGGGGGGGGAAGATCTCCGTCGGATGCCCCCTCCAGTCTCCGCTGTGGTCAGCGGACCTTCCCGACAGATCGGTAGAGCTGAGGACGAACAACAAGTGACCGACGAACGATCTTCCTACGCTGCCGAACGCCCCGTGCCGGTTGGCGCCCCTTCCAATTCCGTCTGCTGCCAGGTGAAGTAAATGCGGTGGGCCACGGTGATGGTAGACAGTACGGCGATCACCCACAAGACAGGCGCCATGCGGTTGAAGACCGCGCCGATGATGAGCAACACCATGCGTTCGGGGCGCTCCATGAATCCCACCTTGCAGGTTCCGATGAGCGACTCCGCCCGGGCGCGCGCGTAGCTGACCATTACCGAACTGATCATAGCCAGGGCCGTCAGTACCACGTAGAAGAAACGGCCGCCGCGAGCGTAATAAACCAGCAGCCCAAAGAATAGGGCGGCGTCGCTGTAGCGGTCCACGACCGAATCGAAAAAGCCGCCGAAACGGGTGACCTGGTTCGTGGCACGGGCCACGCGTCCGTCCACCATGTCGAAGAAGCCGGCCGCGAAGATCACCACTCCAGCATAGAAGAACATGCGCGCCTGGTTGTCGGCGTTGGCATAGCCGAACAGGCAGGCAGCAAGGATGTCGATGACCAGGCCAAGAAACGTCAGGAAATTCGGGCTGATGCGGGTCAGGGCCAGGCGGTTGACGATCAGCCGCAACAGCTTGCCGCAGGCGCCACCGAAGGCGCTAGTCCAGCTCATCCGGCCTCCGCTTGGTCGTGAATCGTGGTGAGGCTCAGGATCTCCATCTCCCGTTTGCCCATGGGTGTGACGACGGTCGCGGTGTCGCCCACTTTCTTGTTCAGCAGAGCACGGCCAATGGGGGATGTAGTGGAAATCTTGCCGGCGCCCACGTCAGATTCCTCGCTGGTCACCAGCTTGTACTCGATCTCCTCGTCCTTATCGTTGTCGTAAACCTTCACGGTGGAGCCCAACCCGACCTTGTCCTTGGGGATGTTATTGAAGTTGATCAGGGATAGGTCAGCCAGACGCTTGCCCAGCTGGCGCAGACGGGCCTTGACGAACTCCTGACGCTGCTTTGCCATGTGGTACTCGGCGTTCTCGCTCAGATCTCCCAGGGCGATCGCCCTCTTGAGCTCTTTGGGGAGCTCGCGGGCCAGCTCGTACTCCAGGGCGGCAATCTCTTGTTGGAGTTTTTTCTTGATTTGATCGGTCATCCCGCCGGAAATTATAAACCTCAGCCACAGTTTGCAGGGGCGTGCCGCAGCCTGCGGCTGGTAGGGGGGGCGACGGAAGCACTGAGAACGGTGC
Source organism: Terriglobales bacterium (assembly GCA_035623795.1). Taxonomy (GTDB): domain Bacteria; phylum Acidobacteriota; class Terriglobia; order Terriglobales; family Acidobacteriaceae; genus DASPST01. Next base: position 42,508 of record DASPST010000045.1, read on the forward strand.
AACTACCTGATGGATAGCCGTTTGCGTGACATGCACCCCGCCTCATGAGGGGCAAACCCGCGCCACAATTGCCTTTGCTGGCACGGTTAGAGTATACTGACAACGCACGGGCCTTTCAGTTCTTGCCGGCTTCTCGCAGGGGTCCCCCATGATCAGCGGCGACGGCTTCCACGTCGGCGACAAGGTGGTCTATCCTAACCACGGGGTCGGCATCATCGAGCAGATCAGCAGCCGAACCATCGGGGCAACCGTCGAAAAGTTCTACCTCCTGAAAATCAAGTCGAGCAGCCTGAAGGTCATGGTGCCGTTCCACAACGTGACCAGCGTGGGCCTGCGGCGTGTGGTTCGCAATGGGGAAATCCTGAAAATCGTTGATTTTCTGTCGGATGGCGAGTGTTCCAACAACGCCGACTGGAAATGCAGGTTTAAGGAGAACTCCGAGCGTATGCGGACCGGATCGTTGCTGGAAGTGGCCTCCGTGCTGAAGAGCCTGCTGGTGCTGAATCAGTCTAAGCCCCTGTCGTTCCGCGAAAAGAAGATGCTGGAGCGAGCTCGCTACCTGCTGGTCAGCGAACTGGCGATGGCCAAGAACTGCGAAGAGCGGGCGATCGAGGAAATGCTCTCCAAAGCCCTGTCCAAACATAGGCTGCGCTTTCCGGAAGCGGCGGAGTTTGAAGCTTAGCCGCTGCCCGGTTCCAGGCGTGCCACGCCTCCGGCTTTCTCGTTTGGGGTCCGGCGCGATCTTCTGTGCGCGAAGAGAGCTTCCGATTGCCGCACAGGTAGGAACCCTAGCTCCTGCAAAGAACCTGATGCAGGATCTTGAGAGGACTCCCGGGTGCGAGGCTCGGCCCTTTGCCTTGGGCAAGGCAGCGAACCGACACAGCTGTTCCGCGTAGGGCCCAGGTTAATCGGTCGAGCTCCGATTTCGGCGGGTTGCGCTGCCCTAACCCCTCAACCACAAGGTCTTTGCTTGCGCAGAAAGCTATACGACCCCCTCACCGAAGTTCGCGTCTCATCCTGATATCAGTCAACGAGCGACCGAGGACCAGAAGCTACTCCCCCAGCCACACCCCGTAAGGCCGCAACGTGGTCACGTTGTCGAAGATGATCTTCATGGCGCCCACGATGGGGATGGCCAGGAGCAGTCCCATCCCGCCCCAGAGCCATCCCCAGAACAAGAGCGCAATGGTGACTGCTAAGGGATTCAATTGCAGGCGGTTACCAAGAAACTTGGGATACAGGACGTTCATGGCGAGCAGGTGGAGACCAGCTACGAACAGGACGAGAAGGATGAGATCGCCGGAGTTGACGCTCTCCAAGCCAACCAGCAGAGGGGGCGCCAGCGCCAGCAAAACCCCGGCGTAGGGAATCAGGCTTACGAAGCCGCTGACGACGCCAATCACGAAGAAAAACGGCAAACGAAACAGTGCGAATATGGCCACGCTTGCCAAGGCCATGAAGATTCCGATCAGCAGGTTCCCGACCATAAAGCTCCGGATCATCCCCGAGATCTGGCCCAGGGTCACGTAGACCCGATGGCGGTGTTCCATGGGAAACAACATTACGGTCGCCGATCTCACATGGGGATGCCAGCTGAGCATGAAGTAGACGAGGAAAGGGATGAAAGACAGCGAGAGCAAAGCCTGGGTGAGCGACCCAAAACTGCGTGTCAGCAGGTTCCAGGGGGTTTCCGTCACTGCATTTTTCTCATTTTCTTCTTCGCTGGGGAGAAGCGGATAGAACGATTCCGCCTGCTTGCGGAAGTTCATCAGGGAAGAACGAATCCGTGCAGAATATTTGGGGAGAACCTGCACGAAGTTGGCGGCTTCGTTGTAGGACGCGTAGGTGAGAGTGTAGAGCAAGGCGAGCAGCAGCAGAACCGCGATCAGCGACGCTACCCCCCTTGGCAGGCGGAGCATCCCCAGGACATCGACCACCGGGGCCAGCACAAAGGCCAGCAGAATCGAGACCAGGAGAACGATCAGGACTAGCTTGGCGACGTAACAAAGGGCCAGTATCACTCCCACCGCGATCATGCGCGCTGGCCATTGGCTGGCCGATGGTATCGCCTGCGTGGCCGTAGACAGGCGCTCTTCGAGCTGGTCGGACATGCCGTTATCCTAGTGCAATTCCCTCGATTCGCAGCGACATATAATCTCGCCGTGGGGCTTGTGTCTGCTCATTCCGCACTCTCCCGGCCCGGCAGACGGGTTCTCGGGCTGGATGTTGGCTCGAAGACGATCGGGATGGCAGTTTCGGATCCTTTGGGCATCACTGCCCAGGGATTGCCCACGTACCACCGCCAGAACAAACGCTCCGATTTCCAGGAGTTGGCCCGGGTGATTCAGCAATACGACATCGGGGAACTTGTGGTCGGCTACCCCCTGCGCATGAGCGGAATCGAAGGGGTGCAGGCCGAGAAGATGCGGCGTTTCGCGGAACAACTGCGGCGCCGCTTTCAGCTTCCGGTTCACCTATGGGATGAGCGGCTAACCTCGGCAGAAGCCAACCGCATTCTGCGGGAGACGCAAATGTCCATACGCCGCCGCGGAGAGGTCCTTGACCGGATGGCGGCGGTGCTGATCCTGCAATCGTGGATGGAGAGACGAAAGGCGGCCCCAGATGCCCCGGCGGCCGATGGTCTCTAGCCAGTGATGAAAGTCGATCTTCAGGCGTGACGAAGACGCCTCGAAATCAGCCAGCCTTCGGCCGGGGAATTTTAGCCGTCGACTTTCATTGAGGGGCTGCCCAGGGCGATTACTTACCGGGGTTGCAATACCATCGGCTCCTTGGCCGGCGGAAAGTTCATCTACACTGTTTGCAAGTGCGCAAACTGCTCATATTTCCGCTGCTTGCCGCCTTCGGGTTGGGAGCATGGCTGGGCTGGGCTCTGCTCACGCCCACCGCCCCGGCGGGCCAGCAGTGCGTGCTGCTCCGGCCGGGATGGTCCACGCGCAGGATCGCCGGGACGCTTAAGGGAGCCGGGGTTATCCGCAGCGCGAATGCCTTCCTGTTGTGGCACTACCTTCACCGGGGCGGTTCCCTGAAAGCCGGCGAGTATCGATTTGAGCAGCCCGCCAACATTGTCGAGGTGCACGATCGGCTGGTGCGCGGCGACATCTTTGTGCACACCATCGTGGTCCCGGAGGGCTACACCATGTTCGACGTGGCCCAGGCAGTGGAGGCAGCCGGGTTGGGCAAGCGGGAAGAATTTCTAGCAGTTGCCCAAGATGCGAGTCTGATCCGAGACATTGCTCCCGAAGCCAAGAGCCTTGAAGGCTACCTGTTCCCGGATACCTACGACTTCACTCGTACCCAGTCCATGCGCGAGATCGCGGCGATCATGGTGAAGCACTTCCGCCAGGTGGCAAGTTCGTTGGGCTTGGATTCTGACGTGCAGGATACAGTGATCATGGCCTCCATCATCGAGAAGGAAACGGCGGCTTCCGAGGAGCGCCCCCTGGTCGCAAGCGTCTATTACAACCGGCTTGACAAAGGGATGGCGCTCGACGCCGACCCCAGTGTCATCTACGGAGAAGTGCTGGCCGGAGTCTACCGAGGCGCGCTGCACCACGCCGACCTCGAGACCCCCTCCCCATACAACACCTACCGCCACGTCGGCCTGCCCCCCGGGCCGATCGCCAATCCCGGGAAGGGTTCGCTCGAAGCCGCCATGCATCCCGCCCAGACCGACTACTTCTACTTCGTAAGCAACGGCGATGGCCGCCACCGTTTCGCACACAGCCTGGAGGAGCACAACAAGAACATAAACCTTTACCGGCGGGCGATGCGGGCCCAGTGAAACCGGCTCCGGGTCGCGGGTGGCAGGGGGGACCGTCGGAGTCCCGCCTGCCACGGAGCGGCCTCAACACGCCATCACCCGAACACCGGCACACATGAACCCTGCCGAGCCGAAGAGGCAAGCTCTCCTCGTCATGGAGTTCCCGATGGACAGAGCATCCGATCGGCATGGGAGGGCCTGTTCTTTGCGGGCTCCTGGTTGGATCTTGCCACTGTTGATCGAATGCGCCACCTGCGGACCTGCAACCTGCCAGCCGGCGCCACGGTATACTCAACTGATAAGTGATTCATGCTCCACCTCTCCAAAGCGCGGACCTTCGTCTTGCTGGCATCCCTGCTGGGGCTGACCGGATGCCTGTTCCGCTCGCGCAAGGTGGAGCGGGAGGCGACCACTACTCCCCTGAAGTCGGCAACCCAGCAGGAGTTGATCGACCAGATCAACCAGCAAGCGGAGAAGATCCAGACCCTGCAGGCAACCGTGGATATCGACACCTCGGTCGGCGGGATCAGACGCGGAAAGGTCACCGACTATCAGGAAATCCGCGGCTACGTGCTGGCGCGCAAGCCGGCCATGCTGCGCATGGTCGGACTGTTGCCCGTGGTGCGCAACCGCGCCTTCGACATGGTCAGCGACGGGAAGTTTTTCAAACTATGGATCCCGCCCAAGAACCGCTTCGTGACCGGACGCAATGATCTGGAAGTTACCAACCCCAAGATGGCGCTGGAGAACGTGCGTCCCCAGAGCATCTACGAGGCGCTGCTGATCAACCCCATCGAAGCCGGCCAGGAAATCGCGGTGCTGGAGAACAGCAACGAAACCGTCCTCGACTCCCGGCGCCACCGGGTGGATCAGCCGGCCTACGAGTTGCTGGTACTGCGTCAGGGCGCCAAAGGCTGGTTTCTCTCCCGCAAGATCATCTTCAGCCGCACCGACCTGGAGCCGCACCGCCAGCTGATCTACGACCAGCGGGGTGACCTCGTCACCGACGTAAAATATGAGCAGTACTCGAATCACGACGGGATCTGGTATCCCGGCCAGACCGAAATCTGGCGGCCGGTGGAAGAGTATGACATTACCCTTAACGTCGTGAAACTGGAACTGAACAAGCCCCTGAAGGACGAGCAGTTCGAACTGGCGCAGCCTCCGGGTGCGGAGGTGGTACACCTGGGAGAAACGTCCGTGGGCAACGTGGCGGGCGATCCACCCTCGGCTGCCAACCACAAGCCATGATGAACAAGATGATTGTGGGCAACCTGGTGCACCGGCCCATCCGGTCCCTGATCAGCGTCGTCGCCGTCGCCCTGGAAGTCACGCTCATCCTGCTGATCGTGGGCCTTTCCCTGGGCATGGTCAGCGACTCGCGGCAGCGCCAGGCGGGCATTGGCGCCGACGTGGTGATCATGCCCCCAGGGTCGTCCTACATCGTGGGCCTGACTGGCGCCCCCATGCCGATCAGGATCGGGGACGTCCTTGCCAAACTTCCGCACGTGGTGGCTGTAGCGCCGGTGATCACGCAAGTCTCCACCAACGGGACGCTAGAGGTGATTGCCGGCATTGACCTCAAAAGCTATGACGCGCTCCGGCCCTTCCACTACCTGGAAGGAGGCCCTTTCCGCAGTGCTGATGACGTCATCATCGACGACGTGATGGCCAAGGCCAAGCACATCAAGATCGGAGACCGCATGCCGATTCTGAACCACGAGTTTCGCGTGTGCGGAATCGTCGAGCCCGGCAAGGGAGCCCGGAAGTTCCTCGAGATCGGCGTCTTGCAGGACTTGAATGGATCCAAAGACAAGGCGTCCACCTTCTATCTGAAGCTGGACCATCCCGCCAATGCCGACGCGGTGGTCGCTGAGATTAAGAAGGTCCCGGGAATGGAACGGTACGTGGCCATTTCCATGAACTACTACCTCTCCATGCTGACCCCAAACAACTACCCCGGTCTGTCGACTTTCATCGACGTTGTCATCGCCATCTCGGTGATCATCGGCTTCATCGTGATTTTTCAGGCCATGTACACAGCGGTGATGGAGCGCACACGGGAGATCGGCATTCTGAAGTCCATGGGCGCGTCGAAGCTGTACATCGTGAACGTCATCCTGCGGGAAACCATCATGCTGGCGCTGGGCGGGATCGTATTGGGGATCCTTATCAGCCTGGCGGCCCGGACCGGGATTGCCCACAGAATCCCGACTTTGCGGGTCGTGGTAACGGGCGGGTGGATTCTCAAGACCACGGGCATCGCCATCATAGGAGCCATGCTGGGCGCGCTCTACCCCGCCTTCCGCGCGGCGCAGAAGGACCCGATCGAGGCCTTGGCGTATGAGTAACGCGGGAGGGGGACAGGAGTGACGTAACCGTCCGTAACCGTCCTGATTCGTTGACAATTCTTCGCCATCTACGCTATGGTTAAGACTTCGCGTATCTTTGCGGTTGCCCGCCTGATACCCGTGCGCATTCGGCGCGGGAAGGAACTCAGCGGTCTTCATTGCGTTTTTAAATTCTGGGAGAGTTCAGATGTCCACCTATTTCCCCAAGCAAGGGGAAATTACGCGCAAATGGTACGTCGTGGATGCCTCGGGGCAAACCTTGGGCCGGCTGGCATCGCAGGTCGCCCGCATCCTTACGGGGAAGGAAAATCCCCGCTACACGACATTTCTCGACACCGGCGATCATGTGATCGTCATCAACGCCGAGAAGGTCAAAGTAACCGGGATGAAGGCCGGACAGAAGGTCTATCAGCACTACACCGGCTATCCCGGCGGATTGCGCACGGAAGAGTTCCGCAAGCGCTTTGAGCGCAAGCCCGAACTGGTCATCGAGCAGGCGGTCGTCCGCATGCTCCCCAAGACCCGTCTGGGCAAGCAGATGTTCAGCAAGTTGAAGGTGTACCGGGGCGACAAGCATCCGCACCAGGCGCAGAAACCGGAGGCGCGGGTCCTGGCGTAAAAGCTTGGAGCCGCGGGCTCGGAGCTTGGCGCACATCGGGTTTATGGAGCCTTGCGCGTCGAGCACGACAGGCTCAGATTCTTTGAAAGGTTGAACAGCGGAGAGGGGGGCCCCGAATGGGTGCTCGCCGCTCGTAGCGAGCAGCTACCAATGCCAGAATTAGTCCAATATTACGGTACCGGACGCCGCAAGTCGGCGGTCGCGCGCGTCTATCTGCGCCCGGGCGGCGGCGAGTTCAAGGTCAACGGGCGTCCGTTCGAACAATATTTTGTGACCGCGTCCCAACGCTCCAGCGCGCGCCAGCCGCTGCTGTCCACCGAGACCGGCGGCTCGTTCAACGTGGTGGCCAATGTCTCGGGCGGCGGGGTGAGTGGCCAAGCCGACGCGCTCAAGCTGGGTGTCGCCCGCGCTCTCATGCAGTTCGATGCCGAGCTGCGCAAGAAGCTGAAGGCCGCGGGCCTGATCACCCGCGATTCGCGCCACAAGGAGCGCAAGAAGTACGGGCAGAAGGGTGCCCGCAAGCGCTTCCAGTATTCGAAGCGGTAATGCAGCGGCGGGTAGTCGGCCGCCAGGAGTGATTTTCCTGGTTTTCCCCGACTACTGGCGAACCGTTTTGGGTTTTGCTTGAGGCTGGCGAAGGCTAGCGGAGAGCAGTTTTTCAATTCTTCCCGTGCTCGATTGCGCGGGGACGGGAATGGCAATCCGGAAGAGCAGTAGCCGGCGGAGCTTGACCGACAACCAGCCCATGGCAACTGACTCGAAGGATGCAGATTAGATGAGGAGGTTGATTGGCTAACATCACCATGAAGGAGCTGCTCGAAGCGGGCGTGCACTTCGGGCACCAGACCAAGCGCTGGAATCCCAAGATGAAGGAGTTCATCTTCGGGGAGCGCAACGGGATTTACATTATCGACTTGCAGAAGACGCTGAAGATGTTCAAGGAGGCGTCGAAGTTCGTGCAGGACCTCGCTGCCGAAGGCAAGATTGTGCTCTTCGTGGGGACCAAGCGCCAGGCACAGGACGCTATCGCCGAAGAAGCCACTCGTGCAGGCATGTTCTACGTGAACCAGCGCTGGCTGGGCGGCTTGCTGACCAACTGGGTAACGGTGCAGAAATCGGTGAAGCGGCTGAAGGAACTCGATGACATGGCGGTCGACGGGCGCTACGAGTTGCTGCCCAAGAAGGAAGTGATCAAGCTCGAACGCGAGCGCAAGCACCTGCAGGCCAACCTGGCCGGCATCAAGAACATGTCGCGGCTGCCAGACTCGATCTTCGTGATCGACTCCAATAAGGAACAGATCGCAGTGCGCGAGGCGCGCAAGTTGGGCATCCCGGTGGTGGCCGTGGTCGATACCAACTGCGACCCCAGCGAAGTGGACTACGTGATCCCGGGCAACGACGATGCCCTGCGCGCGATCCGGCTGTTCACCTCGAAAATCGCCGACTCCGTGGTAGAAGGCGCGCAGCTGGCCACTGACAAGCAGAAAGACGAAATCGCGGCTGCCGTTTCCGCCAGCGCTGTGCCCGAACCGGCGCATGAAATCGCGGCGGAAGCCGCCGGAGACGCCGGCGCCGAGGACATCAGCATGGAGGACGTGCTGGGCGGCGGAACCAGGAAAGCGCCGGCTGCAGAACAGGACGCCGACGAGGTTCCGCAGATCGAAAGCCAGACCATATAACCGGACTGGTGACAGGATTCGGACCCGCGCGCGTCCTGACGCCGCGGGTCAACTTTTATCCGGATGATTGCGCGGAGCGGGAGGTGTGATCGTTGCATCGCATCGCAACCACGGCCGACCGCATCCCAGAAGGGTTCTTTCTTAACATGAGCACAACTACCGTGAATATTTCTGCAGCGCAGGTGAAAGAGCTTCGCGACAAGACCGGGGCGCCGATGATGGATTGCAAGAACGCCCTGGCGGAAGCGAAAGGGGACGTGGAGCAGGCGATTGTGCTGCTTCGCAAGCGGGGTACGGCCGTGGCGGAGCGCAAGGCGGGCCGAGTAACCAGCGAAGGCGCTGTAGCCAGCTACATTCACGCCGGCGGCAAGATCGGGGTGCTGGTGGAAGTGAACTGCGAGAGCGATTTCGTGGCCCGTACCGAGGACTTTAAGGAGCTGGTGCACGACATCGCCATGCACATCGCGGCCAGTGATCCCAAGTTCGTCCGCAAGGAGGACGTCACCCCCGAGGCCTACGAACGCGAGAAGGAGATCTACCGTGCCCAGGCGGCCGCGACCGGCAAGCCGCCGCAAGTGGTCGAAAAGATCGTGGCTGGGAAGATGGAAAAGTTCTATGAGGAGGTCTGCCTGCTCGAGCAGCCCTTCATCAAGGACCAGACCATCTCGATCTCCCAGCTTATCGCCACCAAGATCGGCAAACTGGGTGAGAACATCGCGGTTCGCCGCTTTGCCCGCTTTAAAGTGGGCGAGTCCGGCATGACCGTAGCCTCAACTACGCCCCAGAAGGAAGACGGGGGCGGCGGCGAGGCGGCGGCGCCACCGCGCAAGTAGCCAGCAACAAGTTTCGAAAGTTTCAAAGGTTGCGGCTGGCGGTGTGGTCGCCCGGCTCCCCGCGAGGTTGCAACCTGGAACTCTGAAATTTGAGCCTGATTGAAACCGTGAAACTTTAAATCTCATCTATGTCGACTCCAGTCTTCAAACGCATCCTTCTCAAGTTGTCGGGTGAGGCCCTGGCCGCCGGTCAGGGATTTGGCGTCGATTCCCAGCGTGTGCACGAGATCGCCCGGGAACTGGCCGAAGTGCATACCCTCGGCGTCCAGGTCGCCATCGTGGTGGGCGGCGGCAATTTCTTCCGTGGCGTTGCCGAGCAGGCCAAGGAAATGGACCGCGTTTCCGCCGACCACATGGGCATGCTGTCTACCGTCATCAATGCCCTCGCCTTGCAGGACGCCCTCGAAAAGCAGGACGTCCACACCCGGGTCCAATCCGCCATCGAAATGAATCAAGTGTGCGAGCCTTTCATCCGCCGGCGCGCCATCCGCCATCTGGAAAAAGCCCGGGTCGTGATCTTCGCCGGCGGCACGGGGAACCCCTATTTTTCCACCGACACCGCTGCCTCCCTGCGTGCCATGGAGATCAAAGCCGACGCCATTCTCAAGGCCACCAAGGTGGACGGGATCTATGACGCCGATCCCATGCTTGTCAAGGACGCCAAGAAGTTCGCCGAAATCTCCTATATGGACGTGCTGAAACGTGGGCTCAAGGTGATGGACTCGACCGCCATCTCCCTATGCAAGGACAACAATCTGCCCATCATTGTGTTCAACCTGAACGAGGCAGGAAACATCCGCCGGGTGGTAACCGGCGCCAAGATCGGCTCGCTGGTCAGCGCGTGATTCAGTCCCTGCTCCGTGCCTCAGCGGCTGAGGCTTCTCTGCGCATGCTGCGGCGGCGGCAAGGAATCAAGGCGGGCTCGGAAGACTCGAGGCTAACGACTGGCGACGACTCCTGGGTTTATAATTTCGGGTTTTGACTCTTGTACTTATTCGGAGCGGGTTATGGCTCAGGCTACGATGGCTGCGGTCCCGGGACTAAAGGAAACTTACGTTCAGCTGAAAACCCGCATGGAGAAGGCGGTGGAAGACTTCCGCAAGGAGATGGCCGCCACCCGCACCGGGCGCGCCTCGGTCCACATGTTGGATAGCGTAAGCATCGACTACTACGGCTCGCAGATGCCACTGAACCAGATCGCCCAGGTGCACGCCCCAGAACCGCAGTTGATCACCGTCCAGCCCTTCGATCCGTCGTCGCTGGCCTCGATCGAGAAAGCCATCCGCGCCGCCGACCTCGGCCTGAATCCCATGAACGACGGCAAGATCATTCGCGTGCCCGTGCCTCCGCTCACCGAAGAACGCCGCCGCGAACTGGTCAAACATCTGCACAAGATCCTCGAGGACCACCGCACCGCCGTGCGCAATATACGCCGCGACGGCAACGATGCCATCAGGAAGGCGCTTAAGGACAAGAGGATCACCGAGGATGACGAGAAGCGCGCTCTGGACGAGATCCAGAAACTCACCGACGACGAAATCAAGAAGATGGAAGACATGAGCAAGGCCAAGGAAAAGGAAGTGCTGGAGTTTAAATAGCCCGCTTCAGCCTTCGCGACGTGCCGTCCATCGGCTCTCGACTCCGCTTCTGCTGGCCAGGGTCGCAGTCCGGGAGAGGCCTCTGTGGACCCCCCCAGGCCATCGAAGGTGCGCCTCATGCGGGCGCCGAAAAGGATCGAGAGCAGTTCGCGGCCAGACCTTGGCCAGCACCGGCGAGAGGTTTGCCCCTCCTGCCTCCTGGTGGTCGCGATCCGTTGCCTTTCCCGCCGTTGCCAGGGACGATCGCACAAGACCGGCGCGACGCTGCTCACGAAATTAAGTGCAACCCAGTACCCCCTGCGCCGGTTGTGGGGCCGGCGGATAAGGGCGCTCGCCCGGTTCATGCCTCGCCGGTGCGATGCCGCCCTGATCTGGTGCCACGGCTACCGGGTGATTCGGCATCTGCGAAGCTGGCCCATTGCCTGTCCCTGGGGATCGTAATAAGTTCTTGGAATGAGGATGCTTAGCCGCAGCTGAGGCTCGACCAAATCCCGCGCCGGACGCGGTAATTCGACGCCAGACGCATCCACGAATGCGCAACTTCGGCTTCCCAGCCGGGTTCTTTTCGGAGTACTGCGCTTTGCCCCGTCCCCGACTTCGACATTCCGGGAGATTTCTGCCTATGAAACGCGTGGTTGCAGTTTCTGCCTTGCTTGCACTGCTGGGGATTGCGGTGGCCTGCGGGAACTCCAGTTCGTCCTCGCAAACCGGGCCGCAGAACGACCAACCGGGTGGGGTGTTCGTTACCGGGGAAGACGCGCCGCTGCCTTCGGTGCTGGCCTTCAATACCAATCTGGACAAAATGACATTGAACAACGGTTCGACCAGCGTCACCATCTTGTCCACTTCCCAGACCGTTGACTTCGCGCGCCTATTGGGGCTGCGGACCCTGGTTGGCTTCAGCCCGGTTACGCCTGGCACTTACAGCAGCGCCACCATCCAGTTGTCGAACCCGGTCATCTCCTACCTGGACCTGGGTACCAGTCCACCCTCGGTGGCCACCATGAGTGGCACGCTGACCCGTTCTACGGTCACTGTCGCCTTGAGCAAGCCGCTGGTCGTCGGCCAGAATGGGCTAGCCGGACTGCACATGGAATTTGACTTGCGCCAGTCGCTGCAGGTCGACAGCAACACCGGTCAACTTACCGGCGTGGTCAACCCGCAATTCGATCTGCGCCCGGTAAAGCCGGCCGATCCCGACGCCGAGATCACGGATCTTCGAGGCGGCCTGGTTTCAGTGGGCAGCAGCTCCTTCGTGCTGCAGCGCATCGGAGGCCATGACATCACCATCGACGTCAACTCTGACACGCAGTACAGCGGCACGAACAGCCTGAGCACGCTCATTCCACCGGCTGTGATCGAAGTCGACGGAATCCCGCAGGGCGATGGCAGCGTGCTGGCCCGTGAAGTCGAGGTCATCACCACCGACAAAGCGTTCCTCTCCGGACGTATCGTGACCGTGAACCCAAGCAGCGGCCCGGCGCAAACCGTGACCCTGCTGGTCGGGGAAGAGCTACCCGCCATCTCCAACATCCAGGTTGGCTTCCCGGTCACCCTGGACGTGAGCGGCGTGACGGACTACGACATCCGTCACTTCGACACCTTCTTCACCGAGTTCCTGTTTAACGCTTCCTCCATGGTGGTAGGCCAGCGGATTGCCGTGGGTGGCAGCCTGGATGCAAATCAGAACTTCGTTCCCGCGCGCATTGTCTTACGTCGCCAGGGCACGGTCGGCGACCTGGTCCTGAACAGCGTCACCATTACCAGCGGCAATCGCGGCAGCTTCGAGTTGCAGAATCACAGCTTGTTCGGCTATCTGCTGGGCACGCCACTGATGGTGGAAACCGGGGACAACACCCTGTTCCTCAACATCAACGGCCTGAGCGGCATACAGTCGGGTGGCAGCATGACGCTGGCAGCCAGCGGCCTGATCCTGAAGGATCCGACCTCCGGCAATCCCCAGCTTTGGGCTCACACCGTGGCGGTGTTGCCCTGATGTAGGCCCGGCCTTGCCACTGCTGCTCTCTGCTTCGCCCTTCCGGGCGGCCGAAAGGCCGCCTATTTTTTCAACACCCCGGCCCATGTTTTCCGTACCTGGTTGGGGAGCACGATTCTCCGGTCCTGACGTCAGAAAAACTTGCCGCCTTGGGCAACTCCGCCACGTTTTATTCCGTCTGGGTGGAGGTGGAGTTTGGCGAAGGCACCCAGAGTAACACCTGCAAGCACAATGACTAAAGGGCTGGTTGGGTGTTTGGACGCCTCCCGGCCCGTACCGTATAATTGCGGTTTTCCTGACTCCCAGTGGGCGAGGTAGTAGCGATTCCTCTTCGCTTTCATCCGGACATCCCTGTCGCGCCCGCGAACGGCGGTGTCGACGGCTCCTCCTGGGCGACGGTATCCGCTTTATTTCCCGGTCGTTGGCTCCTCCATCCCGGGTCTGGAAACTGGCCGCTGCTAGGCCTTCTCCTGGTTCTGCTGCTCGGATTGGCTCCCCATGGCTGGGCGCAACAGGAAGTGATCTCCGAAATTGTGATTCGCGGCAATCGCCGTATCCCCGGCGACACCATCCGGGCCCGAATTTTCACCCGCTCGGGCGACGTCTATGACGAGGCCGCTCTGGAGCGTGACTTCCACTCCCTCTGGAATACCAACTACTTCGAGGACATCCGCATAGAGCGGGAGCAGACGCCCAAGGGCTGGCGCATCATCGTCTACGTGAAAGAGAAGCCGACCATTCGCGAGATCAACTACGTCGGCCTCAGCTCCGTGTCCACCAGTGACGTGCTGGACCGATTCAAGGAGGCCAAGGTAGGGCTTTCGGTGGAGAGCCAATACGATCCCACCCGGATCAAGAAAGCAGAAGTCACCATCAAGCAACTGCTGTCCGAGCACGGGCGCCAGTTTGCCACAATTCGCACCGAGGCCCGCCCCATCCCCCCTGCCGCGGTCGGCATCACCTTCGTGGTCAAGGAAGGGCCCAAAGTCAAAGTGGGCAAGATCCGCTTCGAAGGCAACCAGCACATCAAGAAGCGGGTGTTGCGCGCCGCCATGAAGAACCTCAGGCCCATCGGAATCCCGCACTCTATCTTCCTGGAAAACATCTTCGCCCGGACCTACGACGCGACCAAGCTGGACGAGGACACTGAGCGGGTGCGCGCCGAATATCAGAACCGCGGCTACTTCAAGGTCCTGGTACAGGATCCCAAGACCGAAATCCGCGACGTGGGGCACCAGGGGTTTCACATCCCGCTGCTGCAGAAAGGCCCGGGCAAAGTGGTGGACATCACCATGCCCATCGAGGAAGGGGATCGCTACACCCTGGCCAGCATCTCCTTCAAAGGCAACAAGGCGGTACCCAACACCCGGGCGTTGCGTTCCCTGTTCCCCATCAAGGACGGCGATGTGTTCAGCCGCGAGAAGATCGCCAAGGGCCTGGAGAACCTGCGCAAAGCCTACGGCGAGCTGGGCTACATCAACTTCACGTCGGTTCCCGACACCAAGTTCGACGACGAGAAGAAGCAAATCAACCTGGAGATCGACGTGGACGAGGGCAAGCAGTTCTACGTCCGGCGCATCGAGTTTCAGGGCAACACCACCACTCGCGACAAGGTCATCCGCCGGGAGATCGCGCTGGAGGAAGGCCAGGTCTACAACTCGCGCTTGTGGGAACTCAGCCTCCTGCGCCTGAACCAGCTCGGCTATTTCGAACCGCTCAAGCCCGATGATCCCAACGCCACGGACCGTAAACTGAATGAGAAAGATGGGACCGTCGACCTGGCCCTGAAGGTCAAAGAAAAGGGCAAGAACAGCATCGGGCTGCAGGGCGGGGTGAGCGGACTGGAAGGCGCCTTCATCGGCCTGAACTACACCACCAACAACTTCCTGGGACTGGGCGAGACGCTGCAGATCCAGGCCAGCATCGGCAGCCTGATGCGCAGCGTGATGTTTGGCTTTACCGAGCCTTATCTCTGGGATCGGCCGCTGCAGGCCGGCTTCACCGTGTACACCACCCGCATCAGTTACAACCAGGCGAAGCAATATTCGGCACTGACCGGGCAGAACCTGAACCTACCGGCCTACTACCTGCAGAACCTGCAGAACTACACCCAGTCGAGCACCGGGTTCACCACATCTCTGAGTTACCCGCTGCACCGTTCCTTCAAGCGGGTGGGCATCACGTATTCGCTGGATGATTCCTCACTCGTCGCCCTCAGCGACGCTTCCAAGGCTCTGTTTCAGAACCTGGCGTTCCGCGGCATCAACGGGCCCAACGCCCTGAACGGGATCATCACCAGCAAGATTCTGCCCAGCTTTTCGTTCAACACCTTGGATCAGGCCTACCAGCCCAGACATGGCAGGAGCGTGTACCTGGGCGGCGAGATCGCCGGCCTCGGAGGCACGGTCCGATCGCTCCGACCCATCGCGGAGTACAAGCAGTTCTTTCCCATGCAGAAGAGACGCAACGCCATCGGTGTGCACGTACAGGGCTCGTTCCTCACCGGCTATGGGGGCCTGGTGGCACCGCCGTTCCAGCGCTTCTACATGGGCGGCGAAAACGATCTGCGCGGATTTGACATTCGCTCCATTTCGCCCATCGCCTTCTTGCCCAACAAGGCAGTGGTCAACCTGACCAACCCGGACGGCACCCTTGTTTTGAAGGACCCGGCCAATCCCCGGCTGGGCCCCTATAGCATCCCGGTCCCGGTGGAGACCATCGTTCAGCCAGGGGGAGACTTGAGCTTGTTCGGCAACGCCGAATACCGCATCACGATCGTCGGCCCGGTCACTCTGGCGCCCTTCCTGGACACGGGCGTCGATCCCATCATCCGGCCGTCGCAACTGCGCATCAACGCCGGGCAGTTGAGCGACATCAACACCACGCTATTCGGCTGCCCGTCGCTCGACGTGGCCTTCAATTGCGTGGGCGGCGAACAACTCACCTTTTCCCCGTATCTCCAGCCGGCGCCGGGAACAAACTGGACTCCAAGAATGTCGACGGGTCTCGAACTGCAGGTCATGCTGCCGGTCATCAATGCGCCCTTTCGCATCTATTGGGCCTACAACCCGTTGCGCTTGGACACCACCGCGACAGCTCCAACCTCGATCACGCGCAGCATGTTCCCGCCGGGCGCGGCTGGCGATTACACCTACCAACAGGCCATCAACGCGTATGGCACCAGCTTTACCTTGCGCGAACCGCGTAAGACGTTCCGCTTCACCGTGGCCACCACATTCTGACGAAGCCGATCCGGACGAAAGGAGGGTTTGATGGCAAGTGCTATAATGAGCGGGTCCCCTGAAAAGACCACGATCCTCGGGGTGGCCGCTAGACATTCCGGGTGCGCCGGTGGGGAGCGAGCAGTGGCCTCACGGGTCGCAGATCCGAGTCATCGTTTGGTCGGCCGACTGCAGTAGCGGCGCCCAGGTTCGCCTGCGAAGGGAACCTAAGCCAAGTGCTTCGGAACCAATTCTAAGGAGTTCAACCCGCCCAATGACAAGCAAGTTTGTGCGATTCCCTCTGGCCCTGGCTTTCGCAGTTTCCGTGGCAGCCCTGGCTCAAACCGGCAGCGCTGCCTCCTCGCCCGCGGCCTCGTCCGCCGCCGCCCCAGCCTCGCCCGCCCCGGCGATTTCCGCGGGCGGTACCAAGGTCGGCACCATCAACATTGAACAAGCCATCTTTGCCACCAATGAAGGCCGACGCGATTTCGAGGCCCTGAGCAAGAAACTCGAGCCCAAGCAAACCGAACTGAAAGGAATGAATGACGAAATCGAGGGCCTGAAGAAACAGCTCAACACACAGCAGGACAAGCTGAACGATGAAGCGCGCAACAACCTGGTGAAGCAGATCGAGTTCAAGCAGAAATCCTTCGACCGAGCCATGCAGGACGCTCGCGAAGATGCCCAGAACCAGCAGAACGAGATTGCGCAGCGTATCCTGCAGAAAATGGGGCCGATGATCTTCAAGTACGCGCAGGATAACGGTTTTGGCGTAATCATCGACACTTCACAGCAGTGGCCGCAGGGTCCGGTTTTCTGGTGGGGCGAATCGGTCGACGTCACCAAGTTCGTGGTCGACGCCTACAACGCCAAGTCTGGCGTACCGGTACCGGCAGCATCCCCAGCCTCTCCGACAGCATCTCCGGCGACAGCGCCAGCCAAGCCTCCAGCGACCAAGCCGGCTGGCACCGCCACCAAACCGACCACGCCCAAAGAGTAGTTTTCGACACCGCGCGTCTGTTCTCCAAGGCCGCATCCCGATGCGGCTTTTTCCTTCCGCGGTCTGTGCCTGCGCTCACAGCGGTCGTGGAGTTGTTGATCTATGCGTGATGCAGTCGTCGACCTTGGCGGGTGCGCTGGCCGCCAGCAAGAGGCGGATTACCCGTTCGCGCGGAAAGACTCCTGCAGGCCTTCGGCGGGCGGCAAGAAACGTCTAAGGTGTCACGACGGTTGCCCCCCCCCACTCTCGTAACCCGGGAGCGCCGGCGTGGGCCCATATAATCGTCCTGTTGTGGTTATCACGATTTCGCAGCCAAGGATCCGCAAGTTTACCCGCCCCACCTGGGCCGAGATCTCGCTTCGGGCCCTAAGCCGGAACTTTCGCGTCATTCAGGAGCACGTGGGTTCTGAGGTCGAAGTGTGCGCCGTGGTCAAGGCCGATGCCTATGGGCACGGCGCGACCCGGTGTGCGCTGGCCCTCGAAGGCGAAGGTGCGAAGTGGCTGGGCGTAACCACCACCGACGAGGGCGTGCCGCTGCGCGAGGCCGGCGTCCGCACCCGCATCCTGCTCATGACCGGTTTCTGGCATGGTGAAGAGCAGGAAATTATCCGTCGCAACCTGACCGCAACCGTCTGGGAGCCCTTCCACGTGGAAGCCCTCGATCGTGCGGCGGAGCGTCTGGGCGCGCCTCCCCAGCCGGTTCACCTCAAGGTGGACACGGGCATGGGCCGCCTGGGCGTCAGCCTGGACGCTGTCGCCGACATGTGCGCGCGAATCAAGGCTTCTCCCCGGGTGTCGTTGGAAGGTCTATGCACGCATTTCGCTTCTTCCGAAGTGCTGGATACAGCAGCCGTGCCGCGGCAGATCGCGCGCTTCGAGGAAGCCCTGGACCTTGTGCGCGAGAACGGCCTCAACCCGGTGCTCTGCCACATGGATAACACGGGCGGTATCTTCGCCCAGCCCGGTACCTGGAAAAACATGGTGCGTCCCGGCCTTTCGCTGTACGGGTATGCCTTGCCGCTGCTGCGCGGAGGTCAGCCGGAGGTGCCCGCTGTAGCCGCGCAACTGGAGCCGGCGCTATCGTGGAAGACCAGGATCATCGGGATCAAGTCCGTGGCGGCTGGACAGGCGCTGGGCTACGGCGGCACCTACATCACCCGCGCTCCCTCCCGCATCGCCGTGTTGCCCGTGGGGTACGCGGACGGCTACAACCGGAAGCTCTCCAATCGTGGGCGCGTGATTATCCGCGGTGCCTATGCTCCCATCGTGGGCGCGATCTCCATGGACTTGACGCTAGTGGATGTCACCGCCAGTCCCGGCGCAGAAATCGGAGATGACGTCGTGCTGATCGGCACCGGCGGCTCCGCGCGCGTGACCGCCGCCGAGCTGGCAGAGATCTGCGAAACGATCCCTTACGACATTCTGTGTGGCATCTCGAAACGCGTGCCCAGGAAGTTTGTGACGTAGGAGTGGGCCGGCGGGCCTCCGGTTGCGGTGAGTGGGTGTTAGCCAAAATGCTGGCCGGGTTGCTCGGGTTGTGTGTGGGGTCGGAAGCGGTCTGGCTCCGATGCCCGAGATCTTGCGAACCCGGGGTAGCCGCTCCCCGCTTGCTAACCCCGACCAGGTCCACGGTCTGAGCTCGACACGCTGAAGCCTGCAGCCTGGAGCCTGCTATATTCTTCAAGGTGCAGAATCCCTATGCCAAGTGGATGTACCGGTGGGAGCACCGGCTGACCTCGGTGGACAACAACCGCGTGGTGCGTCCGCTGGAGTGGGGCGTGGAGTGGGCAAGACATTGGCCCTGCCGCAACGGGATCCGCGCGGGGCAGATCCCTGGGGACCCGGAGCGGTTCTTCGCGGAATAC
This sequence comes from Terriglobales bacterium, assembly GCA_035623795.1. GTDB lineage: Bacteria > Acidobacteriota > Terriglobia > Terriglobales > Acidobacteriaceae > DASPST01. The sequence goes on from DASPST010000045.1 coordinate 61,451, forward strand.
AACCAGCGAATCATCGCCGCCAGCGACCAGTTTTTCTCCTATCGCGTGCCCGGCGACTTTCGTCTCGAGGAGCGCGCGGTCGAGGTCTTCAGCACGCGGGACGTTCCTGACCCCAGGCTGGAAGAAAAGGTTCGCGGCACGCGCGCGAAATTTCTGCGTTTCGGCTCGCCGGTGGAGACGCCGTATCCGGAAAACAATCTGGCCAACGCGCGCTGGTTCCCGGCGCGGGGACGGCGCGCAGTGGTGCTCTTGCCCCACTGGAATGCAGACGCCATTTCCTACACCGGGCTTTGCCGGGCGCTGAACCTGCTGGGAATCTCCGTGCTGCGTCTCAGCCTGCCCTATCACGACATCCGCATGCCGGCCGAGATCCGACGCGCTGACTACGCGGTTTCGGCCAACATCGGGCGCACGCTCCACGCGGTGCGGCAGGGAGTGGTCGACATCCGCTGCTGCCTGGACTGGCTAGAACAGCGCGGTTACCGCCAGCTGGGTATTATCGGCACCAGCCTGGGTTCCTGTTACGCCTTCATCGCCTGTGCTCATGATGCGCGCCTGCAGGCCGCCGCGTTCAATCATGCTTCGACGTACTTCGCCGACGTGGTGTGGCATGGGCAATCGACACGGCACATCCGCAAGGGGTTGGAGACGGAGATGGACGTGGAGCGCCTGCGCCGGGTCTGGCTGGCCATCAGCCCGGCGGTGTACTTCGACAAATTTGCGCGACAGCAGAAGCGATCGCTCATCGTGTACGCGAATTATGACCTGACCTTTCTGCCGGAGTTTTCCCGGCAGGCGGTGGGGGAATTTGCCCGGCATGAGCTTGACCACAAAGTGGTGGTGCTCCCCTGCGGGCACTATTCGACAGGCGAAACGCCCTTCAAATACCTCGATGGCTGGCACCTCGCCTCATTCTTCCGGACCGCGTTCGAGGCGTAGAATTGACCAGGCTTTCTGCGCTGCAGTGCGAGGAAAAGGCAAGAGCAGGGCTGCGGTCGGGAAGAGAATCCGCGGAGAAAACAGAGAAAGAAGCCAGAGTGAGTCAACCATGAACAATCAGAAAATGTATCGCTCGCTGCCCGAAGTCGATCCGCAGATCGCTGCGGCCATTGACCATGAAACCCGACGCCAGCACGAAGGGCTGGAACTGATTGCGTCGGAGAACTTCGTCAGCGAGGCGGTACTCGAGGCCGCCGGATCGGTGTTTACCAACAAGTATGCCGAAGGGTATCCGGGGAAGCGGTATTACGGCGGGTGCGAGTTCACCGACGTGGTGGAAAACCTGGCACGGGAGCGGGCCAAGAAGCTGTTCGGCGCGGAACATGCAAACGTGCAACCCCATGCGGGGTCGCAAGCCAACATGGCGGCCTACGCAGCGGTGCTGCAGCCGAGCGACATCGTCCTAGGTCTGAACCTGGCGCATGGCGGACATCTCACCCACGGGCACCACCTGAATTTCTCGGGCAAGACATACAAGATCGTCCCCTATGGCGTCACCAAGGAAAGCGAGACCATCGATTACGATGAACTGGAGAAACTGGCGGAGACCGAGCGGCCCAAGCTGATCATCGGCGGAGGTAGCGCCTATCCTCGGATCATCGACTTTGCGCGCATGCGGCGGATTGCCGACAAGGTCGGAGCGATCTACCTGGTGGACATGGCGCACTTTGCCGGGCTAGTGGCGGGCGGGGTGCATCCGTCGCCGGTACCCCATGCGCAGATCGTGACCTCGACGACGCATAAAACCTTGCGCGGCCCGCGTTCGGGCATGATTCTGTCAAAGGCTGATCTGGGGCCGGCGATCGACAAGACGGTATTTCCCGGCATGCAGGGCGGGCCGTTGGTGCACATCATGGCGGCCAAGGCAGTGTGTTTCCACGAGGCGATGCAGCCGGAATTCCGGGAGTACGCGCGGCAGATTGTGACCAACGCCAAGGTCCTGGCGGACGAACTGTCCGCGTCGGGCTTGCGCGTCATTTCCGGCGGGACCGACACGCACCTCATGCTGGTCGACGTCTTCGCCAAGGGGATGCTGGGGAGTGACGCGGAGAAGGCACTGGGTGAAGCCGGAATCACGGTCAACAAGAACGCCATTCCCTTCGACACCAACCCCCCCCTGAAGCCAAGCGGCATCCGGATCGGAACGCCGGCGCTGACCACCCGCGGCATGAAGGAACCTGAGATGCGGCAGATCGGGAAGTGGATCGCCGAAGCCCTGCTGCATCGCCACGAGGCGGCGGTGCTCGAGAAGATCCGGCGGCAGGTGCTGGATCTGGCGGAAGCGTTCCCCTTGTATGCGGAGCGCAGGGCACAGGCGGAAGTGGTCAGGTCCTAGGTCTTGGGTACCGCGACTTAACTGGTAGCGCCAGGCCGCACGCGGGCCTGGGCGTCTTGCCACGCGGGTCTGATCCACAGACAGCCGCTGATCCGTTCGCTCACCAACTCCCGGCTCCAATCCCAGACCCGGACCCCTAAGACGCAGCTTTAAGTTCTGAATCGTGAGCTTTTCCTGCGTCTCTGTGGTTAAATTCCCTCGTGAAGGTGGCCATTGACATCCGGCGGATGACTGACTTCGGCGTTGGCACCTACACCCGTAACGTGGTGCGGGCGCTGGGCCGGCAGGACCGGCAGACCAAGTATTTCCTGATCGGCTCCCCGGAGAAGGTCAAAGAGATCGGCCCGCTTCCCCCGAACTTCCATACCATCCCGCTGCTGGAACTGGATACGACGGCCAAGGGGTACTTCGAGTTCCGCACGATCCTCAAGCGCCTGCGCTGCGACCTGGTCCACATTCCCCACCTGTTCTGGCTGCCGCGGTCGCTGCCCTGTCCCTACGTCATGACGGTACACGACGTGCTGGAGCACATGTCGCGTGCGCGGGGGACCTCGGGACTGCGCCGTTCGCTGCACTTCGCGCTGACTCGCCGGGTCTTGAGTCAAGCCTCGGCAATCTTCGCCGTTTCGCAATTTTCCAAGAGCGAGATCGAAAAACTATTCCGGATCCCCTCGCGGCGGATCGAGGTGGTCTACAACGCCATTGATGAGCGTTTCCTGCGCGGCCATACCACCGAAGCCGAGCGCCAGCTGATTGCGGAACGCTACCTCGTGAACTACCCGTTTCTGTTGTATGCGGGGCGAATCAGTCCGCACAAGAACCTGGTGCGGATCATCGAGGCCTTTTCCGCCCTGCGCAGCGAACTGGAGAAGGAACATAAGTTCGTGAACCTGAAGCTGATCATCATCGGAGACGATCTGTCAGGACAACCGGACTTGCGGCGCACGGTCATCCGCAGTGGAGTACAGAACGAAGTCCGCTTCCTGGGGTTTGTGCCGATCGAGGTGCTGCGCATCTTCTACGATGCGGCCAAGGTGTTCGTCTTCCCATCGCTATACGAGGGATTCGGGCTGCCGCCTCTGGAGGCTATGGCGCACGGCACGCCGGTGGTAACTTCGAACGTCAGCTCTCTGCCGGAGGTGGTGGGGCAAGCGGCGGTGCTGGTAAACCCGGAAAACGTCTTTGAGATCATGCACGCCATACACCGGGTGTTGGTGGATGAAACCCTGCGGGAGAAGCTGAAAGATAGGGGGTATAAGCAGGCGCAGCGCTTCTCCTGGGACGATTCGGCGCGCCAGATCCTGGCGGTCTACAAGAAAGTCGGCACAGGCAGGGGTGAGGATTCTACCGCTTCGTCGGGAGAGGCGAAGGTTGAGACACTCTCGGTGTAGCGTGGGGTGAGGCTGGCGCCCTCGAAGCGCCCCTATGCGGCCCAACCCCCTACTGGGCCAGTGGGTTCCCCGGGGAGCCCAGTTCGAGGCGGTGGAGTTTCTCGGCAATTCGCTTCTTCTCGGGATCGGGGGCGCTGGCCAGGCGTTTGCGCAGCTTGACGACCTTTTCGTGGCGGCGACGGCGGCGGCGAATCTCGGGACGGCGGCTTGGTCCGGACATGGGACATTCCTCTCTACTGTGTTCCGACGGACCCTCTCCCCTGACGGCACGGAGAAGGCTTTCGCAATCTGCCCAAAAAGGCTGTCGTCCACAGTTTCTCATAAAAGCCGGGCTGCCGTTCGGTGCACCGGTCTGGAGGCGAGCTCGGGTGCAAAACGCCGTCGACGGCACGACAGAAAAACGAAAATTTTGACGAATCCCCTGCGTAGTTTGGCAATCAGGAGCGGCGGCGGGACCACTGGGTGTCAGGCGATGACCGGGACATTCGCGATTCCCACGGTGCCGAAGACATTGCGGTAGCGTTCCACCTCGTGCAGGGGGCCGAGCGCCTTGGCGTAGTTGTCGGAGAGTTTGACGGCGGAACGGCCTTCGACGGTGGATACCTTGCACACCAGGCTGACCGGATCGAAGCCGTTGCCGCCATCAGGACTGCTGCCTCGGAAATCGTTGGTCAGCAGCGTGCCCCAGCCTACGCTGAGGCGGATGCGGCGGCCGGGAATCCATTTCTTCCGGTCGAGGAAGTCGGAGGCGGAGTGGAAATCCTCGGCGGTGACATCCCCCTGCAGGGTTCCGCCGAAATAGGCATGGAGGCCGAGGATGTCGTCGACGTCGAGCGAATCGGAGGCGATGATGAGCTTATCCTTGGCCTCGCGGCCGCGCTGCGTCAGCCAATCGATGTACTCGTCACCGGCCAGGTAGGGATCCTTGCTGTCGATGCGCTGGCCGGTCCAGTCGGCCACCCAGTCGGGGGCGTTCTCGAGGAACTGTGTGGTGCCAAAGGTGTCAGGCAGCATGACGCGGAGAGCACCTTCGTAGGTGTCCTGCCAGAGTTCGAGGACGCGGTACTGCGAGGCTCTGAGAGCCTGATCATCTGGGGCGAGCGCGGCCAGAACCATGGGGATCTCGTGGGCGTTGGTTCCGATGGCTTCGAGGTCGTGCTTGTGAGCGAGGAAGGCGTTGGAGGTTCCGATGAAGCCGCGGCTGAGATTGGCCTCCATGGCCACGACCACGTACTCCTGCCAGAGGAAGCTGTGGCGGCGGCGAGTGCCGAAATCGGCAATGCTGAGAGCGGGAACGCCGCGCAGGCGCTCGATCTTACTCCAGAGCTTGGTTTTCGCACGCGCGTACAAGATGTCGAGGCCGAATTCGGTGAGCTTTTTTAGGTTGGCTCGGGTCTTCAATTCGTCGAGGATGGAGAGCGCGTAAATCTCCCACATGGTGGTTTCGGTCCAGAAGCCGTCGAAAGTCAGGCGGAACTGGCCATCCTCCACCGACAAGGTGTAATCGGACAGCCGGGAGTCCTGTTCCAACCACTCCAGGAAGGCGGGCTCGAAAATTCCGCGGCGGCCGTAGAAGGTGTTGCCGGCGAGCCAGATGAGTTCGGACTTGCGAAAGCGGAGTTTGCGGACGTGCTCCATCTGTTCGGTCAGGTCGCGCGTGGCGATCATGTCGGCAAGACGGACGCCGGGAGCGCGGTTGACCAACTCGAAGGACACACGCGTTCTCGGATAGTGTTTCCAGATAAACTGCAGCATGAGCAGCTTGTAGAAATCGGTGTCCAGCAGGGAGCGGACGATGGGATCCAGTTCCCAGGTGTGGTTGTGGGCGCGCTCGGCGAAGTTGACGATCATCGCCTATTATCCTCATCTGCCGACGGGGCAAAATGCAAATCTGGGCGGCTGTGGCCCTCGACGATCCGGGGCGGGCTGGAGAGTTCGCAGGTGAGAAACCAGACCGCGAAGGGCCAGGGGCGACATTTTATGGGAGATGGTTATGAGCGACACGCGTGCTCCACTGCCGCCGTTTACACGGGAGACTGCGGCCCTAAAGGTTCGGCTTGCGGAAGATGCCTGGAATTTGCGTGATCCGGAAAAAGTTGCGCTGGGGTATACCACGGATTCACGCTGGCGGAACCGCGCAGAATTTCTGAGCGGCCGGGCGGAAATCGTGGCTTTTCTCAAACGCAAATGGGCTCGGGAACTGGATTACCGGTTGATCAAAGAACTCTGGGCGTTCGAGGGGAGCCGGATCGGGGTGCGCTTCGCCTACGAATTCCATGATGATTCCGGGAACTGGTTCCGCGCGTATGGCAACGAGAACTGGGAGTTCGATGACCACGGGTTGATGCGCCTGCGGCTGGCGAGCATCAACGATCTGCCCATCCGGGAATGCGAGCGGAAATATCATTGGCCGCTGGGTCGCCGGCCGGACGAGCACCCGGGACTGAGCGATTTGGGATTGTAAGCGATGCAAGGAGCGTAGCGCCCCACAGGCGGCACTACGCTGCTTCGTCCGCAGTCGGTGGACGGGGTATGATGTCGCGCGTGGCGTGCGAAATGCCTAAACAGAATCCCCGCTCCGTCAGCACCCGACAGCGATGGTTCGGTTGGATCACCGCACTTTTCCTATTCTCCTTCCCCCCGTCCGCGGTCCAGGCACAGTGGAATCAGCTGAACCCGGTGGCTTCAGTGCAGCAACTGCCTGGAGGCGTTGCTCTGACCTTACACTCGGGCGTACTGCAGCTGCAAATCTGTTCGGATTCGATTGTGCGCGTGATCTACGCGCCAAGCCCACAGGCATCACTTCCCGCCAACCCTGCGGTTGTGAAGGAGAGCTGGGCGCCGGTCCGCTGGAAGATGGAAACAAGCGGTGAAGCCGTGACGCTCGCCACTTCTCGCCTGAGAATTAGCGTGCTGCGCCGGGACGCTAGCGTCACCTTCAGCGATGGGGAAGGGAAAACGCTCTTCCAGCAGGCTGAAATCACCATGACTCCGGTTGTGGTGAATGGGGAAAAGACCTATCATGCTGAGCTTTTTTCCAAGCTGTGGGCTTCTTACGAATCGTTCTACGGGCTGGGGCAGCACCAGGCGGGTGTGTGGAACTACCGTGGCGAAGCAGTGGACATCTCCCAGGACAACACCAACATCAGCATCCCCTTCGTTCTTTCCAGCAACGGCTACGGCATTTTCTGGAACAATCCGTCGCGCAGTCGATTCAACAATCGCTTCCTGAATTCTCTCTATCTCAGCTCCGAAGTGGCTGACGTTATGGATTACTACTTCCTCTACGGCCCGGAGTTCGACCAGCTCATCGCCGGCTACCGGGAACTGACCGGACAGGTTCCCATGTTCGGCAAGTGGGCTTACGGGTTCTGGCAGTGCAAAAACAAATACAACACGCAGGAGGAATTGCTCACGGTGGCCCACAAGTACCGCGACCTGCACATCCCGGTCGATGCCATCGTGCAGGACTGGTTCTGGTGGGTCACCATGGGCGAACCGGTCTTCGACAAGACGCGCTATCCCGACCCGAAAGCCATGGTCGACGACCTGCACCGCAGCAATTTCCACCTCATGATTTCCTTCTGGCCCTATTTCCGGCCGGGAAGCCAAACCTACCAGGACATGGACAAGCACGGCTTTTTCATCGCCAAGACCGTAACCAGCGGCTTTCATCCAGCCGGGCAGGCGCTCTACGACGCCTTCAACCCGGAGGCCCGGAAGTATTACTGGAACCTGCTCAATCAGAACCTGTTCAAGATCGGCGTGGACGCTTGGTGGCTTGACACCACGGAGCCCGAAACTGAAGACCGCGAGGCCAACATCCTGGTCACGAACCAGATTTTTCTCGGCAGTGGCGCGCGCTACGCCAACCTGTTCCCGCTCATGACCACGACCGGGGTGTACCAGGGGCAGCGCAGCGAGTCTGATCAGAAGCGCGTCTTTATCCTGTCGCGTTCGGCCTTTGCTGGCGCGCAACGCAATGCTGTCACCGTCTGGTCGGGGGACATCAATTCGGACTGGATGTTCTTCAAGAAGCAGATCCCGGCAGGACTGAATTATTCCGTTTCCGGCCTCCCCTACTGGACGACCGACATCGGAGGCTTCGTCTCGGGCGACCCCGACGACCCCGCGTATCGCGAGCTGTTCGTACGCTGGTTTCAGTTCGGCGCGTTCAACCCCATCCTGCGGGTGCACGGGACGCGCAAGAACGGGCAGAACGAGCTGTGGTCCTACGGCCCGGAAGTGCAGAAGATTCTGACCGAGTTTGACACATTGCGCTATCGGCTGCTGCCTTACCTCTATTCCCTAGCCTGGATGACCAGCAGCCAGGCCTACACGCCCATGCGGCCTCTGGTCATGGACTTCCGCACCGACGTCGAGGCTGCAAACATCGGCGACCAATTCATGTTCGGACCGGCTTTTCTGGTCAGCCCGGTGACGGACCCGGGCGTGAATACACGGCGACTGTATCTGCCGGCGGGGAGGTGGTATGACTTCTGGAGTGGGGTGGCGGTGGTGGGTCCGCGCCGGCTGGATGCCGTGGCGCCCCTCGAACGGCTGCCCCTGTACCTGCGCGCCGGTTCGATTGTTCCTTTGGGGCCGGCGCTGGAGTGGTCGGAAGAGAAGCCGGAAGATCCGATTGAAATTCGGGTGTATCCCGGAGCCGACGGACAGTTCACCCTCTACGAGGACGAGAATGATAACTACAACTACGAAAAGGGGGTGTATGCGGCCATCAGCTTACGCTGGGACGACGCACGGCACGCACTCACTATCGGCGATCGCCAGGGTGAATTCCCGGGCATGCTGAAAAACCGCACATTCCGCGTGGTTGTGGTCCGGGAGAACCACGGGACAGGGATTCTCCCGGAGGATAAGCCCGATCGCGTAGTGGAGTACTCGGGCAAAAAGCTTTCCATCACGCCAGTGAGTTTGGGGCAAAGACTCTAAGGGGGGACATGCATAAGCTTCATCGGTATTGGTTCGCCCTCTTTCTCCCCGCTCTGTTGCTGGAGCTCGTCCCTGCTCAGCCGGGAGACCGGGCCTCTATCCCCAGCCAGATTCCCGGACACGATGCCATTCTTCTGGGCACCGACTGGTATCCGGAACAATGGCCGGAGGCGCGCTGGGAAGAGGACCTGCGGCTGATGGAAGCAGCCAACATCAAGGTGGTCCGGATTGCCGAGTTTGCCTGGAGCCGGATGGAACCGAGCGAGGGGCGTTACGATATGGACTGGCTGGAGCGCGCCATCACGGCCGGCGCCAAGCATCACATTGCCAGCGTGCTGGGGACTCCCACGGCGGCGCCTCCGGCGTGGCTGACCGCGAATCATCCGGAGACGCTGCGGGTCCAACCAGACGGGCAGCGGGTCACGCACGGGAATCGCGCCCATGGGTCGGTGACTTCGCCCCTCTACCGGGAATACTGCCGGCGGATCGCGGCGGAGATGGCTCACCGCTTCGGTCACAACCCGAACGTGGTGGGATGGCAGATCGACAACGAGTACGGCTACGCGTCTATGTCGTATGACGATCTCACCCGCAAGCTGTTTCAGGAGTGGCTGCAGAAGAAATACCAGACGCTGGACAATCTGAACCAGAACTGGACGACCGAGTACTGGAGTCAGACGTACGACAGCTGGAGGGAGATTCCCATTCCCGTGGGAGGGCACAACCCCGGCCTGATGCTGGAGTGGAAACGGTTCGTGACCCACACCTGGAACGACTATCAGATGAATCAGATCGATCAGATCCGCCAGTACGCCGAGCCACGCCAGTTCATCACCGGCAACTTTATGGGCTTTTGGGATGGCTTCGATCACTACATTATCACCGAGCCGCTGACCTTTGCGTCCTGGGATGACTACGTGGGCACCGGCCATGTTGATCCTGACCGCAACGGGATGACGCACGACCTTACCCGGGGGTTTAAGCGCGAGAACTTTTGGGTGATTGAAACCCAGCCCGGGGCGGTGAACTGGCACAGCGTCAACAATTTCCTGAACAAGGGCGAAGTACGGGCGATGGCGTGGCAGGCGATCGGTCACGGGGCGGATGAGGTGGGATATTGGCAGTGGCGCAGCGCCTTAAACGGCCAGGAGCAGTATCACGGGACGCTGGTGGGCTCCGACGGGACTCCGGTTCCGCTGTACACGGAAGTCCAGCAGCTCGGGCGGGAATTTTCGGCGGTCGAGAGCGAACTGCGCGGAACCCGCGTGGTCTCCGAGGTTGCTCTTTTGAACTCGTACGATAGCCGCTGGGCCATCGATTTGCAGAGGCACACGAGCCGGTACGACCAGATGGCCCTGCTGGAAAGTTATTACCGCGTGCTCAACCGGCTGGCGCAATCGGTGGACGTGGTGAGTCCGTACGCCCCGCTGGGAGGGTATGCCCTGGTGGTGGCGCCCGACCTGAATGTGCTCCCCCAGGATCTGGCAGATCACCTGCTGGAGTACGTACGCAATGGCGGCGACCTGGTGCTGGGACCGCGATCGGGCATGAAGGACCAGTACAATGCGCTGCTACCGCAGCGCCAGCCGGGATACCTGGTGGATGCGCTCCAGGGACGGGTGGAGCAGTACTACGCGCTGGAAGCGGATGTTCCGGTTGCGGGAACGTGGGGGCAAGGCAGGGCAAGCGTGTGGGCGGAACAGTTGCAGGCTGCGTCGCCGGAGAGCCAGATTCTGTTGCGCTACGGGAAGAGCAACGGCTGGCTTGACGATCAGCCCGCCGCGATTACATGCGCCTATGGCAAGGGCCGTATCACCTACATCGGCGCCGTCCTTGATGACAAGCTCATGGATGCCGCGGCGGAATGGATGGTGCAGCAAAGCGGAGTGAAACCGGCGCTGGGACGGGTGCCGGAGGGCGTGCAGGTCAGCCGGCGTGTGGGATCCGGCAAGACGGTGTTCTTTCTTATCAACTTCGCCGCCGAAGACCGTCATGTCGACCTGGCCCACCCCATGAAACTTCTGCTGGCCAATCGTACTGCCGCCTCCGTTGTCCTTCCCCGCTACGGAGTGGAAGTACTGCGCGAGGGGCCATGAGACCGTAAAGAGGACCTTCCACCTGGCTCGAGGCCAGGCCCATCGTGTAACATTTCTCGGCGCGCCGCGTATCGATCCGCGGTTGGAAGAATGAACCAAGGCCCAGGAGTTTCGTAATGCCACTCTATGAATACCAGTGCTGCAAGTGCGGCCATACCTTCGAGATGCTTCGCCCGATGAAAGACGCCGATCGCGGCCTGAAGTGCCCAAGGTGTCATTCCGCAAGGGTGGAGCGGCAACTTTCCACCTTCGCCGCCGGCGCGGGATGCGGCACCTCAGGATCGCGTGGGTTCACATGAACGCGATAAACGGTGGCCGGTCGGCCGCGTGCTTGACCAAGGGCAGGAGGGCAGGCTAGCCGCCTCTCAAGCCAGTGGACAGATCATCTCGCCTGCCTCAATTGTTGCGTCCCCCGGAATTGACAGCAGCGGAGGTCCCGTAAACGGCGCGCTCGAAGTTCTCGACGGCGGAAATCGCTGCGTCATCGCTGAACGGAAGTATCTGCATCAGGATGACTGCACAGATTCTGCGGGCGGGATCAATCCAAAAAAAGGTGTTGTATATGCCACCCCAGGCCAGCGAGCCGGCAGAACGGCCGCCTTCGACGGGCTTGGTATTGATAGCAAACCCCAGTCCAAACTTGTCCAACGAGCCAGGGATGCGGACCGGATCTTTTGCGAACTGAGGTACGAAGCTCCTCATTTCCGGGAGAGTAAGGTGGCCGATCTGGTTGCAGGTCATCTGCGCGACCGTTTCGGACTGAAGCACCCGTCTGCTGTCGAGCCTTCCCCCGCCCAGCAGCATGCGCTCGAACTTTAGATAATCGCTTGCCGTCGAGTAGAGACCGCCACCACCGCTGTAAAATCGCATTGGTAGGCCTGCTGCGGAGGTTCCACAGAGTTGCCACCCACTTGCCGCGTATGAAGCGCTACAACACGCGCTTGCTTCTCAGACGGCACATCGAAAAATGTGTTGGTCATGCCCAGCGGCTGAAAAATGTGCTGACGAAAATACTCTTCCAGAGTTTGGCCACTGACTTTCTCGACCAGCCTGCCGAGCAAGTCCGAACTAATTCCATATTCCCATCGCGATCCAGGATCAAACACCAGTGGAGCCTTCAGGAAGCCATCATCTCCCTGCCGCATGGAAGGAACCGCGCCGCTGGCCACGTAGTCACGCAATCGGGGATCAAAAAATTCGTAGCCAAAGCCGGACGTGTGCGTCAGCAGTTGCCGGACAGTTGGGGCTGCCTTAGCGGGCCGGAGCTTTGCCTTTCCCGTGCTGGCATCGAATTCCTCGAGGACCTGTACTTCGGAAAGCTCCGGCAGGTAGGTCGCGGCGGGTTCATCGAGTTTCACCCGCCCAGTTTCGACCAGCTGCATGACGGCCAAGGACGTGATCGGCTTCGTCATGGAAGCGATGCGGAAAATTGAATCCAAGGTGATCGGGATGTTTTTGATCGTGTCACGCTTTCCCGCGGCTCCTTGATATGCGATGCGATCTGCCACGGAGACCATCGCCACCACCCCTGGGAGCTTTCTCTCCGCAACCGCCTCTTGCAAGACTTGGTCAATTGGATTGCTGGATTTGGCCCAACCGTCAGGAAACAGCGTGAGAGTGAGCGCCGTCGCAAGCGCCGCGGCCAGTGTGCCGCAGGAAAGGTAAACTCCGAACCGTGAGCCGCCTTTCGTAGGTTGAGCTCGCATGTGGATTAACCTGGGCGGACTTCTTTCGCGCAGTATATCCCATGCTCATCGGCACGAGCCAGGGTTGCTGGCGGATGACGAGCAACCGTAGCTCACCGAATAGGGAGAAGGTTTGCCGACGATACGTCGGGAATCGGTACATCTTCGGAATCAACTACTCAGGCTATGTAATTCGGCACACTCATGGCCCTAGTCACAATGGAGCAGTGGCCACCCCGTTGGGGTGGTTGTGTGACTCAGAAACTTACTCAGAGCGACTGCGAAGCCGCCCACAGTACAATCTGGTGCACAACTGGCTCGGCAGCTAAGGCCGCAGATCCCCCTGGAG
>DASPST010000076.1:0-47553 GCA_035623795.1 Terriglobales bacterium
GTTCATCGGCTTGCGAGTTTGGTCCGCGCTTCCTTCAGACCCGACCTTGCGGCCGCGCCCTTGCGCTTCTCTAACCGTTTACCTCCATCAGGTTCGGTAAGGGACTTTCACCCTCGAGCTGTTGATCATGCTCGGCACACAATACAAAGGGCAGCCTCTCGGCTGCCCCTCGATTCAATTTTCTTCTGTAAAGTTGGTTTACAGAGCCTTCACGTTCTCGGCTTGCCAGCCCTTGGGGCCCTTGACCACGTCAAACTGCACCTGCTGACCTTCCTGCAGGCTCCGGAATCCGTTCGCCTGGATGGCGGAGAAATGTACGAACACGTCCTCCCCGTTTTGGCGGCTGATAAATCCATAGCCTTTGGCGTCGTTAAACCACTTTACTGTTCCTGTTTCCATGGTGTTGCTTTGTTTCCTTTTTGTCTGATATTGCGCTGGAACTCGCGAGGAATGCTTGCAGGCAGGTCACGCTTCGGGAGCGGAGAAACTGCGTGGTGCATCGAACCGCAAAGATCAAACGCTGTTTCATTTTACCTATATCCGATAGAAATAGCCAATCTTTTTCCACAGCCCACAATTAAACTTAATCTTTCCAGCTACTTGTAGCCTTCTCGACCTCCCCCCTGCGTTGCTCCGCGCCTTCCAAGAGTTTTAAACCTTCTAATTCCACTTCTTCAGCCCCGGCCAGACTTCCGCCAACGGACTGAACTTCCGGCCTCGGCAGATGAAGACCGGGATCTGTCTCTCTAAGGCGTACGCATTGTCCGTAGAGACACCCACCAGTTCCACCTGATCGAATTTGTTTTCTAGCGCTTCTGGCCGGTCATCCAGCACGATCAAGCAATTTCCCGAGTACCCGCGCGGCCCCCACAGGAAGTAGCTCTGGTGTCCACTGAGCGCGGCTGGCAATCCGTACTTCCTACCCAGGAAGTCGATCGCCCCGGCCTGCCCGTAATCCTGGGCGAAGATGCCGCAGTCGGCTCGTTCTCCCACCGGAATCCTCTGCCAGGCCACATTCACCTCATCGACGATTTCCTGCCAGCCAAACTGGTCGGCGTAATGTTGCGGCAAGGCTGCCCGCATGTGGCTATGCTCGCTGCGCGGCACCTTGATCGGCAGGCGGTTCATATAGACGACAAACTGGGCGATCGGTAGCACCGGCACCACCAGCGGCGCCAGCCACGCTCCCGCCCCGAGCAATGCCACAACGTACACCGGCTTCAGCCATCCCTGCCGCCAGCGCTCGATACCGGCTTCGATCGCCACCGCCCCGGCGGCAAACAGCATGGGGTAGATCGGCGCCAGGTAATAGTTCTTGCCCTTCAGCCCCGCGAACACCGCAAACGCCACCAGGTAACTCCAGCCCAATGAGCGAAAGGCCTTGAGCCGTGGCCACGTGAGCAGTGCCATCACCCCCGTGATCCAAACGGGCGCGGCCAGCGGCTGCATCAGCAACAGCTGTTGCGAGAAATACTGCGCGGGAGACAGAGCCACATCCCGCCCGCTGGCCCTGATGTTGTGCATCAGCTGCAGGAAGGGAAAGTCATACTTCACATTCCACAACAAATTCGGCAGCCAGATCAGCAACGCCGCCAGCCCGCCCAGCCACATCCACTTGCTCGGCAGAAACCGCCGTTCGTCGGTCAGCAGCAGCCCGACCACAATCGCGAACCCCAGCACCGCGATGGAATATTTCTCCTCCATGCCCAACCCGGCGATCACGCCAAACCAGAGCCACGGCCGCGGATCGTCGCGCTTGATTGCCAGGACGGCGAAGTACACGCAGCCCGTCCACAGCAGCGGTTCCAGGCAGTTTGTGGTGAGCAGGCTTCCGTCCGAAAGGTACATGGGCGCGACCACAACCCCGACGGCGCTGAGCAGCAGCGCGTAGCTCCGCCCGCCCAGTTCGCGCGCAATCATTCCAGTGAGTACAACCGCCAGGGAAATTGCCAGTGCCGGGAGGAAGCGGATGGCCCGCAAAGACTCCCCTAACACCGCTCCCGAAAGGCGCGTCAGGAACGGCACCAGGGGTGGCTGGTCCACGTACCCCCACGCCAGGTGACGGCCACACGCCAGGTAATCAAATTCGTCACGGAAGTAGCCGTAGCGATCGTTGTAGACACAATGCAGCCATAGCTTCGCCGCGGCCAGCGCGATCACCACCCACATGCCGTCCGCCAGCAACCAACACGCCTGTTCGGGCGGCGAACTCACGGATGACGAACGGGTTGGGGATCGGGCGACCACCATACGCGGAAAGCAGCATACCCGAAGGAGACGAGCCGGTCATGGAACCGGCGGGGATCGAGGATCTGGGACTGTCCTCCGGCCTTACTCCTTCAGCATGGCGTCAATCAGCCGGAACAACTGGCTCCGGTCCACCACCTCCACGAATGGCGTCCCCGAGTGCTTGTTGCTGACCACGTACAGCGTCGGTGTGTGTTGCAGCCCGATCGCCTGCCCCAGCTCCCGGTCGGCGTTGACCTCTGCCGCCAGCTTCCCCTGCGGATCTACCACGAACGGCAGATCGACCTTGTGCGCGGCCGCGAATTGCTCCGCGAAAGCGCGCAGGTTGGCTTTGTTGATCTCGATCTGGTGCCGGAACACCTGGTCGCGAAACTCGTTCCCCAGCACCTTGGAGTGGGTGTCGAAATACCGCGCCAGCACCGCTGCGTCATTTGCCCAAGGATGCATCGGCAAGGGGAAGTCGTACCGCACTACCGGAATCTTGTAGGTTCGCGACGCCTCCTCCACCAGGGGCGCCGCCCGAGCACAATCCGGACATTCCAAATCTTCAAATATCACCAGCGCTACCCGTGCCCCTTTGGGGGGCTTCAGAATCGACGCCTTGTCCTGCGCCAGGCACAGCGTAGAGATTGCAGCCAACACCAAGGCAAGCCGGATCGTCTTCTCGCCCATACACAGCGTCGCAGATAGATTCGTCATCATTGGTGCAATCGGACCATCCCTTCAACCCAGGGCCTCTGACTGGCCGACGGGGCGCCCTGCTCCTCTGCGTGCGCCTTTCATGTTAAACGAACCGCAACAGCCGTGTCAGTTGCCCAGCGAGGCTAAACGTTACCCTACGGCTAAGCAGCGAACGCCTTCGCCGGCGGACGCGAAGCCTGCCCCAGTTTTCGCCACCCGGGTGACATCAACCTGAGCCCCAAGCGAAAGCATCTTCTCCCAAACGCAGAAAACGGCGGCCCGCGGCCGCCGCCCATGCTGACTCCCGATTCCCGACTACTGCCTGCTGACTATCGCCTCCTGCGCCATCATCGACGCGATCATCTCTACTAGCGCCTCCACGCTCCGGCCTTGCTCCAGAATCCCGTCCACCTGCGGATGCCGGCCGGCGTCGGCATGCATCACCAGCACGCGCGTCCCCGCGTGTTTCTTCACCATGTAAGGCAGGTGATGCCGGTCGTTGCGGCTCAGCGTGGGCCCCAGAATCACCAGGTCATAAGTGGACTGCTTCAGCGCCGTCTCCACCCCCTTGCGGCCCTGCGCCGTGGTCACTTCGTGCCCCGCCTTCTGAATCGATCCCGCCTGAGACGCCAGCACCTCGGCATCTCCTTCACCGTAAAGGATTTTTAGCTTGTGCGAAGATTTCGCCATGGTGGAAGCCAGAGTTCCTTTCTAGCTTCCACGGTAACAACCACCCCCCAGCGCGAGTAGGTCACCTTAGACCAAGCACAGTTGGCGCTGACGGCCGATGGCAAGAGCCCTCTTCCAGCCCACCGAAAATCCACCCGCAGGGTCAAAACCCTTGAACTTCAACCGAAGTTCACCAATTTGGCAATCGAAAATCCCACCTGTTGATCAGTCCGGTTCTTGCCCAGCAAGATACCTCTCTAGCCCTCGACGATGGCCTTCAGTGCCGACCGGTCCCGCACCATCAGCGTCGAGCCGTTCAGTTCAGCGATCTGTTTTTTCTTCAACTCGCTCAGCGTACGCGTCACGGTCTCGCGCGACGCCCCGATCAGCTGCGAAATCTCCTCATGGGTCAACGCCAGTTTCACCCGCACCGCCGCGCCGTTCTCGCGCCCCTCAGGCAGCCATTGCAGCAACAGACGGGCCAGCTTCTGCAGCACGGAATGGCTCAGCCCGATGGACCGAATGGCGTCCACCGCCGACTGGCAGTCCCGGCTGATGTGCTGGGCCGCCCGCAGGCATGCCTCCCCGTGTTCTTTCAGCAGGCGGAGTAGGTCGTCGCGCCCCACAAACGCCAGTTGGCAGGGCTGCAGGGTCTCGACCGTCAGTTCGTACGCGGTCCCGGCCACCACCGAGTGCAGCCCTAGCACTTCTCCCGGGCCCGCGATCTTCAGAATCAGCGTCTTGCCCTCCCGGTTCGTCGTCATCAGCTTGGCTCGTCCCTGGCAAATCACATAGGCACCACGCGCCGCCTGGCCTTCCATGAGAACCAGCGCTCCCTCCGGGTACGAGGTCACATGCTTCACCCAGTCCAGGGATCGCAGGGCGGTCGCAGTCAGATTGCAGAAAAAGTTGGCCCCACGCAGGTTGCAGGTCGTGCAGTGGTCCACGATCGGCAAGCCGTAGGGCGAGTGCGCCTTGATTCCCGGCTCCGCTGGCTCAAAGTGTGGTAACACGCCCCGGGCTAGCGTAGGAGCAGTTGCGGTTGCCATAAACCCTCCTTCCCTGCCTTGCCTGATCTACCTGCAGGTGTCTACGCTGGAAGGACGCAACCTTAGGGCCGTTTCTCGGCAGGGCGACACGCGTGCACCACGCTGTGCGTAACCAGCTTGAAAACACAGTATGTTACCCGTATGAGGCGCCGGCTGCTGCACCCCATACCGGGGAGGGCAGTCCGCTGCCGCTGCGCATTATTCCCCTCCCCTGTGTGTGATCTCAATCACCGTTCACTGTGATCGGCAGAGGATGCCAAGCCTCGGTGTGGCGCAGGCAGCGCGCCCTGAGCGCGGTCGAAGGGCCCACCGCCTGCCCCTACTCCAGCACCCGCTGGATGGCTCTCAGCAGGGCAGCCCGAGTAAACGGCTTTTCCAGCAGGTTCACGCCCGGCCGCAACTGGTCTGTTTGCCCCACCAGTTCTCCTGTATACCCGGACATGTACACCACTTTGACCGCAGGATCTGACTCTGCCAGCCGCAGCGCGAACTCCGGTCCGCTCATACCCAGCATCACGACATCGGTCAGGACCAGGGCAATCCGCCTGTCCGCTCCCGTTTGCCTCAGTGCGGCATTGCCGTCGTTTGCCTCCAGCACGCGGTAGCCGTGTTCTTCGAGCATCTGTCGTGTCAGACTCCGCATCATCTCGTCATCTTCCACCAGCAGGATCGTCGTCCCCTCAGCCCGTGGCGGTGCCGTCTCGGCCGCTGCCATGCTGATCATCCCAACCTTGTGTTCCGCCGAGGGCAGATAGATCTTGAACGTCGTGCCCCGTCCCGGCTCGCTGTAGACCGAGACGGTTCCCGCGTTCTGCTGCACGATGCCGTACACCGTCGACAGCCCGAGTCCGGTACCCTTCCCCATCTCCTTGGTGGTAAAAAACGGCTCAAAGATACGCGAGACCGTCTGCTGGTCCATGCCCGTGCCCGTGTCGCTCACCGCCAACATCACGTACTTGCCCGTCGTAAGCGGGGGGGATGCCCGGGCGACCGCCTCGTCGACCTCCACCAGTGCCGTCTCCAGAACGAACCTGCCCCCGCGCGGCATGGCGTCCCTCGCGTTAACCGCCAGATTCAGGATGATCTGATCCAGCTGTCCCGGATCGGCATCCACCAACGCCGCTTCCGTACGAGGTACCAGCCGGATCTCGACGTCGTCACCCATTAGCGGCTGCAACAATTTGCTGGTCTCTTGCAATCGCTCATTGAGGTCAAACAGCCTGGGCTGGACCACCTGCTTCCGGCTGAACGCCAGCAGTTGTCGTGTCAGCGCTGCTCCCCGCTCCGTGCCCTTCCTGATCGCGTCCACGTACTCGAGCGCTGCTTCCTGCCCCTGCACCCGATCCCGCAGCAGCTCAGTACACGCCGTGACGATGGCCAGGATATTGTTGAAGTCGTGCGCGACACCCCCCGCCAGCCGCCCGATCGCCTCCATCTTTTGCAGCTGCCGTAACTGGTCTTCCACCCGTTTCTGCGCGGTGATGTCGCGTGCAATTATCGATGCCCCGAGGATGATCCCCTCCGGGTTCCGCACCGGAGACACGCTGACCGAGACGTTCAGGAAGCGTCCGCCCTTCGCTACTCGTACCGACTCGAACTGTTCTACCCTCTCCCCGCGCCGAATCTTTTCCAGGATTTGTGGAATTTCTTCCGGACGGTCCGCCGGCGCCAACACTGAGATGTGCTGGCCCACGATTTCTTCGGCCGTGTAGCCGTATATGCGCTCTGCCCCCTGGTTCCAGGTCGTGATTACGCCGTCCAGATTCTTGCCGATAATCGCGTCCTCCGACGAATCCACGATCAGTGCCAGCCGCGACTGGTACTCCAGCAGCTCCCGGTTCTTTGTCTGCTCCAGCTCCCGGTTAGCCCGGCGCAGCTCCTCTTCGATCTGCTTGCGGTCGGTGATATCGCGGATCGCGCTGAACACGACCACCCCGCGCTCGGTGCACACCGGGCTCAGGCTGATCTCCACCGGAAACTCCGAACCGTCTCGCCGTCTCCCGCGCAGTTCCAGTCCCGCCCCCATCCGCCGCAACCGCGGCCGCTCCGCGAAGTTCGTCCGGTAGTCGTGGTGCTGTGCCCGATGTGGCTCCGGAACCAGCACCTCGATTTTCTGCCCGACCAGTTCATCCCTCCTGTACCCGAAAAGCTCTTCCGTCAGCCGGTTAATCTGCAGAATCGTTCCTTCCCGGTCGACCGCAACCACTGCCTCTGGGAACGTCTCGGCCAGGCTCGCCGACAAAAGGGCCTCCGCATTAATCTCGGCGCCTGCCCGACTAGCTGGGTCGTTCGAGTTGGAAGCTGGCAACCGCATACCTCGCTTACCCGCATCCCAGGGGGAAGAATCCCGCGAATGACGTCATCCTTATATTGTTCAAACAGCCACAACAGCCACCAAGGGTGGTTGCCTGAAACCAGCGGAGTGCCTCCCGGCCAATCGCATCCGGACGCCCGGGCAGGCTTGCCCGTCTGGGCCTGACGGCCCGGGACCTTTTTCCACAACCTGTTAGCTGTCCCAGCCGCCTGGACTCGCGTCGCCCGCTAAACCACCCCTGGGTCCTAGGTTAGCAATGAAATGGTAATTTTGTCCGATTAGGTCCGAAAGGCCCTTGGATTACTCGCCGGATTGGTTTATCTTTGCCGACACGAAATTGGGGCTTGGGAGGCTAGCCGACAGGAAGACGCAGATCGAATACCGATGCCAGCGTGAAGACCCTCACTCGGCTTGGTTTGGAATGGACCAAGCAGGCTGAGACACCTCCTGCAGCTTTCGCCCTCACCAGGTTTCGCGGCGTTCCCCTAACGGTTCGGAGAGAGGACTCCAGCCATGAGACCCCTGAGTAGCCGGCCCGCCTCCTCGGCGCTGGCATGTCTTTGCTTGTTCCTGTGCTCTTCCGTCCTTCCCTTGACCGCCGCTTCCGCTTCGCCTGCCGGCCCTTCTCCCCAGGTGCAGGCCGAGGCTCTCCCTAACGAGGCGATCATCCCCGGTCCTTTGTCGGCGTTTCTCCGCATGGCAGGCATTAGCCAGAAGGTTTTGCCCGAGGAGATCTTTCCCTTCCTGGCGCGCAACGTCCTCGCTCACGGCTACGTCGGTTGGGAGAACAATGGCCACCCCACCGAGTTTCTGCTGCTGCTTTTACGCTATGTGAAGCAGGCCCGGGAATTATCCGTACTGGCCGGCAATGAGGGTTCCATTCGCGTTTCCGGCTGCGCCGACGCTGCCTCGCTGCTGCACATTATCGGCTACCGCGTCCGGCAGGAGTGTGGCCATTCCAACACGTCCCTGGTCACCGCCGATGCCGAGCGCGCCTTCCTCACCGTCGATTCAGGCTTCCCCTTGCCCGCCTTGGAACGCACCTTGCAGGGAGGGCCGCCTTTCGTCTTTTCTTTCCCGGCCTCGCGCGCTCCCATCCTGTTTCACGAGAGCGACTGGACCTCCCTCAGCACCCATCACGATCAACTGGTGGAAACGCTTTTGAACGAGCCGGTCATCGCTCGTTTGTACTGGGCGCTCTCCCGCAACGATCCTGAAACCCGCGTCGCGTTACGGCAGTCGGTGGGCCTGGCCATGCTGCTGCCTCTGGCGCCCGCGCTCGACCTTTATGGAAGCCAGATTTGTATCCGTTCCGGCCGGGTGCTCGTCCCCGGCGGAACTGGCGCCGAAGCCGCTTGGAAGGAACTGGTCGGCGTCAGCCCCACGACTCCCCAGGAGTTTATTCCCCGCCTGCTCGCCCGGGATAAGGGCTGGGCGGCTTCCTACTTCGACGGCTTGGCCCATGCCAGCCGTGAGCAGCAGCTCCATTTCGTCTCCGGGAATCGCCTGCGCGTTTTTTATGAAGCCTTTCGCTCCGCCGATCCTTCCGCCGACGCGACCCACGCCATGTTCCGCCCCGCCCCGGGACTCCTCCTCCTGGTTGAGCGCACCCGGTGGGACTCCAACGACCAGCCCTACGTGCCGGGAAATCTGGAAACCTGGAGCAAGCTGCTTCGCCAGAAGACCCACTCCAAGATCGTCCATGATTGGCGACGGCGCGCCGCGCACTGGGATCGCCCCGACCAGTTGCTGGAGGCGATGTTTGCCTTCGCCCGCATCGACACCCCAGGCAGCCTGTTACAGGCCTACCTCACGCTTAGCGACATGGACGCCGTTCGCCCCCCGGGGCAACGTCTGCACCCCCAGACCGTCCAGTTGCTCGTCTCAAGGTTTGCCGACCTCAGCGACCAGTACTTGATTTTCGGAGAGTTTCCCGAGCTCAGCGATAGCTCGATCACCCGCTTCATAAACACTGCGGATGCACTCGGCCGGATCGCCAACCACACCTTGCGCGGCAACGCTATGGGCATGTTCCAGGCCAATGTCGGGCTGTGGCAGATCCTGGCTCGCCAGGACCAGATCCCCGCGGCTCAGCTGGACGAATCCTGGCTCCGCGCCATCGAGCCGTTCTCTTCCATCACCTCTGAAGCCCGGCTCTTCGATGCTGGCCGCGACTCACTGCGCAGTCTGGTTGAGTCTGCCACCGGCAAGCCAGCTGTCTCCCATGACGCTCTCATCGAGCTGCTCTCCGGCCCGCCTCAAACCGGCTCGGAAGCGGAACGCGTCCGTCAAGAAATGGCCGCCAACATTCGCACCGGCATCGAGGGTCAGCGCCTGGTTCCGCTCGACACCCTCCTGGCCCTGGGAGCCGGCCTTCACGACCTGGCTCAGGGCAAGCCGGTGAGCGACAACTTAATGGGCCTCGCCGGCCAGCTTCGCGAATTTGAAATGCCTCGCCCCATCTTCAGTTCCGGGGAGCGCACGGAGTGGGCTCCCGGCATCTACAACAACCGCCATACCGACCTCGAGATGAAGACCGACCTCGCCCGGCTGATCAAGGGTGGCGCCTCTGGCTCCGACCTGGAGGAAGCACGCGGCCAGCTCGCCCCCTTCCTGCGGGACACCCTCGTCGGTTTCAACTACGCCTATTACGAGCCGCCAGGCGCTCAAGTCCTGCGCAACAATCCCCTGTTCGTCCGCTCGCACGATTTCGCCGGGGACACCGTGCTGGGTGTCGAACATATCTGGCAGGCCTCCGAGCTCTTCGGCCAGGGTGCGCCCGCTGGCGGCGGCGCGCACCTCGTCGGATCTCTGGCGGACTTGCCCTACGTCCTCGCCGAGGTCGAGCAGGACTTTATTACTCCGGAAAACGTCCAGGCGCTTATCTGGAAGGAAATGGTTCCAGGCCTGATCGTCAGTTCTACCTTGCCCCGGTGGTGGAACGTCAGCGGCACTGAAGTCCACATCGTTGCCCTCCACCAGCGCGCCGGCGAAGAACTCTTGCAGGCCGCGTCTCAGAACGAATCCTTGCGCGACAAGGTCATCCCCATCCTTGCCGACCGCATGGCCCCGCAGACCTGGGAGCGGGTAGACCAGGCCCTGCGCTCCGGACAACTCGCGGAGATTCTCCCCAGAATCCTCCCCGCCGACACCTTCTACCTAACTGCCGAGTATCGCCGCGAATACCCTGACGATCTCGCCGCTTCCGGCCCCGCCGGCCAGGAACTGGATTCTCTCCTGCGCCGCCAACCGGAGCTAAGTTGGGACCGCCTCTCCCATGATTTCGGCGTTCCTCATCCCGTGTTGGCCCAGAGCTACGGCCTGGAACTGCTTAACCTGAAACCTTTCCCTGCGCTCTCCGGCTACTCCAGCCGCCTGCTGGCCGAGACCTGGGATTCCAGCAATCTCTATTGGGCCCGGCTGGCCGACGAGAAAGGCTATGCCCCGGTGAACCTGAACCGTCTGGTCCCGGCCCTCACCCACCGCATGATTGAGAAGATTTCCGCCACCGACCTTGAAGACTGGCCCGCCGTCCTTCGCGCCCTGCGCGAAGCCGGCGATGAATTCCGGCAAGGCAAGTTCGCCGCGCTGCTTCCTGTCACTGCCTCCTCTCAAACCAAGAGCATCGGGTTGAGGTGGAGCAGCGCTGAGCCAGGAGAGGCGCTCCAGCCGCCGGCGGCGGTTAACCCAGCGCCCCGCGCGGGAAAAGAATGAACCGGGCACCGGGCCCCAATATCATCCTGTCGAACCATGATTCGGCGGGAACGAGCAGGACGCATATGCCGAAGCGATTCTTTTTCTTGTGCTGGTTTCTGGGTGTCTTCTCCCTGCCCGCAACCTGGACCGCGGCTCAGGAGAGTGAGCCCCACATTCGCGTGGAAGTAAACATGGTGCAGCTGAACGTTGCCGTCACCGACGCCAAGGGCAATTACGTCACCGGTCTTCGCCCGCGGAACTTCCTCATCACCGAAGATGGCATAGGGGAAAAACTTGCCACCTTCGGCGAGGGCAACGAGCCGGTCCGTAAGGTCACCGACGCTGAATTGCCTGACGTCAAACCTCTGCCCCAGGACTCCACCGCCTCGCCCGCTCCCGGTGCCGATGCCAGCCTCGGCAGCCTGGTCGCGGGTGCCAGCGTCTACATACTGTTCGACACCAGCAATTATATGTACCGCGGTTTCGTCTTCGCCCAGGACGCCATCGCCGATTTCGTCCGTTCCCTGGAATCCGCCGATAAGCTCGCCGTCTACTCCTACAGCCGCGACCTGTATCGCTCCGCTCCCCTCACTGCCGATCGCGCGGCGGTTCTGCATGGGGTGCGCTCCACCGTCGCCGGCGACGATGCCGCCCTCTACAACTGCCTTCTGCTTACCCTCAAGGACGCCTCCCGCGTCAACGGAAGAAAAGTGGTCGTCGTCTTCTCCAACGGTCCCGACAACGCCAGCATGGTTCCGCCCGAAGATGTCTCCGAGCTGGCCCAATCGACGGGCATCCCCATCTACATGATCGCCACCATGGAGGCCAAGCTCGAGCCCGTCTCTACCGCTGTCTTCGAGCGCATGACCGCCGCCACCGGCGGCAAGGCCTACTTCGCCAAGAACTGGAAGGACGAAAAACGCGCCTTCGCCTCCATCCGCGACGACCTCGCCCATCTCTACTCGCTCAGTTATTATCCGCAGCCCAACCCCAATCGCGGCTGGCGAACCATCTCCGTCAAGCTGACCGGCGAGCACATGAAGAAGTACCATATCCGGACCCGCGCCGGATACCGTCCGCTGCCCGCCCGGAGCCCCGCTCCGGCAGAGACCGCTAGCTCCGCCGCCCAGCCCGCCTCGCAGTAAGCCTTTGGGCGGACACTGTTGGCCCGACTCCTGGTGGCCGGCTCAGACTGCGTATCATGCTCGAGGGCGGAAACTGCTGATCTGCGACGCGATTGCGCAACTTTCTACTTCCCCTCCGACTCTCGCAGCAACGCCACCAGGTTCTGTTTCCAGAACACTGCCCAGGTGTGCGTCCCGTGTCCGTGCGTCTGGTCGGTCGCTTCTGTGAGATGAAACGTCCCGTGCGCAATCCGCCTGACGTCGCGCTCCGGGGTTACGAGTTCGGGCGGATTGATAAAGTCGTCCGCCGAGTTGATCCACATCAGCGGGGCGCGAATCTTCTCCAGCCCGGGCTCGGCATTGTAGTTGCGCGAGGCGTCGATCTGATAGAGCAGGTCGTTCGCGTCCAGCTCCTTGAGGCGCAGCTCCTGCGCGTCCACCAACTTGTCGGCATCCTCGCGTGTCGGATACAGCCTCTGCCACAGCAGGGGCGCGCTGCCGGCAATCGCCAGCAGATACTGCGCCGTGCGCAGCGCCCCGATCGGCTCCTCCTTATATTCCCCGCCGTTCCACCCCGGGTCCAGCCGGATCGCCTGCATCACCGCGTCCCTCCAGAAGCGGTTCCGCCCCACGATCGCCACCGCCTGGCACGCCATTGGCATCAGCGCGTCCATGAATTCCGGATACGTCTCTCCCCACACCAGCGAATGCATGCACCCCATGGAAGTGCCGAGGATCAGCCGCACATGCTGCACCCCGAGCCCTGCGGTGAGCAACAGGTGCTGCGCCGCCACCATGTCGTCGTAGTCGTAGTGCGGAAACCGCATGTGCAGCCCGTCGCTCGGCTTAGACGACCGGCCCTGCCCGATGCTGTCGGGCAGGATGATGTAGTACCGCGTCGCATCCAGCGGCTGCCCCGGCCCGAACAGTTCCCCGGCAAATTGCGGCTGCAGAAACTGCTTCCCCGACCCCCCGGTCCCGTGCAGGATAAGCAGCGCATTCGTAACTTGCCCGCGCCCATCCCGCCGCGCCGCCCCGATGGTCGCGTAATGCAGCCGCAGCTCCGCCAGCATCTCCCCCGACTTGAATTTGAAGTCCTTGGTGGTGAAGTCCCCTTCTGTCGGCGCGGGATAATCTGCCGCCAGTGCCGGCAGAGCCAGCAGCAGAAGCCCGCTGAGAAGGCCGAGGAGTACCTCTATCACGTCTATGAAGGTTCGCACCATACCGTGACCTTTCCCGCATTGATATGTCACATTTTTCTGAACCAGGACAGGCTTGCGAATTGTCATGGCGAGCGAAGCCCGGATCCGCATTGGGCGGACCGCAAGAATTTTTCCTCCGCGCTTTCCTTGTGCACTGGGGAAACCTAACCTTACTTGCGCGTCCCTCCTCGACGTCGCGCAGCTCTCCTCAACGCTGTCCATGAGCAGAAGGTCTGCGCCGCCCTATATTCCTGATCAGGTGCCGCTCCAGCCCACCCGCTCCCCCAGACTGCTGACTCCTGGCCTCCAGCTACCCCCTCCCCCGTAGCATCCCGAGGACACGGTCAAAGTCCTCCAGCGTCCCGTATTCGATCGTGATCTTTCCCCTGCCCTTGCGGTCCCGGATCCGCACTCGCACCCCGAGTACCCGTTCCAGATCCCGCTGGGCCGCCCGCACATTCGGATCCACCCAGCGCGCCCGCGCCGGCTGGGGCGGCTGCTTCTGCCCCGGCCAACGCTCCTCGCTCATCAGCCTGTCCAGCTGCTCCACCGACAATGCTTCCTTCACCGCCCGCCGCGCCCATTTCAGGATCGCCTCGGGTTGGTCCAGGTTCAGCAGCTGGCGCGCGTGGCTGTAGCTCAGCTGGCAGCTGGTCAGGTAGGTTTGCACCTCGTCCGGCAGCCGCACCAGCCGCATGTAATTGGACACTGCGCCCCTCGACATCCCCACCCGTTCGCCGATCTGGTCCTGGGTCATGCCGAAGCTCTGGCTGAGCAGCACGAACGCCCGCGCCTGATCCAAGCAGTTGAGGTCCTGCCGCTGCAGGTTCTCGATGACCGTCAGTTCCGCCGCCTGCTGGTTCGAAACCTCGCGGACGATCGCCGGGATCGTCTCCCGCCCCGCCAACTTCGATGCCCGCGTCCGCCGCTCTCCAGCGACCAGCGTGTACCGCCCGTCTTTCCCCGGGCGCACCATGATCGGCGTGATCACCCCGTTCGCTTGGACGGAAGCCACCAGCTCTTCCATCCCCGGCCCGTCGTCCGTCACCTTGCTGAAAAACCGCGTCTGATACGGATTCTCGTCGATCAGCTCCAGTGCCAGCTGCTGCAGAACCTCTCGCCCCGCCTGCGCCCGCAACTCCGCGATGACCCACGGCTCGGCGCTTCCCCCCTCTGTGGTCCCGCTTCTCCCCGCCTCGCCCCCGCTGATTCCCGACGGCTGACTTCTGACTCCTGACTCCCGACTGCCGACTCCGTGTTTCCCGCTGCCCCAGGTTTCGCGGGTTTCGAACCTGCCTGCCCTGTCAAAAGACGGGATTCCGCCGGCATCCGCTGCAGCCGCCGCGACTCCGGCGACTCCACTTCCAGTCACGGCCGCAACCGGCGCTACTCCCGCCGACGCGACCGCCTCGCTCCCGCGATCAGCTTCGTGCCCCAGGATGTCCGCGGCTAGAGGCCTCTCAGAGGGCGGCCGAGGACCGCCAGGAGTTGCCGGGGCTGCCCCTGCCGCCACGCCACCTCCCGCAGCCTCTCCAACCGGCTGGGCCGCCGCCGGTCCTTCGGCCGGACGCCCTGCTTCGTGCTCTCTCGTGTCCTTCGTGATCACCCGGCTTTCGCCGCTCTCGGTCGCAGTCCCCAACTTTGCCGGCACCGTCACCGGACCTGATCCGGCAAACGCCCGCGAAACGCCCGGCAGGAGCGACTCCAGTCCCCGCCCCAGCGCCCGTCGCTTCTCCTGTGGTGCCCCCTTTTCCCTCGCCTTCTCCGTTCCTGCAGCCCGATCCTGCTCCGCCACCGCCTTATTCGCTGTCATGGTTCCTCATCCTGCAACGCTCCCGCTCGTTCCGGACTCTACCGTGCGACTTCTGCACTCTGGGAACTTCCTCCCAATATCGATGTCCACGAATATAGATAATTGTCTATGCAGTTCTCTCGATCTCGCTCTCCGACGCCGGCGCCTGTGGCAGATAGTGCGCGATGATCTCCTTGGCCAGCCGGATGTAGCTCTCCGCCCCCTTCGAGCGCACGTCGTAAAGCAGCGCCGGCTTCCCGTGCGACGGAGCCTCCGCCAGCCGGATGTTTCGCGGAATCGTCGTCGCGCACAACTTCTCCCCGAAATACTTCTTCAGCTCGGCCGCTACCTGTCGCGCCAGGCTCGTCCGGTCGTCGAGCATGGTCAACACCACCCCCTCGACCGCCAGCTCCGGGTTCAGCCCGGCTCGGATCCGTTCCACCGTATCCAGCAGCTCGCTGATACCCTCGAGCGCAAAATACTCCGCCTGCATCGGAATCAGCACCGCGTCTGCCGCCACCAGCGCGTTCACCGTCAGCAAGTCGAGGGCGGGAGGACAGTCAACGACCACGAACTGGAAGCGCTCCCGCACACCCGCGAGCGCCTCCCGCAGCCGGTACTCGCGCGCTTCCCCGTCCACCAGCTCTAGGTTGGCGCCAATGAGATTCTTGTGGGCAGGGATAATCCAGAGCTGCTCGAGCTCGGTCTTTTGCAGCGCCTCCTCGGCGGAGGCCGCACCCATAAGAAGATGATAGGTGGAGATGCGGTTGGGATCTTTGATGAGGCCCAAGCCGCTCGTGGCGTTGGACTGCGGGTCGCAGTCGACCAGCAGGGTGTTCACCTCCGCCGCTGCGAAGGACGAGGCCAGGTTGATGGCAGTCGTAGTCTTGCCGACGCCACCCTTCTGGTTGGCAACCGCGATAACACGTCCCATTCAGTTTTCAGAAAATCGCCGGGAGATGCGGGCAGCATACCGCCAGTCGCGATGTGAATGCAACCACGCATTTTGATGGAGGCGCTCGCCATGCACTTCTCAGTCCCCGCGATCCGGCAGTCTTTGGATTACATGCTCCACCTGGAGCACAGTAAGAAGACGTGCAACCCAGTGCCTCCTTCGGGCTGGACGTACCTTGGCCTTGACGCGATCGGCAAGCGTCACCGATGAAGAAGTCTTCTGTAGCTGAGGCTGAAGTGCGCCCAGCAACCGGTATCCTGCGGTCAAGGTGATGGGGGGGGAGCTACCTATACGGCTGGGTGGAAGGTGAGTCTTCCTGGTGTCAAATGTGGCGCATGATTCAGCCAACTGTTCCACATGGAGCACCGGCTAGGTTGGCCAGCGCGAGATGTGAAATGCTCCATCTGGAGCACTTTCGTATTTTGTTCTCCTTTTGACGCGGCGTCAATTCATGTTGTGAATCTCGATATGTTCCACTTAAGTATATCCAGATGGCTTGCAGAATGGATTGGGACCTTGAACTGAGCTTAGCTTTAGAGTTTTCAAACCACTTTTGATTAATGTGGTTCCTCTGTCCAGATGTTCGGCTGTTCGTGGATTCAGCTGCGTGACCTAGGTGGGCAGACCCCGATCAGCAGGATGCCGTTGTCGGACAGGGGAGTGGGGATGGGGTCCTGCCACCGGAGGGAGGGGGTTCGTTTGATGGCCTTGGGGATCTGGGCTGAGGCGATGAGGAGGGCAAGGCGGCCTTCGGGCGCGACCAGGCGGGCGGCGGCGGGAAGGATGGCCTCGAAGTGCTCGACCGCGCGCAGCGTGACCAGGCGGGCAGTGGCCGGGGGGAAGTGTTCGGCTCGGCTGGGACTTACATCGACGTCCGTCAAGCTAAGGGCGCGCACGACTTCGCGGAGGAAGGCTACCTTCTTCTGGTTGGATTCGAGCAAGGTGAGGCGGATCGCGGGATCGAAGATCTTAAGGGGGACGCCGGGAAAGCCGGCGCCGGAGCCCACATCGACCACTTTCGGCTTCGGGGTTCCGGGCAACGGACGAGGCAAGCAGTGGAGATCCTCTTCGGGTTGCTGCGAAGCCAAAGTGCGAGAGGGTGCGGAATCGAATGTCTCGAAAGCTGGGGCAAGGGGACGCAGGGAGGCATCGGGGAAGAGGAGGTGGCGGGCGGCGAACAGAGATTCCCCGAAGTGGCGGGTGACGATGGCGTCGGGGTCACGGACAGCGGTGAGATTGATGCGGGCATTCCAGCGCAGCAGTAGATCGATGTATGTCGATATTTGGGCGAGCTGGGATGCGTTCAGGGGAGCGGCCAGAAAGGGCCGGAGGAGTTCCGAGATGCGGGAGGTGTCCATGTAGGATTGTAGCGGGATTTTGCAGGTACGCGGTACGTGCGCTTGGCGAGCTCGAAGTTGCAGCCAGCCCTGGGATCTCCGCCTTCCTATCCCACCCTCGCACGCGGCACGCGCTGGGATGGGGCACGCCGCGTGCTAGCCATGCTTCTATGCTTCTATGGACTTCCCGAAATCAGCCACGGATGATTGAATTCTCCCCCTGGGCAACCGGCACTATCCCTCGCCGGATGTCGCTTACCAGGGGGTTCATGCGCTGATGGGCTACGGGGCAGTGGTGACGGCGGGGTTCCGGCTGCATCACTGGACGTACGGGGGCGGTGCTGGGGTTTGCATTGGTGAAGCAATTCGTCATTGACATTGTTGGGAAGGAGCACGACTCGTTCACCTGAAGGATTTCACGTTCTATATGGTCGGGGGGATCGTCGTGGCGATGATGAGGTGAGAAGAATCGGCAGTGGTCGCTCGACAGCGAGATTGCGGACGACAAGGCCGGGGAAACGGCTAGCACCTTCAATTCAAACACAGCCATACCGCGCGTCTTTCCCGGGCGAGGGCGTTCGCGCCGCGCTCGGCTCAGATGGGCGATGCAGGTTGCCGTTCGTGCTTGGGGTTGAGGGAGTTGCGGGCGAGGCGGCGAAAGCCGCCTATAGCGACCAGGAAGGCCAGGCTCACCCCGACGAAGGCTCCCACTCCGTCCAGGAAGGCCTGGTTGCGGGCATCACTTTGCAAGGCTTCGGCGGTCAGGGAGTCAAGCTTCAGTTGCAGGGTCTTAATTTGATTTTGTTGATCGGCAATCTGTTGCTGCAGCGGTGCGGTTAGAGAGAGTTGCCACTGCTGCTGGTCACGCTGCTCCGCCGCCTGATGGTATTGCTGGATGAGATCGTCGCAGGGGTCGCCGGCGTACCAGACCAGACAGTCTGGTCTGGGCAGCGGCAGAACAGGTTGTGGCTGAATCATGGCCTGCATGAATTTCTCACGGTCTTCAGTCGTCGATCGTCAGGATGCTTCTACCGCCGGAACCGTGCGAAGCGTTACGCCTGCCCGGGGCGAGGTCTGCCATCGCTCAGGTCCGACGCGGGGGATCCGAGGCACCGCATCTGCTCCGCGAGTGTAGATCACCGAACACCGGAGACTAAGGTTACTTTAGGCCGATGGCAGTAATCGGCCGGTTTGGATGGGCCGGCAGTGCGATTTCCCGCCCCGTGCCTTTAGGAACAGCGGGAAGCACGTGCACCGGCAGGCAAGCGGGGTCAGGGTGCGCCAAAAGGGAGGGAATGCGGCAGGACGCGCGATTCCGCCCGTGCTTCGGCGCCCCCACTTCAGTAATGAAACCGGTAGTTCAATTGCACCACCATCTCGCGCGGGTAGTTCCCGTGGAAGCCACCGAAGGTCAGGCTGTTGTCCAGTTCAAACCTGCGATTGGCCAGGTTGAGAGCGGTCACGGTGGCAGGCCAGCGTTCTCCGAAGCTCTTGCCCAGGGACAGATCAAAGGTGGTGTGCCCGGGCGGATAGGCGCCGGGATAGGGCTGTCCCGGAACGCCGTTCGCGAAGCCAGAGCCCTAGTAAACATTGGTCGAAGCCCAGGAGCGCCACGGCAGATTCACGTTGCCGCCGAGGTTGAGCGTATTGCGCTGATCGTGATCGAGGGGAGCGAGCGTGGGGTCACAGGAGAAATCGGTAAGCCCGCCGGTGACGCAGCCGCTGCCCTCGGTAATCTGGTTGGAGGAAGTCAGGTAGAGCTGCGCGATGGGCGAGACGGGGCGAGCGCAAGGCAAGTTCCCAGCCGCGAATCACGGCTTGTGAAATGGTGACGGGAAAGAAAATGTTCGACGCACCGATGTTGTTGTGATCGAAGAAATTGGCCGCGTTCGTGCGGAAATTGTCAGCGGCGACCACCCAGCCATGGAATGGCATGGTAACCCCGAACTGATGCTCCTCATCGGTCTCGCCGTGCAGGGGGATAAACCCGCAGTTATTGGCGTTGCACAACTCGTGAGCGGACCGGACACGGTGACTAATGGTCGCGGCTGGTAGTAGTGTCCGTAGAACCCACGGAAAGTCCAACCCAGACGAGGCACAGTGAAGGCGCCGCCGAACCTGGGGCTAACCGAGGATTCCGTGAATCCGCCGGAAAAACGGGTTGGTCTCATCCCCGCCACCAGGGTCAACCAGGAGACTGGCGTAAATCGGTCATCGACAAAGAACATTTCCTGGTTGCCGGAAGGATGAACCCTGGTGTTGATGGCTGCCGCTGCCGTTGTTGAAGATTGCGCCAAATACCTGGCTATCGTGGCTGCCGAAGGACACTCCGGCATTGATCTGATAGAAACTGCCCGCCATCAATACCAGTTCGCCTTCGTTGTTTCGCTCAAATCCGGTGCGGGGAACGACGTTGACGATGCCATAGGTGCGATCGCCGAACTCGGCGCCGTAGCTGCCGCGGTTGGCCTCGAGGTAGTCAATATCCTTGGGATCAACCTGAGGACCGAAGGTGGCGGCGATGTTTGTATTCGGTATCGGGACACCATCGAGCAGCCAGGAGACCTGGTGCCCGCCGCGCAGGTGCAGCATGTCGTGCGTGAGGTAGGCACCGGGTGGGAATATCCCTAGTCGCGCTGATGCCAACCGCAGGTCCTCTATGACCGCATTCAGGAACCAGTACGGTTGTTCAGGACGACGGAGTTGCGGGACAGAAGTTATCCCGGCCGCGGCGGGAGCTCGTCGCGACGGCGCCAGAAGTAGATGGCGAAGAGCACGGCCATCGCAGGCAGCACTGCTCCGAATTCGTCGATGAACCAGGCAGTTTTTCCGGCGTTGCCGGTCAGGGGTGTGAAGATGGACTGCACATAAAGGTTGTGGCTGGCATGCAGGAGGGCTCCAGTCCAGAGACTGCCCGAGCGCAGGCGCATCCAGGCAAAGACGAACGAGATGGCTACGACCATGACGGTAAAACAGGTGAGCCCGTACCAAAGGGGGGTGCCGCCGTTGTAATCGCTCCAGATCAGGCCGGGGTAGTGCCAGCAAGCCCAGACTGCGCCGCTGATCAGGGCGGTGCCGGTGAATCCTACGGTTGGGAACAACGCGGGGACGAGGAAGCCGCGCCAGCCGATCTCTTCGCCCAGCGCGCTGGAGAGGCTGCGGACCAATCCTAGGCTGCCCATCAGCAGGACATAAAGAATCGTGGATACGGTGGGAGAAGTTCGCAAGCCCATCCGTGGAACGAGGTCCCGCATGAAATCACGGTTGGGGAAAGCGCCGAGCCCGGAGACCCAGACGATCGCGTAGGCGGCAGCGCTGTAGAACAGAGGGATGAACCAACTCATGGCGGCGAAGCGAGCTTTGGGCCACTTCCAGCCGAGTTCCGAGAGGCTGCGGTGGTTGATTCTGAGAGTCACCAAGGCGGCCAGCGCTGGGCACCACATGATGCCCAGGACATACAGGCCTGCGCCGGCACGGAGAGTGTGGGCGGAAATGATGAGGGCGTAGAAGACGGAGCTGAAGCCGAGCACGAGGAGCAGGTAGGTGACGACCTGCCGACGGGAGGTTGCGGGTTGTGGCATGGGAGGCTCCGGAGTCGCGGAAGGCCAGTGGGCGCGCCGCGAGAGTTTACCGCAAAAAAGCCGGAATCGGCGGGGTGGGAACAGTGCAGGGAGAGACTGCCTTCACCCCTCGTCGGGCTTGGGGCGGCCGGGCCGGGGAGATGCCGGCGCTACAAGGCGCTACCAGCGGCTTCCTTGAGGGGGCAATTTAGGCTGTGGTAGGATCGGGGGTTTTGGCAGGGTTGGCCGCAGCGGCCGTAGCCTGTCCTCATTCAACCCCCTAAGGCGTGCCACGGCAGCGTGGAGTGCGCTTCCAGCGACGCACGCTGGGCAACCGCCGGGACCGCGGCACGACAGGATGCAAAAGCTTACCGACGCACAGGCCGGAGCACGGGACACCTTAGGGGCTGAAGCCCCGCACATTTGGCGGGACCAGGGCTCGGCTGAAGCCCTGTCCTGCCACCGTCACTGATGAATCAGGGCGTAGCCCGGAAGCCGAGGGACGTCAACTGAAGGAGCCCATCCGTGAAAGTCTATGAGGCAGCGAATCTCCGCAACCTGGCCCTGATCGGGCACGGACATGCGGGCAAGACATCCCTGGCATCGGCCATGCTCTACACGGCCGGAGCCGCCAACCGCCTGGGGCGTGTGGATGAGGGCACGGCGCCGACCGACCATGACGACGAGGAAATCGCGCGCAAGATGTCGATCACAACCGGGGTGGCATTTGTGGAGTGGGGGAAGACCAAGATCAACCTGCTGGACACCCCCGGGTTCAATATGTTCGTCCATGAAGCCAAGATGGCGTTGCCGGTGGTGGACGCAGCGCTGGTAGTGGTGGATGGCGTGGCGGGCGTGGAGGTGGTCACGCAGCGCGTGTGGGGTTACTGCGAGGAGATCCACTTGCCGCGCATGATCGTCGTGAGCCGCATGGACCGCGAACGAGCGAACGCAGGGCGCGTCCTGGAGTCGCTGACCGGGACCTTCGGGCGCGCGGTGATGCCGCTGCAGCTGCCCATCGGAAGCGAGAAGAACCTGACCGGAGTCATCGACCTGGTACGCATGAAGGCCCGCACCTACGAGATGGGCGGGAACGGGAGGGGCAAGGAAGGCGACATTCCCGCGAATCTTATGGAGGAAGCCAAGGCGGCGCATGAAAAGCTGGTGGAACTGGTGGCTGAAGGCAAAGACGAGCTGATGGAGGAGTTTTTCGAGCAGGGCACGATTCCGGAGGAACACCTGATCCCGGCGCTGCATGAGGCGATCCGCGAGGACAAGATATTCCCGGTGCTGTTTACTTCGGGTTTGGGCAACGTCGGCGTAGATGCGGCGATGGACTTCCTTGTGGATTACACACCAGCGGCCAACGAGCATTCCGCCATACAGGGGCAGCCCTCGGGGAACGGCGAGCCACCGACGCGCAAGGGCACAGACGCGGAGCCGGCATCCTTATATGTATTCAAAACCGTGTCGGACCCGTTTGCGGGACGGATTTCCTACTTCAAGGTTTTTTCCGGCGTGGTGAAGAACGATGCGACGATGCAGAACTTCACCCGCAACACGCCGGAGAAGCTGGCGCACATCTCGATCATGCAGGGCAAGAACGCGGTGCCGGTGACTGAGTTGCACGCGGGCGACATCGGGGCAGTGGCCAAACTGCGGGAGACGCTAACCGGGGACACGTTGGGAGACAAGGCGTCGCCGATCCAATATCCCGCGGTAAAACTGGCCGAGCCGGCGATCACGTTCGCCATCGAGCCCAAGAGCCGAGCGGACGAAGACAAGCTGGGCGCGGGTATCCACAAGCTGATGGAAGAGGATGCCATGCTGCGGTTCTTCCGCGATCCGCAGACGAAGGAGTTCCTGATCGCGGGCACGGGGCAGCAGCACATCGAGGTAGCGGTATCGAAGATGAAGAAGCGCTACCACACGGAGGTAAACCTGAAGGCGCCCAAGGTGCCCTACCGGGAGACGATCCGGGGCAAGGCGGACGTGCAGGGAAGGCACAAGAAGCAGACGGGCGGACACGGGCAGTACGGGGACTGCAAGATCAGGATGGAGCCGCTGCCGCGCGGGGCGGAGTTCGAGTTCGTGAATGACATCTTCGGGGGCGCGATCCCGAAAAACTTCATCCCGGCGGTGGAGAAGGGGATCAAGGATGCGGCGGCTCGCGGCTACTTGGCGGGGTATCCGGTGGTGGACTTCAAGGTGGTTCTCTACGACGGGTCGTATCACGATGTCGACTCCAATGATTTGTCCTTCCAGCTGGCAGGGCGGATCGCCTTCCGCAAGGCAATGGAGGTGGCGAAGCCGACGCTGCTCGAGCCGATCATGTCAGTGGAGATCACGGTGCCGGACGAGTTCGCGGGCTCGATCATGGGCGATCTGAACAGCCGCCGCGGACGCATCCAGGGCATGGACAACAAGGGGGGGAATACGATCGTGAAGGCCGAGGTGCCGATGGCGGAGATGCTGACCTACGGCGCGGACCTGACCTCGATGACCCAGGGGCGCGGCAGCTTCAACATGGAGATGCATCACTACGACATCGTGCCCCAGCAGTTGCAGGACAAGATTATCGAAAAGGCCAAGGCGGCTCGTGGTGAGGTGAAAGAGGAAGAGGAGTAGCGCCGGCAGTTTGTGGCTGATGGCGGGCGGTTCGGAAGGTGGCGGGATATCTCCGAGCTCGGAAAAAATTCAGAAGAGGCTCGACAAACTGCTGGGACAGGATGTCCGGAACTATCCGGCCCGGGGGAGGAGGTAGCTTCCGACTTCAGGTGCGGCCATTTTGTCCGCCCTTCCTTGTTGGAGGTGGCGTCTGGCGGAAGACCCGTCGAAAGCGGGTTGCCATTTTCCACCTCGCCGGACTTCGGTCGAAAGTATGGCCATGAGACTTGCCGTGGTGTTGGGGGCTGGTATGGCGGTCGGACTGGTAGCCGAGACCACGATGGCGAGGGGGCGAGCGGAGGTGCGTCGGTTGAACGTGGATCATGTTACGGTCTGCGGCGTTGATCTCGAGATCATGCGGAAGGCATTCGCTTCGGTGGGGCTGGCGAGCGATTACGGCGGGCTGCATGCGAACGGCGTCACCCAGATGGCGCTGGTGGGGTTTGCCGACGGGTCTTACCTGGAGCTGATCGCGCCGACGAAGCCGAGCGTCGTGACCGGATCGGATTGGGGCAAGTTCATGGAAGGCGATGCGGGACCGTGTGCCTGGGCCGTGGGCACAAGCGATGTACAGGGGGACGTCGCTCGACTCAAGGCCGACGGGATGTTGACGCACGGACCGGCGGCCGGTGGGCGCAAGAAGCAGGACGGGACTCAGTTGCGGTGGGAGACCGCGTCGCTGGGACCGGGCCCGCCGGGATCCGAGCTGCCTTTTCTAATCGAAGACATAACGGCGCGCAGCCTCCGGGTCCAGCCTTCGGCCGGTGTGCAAGGGTCCGGGCTCAAGGGGATCGCCCTGGTCGTGCTGGGAGTGCGCGAACTGGAGCCGGCGATCTCCAGTTTCGAGCGAGCCTACGGTTGGGGACGGCCGCAAGTGGAAATGCATCCAGAGTGGGGAGCGAACCTGGCATACTTTGCGGCAACACCGGCGGTCCTCGCCGCCCCGGCTCAAACTGAGTCGTGGCTGGCAAAACGGCTGGAACGATTCGGTCCCAGCCCGGTGGCGTTCCTGCTGGGGACGAGCGAGTTTGAGCCGGTCGCGAAGCGGTTTGGCGTTGGCGGTTTGGCAAGCTGGTTTGGCCGCCGGGTGGGATGGTTCGAGGCCGAGAAACTGCGCGGCGTGCGCCTGGGCGTGGTCGAGGAGCAGTAGCGCTCGATCCGGCACAAGCGCCAAGTCGGTAAGACCTCTCTGGTTCCATCCGCCACCTCGCGGGCTGTGCGCCACCCAGGAACGGACAAGAATGAAATCCGATCTAGAATGATGCGGCCAAGACGCACAGGGTCTGGCTTCGTGAGGTGTTCCCGATGGGCAACACGGAAAAGGTCAGAGCAGCAGTCAACGCGGAGGTCAAGGCAACGCTGGAACTGGCATCCCGCTGCGCGGGGGCGGAGAGCAGCGACAACTACGGCTCGTTAGAGGACCAGGTGGGAGAACTGGAGGGCGTGGCGCGGGAGGCGCTTCAGTCACAGCTCGACTTCGGCTCATTATTGCCGAAGCTTAAGCAGAAACAGCCGCTTACTTCCACGGACTTGAAGAACCTGGAACTGTTGATCGTGGGCGATGCCGAATCCTACCTGAAGTATGAGACCGAGTTCGAGCACTGGAAGACGGAGGCTCGGCAACTGATCGGGGAGATCGGGACGCTCGAGTCGTCGACAATGGAGATCGACGGCCTGATGCACCTGCGAGCGGTGTGCCAGGAGCTGCGTGGCGTGCTGCCCGATATCGTGAACTATCTGGACGCGAAGGAACGAACGGCGAAGTTTCAGCAAGCGACGCGAGGTCCGATTGACGCCGAGGGGTATCGGGTACTGGCTGAGATCGTGGAGCAGATTCTGTCATCCGACAAGAGGTAGCCCGCGAACCCGCAGGTGTCCTCTCCGGAAAGGGGCTCGATTTCTCATCTTCTGCCTTCCTGGTGCTGGGGTGTGTGCTGGTGCGTTCGCCCCTCCCGATTCCATTGCTGCCTCCACCTCCGGGCCTACGCCATGGGTTTCATTCTTATGCCGCTGCGTCGGCTCAGGCAAGGCGCAGAGCATACGCCTAACCCCCCGGTCGCGGATTGCCCCACGAAAGCTGTCATTGCTTCCCCGCCACTTTCGCTTTACTATCGCCCTAACGTGGCCACAGCGAAGAATACTCCGAACCTGAAGGAGCGGCTGGTTTCGGCGGCTCCAGTCGAGGATGATTCGTCGTTTGAATTGAAGCTGCGGCCGCAGCGCCTGGCGGAGTTCATCGGACAGGACAAGATCAAGGAAAACCTGGCGGTGGCCATTGAAGCGGCACGCTCGCGCGGGGAGGCCATGGATCACGTGCTGCTGTACGGGCCGCCGGGGCTGGGCAAGACCACGCTGGCCAACATCATCGCCAACGAGCTGAGGGTGGCATTCCAACAGACATCGGGGCCGACCTTGCAAATCAAGGGGGACCTGACCGCGATCCTCACCAACCTGCAGAGCCGGCAGGTGCTGTTCATCGACGAGGTGCACCGGCTGCAGGCGGCCTTGGAAGAGATTCTCTACTCAGCGCTGGAAGATTACAAACTGGACATCATCATCGGGCAGGGTCCATCGGCGCGCACCCACACCATGGAAGTGAAGCCGTTCACGTTCGTGGGCGCGACCACGCGGGCGGGGCTGTTGTCGGCACCGCTGCGATCCCGGTTCGGCATCATGCTGCGGCTGGAGTTTTACACGCACAAGGACCTGGAGGTGATCGTGGAGCGCTCGGCTGAGATCCTGGGCGTGGCCATTGATCACGAGGGCGCGCTGGAGATTGCCAGCCGCTCGCGAGGGACGCCGCGCATCGCGAACCGGCTGCTGCGCCGGGTGCGAGACTATGCGCAAGTGCGCGGGGGCGGAAAGATCGACAAGCCGACCGCGCAGGCGGCGCTCGAGATGCTGGAAGTAGACCAGCACGGCTTCGACGAGATTGACCGCAAGCTGCTGCTGACCATTATCCAGAAATACCAGGGCGGTCCGGTGGGGGTGAACACGCTGGCGGCTGCGTTGGCGGAGGAGGCCGACGCCATCGAGGAAATTTACGAGCCGTTCCTGATCCAGATCGGGTTCCTGAACCGAACCCCCCGCGGGCGGGTGGCCACCGTGCTGGCTTACGACCACTTCGGGATCACGCCAAGCCGGCGGCAGTCCTCGTTGTTTTAGGATCAGGGGTCGGGGCAGTCTGGGAGGTTCTGAAAACCTGGTCTGCTCATTGCCCGGCCTGACCTTCCCGTACAATGCTCACAACATGATCGCGCATCTGCGGGGGAAATTGCTGGTCAAACACCCGAACCAGGCGGTGG
Source organism: Terriglobales bacterium (assembly GCA_035623795.1). Classification (GTDB taxonomy): domain Bacteria; phylum Acidobacteriota; class Terriglobia; order Terriglobales; family Acidobacteriaceae; genus DASPST01. The sequence continues at coordinate 26,599 of DASPST010000076.1, forward strand.
TGGACATCGGCGGCGTGGGCTACGAGGTGGCGATCAGCATCCCGACCTTTTCTGACTTGCCGGGAGTGGGAAGCGAGGTCTGCTTGCACGTGCACACCCATGTGCGAGAGGACCTGATTGCGCTATATGGATTCCTCCAGCTCGCAGAGAAGCGACTTTTTGAGAAGCTGATCGGGGTGAGCGGGATCGGGCCGAAACTTGCGATCACGATCCTGAGCGGGATGGCGGCGGACGAAATGGTGGCAGCCATTCGGGGCGGCGATGTAGCCCGGTTGACGCGCATTCCCGGGATCGGGAAAAAGACCGCGGAGCGCATGGTGCTGGAGCTGCGCGACAAGCTGCCGGCCCCGATGCCGGGGCCGGAAACGCGATCCCCGAGCTTGAGCGGCGTCGAGGAGGATGTGCTTTCCGCGCTGGTGAACCTGGGATACCAGCGGTTGGCTGCGGAGAAGGCGCTGGACCAGGCGGCAAAGAACGGGAAGACGGGATCGTTCGATGTTCTGTTCCGCGCGTCGCTTGGGGTGTTGTCGAAATAGCGCTGCCCGGCTTCACCGGTGAGGACGCAGGGGATGCGTGTCTGCTTGGGAGGTGCCACCTGAGATGTACCCGGCGCCTTGCGGTACGGCTGCAAGCCACGCCCCGGAAAAGCTCTCCCCGCTCCGAATTGACTGATTCCGGCGGCTGCCGGTGAATCCGTTAACTGGGAAGCGAAGGTGAAGATCAAGATGGGAGCGCTTCGGTCATTCCCTTGAGCTTCCGTACCGCTCGTTTGTGCGATTCATCCCCAGTCGCACCCACGCTTTCATTCCTTGAGGAAGTCTGCCCTCCGCGGATGGCCGAAGACGCTCTTGCCACGGGACGATGCGCCGGATCAATCCGCCAAAGCGCTACTTCCCGATGCAAAACGTGCTGAAGATCAGATGGAGTATGTCGTCAGCGGTGGTGGCGCCGGTGATTTCATCGAGCGGGCGGAGGGCACGGTAGAGATCGAGGAGAAGCATTTCGTGGGGAACACAGTTGGCGACGGCGGTCTCAGCGGAGGTGAGGGCCTCGAGGGAGTTGAGAACGCAGCGCTGGTGGCGGATGTTGGTAAGGAATCCGGTTTCCGTTTGGAGCCTGGCGCCGCCGATGTGATGGAGGATCTCGGCCCGGAGTTCGGGGATGCCGGCGCCAGTGAGGGCGGAGGTGCGGAGAATGTTTGCGTGGGCGGCAGGTTGGATGCCAGCGGGCGCATCGCCAACAAGGTCGGACTTGTTCTCGACGATGAGGGACGCGCGTTGCTCGACTTGAGCTAGGAGTTCTTGGTCTTCGCGGGTGCCAGGCTGGGTGGCGTCCAGCACGACCAGCACGAGGTCGGCGTCGGCGAGGGCTTCCATCGACTTGCGGATGCCGATGCTCTCGGCTTCGTCGCGGGCAAGGCGGATGCCGGCGGTGTCGACAAGTCTCACCGGGATGCCACCGATGGCGACGCTTTCGGTGACCAAGTCTCGCGTGGTGCCGGGCGTAGCCGTGACGATCGCCCGTTCCCGTTCGACAAGGCGATTGAAGAGGCTCGACTTGCCTACGTTGGGGCGGCCGACGATGGCCAGGGTCATACCTTCGTGCACGATCTTGCCGTAGGCAAAGCTGGCGGCGAGTGCTGCCAGGGGCGCGCGTACCGCGGCAATCGAGTCGAGGATGGTCGCATCAGGCAGGATGGAGACGTCGTCTTCGGCAAAGTCGATGCCCGCTTCGAGCTGAGCAATCAGGTCGACCAGCTTCTGCTTGATGGGCTTGAGCTGGTGCGAGAGCGCGCCTTCCAACTGCTGCGCCGCAATCTTGGCCTGGAACAGCGTTCGCGATTCGATCAGGTCGCGGACGGCCTCGGCCTGGGTGAGGTCGATGCGACCGTTGAGAAAAGCGCGCATGGTGAATTCACCGGGCTCGGCCAGACGGGCTCCCCGGGCGAGGGCAAGCTCGACAACATGGCGCAAGACGACGGGGGAACCATGGGCGGAGATCTCAACGACGTCGTCTGCCGTGTAGGAATGTGGCTTGGCGAAGAAGGTGACGACCACCTCGTCAATGCGGTGTGGGGCGGACGATTCTCCTTGATTCTCTCTCTGGTGCGTCACGTCGCCGCCGGCGGAGGGGCCCGTGCCGCAGGGTTCGATCAGTTCGCCCAACATGGCACGGCCGGGCTCGAGTTCGTGCGGGAGGCGGAGCAAAGGCGCGGCGATGGCGCGGGCGTCCGGGCCGGCGAGACGGACGACGCCGATGCCGCCGCGGCCGGGTGGGGTGGCGATGGCGACGATGGTGTCGTCGAGGTTCACCGGGAGATTGTAATGGCCGGCTGTGATTTCTCAGTGTTCGTCGTGGTTGGCGGGGAATCGAGGATCCGAGGCTCGAGGGCTGTAAGACCCCTTCTCCCGTCGGTCAAGCTGAAGTTTCCGCTCGATCCGCGCCCATCTCCCCGGCGTCGTGGTTGACTGCAGCCTCGTCCTCCCAACAACAGACAAGCGGGACTTCGAAGGTGGCTCTGCCCAAAAAGAGTCTGGTACGAACCGCAAGGACTGGGATAGCCCTTGGCGGCCTCAGTAGCCGACGTGGGAGAAGCGCCTCCGGCTAGGGGATCGTCTTGCGCTCCGGCTTCGCCACCGACTTGTAGTCCCTGGCGTACACCACCACGCAGCGCCGCAGGCCTTCGCCTTCGCTTTCGGTGCGCAGGTCGGTTTCGTCGCGCAGGGCAAGGTGGACGATGCGGCGCTCGCGCGAGGACATGGGGGCAAAGCGATAGGGGGCGCCGGTCTTGCGGACCTTTTCCGCAGCCACCGCAGCCGCCATGCGCAGCTCTTCCAGGCGCATGGCGCGGTGATTCATGCAGTCGAAGCATATTTTCTCATGCTCATTGCCGGCCAGGCGAAGGCTTTCCAGCGCCAGCAGTTCTAGGGCGCGCAGCAGTTCGGCGCCCCGCTCGAGCAGAAGGGGGGAATCAGGGCCGGCAAATTCCACCAGGATTTCCGGCTTCTCCCAATCGCGCTCCTCGGCGAGCGGAGGATCGACGGTGATGCGGTACTTCAGGCGGAGAGCGGCGTTGGCCACGATTCCGCGGAGGAATTCGTTGATGCGGTTGGCGGCGGCGATCTTGTCGGGTATGGGCATAGAAGAGCAGCTCTCAGCAATCAGCCGTCAGCATTCAGCAAAAGCCGCTTACGACGCAAGGGCCGCGCGCTGACGGCTGAGAGCTGAACGCTCATTTGTCTTTCTTGCGGGCGCGTTTCTCCATCATCTCGCGCATTTCGCGGCCCAGTTCGGTGCGATTCATGATGGCCTGCTGCACAATTCCGATCAAGTTTCCCTCCGACCAGTAGAGGCAGAGGCCGGCGGCCAGGTTCAGGCTGATGAAGCCGAGAAACGCCGGCATCATGAAGTTCATCATTCTCTGTTGCACCGGATCCATGCCGGGCTGCGGCGTCATGCGCTGCATGAACAACATGGTGATGATAATGGCGATGGGCAGAATGTGCCACGGGTCGGGTCCGGACAGATCCCGTATCCAGAGCCAATGCGCTTGGCGCAGGTCGAGCGCGACCCCCAACATACGATAGTAGGCGAAGAGGAAAGGCATCTGGATGAGCAGGGGCAGGCAGCCACCGGCAGGATTGACGCCGTGCTGCTTGTAAAGCGCGGCGATCTCCTGGTTCATCTCCTGCTTTCTGGGATCCCGCAGGCTGTACTTCTTGTACTTTTCCTGAATGGACTTGATCTGGGGCGCGACGCGCTGCATTTTCAGCATGGACTTCATCTGCGAGAGGCGCAGAGGCAGCAAGGCTACATTGATGATCAGGGTCTGAATCACGATCGCCCATCCCCAATTGCCGACGTACTTGTAGGTCCATTTCAGCCACAGGAACAGAGGGCGGGCAATCAGGCCCAGCCAGCCGAAGTCGACCAGACCGCGAAGATCCGGGGGTTCGCTGCCGGTGATGGTGGGCACCGGGATCGCCTCCAGTGTCTTGAGGTCCTTGGGGCCGACATACATACGCTGTGCGGTCGCGCCCTTGAGGTTCCCCACGGCGGCGCCTAACACCTCCACCTTGATCATTTCCTTAGAGTCGGGCTTCTGGGGGCTGCGCGGGACGTCCAGCGGGTTGTTCAAGGTCACCAGGGCGCTCGCGGCAGGGTCCTCGGGGAGGAACACCGCCGCGAAGTAGCGGTCGGTCACGCCCGCCCACTGGAATGGACCCTGAACCGTGGCGCCGCTGCTGACTTTTTTGACGGATAAGCGGTCAATCCGGCCGTCGTTCTGGTACTCGACCTGGCTGGTGGCGTAGGCAGCCGGATTGCTTTCGTCACCGAAGCCGGCGGGCCACATGGGCAAGGCGGAGACCGCCGCGCCCTGGGAGACAACCGAAATCTCCATCGTGACCAAATAGCTGTGATCGAAGTGGAAGGTTTTACGGACCGAGACGTCGGTGTCGGAGTACTCGAACGTGATCGCGGTGGGGGCGGTCAACGAATTGGCAGCCGGGCCAACGTAGAGCGCCGAGTTCAACTTGTTGCGCAGCGACTCGTCGTAGGACCACAGGGAGAGGGGATAGCCGTACTTCTCCGCCGCAGCGGTATGGACGAGTTCCAGGGGATTGCCTTTGTCGTCGTCGTATTTCTTCAGCACCCACGACTTCACCTGGCCGCCACGGTTGCTGAAGCGGATGCGGTAGAGATCGTTTTCTACGACGCTCTCGGCCTCGGCGGAGGCCTGCTTGACGCCGGCGGGTGGCATGACTCGAGCAGGCTGCTCCGACACCCGTGTGGGGGGCAAGGGATAGATCGGCGCCGCTTGCGGTCGTGGCGCGGCGGGCTGCGGCGGTTTCGGCTCGTACTTCTTAAGCCACACCTGCGAGATCAGCATGATCAGGAACGAGATGGCGAAGACCAGAAATATTCTCCGCTCCATTCCGGGCTCCTGCTGCGGGTTTTGAAAGTCTGACAAGGATTTACCGTATGGCCCCGGTCCCCTGGGGGACTGGATCCTGACCCTGCGCTTCCGGCGCGGTGCGGCTCACCGGCCGAAGGCGACCATCACCGACCGGATCATATCCGCCTGTGGCGAAGGGGTGACAGCGCAACAGGCGGAGCAATGCCATCGCGGTTCCGCGCAGGGCTCCGTAGCGTTCTACCGCCTCCATGGCGTATTCCGAACAGGTCGGCACGTAGCGGCAGGCAGGCTGGAGCCAGGGAGATATCGCGCGCTTATAGCCGCGAAGCAACAGGAGCACGAGTTGGCTGGTGATTCGCCTCATCGACCAGGGCTACGGCCCACGCTTCAAATTCTTGGTGCAGCGCTCGAAGCGCCGCTCCACCCAAAGCGAACTCTCGGCACACCCGGTTACGGAGTTCTCCGTTCCCCTAACAGGCTGACCGTTCACGGTTGCTGCCTGGGCTTCTCGGCCAGCTTCTGCACGATCACCGTGAACGCCCGGCGGACTTCCTTTTGCAGGTCGGAGAAATCAGCGGTCAGCAGCGATTTCTTCGGGTTAATGACCAGGTCGACCGCCGGAAACGCCGACGGCCGGCAAAGCCGGACGCATTCGCGCAGTCGCCGCCTCATGCGATTCCGCTCCACGGCGCCACCGAGGGCGCGGCTCACGGTAAAACCCACTCTTAGTCCGTCGCCTTCCGGGCGCCGCAGGTAGAACACAGTCATGTGCACCCCGAAGTGGCGCCGGCCCTGCTCGTACACCCGTTCAAAATCAGCCCGCCGCAGAAGTCGCAGGCTGCGTGGAAACCGGTTGCGCGGCCCGGGAGCGATCGCGCTCACCGGGCCCTCGGCCTGCATCGGCGACAGACACGGGGAAGTCGTTTCGCCTGCAATCGTCAGAACACCCCACTAAGGTCCGCCGGGGAAGTCAGGAGGTTTACTCGCGGAAGCCGGGTTTCACGGAAACCCGCTTCCGACCTTTCGCGCGGCGGCGCGAGAGCACCTTGGCACCGCTCTTGGTCCTCATGCGGGTACGGAACCCGTGCTTTTTCGAGCGCTTGCGCCGGTTGGGTTGGAACGTACGCTTGGGCATGAAACGTTGCTGCTCCTGCTGGGATCAAAGGCATTAAGGCAAGCGAAAAGTATAAATGACGCGGGCGGGAGGGGCAAACCCAGGAAGTCGGTTTGCACAATGGATGGCGGCGCGCTGTGCCCATTCTGCGCCAGTTCCGCCCGCTGCGAGCATCAGCGCATGGCGCCAAAGACGGTTCCGAGCGCGTGCACGGATTAACCGAATGAATCTACGAGCTCGACGCCCGACCCGCTGCCGACCTCGCGGAGGGAAGTCGGAACCCCTTCTTGCACCACTCGCGTTGCAGTTATTACTCCGCTACTTGACAAATAAATTTCTTCGGGTGCTGAATCTGAGTGATCCCAAAAATCGGCGCGCAAGTTTTCCACGCCGCGAAAAGTTTTGTGCTAGTATGCCGCGTGTCCACTTGCTGAGAAAATTTTCTTTCAGCGCTCTCGCAACGCGGGGGCCGTTCTGCAATTAAAGATAGTTTTCCAAGGATTCATTACTACGGGCGCGACCCAGCCGCCGGCCCGGCCATGAGCTTTTATGTCTGTTCCAAGCACAACTCTTACTCCTAATCCCTGGATTCGCATCCTCGACGCGCTCGAGAAAAAGATCAACCGGCACTCCTACGATACCTGGCTCAAGCCGACGCGCTACAGCCACGCCAGCGGCGGGGTCTTGTTCGTGCGCGTGCCCACGGTGGAGTTCCGGCACGTGGGCGACAAGTACGCGGACCTGATCCAGGAGGCCATCGACAATCTCGGACTGGAATACGAAGATGTGAAGTTCGTGACGCCCGATGATGATCCCGCCGCCACCCCGGTTCGTCACGATGGCGGGCTCTCGGCTATGACCGCTACCCCCGGCGCGGCCCCGGCGCAGGCCCGCTTCGACTGGGACAGCGCGGCGCAACTGAACCCGCGCTACACCTTCGACGCGTTCGTGATCGGCAGCGGCAACCAGTTCGCCCACGCGGCCTGCCAGGCGGTGGCGGAGCGTCCGTCGAAGGCCTACAACCCCCTGTTCCTGTACGGCGGCGTGGGCATGGGCAAGACCCACCTGATGCAAGCCATCGGGCACGAGATCAAGCGGCGCCTGCCGCAGGCGGCCATCTGCTACGTGTCCAGCGAGAAGTTCACCAACGAGATGATCAACTCGCTGCGCTATGACAAGATGACCAGCTTCCGCGACAAGTTCCGCAACGTGGACGTGTTGCTGGTGGATGACATCCAGTTTCTGGCGCAGAAAGAGCGCACGCAAGAAGAATTCTTCCACACCTTCAACGCGCTGCACGAGTCCATGAAGCAGATCGTGATCGCCAGCGACCGGCCGCCCAAGGAGCTGGCCGAGGTCGAGGACCGGCTGCGCAGCCGCTTCGAGTGGGGGCTGATCGCCGACATCCAACCGCCCGACCTGGAGACCAAAGTGGCTATCCTGCAGAAGAAAGCGGAACAGGAGAAGGTCACGCTGCCCACTGATGTCGCCCTGTACATCGCTTCGAACATCCGGTCGAACGTGCGCGAACTCGAAGGCGCACTCATTCGCCTGGTGGCGCACTCCTCGCTGATCGGAGCGGAGATCACACTTCCTTACGCGCAGCAGGTGCTCAAGAACTTCATCGACTCGCAGGCCCGCAAAGTGACGATCGAGTCCATCCAGAAAGCGGTGGCGGAACAGTTCGGGCTGCGGCTGGTGGAGATCAAGGCCAAGAATAACTCACGCGCCATCGTGTACCCGCGGCAGATCGCCATGTATTTGGCCAAGCACCTTACCGAGGCTTCGCTGCCCGAGATCGGACGCCAGTTCGGGGGCAAGCACCACACGACCGTGCTGCACTCCGTGGAGAAAATTGAAGAGGTGCGCAAGAACGACAAGGATTTAAACAGGCTGATCAACAAGCTCACCGAGCAACTGGGCGGTTGATGGCGGCGTCCGGGCAGTTTTCCACTACCCAGTGAGTTCTTTCCGGGGAACGCGTGTGGAGCGGATGTGGAAGCTGTGCAGGACGCGGACACGATTCGGGATCGGGAGCCAAACTTCCTGCCTCCTCCCCCCTGGGCAGGACCTATTTTGGACATGAACGGTGCCGGGGTAAACGCGTGACCAGAGGCAGGTTGGTATAGTTTTCCACTTTTGCGCGTAGCCTACGGTTCCTGCTGGTTTTACAGGTTTTTCATTTGATATAAGGGATGAAGAAGCAGTAGCGTCGCACGACGGGAGACTCGGTTATGCCGGTTGAAGTGGCCACCGCGACGGGAACGGGGACGATGGAGATCACGGTCAGCAAGTTCGAACTGCTGCGCGAACTCACGGCGACCCAGGGCGTTGTTGAACGCAAGACAACCATTCCGATTCTCTCCAACTACCTGTTCGAGGCCGCGGGCGACAAGCTCTCGCTGACCGCCACCGATCTCGACCTGAGCCTGCGAACCTCCTGCCACGCCAAAGTCAAGAAAGAAGGTTCCTGCACGATTCCGGCAAGGAAGCTCTACGACTACGTCAGGCTGCTGCCCGACGCGGATCTGACCATCAAGCTGCTGGAGAATTACTGGGTCAGCATCCGATGCGGGAGGTCGAACACGAAGATGGTGGGCATGGCCAAAGCGAACTTCCCCACGCTACCCGTGGTGCCGGCCGCAGCCATGGTGCCGATCCCGGCTCAGGTGCTGCGAGCGATGATCGCCAAGACCGGGTTTGCCATCGCGAACGAGGAATCCCGATACACGCTGAACGCGGCGCTGATGGTGCTCAAGCCGGAGTCGATCACCATGGTAGCGACCGACGGCCACCGACTGGCGCACATCGAGCGCGGAGGAGAGAAGTTCGAAGGCGTCTCCGGCGAGATGAAGACGCTGGTACCGAAGAAGGCGATGGATGAGCTGAAGTCGCTGGTGGATGCCAGCGAAGTGGAGACCGTCGAGTTCGCCAAGGATGAGTCGACCCTGTTCTTCCGGGTCGGGCCGCGCCTGCTGACTTCGCGCCAGCTCACCGGCCAGTTCCCCAACTTCGAGGCGGTTCTGCCCAAGGACAATACCAAGCTGGTCACGCTGAACGGGGAAGACTTCAACGCAGCCATCCAGCGCGTAGCCCAGTTCTCCGACGAGCGCTCGCGCGCCGTGCGGCTCAAGCTGGATAAAGGGGAACTGAAGCTGTCCGCATCTTCGACCGAAACCGGCGAGTCGGAAGACTCGCTGGAGACGCCCTACAATGGAGACAGCCTGGCCATCGGGTTCAACGCGGGTTACCTGCTGGACTTCCTGAAGGCCGTGGGCGCGGGCGACGTCAGCTTGGAGTTGAAAGATCCACAATCCGCCGGGCAACTGCGGCCCCTGGGCGGTGAGGATTACAAGTACCGGTACATCGTGATGCCGATGCGGATCTGAATACCACCAGGCCGGAACATCATTCGCAGACGACGAGCGCAACCCGCAGACCTGGCTAACTTTGGCTTAAGCTTGAGCGCTCCGTAATGCAAAAGCAGCCTTCTTGACCAAAGCGGATGGGAGACATTAAATTGACTGCCACTGTGAACCGGAGGGGCGAAGCATGCTGGACGGGTTCAAGAAGTTCATCCTGCGCGGCAACGTGGTGGACATGGCGGTGGGCGTGGTCGTTGGGGCGGCGTTCGCGACCATGGTGACGGCGTTTACCAAGGATCTGCTCACGCCCCTGATCAACGCCGTGGTGGGCAAGACGGGGGACTTCGCCACGTTCAGCTTCAACATTCGTGGCAGCGTCTTCAACCTGGGAGACTTCATCAATGCCGCCATCTCCTTCCTGCTGGTGGCGGTTGCGGTGTACTTCTTCGTGGTCACGCCGGTCAATGCGCTATTGGCGCGCATGAAGAAAGAGCCGCCACCGGCGGATCCTACGACCAAGAAGTGCCCGGAGTGCCTGAGCGAGATACCGATTGACGCGAAGCGGTGTGCCCATTGCGCGCAGCCGGTTCCGGTGGGACGGGCCGCCTAGAGGTCCCTCTCCTGTAACATGGGTCGGGATGGCTTCCCCTCGCGCCCGCGTTCTAACCGCGTTCCTGATGTGCAGCGCCGTGACCGCCGCGCCGCAAATGGCAGCCCGCTCCTTCTCGACCAACCCCAAAGCCGAAGGGCAAGTGACCGAGACGCAATCCGGCGCTGATGCGGCGTTCGTCTATCGCAATGCCAGATTGGGATTCACCTACCAGGTTCGATATGGCTGGGTCGAGCGTACCAAACAGATGCAAGGGACTGATCCGCAAAAGGCGCAGGTGCTGCTGGCGGTGTTCGAGCGCCCCCCGGAAGTGTCGGGCGACACGGTGAACTCCGCCGTGCTGATTGCGATGGAGAGTGCAGCCACCTATCCCGGCTTGAAGACGGCCGCCGATTACCTGGGCCCGTTGACGGAGCTCGCGGTGAGCAAAGGGTTCAAGGCGGTTGAAGACCCCTACGAAGTCGAGATTGGCGACCGCTGGTTGCCGCGGGCAGACTTCTCGAAGCAGCGGGGCAGTCTCACGATGCGACAGTCGTCGTTGGTGATGCTGGCCAAAGGCTCCCTCGTGTCCTTCACGTTTATTGGGGGAAGCGGGGATGATATCGAAGAGCTGATCGAGGGGCTGCGCTTCGCGGCGGTAAAAGCCAACCGGAGCAAGTAGCAGGCCCTGCTGGCCTTGGCCCGCACCGGCTGTTTCCGACTGTCCCCAAGCCCCACCAAATCCATGGGTTACCTCCCCGATACCGGGGTCGAATGAGGTGGGCTTTTGTGGTAGAATAAACCAGGCGCCGGAGTCCTCTAAGTACACGTAATTTCAATAATTTGAAGTCGGCCCCGAGGGGTTCCGGGAAACCCGAGGCAGAGCCTGCACGTCGGCATGCTCCAGTGGAGTTGAATGGCCAGCAAAGAGACGCTAAAACCAATCGCCATCGAAGAAACCAAAGCCAAAAACGGAAACGTAAAGCCGGTCGATGGCGGCAACGGCGACTACACGGCCGAGTCCATCAAAGTGCTCGGTGGCATGGAAGCGGTGCGCAAGCGCCCTGCCATGTACATCGGTTCGACCGGCGACCTGGGCCTGCATCATCTGGTCTACGAAGTGGTCGACAACTCCGTTGACGAAGCCCTGGCCGGCTTCGCCGACAAGATCGATGTCACCATCCACATCGATAACTCCATCACGGTGGTGGACAACGGGCGTGGCATTCCCGTCGACAATATGGACATCGATGGAGAGAAGATTCCCGCCGCCCAGGTGGTCATGACCAAGCTGCACGCCGGCGGCAAGTTCGACTCCTCTACCTACAAAGTCTCGGGCGGACTGCACGGTGTGGGAGTGTCGGTGGTAAACGCGCTGAGCGAAGAGTTGGAGCTGGAGATCTGGCGCGACGGTTTCACCTGGGAACAGGAGTATTCCAAGGGGGAGCCCACGAGCAAGCTGAAAAAAACGGGTGCAGCGAAGGTCAAGACGGGAACCAAGGTGCACTTCCTGCCCGACAAGGCAATCTTCTCCACCACCGAATACAATTACGACACGCTGGCCCAGCGCCTGCGCGAGCTGGCGTTCCTGAACAAGGGCCTGCAGATCAGCCTAACCGACGAGCGCACCACAGATCCCAAGACCGGCGAGCCCAAGCACGCTGACTTCAAGTACAACGGCGGCATCGCCGAGTTCATCAAGCACCTGAATCGCGGCAAGCAGACGCTCCACGACAAGCCGATTTACATGGAAGCCGAACGCGACGGCGTGGTGATGGAGATCGGCCTGCAGTATAACGACGGCTACTCGGAGAGTGTGTTCAGCTTCGCCAACAACATCAACACCGTCGATGGGGGGACGCATCTCTCCGGTTTCCGCACGTCGCTGACGCGCACCATCAACTACGCCGGGCAGCAGATGGGCCTGTTCAAGGACGTCAAGGAAAACCTGACTGGCGACGACGTGCGTGAGGGCCTGGTGGCGGTGGTCAGCGTGAAACTGCCGCAGCCGCAGTTTGAAGGGCAGACCAAGGGAAAGCTGAATTCCGACATCGCCGGCATCGTGCAGGCGTTCGTCAATGAGAAGCTGGGGGCGTTCTTCGAGCAGAACACCACCGTCGCTCGCAAGATCATCAACAAGGCGATCGACGCGGCACGGGCGCGCGAAGCAGCCCGCAAGGCCCGCGACCTGACGCGTCGCAAGGGAGCGCTCGATGGCGGCGGGCTGCCCGGGAAGCTGGCCGACTGCTCTGAGCGCCAGCCCGAACGCTGCGAACTGTTCCTGGTGGAGGGCGAGTCCGCCGGCGGCACCGCCAAGCAGGGGCGCGACCGGCGCTTCCAGGCGATCCTGCCGCTGAAGGGGAAAATCCTCAACGTCGAGAAGGCGCGCTACGACAAGATGCTGGCGCACGAAGAGATCCGCGCCATGATCACGGCCCTGGGCACGGGCATCGCCAAGGACGACTTTGATCCGTCCAAACTGCGCTACGGCAAGATCATTCTGATGACCGACGCCGATGTCGACGGCAGCCACATTCGCACTCTGCTGCTGACCTTCTTCTTTCGCCACATGCAGGAGCTGATCAAGCGCGGCAACGTGTTCATCGCGCAGCCGCCGTTGTTCGGCATCCGCAAGGGCAAGTCGCACCAGTACATCAAGGATGAGCGGGAGTTCGTAAAGGTCATGGTGAAGCGCGCGGCGGACGGGCTCGTGGTCCGCTACGGCGAGGGCGCGGCAAAACTGGAAGGCGCCAATCTGGCGCGCTTCATGACCGTACTGAATGAGTACCTCGGTTTCTTCGACAAGGTGGACAAGCGCCTTCGCGACGAAGAAGTAACCGCACTGTTGCCCAAACTTGATTTTTCGAAGCGTGCTGATTTCGAGAGCGACAAGAAGAACCAGCCGAAGAAGATCGAGAAACTCGAACGCGAACTGAAGAAGCTGCAGAAGGAACACGGCTTCAAGAGCGTGGAGGCGCGCTTTGACGAAGAGCACAACCTGTGGGAAGTGCAGTTCGTGAACTCGCAGGGCGCCGAGCACGTGATCAGCTGGGAGCTGGTGTCGACGCCGGAATGCCGGCAGCTGATTTCCAAGTACAAGCAGATCCAACCTTTCATGGAGCCGCCGTTTGTGGTGGAAACCATCGCCAAGGCGGCAGCTGCGGCGAATGAGGCCGAAGAGCTCAGTGACGCCGAGCGGGAGGAAGCCGAGAAAGCTCAGAAGAAGACGCCCAAGGCGGCTCCCCGGCGCAAGGCCGAGCCGGCGGTGGTCGAGAAGACAAATGCCCGCGATCTATTTGACTATGTCCTGGCAGAAGGCAAGAAGGACTACACCGTGCAGCGCTACAAGGGTCTGGGCGAAATGACCGCCGAGCAACTCTGGGAGACGACCATGGATCCGGAGCGGCGCACGCTGCTTTCGGTGAAGCTGGAAGACATCGCGGAGACCGAGACGATCTTCACCACGCTCATGGGTGAGGATGTCGAGTCGCGTCGCAGGTTCATCGAAGAGAACGCGCTGGACGTGAAGAACCTGGACATCTAGCCTGCAATAGGGCGCGGGCACGCTTGCCCGCGCATCTCTTCCCCGAATCCGACAGAAATCTCCTGCAAGTCGGCAGGCGCGCCTCGTTCTCACGGACTGACGGGTAAGACCCTCACCCAGTGGTTGAGGGCAGAATGCCGCCCGGCGCACCTCCCATACTTCGCCAACGATTGGCGATTACCTGCTCATTACTCTGGTACTCCTCCGCCCGCGCGGCTGGGGTGTGGGCATGCGCAAGTTTCATGGCGGGCGCCGTTCCACAGGCAGGGGGCGGAATTTCGGAAACCGCGACCCGATCGAGGCAAAGGAAACCAACTTGAAACCACTGTTACTCACGCTGATGTGGCTGGCGGCCGCAAGTGCCCAGGCCCGACCGGCGGCGGAGGAGCCGCCGGTGCTCACCATCTACAACCAGAATTTCTTCGTGGCACGCGAGCATCTGCCGCTCGATCTCAGCGCGGGTGTGAACCACGTGGAATACGCGGGAACCGCGGCGCACCTGGAACCGGATTCGGTGATCCTGCGGGATCCTGCAGGCCGCGCGCTCGAGATTCTCGAGCAGAACTATCGCAACGATCCCATCTCGCAGGAATTGCTGCTTTCCTTCTACCAAGGCAAGACCATCGAGTTCCTGGTGCAGCCCGGGCAGATCATCAAGGGCAAGATCATTCGCAGCGGCTACATCCCAAGCTACGGCTATGCCCAAGGATACCAGCAGCCGCCCTACTCCCAGCCCATCATCGAAGTCGACGGCGTGCTGCGCTTCGGGCTGCCGGGGCAGCCGCTGTTTCCCGCGCTGAGCGGAGACTCCATCCTCCAGCCCACGCTCAGCTGGCAGCTTCAAACCGACAAGCCGGGCAAGTTCGACGCCGAGCTTTCCTATCTCAGTGCCGGCATGACCTGGCACGCGGATTACAACCTGGTGGTCTCGGATGTGCTGGGCCAAGCCAATCTTATTGACCTGGTCGGCTGGATCACCATGCAGAACCAGAGCGGCAAGACCTTCGAGAATGCACGCATCAAGTTGATGGCAGGCGATGTGAACAAAGTCGACGTGGCGGGCGCGATCGCGCTCGCCAAAGAAGCCCGGGTGCGCGCACCCAGCAACGATGCGATGGCGCCCCCGGTCAGCGAGAAGGCCTTCGACGAATTCCATCTCTACACCCTCGAGCGCCCGGCGACCCTCCGCGACCAGGAGACGAAGCAGGTGGAGTTCGTGCGCGCCACCGGAATTCACTCGCAGAGGCTCTACCTCTATGACGGTGTCCCCAAGGAGAACTACTACTTTTTCCCCGGGCAGGTGCAGCAGGATCCCAACTACGGTACCCAGTCCAATCCGAAGGTCTGGGTCATGCAGGAGCTCAAGAACTCCGAGGCCAACCACCTCGGCATGCCGCTGCCCAAGGGACGCTTGCGCTTCTACCGCCGTGACAGCGACGGCCACCTCGAGTTCGTGGGCGAGAATACCATCGACCACACGCCCAAAGATGAGACTCTGCGCCTGTACACCGGCAACGCGTTCGACGTCGTGGGCGAGCGCAAGCGAACCAATTTCCTGGTGCAATCGAGAGAGCGTTGGATGGACGAGTCGTTTGAGATCCGGGTGCGCAACCACAAGAAGGAAACCGTCAATCTGCGCGTGGTTGAGCATCTGAACCGCTGCAACAACTGGAAGCTGGCCGAAGCCAGCACGGCGTCGCGGAGGCTGGACTCGCAGACCATCGAATTCCCGGTCACCATCAAGCCTGACGGCGAGGCCCTGGTCACCTACACGGTACATTATTGGTGGTAAGTAGGCGGCTTGGGTCTTCAGACCTGGAAGCCCGGACCTCATGGATATCCGGGGTCAAGGAGCACCGATCAAAGAGAGAGACCGACCTGGTTCTCCCGCGCGCGGCCTGGCAGGTTGAGGGCGTATCTCGATTCGGGGTGGCGGAAGTGAAAGCCCGCAGCCAGCAACCCGACCAGGGCAAAACAGAGCAGGCTGCCCTCGGGGCCTGCCGTACCTCCCGCCAGCCATGCCGGACCGTTGAGGACCGAGGACAGCAGGTGCCCCGGCTCGGTCGTGCCGCTGTCAGGCACGCCGTAGAGGAAGGTTTCTCCCCAGTCCCAGAAGGCGTGGAAACCTACCGCGAACCACAGGTTTCCGCTGCGCTTGAGGGTGAGGCAGAAAAACAGGCCGATGACGGCGGCTCCGGCGGCGCCCGTCAGGGTTTCGTGGGAATTGAACAAGTGAATGGCGCCGAAGACCAAGGAAAGAACAGTCGCAGCCGGCCAGAATCCCGCCCATCCCGCCAGAAGAAACAGGAGGTAGCCGCGCAGCAGGAACTCCTCGAACAATGCCACCACCAGGAAGAACATCCCCCAGAATGCCGCGAATCTCACGATGTGCACCCCATGGAGCGCAAGGTGGCCGAAGCCGAAAACCTGAAGGCCGCGCAAGGCCAGCAGGAGCAAGGTGATGGCGCCCAAGCCCCAGGCTGCGCCCGCCCAGAACCGGCGTCCGAAGGCCGCCCGCCTAGGCAGACCGTAGTCATCGAAGTTGCGTTGCTCAATGCGCGCCATCAGGAAAGCCGGCAGAAGGGCCGCAAGCGCAAAGGCGAACTCGCTGTACAGGTTGGCCCACAGCTGGCCGACTAGCGTGGCCGGAGCCGAGACAACAGCTCCTCCCAGCCAGAGCACACACTCCATGATCACCCCAGCGGAGCCCAAGTACAGCAGGCCCCGCCAAATTGCCCGGAGTCCGCTCGGACCAAGAAAAATCCGTTCCGCGGCCGTCCTTGAGAGGCCAGGTTCGGAGGAACCCGATGACGGGTCATGTGGACGCGACTCGGACGGAACTGGAGTTTCCGGCTCGGACATTGGAAGTTCGGCAGGAGTACGTCTCGCATGGTAAAACACTCGGTCGCGCCTTCGTCCCCATTTTTCATGCACGAGCGCTTCGGAAAACCACAGCTGATCGCCGGAACGCTGCTTCTGGTATTTCTCGGCCAGTGTGCCTGGCTGGTAAGCCGAAGCCTAGGTTCGGGCCAGTGGGACGAAAGCGAGTGGTACCGCATCGACACCGGGCTGCGCATCTGGCACGGGACGACAGCGCCTCGGGAAACAGCTCCGGCCCAGCCCCGCCCGGGTACGCCGGCGCGGGTCCGGGAGAACGACGGGATTGATCCTGATCATTCTCAGCTCTGGTATCTGGTCAGCTCCCTGCCGTTGCTGGTCTGGCCGGGTTCCCTGCATTCGACGTCACTTTCCTACTGGGGATGGCTGGCGCGAGGACCGGGCATGTGGTTCGGCCTGTGGCTGGGCGCCTCGCTGTGGTACGTGGCGCGGCGTCTGTACGGCAACGAGGGCGGCTTTGTTGCGCTAACCCTTTATTGCTTCTCGCCCGGCATGATCCGAGCCTCGTCCGGCGGTTTTGCCGAGCCCCAGACGGGTGCAGCCTGGGGCGCCTTCGGCGCCGTGTTTACGGCCATCGCCCTGGCCCATACGCTCTATGCCCCGCGCGAGGTCGTGTTGTGGAACTGGCGCCGGATTGCCCTCCTGGCCATCGCCCTGGCGCTCGCCGTTGGGTCGCAATACGTCCTGGTCGTGCTGGCGCCGCTCACCCTCGGCTTCGTGCTGTATCTGGCGCCGACGCGCCGGGCGGCCGCCGCGGTGATCTGGGGGGCGGCTTGCGCCCTGGCGCTGGCCATCCTATTTGCGGCCTACGGTTTTCGTCCCACTGCCTTTCGGGAAGCTCTCACCCACGCCGCCTGGCTGAGCGTCCCATGGAAGGCCCTCGCCATGGCCGGCATCGGTGGGGAGGGGCTGGCGCGTATCCGGCAGACCAATCCGGCGCTGCTGGTTGCTTTGGCGGTGACGCTCGTGACGTTTCTCGCGTGGCGCAGAGCCCGGTACTTCGGCAACTGGGCGCCCCTGTTGGTGGGAGGGCTCTTCCTGCTGTTGGGCCTGACAAACCCAAGCTACCCGGAAGGGAGCTTTGGATTCGTCGCCCTGCCCTTCCTCTTCGTCTTCGTGGGCGGGGTGATGGCGGATCTGCGGGAGACCCGATACCGCAAACTGGTCTCGGTCGGTCTTTTCTGTCTGCTTTTCGGGTATGCGCTGTGGAGTGTGATGGAATTGAGCCGACAGGCGGGCAATGTGAGCCAACCGCTCATCGGGTTCCGGGTGGCAGGGGCGATAATGCATGCCGGCGGTTGCGCACAACATCAGGGCAATGACCCGGATGGACGCCAATTCTTGTCAGGGTGCCAAAAGCAGGAGCTCAACCCAGCAGCCGAACCAAAAGTCAGGCCGCGCCATCTAACCGTAAGAGAGGGGTTCCATGCACGCCGAACCGGAGTATCATCATGGAATGCGGTGCTGGACGGGGCTTTTGGTTGTTACCTTGGGACTGTGCCTGACGCCTGTGCTGACGGCGCAGGTCAACGGCGTTCCTCCCTCGGTGACTTCGTTTGGCTTTGGCGGGCATCCTGGATGGCAGGGCGTTCCCCCCTGCGTGACCTGTTATGGCTTTGGCGGCCAGCCGGGATTTCATGGCGTCCCGCCGGGTGTAACGTCCCTCGGACCGCAGGGATTCAGCGCGGGGCAAGGCCCGCTTGGTACGGTTCCCCCCCCAGGCTCTCGCCATCACCAGCATCCCCATAAGCCTGGTTACCCGGTGTACGTGTATCCCTATTACTATCCCTACGCCTATTACAACGGCGACGAAGCTTCCGACGACGCCGAGGCGAGGGCCCAGCCGCTCGCCGAGGAGGACCCAGAACAGTATCGAGGTGGCCCGACGATCTTTGATCGCCGGGGATCGGGCGTGCGCTATCCCAACGAGTACGCCGATGGCGCTCCGGTGCCCCCGACACACCGCCCGAGCGAGGCTGCGCCCGCAGCCGCAGAGGCCATCCCCGAGTCCGCTCCACAACCTGCAACCGTGCTGGTTTTCCAGGACGGGCACAAGCTGGACGTCACCAACTATGCCATCGTGGGTAGCAATCTGTATGACTTCAGCGCCGGCCGGCGGCTGAAGATTCCCCTGTCCGAACTGGACCTGGCGGCGACCCGAAAGGCGAATGATGCCATCGGGGTTGACTTCACCCTGCCTGCGCTTCCCAAAGCAGACTGATTTACTCATCGGCAGCTGCCCGCTGACCCGATCATGGGGCGAATCCTCTGCGCCCAAGCGAGAAACGCCATCATCTAATGGAAGGTCGAAAGAAGGCAGGCCTTCCGTTGAAATCAGCGATCGCGATGCAGTTGGGTTTCCTGTTTCTGTTTCTCCTCCTGATGTACGTTGTGCAGCGGTTCTGGTTCGTGCACACCTGGCGCGCCATTGAGACCCTGACCTTGGGCACCTGGCGGCACTCGCTGCAAGCGCTTCTGGTAGGGGCGGCGGTCCTGCTCCTGCTCGCGACCCTGGATCCCATTTTCAAGCTCTTCCCTCGTGCCTGGGGAGGCGCGTGGGTTCTTGCGGTTTGCCGGCTTTGGCTGGTGGCATCGCTTTTCGGATTTCTCGCCGTACGGTCCGTGCAGGCTCTGAACCGGCTCACGGAGACCGGGTCTCGCCTGCTTCCGCCTGCCCGACTCGCCCGCTTTGATCCGGCGCGGCGTGCCTTTTTCCGTTACGCGGCCTACCTGGCCGGGGGCGCGCCAATCCTGGCGGCGGGATACGGGTTCGCCGCAGAGCGCCTGAAGTACCGCATTGTGAAGGTCGAGGTCCCGATTGCGGGCTTGCCCCCGAGACTTGACGGGATGCGCATCGTGCAATTGAGCGACATCCACGCCGGCGACTTCATGCCGCGTGCTGAAGTGCGCCGCGCGGTCGAGATGGCGAACCAGCTAGGCGCGGACCTCGCCGTGGTTACAGGAGACTTCATCAGCGATTCGCGTGACCCGCTGGAAGACTGCATCACAGAGTTGAGCGCGCTGCGAGCCCCGCTGGGTGCCTGGGGGTGCAACGGGAACCATGAGATCTACGCCCAAGTGGAGGACAGGTCTCAGAAGCTGTTTGAGCAAAACGGCATGCGCCTGCTGCGGCAGGAGAGCGTGGAACTGAGATATCAGGGCGAAAAGTTCAACCTCATCGGCGTGGATTACCAGCGCGACCACATGACCTCGGGACCGCGCGGGCCGATGCTGGCGGATATCCCGCACTTGGTACGGCGCGATGTCCCCAACATCCTGCTGTCGCACAATCCGAACTCGTTTCACCGCGCGGCCGAGCTTGGCATCGAGCTCAGCCTGGCCGGGCACACCCACGGCGGCCAGGTGAAGGTGGAGGTGGTGGATCACACGATCACTCCCGCCCGGCTGGTCACGGACTTCGTCGCCGGACTCTACCACCTGCCGATGGGGAACAGCTCGGGGAGCAATGGCCACGGCGGTCGGCAGGCGTCGCTGTACGTGAATCGTGGCCTGGGGACGTTCGGGTTCCCTGTGCGCCTGGGTGTTCCACCCGAGATTACCTTGCTCACTCTGCGCTGCACCTAGTCCCTGACCCGCGATGCACTGCGGTCTGACGTGAAAAGCAGAGCGAATCCCCCGGCATGGAGTGCCGACCGATGGATCGAGAACCGACATACCGGCATTCCTCCCGTTCGACAAGCTTCAAGATCATTTCCCTCCCGGTGGCCCATCTCTCTCCGGCCTTGCAAAGCAAGGCCATGGACCTGGTTCGGCTTCGAACTCTGACGTACCGTTCTCGTCATCGTTGCGGTTCGCGGTCAAACCCACCGACGCCTCTCTCATGATATAATCCAAGCTGGGTTCAGTGGTAATAACTTCCTGTAAATGCAATCACTTACGGAAAAATTCCCCGAGCTGAATCCCAAACCTCGCGGAGGCCTGCGCCCGCTCCAGCCCGCCCATCGGAGCCCGAGCCAAGGGCCAGGAGCTAAGAGCTGAACTTATGCCTGACGACCAGAATCCCGAACTTCCCTTAACCCCGCCTGCGGGCGACGGCGGCTCGCCCGGCGCCCTGAATATTCAACCGGTCAACATCGAAGAGGAGATGCGGCGGTCGTATCTCGACTACTCGATGTCGGTGATCATCGGCCGCGCCCTCCCCGATGTCCGCGACGGCCTAAAACCCGTCCACCGCAGAATTTTATTCACCATGCAGCAGATGGGGTTGTATCCGAACCGGGCCACGCGGAAATGCGCGCGCATCGTCGGAGACGTGATGGGCAAGTACCATCCGCACGGCAACCTTGCTGTGTACGACGCGTTGGTGCGGCTGGCGCAGGACTGGTCGATGCGCTATCCGCTGATCTTCGGGCAAGGCAACTTCGGCTCCGTCGATGGCGACCCGCCCGCGGCCGATCGTTACACCGAAGCCAAGCTGGCACAGGTCTCGACTTCGTTGCTCGAAGATCTCGACAAAGAGACTGTCGACTTCCATCCCAACTACGACGGCAGTGAAGTCGAGCCTGA